>JANMGP010000258.1:0-8750 GCA_031374705.1 Verrucomicrobiaceae bacterium | reverse complement strand
TGGAGGGCGTTTCGCAACGGGGTCTTCTTCACTACAACGCTAAAAACCGCACGCCGCCAGAGAAGCCGCCACCGCGCGGACGGACGCCGTCAGAGAAAAGTTTTTTCGCGCAGGGTGCGAAGTGCGGAACTCGGGGTAACTCCGGCGGCCCGGGTCTGTCGCCTGGAGATTTGTTATCGATCCGTTACTACCGCTTGAGCAGTTTCGGCGCAGGAGCGTTCGACTTTTTCGGCGGCGCAAATGAAGCCTCGACGATCCTCAGAATGTTTACGCCGGTGCTCGCGTCGTGCGTCGATATTTGCTGGCGGACAAACGCGAGCGCAGCGGCGTTTCCCTTCTGGGCCTGCACCGATGCAGTCTCGTGGACCGCGACGCGAATCTGGTCTTCCGCATTCGAATAAAACGAGCGGGCCTGCTGAAAAGCGCGCTGTGCATTAGCGTTGTTCCCCGCACGCAGGTGGAGCAGGCCGAGTCCTTCGGAGATCGCGCCGCTTTTCAGGCGCTTCGCGGCATCGACGAGTGACTGGTCGTTCCCTCCCGGCTTGACCCACGCGGCCACGCCGGCGCGGTAGGCGTCCCATTCGTTGGGGGGCTGCATTTTCCCTTCCACGCGAAAACGGAACGGTCGGTAAAGCGGGTCGCCGACCCACGTCGTCATCCACGACAGAAAGCGCACCGACATGTGTCCCGCCTCGGCAAACGTGAAGCCCTCGCTGAGGCGGCGCTCGAATACGTCGAGGTGTGGAGTGAGCGTGAGATACGGCTCATACACGTTGCCCATGGTCGCAGCCGCCCCGCGCGCGATCAACGGCCCGCACCAATTGCGCACCGTGGTCCGCAACGACTCGGCGCTGAACGAATGGATGTGAACCGCGACCGCGCCGGGGACGAATTTAAACCCGCCCTGCGTGAACGGCCCGTGCATGAATTCGTTGTACCAGCCTAGATACAGCGCGCAGTTCCGCATCGGATACGGCTCCGGAAAAAGCGCGGGCCCGTTGTCCAAAATCACCGGAGTTCCGTCCGCGCGCAGATGCTCGGCGGCGTTAAAGATCCACCGGTCGGCCTCCACCAAACCCGCGACGCGCTTGTCGTCCTCGGGGAGGCCGCGGGCGTCCAGATACGCAAAGCCACGCAGGCCCGTCTTCTCGGCTGCGATGGTATCTGTGATCATCCTCCGCACGTCGCTTACCGATGGGGCATCCAGTCGGCAGACGAGCAACTGGCTTGTCATATCCGTTTTGTGAATGGAGTTCGTATCGCGGTAATAGGGATTCTTCAGCACGCCGGAAATGCGGCGCGACCAAAGACCGAGGATCGCCAGATCCGAGTCCACCGCCGCGGCGTTTTGTTGCACGATTTCCGCCGGGTCACCCTCAATGACGTCGCCTTCGTATTTTGAAGTCGTTGCGGCGATCTTTAGCGGGATGCCGCGTATCAGCGCCACGAACCGGATCTTCGTTTCCTCCACCATCCCGGCGTCGGTCACTTCGGTCCGGAGCTTCCACCAGCCACGCTCGGTGAAGATTTTTCGGAGAGGCTCGGCGATGGTGTCGTCGTACTCGCGGCGCGTGATTTCCTCGCGGCCCGAGGTTTTCAGAGGGACGAGATTTCCCTTCGGGATGCTGCGTTGCTCCGCGTAAAAACTCGCGAGTCCCACGGAGTCGAGGTCGTTCTCATTATAGACCACGACAGTCTGCGCGGCGAGTTCCGCATCAGTCAGCATCTCGGGCTTCGCGTCCGGAATCGGCGGAATCTTTTGCTGCACGGGCAAATCGCCGGTGTCCTGCGCGGAAGCGGCGAGCACGGAAGCGATGAGCGAAATGAGAATGCGTTTCATAGGCGGAGTTTGAGGCCGTCGTACGCGATGCGGACGCCGGAGGGAAGCGTACGTTCGAGTTCGGCATGGCCGAGGTCGTGACAAAGATGCGTGAACCAAGTCTGCGACGCCTTCACTTGCGCGGCGACTGCGAGGGCCTCGGCGACGTTCATGTGCGTGCCATGTTCCTTGTGGCGGAGCGCATCGAGAATCACTACCTCCACTCCCGCAATCGCCTCCATCACCGGTGGCGGCACCGCCTTGCAATCGCTCAAATACGCCGCGAGTTTCCTACCGCCGCGCGTGAAGAGATATCCGAAAGTCGTCACCCGTCCATGCGGCACGGGCAGGGGAGTAATGGTCGTCCCGCCGAGCTGAAACGGCCCGTCCACAATGTGGGGCTCCGGGCGCAGATAGCCGTATGACCGCAGGTCTTCCTCAAACGCAAAAGCAAACGAGCGCTGGATCGTGCGCATGGTTTCGGCGGAGGCGTAAATCGGCAATTTGCGTCCGCCAAAGCAGTAGGGCCGGAGATCATCGAACCCCATGACGTGGTCCGTATGCGCGTGGCTGAAAATCACCGCATCCATCCGGCGGATATTCTCGCGGAGCGCCTGCACGCGAAAATCCGGCCCCGTATCCACATTCCACGCGCACTCCGGCGTCTCGCAGTAAATCGAAGCCCGCGTCCGCTTGTCGCACGGGTCGTGCGACGAGCACACCTCGCAGTCGCAACCGATGAGCGGGATGCCGAGCGAAGTGCCGGTGCCGAGAAACGTGAGCGTGAAATCAGACATGCAGATTCCATCAATCGACGGCGATGGCAAATCGTTCAACCAAATTGCAGCAGGGAGAACCCGCGGCACCAAATACTGACCTACTCGATACCATCGTTTCAGCCCGACCCTCATGCCTTCCGCGGGTAACGATTTCTATACGCTGCTCTCCTTGCATTTCGAGATGCCGAACCATAGAAGCCTGAACTCGTGAAAACCTTCCGCCACCTCTCAGTCCTCGTCCCTCTCGCATTCTTCCTCATCTTTCCGATCCAGCCGTGCCGTGCCGCACCAGGCGATCTCGATCCTTTGGATATCAATTTGGTTCAGGGTGGTTTTACCGGTCGGGTTCCGCATGCCACGGCGGTTCAGCCGGACGGGAAGGTGTTGATTGGCGGAAACTTTACGTCGGTCCTCGGTGTGCCGCGCGGCAACATCGCACGGCTCAATGCCGATGGGACGCTGGATGCAGCGTTCGATCCCATACTGAACGAAAAAGTGTGGAGCATCGCGGTTCAGCCGGACGGGAAGATTTTGATCTCCGGCGATTTCACCGGAATCCAGCCTCACGGAGCACTTTCGTCAGTGCCTCGCAACCGGATTGCACGTGTGAATTCGGACGGAACACTCGATTCCGGATTCGACCCAAATGGCTCTGGAACGGTTGGCGCGATGGTGTTGCAGCCGGACGGAAAGATTCTTCTCGCTGGTTTGTTTGACAGTTTGCAGCCGAATGGTGCGGAGATGCCGACCACGCGGTACAGCCTCGCGCGGGTGAACGCGGATGGTAATTTGGACACCGGTTTCGATCCGAGTCCGAATGGGGCGGTGTGTATCGCGCTCCAGCCGGACGGGAAAATACTGATTGGCGGTACATTTACCTCACTCGCGCCCAACGGCGGGCCTACGGTTTTGCGCAACCGGATTGCTCGATTGAACCCGGACGGGACAGTGGATTCCGGCTTTAATCCCTCCCCGAACGGGACGTTTGTCCGGACCATTGCGGTAGATTCGGATGGAAAAATCTTGTTTGGCGGGAACTTCACGACTGTGAAGCCGGACGGAGTGCTGACGACGACTCGGAAGCGAATCGCCCGCGTGAATGCAGGCGGGACGCTTGACACCAGCTTTGATCCATCGGTTGGCAGCGTTGTCGCGCACTACGTGGGAAATATTTCACTACAGGCCGACGGGAAGGTGCTTGTTGCAGGATTCTTCTCAGCGCTCCAGCCGAACGGTGCACCCTCGCAAACCGCGCGCAACTGTATTGCAAGGCTGAACAAGGATGGAACGCTGGATATGGGTTTTGACCCCAATCCCAACGGACCAGTGGAAGACATCGCGCTCCAAGTTGACGGAAGAGTGCTGGTTCGAGGGGGCTTCACCAGTCTCCAGCCAAATGGCGGAATCGCGTCGGTCCGGAACACGTTCGCACGGCTCCAGAATGATGCTTCGATCCACGTAATGTCCGTGCCGGACGCAACGCAAGTGCTTTGGACTCGGGGCGGCGGCGGACCGGAGCTTTCGTGCGTTACGTTCGAAGTCAGCATCGACGCGGGCGCAAGCTGGACGCCTCTTGGCATGGGAAATCGCATCGGCTCCACCGGGAATTGGGAGATTCATTCTCTTGCGCTTCCCGGCACAGGTTTCGTGCGGGCCCGAGGCGTGACAGTTTCGGGAATGTCGAATGGAAGTTCCGGCATGATTGAGCAGGCGATCGCGTTTAATCTCGATACCACGACCCTCGCCCCCACGCTCACTGCTCCCGCCGCGAGCGCGTTCATCAACAACACGGTGAACGTCGCCTTTACCCTCCCGGAGGCTGCGCTGCCGGGCTCGGTGACGCTCACTTTTGCGGGTGCTTTGCTGACCCGCCCGCTGGTGTTGACGGCTTCGCAGGAGAGTGCGGGGACGCATTCATTTTCGTTTGATGCGGGGAGCCCGGCGGCTGCGGCGGAAGTGGAGTCGGGCCTGCCGCTGGAGTATGACGGCCCTTATACGGTGACGCTTTCTTACCGCGATGCGCAGGGCAATCCCGCCGCGACGGCTGTGGCGACGGATGTGACGCTGGATACGCAGCCGCCCGTCGTGGGCGGGAATTTCTCACCGCTGTTGATTCCCGCGGGGGCGCTCCCGGATTATCGTGTGCAGGCGACGGGCGATGCGGTTTCTTTTACCCAATTGCCTGCGCCGGGAACGGCGTTTTCGATGGGAACGGTGGCGGTGTTTTTGATTGGCACGGATGCGGCGGGCAATTGGGGGCATACGTATTTTTATGTGCGCGTGGTGCCTGCGAACCCGGTGCGCACGGTGCTCGGCTCGAAGGGTGCGCCGGTGCCGGGTGCGGGTGTGGAAAATAGCGGCATCCCGGCGGGGGCGGTGTGGGCGACGTTTGGTGTTCCTTCGATCAATGACGCGGGACAGGCAGTGGTGCTGGCGACTTATAAAGTGGGGGCCGTTTCTACGACGGCGATCCTCGGGTGGGAGTTGGCGGATATGGCGACGATGAAGGTGGTGGTGAAGGTGGGGCAGGTATTTCAAGGCGACTCAAGGCAGGTGATCAGTGCTTTGAAAGACCCGGTGCTCGGGGTCTCCGGTGCCGTGGTGTGGATTGGGACGCTTTCGGTTGCGGCCGTTTTTGACGTGCCGGCGAAGACTTATCAGGTCGTGTTCTCCGTTCCGGATTTGCGCCTGGTGACCCCGGGATATGGGCCGGGAATCATTGCTCGGACTGGCTTTGGGCATAGCAGCACGGGAGTATTGTCGGAGTCCCGCGCTGAGGAATTCGGAAGTTTTACGTCCGTGGCGGCGGGACGGCGCGGCGTGGCGTTTACCGCCAGGCTTTCCTCAAAAACGGCGGGTGTTTCGCCGGGGCCCGGCGGGGTGACGACGGCGAATGATTCGGGCCTGTTTGTATGGGACTCATGGCGTGAGGCGGTGACGCTTGCGCTGCGCGAAGGCGACCCGCTATTGGGCTCGACGGTGAAGACGGTTGCGGCGCTGGTGGCGCATCCCGGCTCGGCGGGGCAAGGGCGCGGGATGGAGTCGGATGGGGCTGATGATTATATGAATCCCACGAATTCCACGGTGGTGCGCGTGACGCTCGCGGATGCGCGGCAGGCGCTGGGCCTCATCGGGCAGGATGGGTCGGGAGCTTTTCACTACGTGTCGGGCGGGGATGCGGTGGGCTACGGGCCGGGGGCGGTATGGCAGAAGTTTGGGTTGCCGACGCAGAAATCAGGGAGCACGGCGATGGCGTTCCTCGGCACGGTGAAGCCCGGCACGGGGACGGCGACTTCTGCAAACAATGTGGCGATTTTTGCGGAGGATGATGTGGATTACCTCGCAGCCCGCATCGTGGGAAAAGGCGACGCTGCGCCCGGCTGCGCGGGGACTTTCGCGGCGTTCAAAGACCCGGTAAATGCGAGCAACCGCAGCGTGGCATTCATCGGCGCGATGAAGACAGTGCCCGGAGCGACCACCGCCGCAAACAACGACGGCATCTGGTTTTCCGACGACACAAACGGCATGCGTCTCGTAGCCCGCGAAAGCGCACAACCGCCCGAGGCTCCGGCCGGCGCGCAGTGGAAGGCATTCACCTCGCTCGCACTGCCCGAAGGACGCGGCCCGATTTTCGTGGCGACGATGCACAGCAAAAGCGGCGCGGCATCGCCCGGCCCCGGCGGCATCACGACTGCAAACGATGTGGGTCTTTGGGCGACGGATAGCTTCGGCGCGCTACGCCTGCTCATCCGCAAAGGCGACGCCATCGGCGCGAGCACAGTGAGATCGTTCACGGTGCTGGGCGGCGTAATCGGAAGCCCCGCACAGACGCGGAGCTTTAATAGCCTCGGCAGCGTAATCGTGAAAGCCACCGACACGACCGGCGCGCAGCACTTGCTTCACATCGCAGTGCCGTAATCCACCCTCAGCTCGTTCAGCGGAAGCAGCAGGCGCGCGGAGGACATTCTCCACATCGCGGTTCAGTGGGGAAGGGAAGTGGCCTCAACGCTTCGTCGGCGTGCTCGGGAGCGTGGAAACGCCGAAAGTGAACGGCTTGGCCGGTTGTTTGCCGAGCAGTTGAAGGTCGAACCACTCCGCCATCCGCGCGTTGTCCTCGCCCATCTCCTGCCAGCCACCGTGCCCCGCGCCGTCGCGAATCAGCACTTCGCAGACAGCGCCCACCTCGCCCGTGCGCTTGATGAACCGCATCGATTGCGTGTGCGAAACTTGCGGGTCCGCGTTGCCATGCACGATGTAAACCGGCGGCTGTCCTTTATGCACCCAGTAGAGCGGCGACACTTCGCGACCCAGCGCTTCGCGGCCTTCGGGCGTCGTCGATTTCGGGCCGAAGGCACCCGCGTAAGCCGCGAGCTTGCCAATACCCACCGCGTTATCGCATCCTCGAACCAGTTCAAATAATCCGTCGGCGGATAAAAGCACGCCACCGCCTGCACCGCGCTGCTTTCGCGGTCCACCGGGTCCGCCGCCTTCGGGTTCCCATCGCCGCCGCGCGTCGCCAGCATCAGGCTCAAATGCCCGCCCGCGCTGCCACCCGTCACGCCGAGCTTCATCGGGTCCACCCCATACTTCGCGGCATTCGCACGGATGAACCGCACCGCGCGATTCAAGTCCGCCACAATCTCCTCCACCTGAAACCGCGGCTGCGACCCATGCACGACGACAAACGTCGTGTAGCCCGACTTCGTCCACCCGCCGTCGCTGATCCCATTGTGATTCGACTTCCATCCCCCGCTGATAATCTTGATGACCCCCGCCCCATTCGGCTTCGCCGGCTTGAACACATCCATCGTCAGCGCCACGCCATCGTGTTTCGTGTAGATGATGTCCTGAATCCGCTCCACGTCATCCGCATGAACGGGGCTGAAAGTGATAGCAATAAGGCCGAGGAGTGAAAGAATACGTGTCTTCATGGATGGACCCATACAACCACCCGCGCCCCCGCTCCTTTGCACGGAAGTCAAAATCCCCCCACCCCGAGCCATAAGCCCCACCGCCCAAAAATGCCCCCCCACCACCCCGTCAGGCAGCAGGCCAGACCGGTAATGCAGCACGATATCCGATAAATTCATCCGATAAGACGCGTCATGCAGCACGCCAGCCCGGCAATGCAGCACGATACCGGAATAATTCTTCCGATAAGACGCGTCATGCAGCACGCCAGACCGGCAATGCAGGCATCCAGAAACGGCAAGCGATTCAACAGAAAGAGAAGGCCGTGAATCTGACCACACTATATAGCGGCGAGAGCTTTCCTCCACAGAATCCAACCAGAGAGGGGCATTCCAAAATCTCGCATTGCCACCAATCGGCGTCGCCCTCAATCCTCAATGCCGTTGCTTTAAAACTACGCGCGGGAAGGGTTCGAAGGCTCGTTCGATTGGCGGATGAATTCGACGAGGGCGTCGATGCGCGCTTTCAAGTCGAGCCCATCGAGCGAAAGCCGTTTGTTTTCGACGAGCCACAGGGCGATTGCGACTTTATCGCTGTCGCCGGGATAGTCCGCGAATTTGTTGCTCTTCACTGCGCGAGCTTCACCCTCAGCGACAAGTGCCTCGTTGAAACCATCGACAGGGACGTAATTCTCGATTTCCCGACCATCGGTTATCCAAGCAAATCCATGCCCTCCGTCGGCGGCGGCCTTTTCGAACTCCTCAACAATTCGAACCTTCGTTGCATTGACTTTGGCTGCATCGGATTTCCGATCGCTGTCCATGACGACGACAATGTCTCTATTCAACTTCCGAAGAGAAATGAATCTTCCCACATCGGCTTCGTTGGGATCGTCCGGAGTCAAATGATAGAGCAGCTTGCCCCCGTAAAACATGACGGTGTAGTGGACCCCTTCAATCACGTCTTCATCGGCGAGGCGGATCCACTCTCGGAGATATATTCGGTCCGAAGGCCCTTCGACCCAAATAACGCAATTGCTCTGGAGAAGGTCCGATGCTCGAAATCCCAAATCGGCACATACATTCGACTTTTCGTGAGGGTTAACCCCAATACTGTTCACTTAGAGCTTGTTTTCCCTGTTCGCGGCATTTAGAGTGCTGCGCAATATGGCACGCACAAAAATGACAATGAACACCGGAGGCCAGATCGCCGAACATTTGAGTGTCGGAGTTCTAGCTCGA
>JANMGP010000222.1:0-22194 GCA_031374705.1 Verrucomicrobiaceae bacterium | reverse complement strand
GCGGCATCCACCCCGGCCTAAACATCCAGTGCGGCCACCCCGCTTGAGCGAAGCTCATCAGCGGGCCCGCTGTTCCCCTCAAAACCACCACTCGCTTTTTTATGTATTTTTCCTGTTGTTTTTATCCACCGTTGCTTCGCGCTACAAGGGGACGGGGATTAGGAAATCCCCGCTCCGGGGGAGCTTTCAGCCGGGACTGCTGTCCTACATCACGCAGCGGTCACACCCCCTTCGAGTCCCTTTTGTTTTTCCTGATCCTCCCGTCGGTCCCTTTTGCCTTTTGCCCCGCCCACAATGTGCAGGCGGGCAGGACAAAAACGAATCTTGCGAGCAGGCACCAGCCGACTTGGATTTCGCGATTTGGGTTGAGGTGCTTTCCGTCCGACGCCTATCCCGCCCTTCTCACACCTTTTTCCAGCAGATTCAGGGAGGCCAACAGATTTCCCCTGCAACGAATCTGCGGGCCTCCCTGAATCTGCTGGAAAACTACATACGCGGTGGTGGGGCCCTTCTCAGAGTGTGAGAAATTCGGGCTATCTCAGAGGTTCCATCGTCCCAAACTGCGGCGCGTAACCCGCAGGCTCCTCATATTTCAGGACGAAGACAACCGTGGCGATGAGGGCGATTGCACCGAGTATGTAAAGCAAAGCCGCCCCAACTTTCGGGGCATTCCACTGGATTCCGTTTTTCATGCTTCATTGATTCGCAACTGGACTCGCAGTTGCGCTTACGCTTTCTACGCACTGCTCTATCGGAAGCACGCCGCATCCATGGTTCCCCGTCTCATCCCATCTTCCAGAGATACAGAGACAGCGGAGAGGAACGAATGGTAGCGGGGGCGTCCCGCCCCCGAGCGCCAAAGGCGCTCGTCGCGCTGTGACACTTCGTGTCGCGGCGGGGCCGAGACGGCCCCGCTACTTTCTCCCGTCTGTTTATTTGTGGAAGATGGTCTCACACGAACCTTGTGGTCTGACCCAAATAGCGCACGCCGGCAGGACGAAAACGAACGTCGCCAACAGGCACCAGCCCACGCCGATTCCGCAAAGCAGGCCGAGACCGCGGAGCGCAGGGTTTTCCGCCCATGCGAGGGAGCTGAAGCCGACGCATGTGGTCAGACCGCTGAGGAGGAGCGGTTTCATCAGTGTCGTAAGTTCCTTCCGCGACTCATTGGATCGCATCGCGATGGCGATGTAGATGCCGTAGTCCACCCCGACGCCGAGGACCAGCGGGAAGGCGAGGATGTTGAAGAGATTCAGACTGAGGCCGATGAACTTCAGCGTCGCGAACATCGCACCGACGGCGAGGAGCAAGCCCGTCATCGTGATTGCGACCGGACGCCACGAGCGGAGGAGAATCGTGAGCAGCACGATGTTCATGGCGATCATGAGCAAGGTGAGCTGCGACATCTTCCGCCCGGACCAACCGGCAAGCTCGGTGAGGGTGAAGCTCCAGCCGGAAAATCCGACTTTCACACCAGGGACCGCGAGCGCCGTCCTGAGCGCGTTTACCTCCGCTTCGTTCACCGGGGATTTCGCAGGCTTCAGGTGGGCGATTCCGACGGGCCGCGTACGGCTGAAGCTCCCGTCGATAAGGAACCACCATGCGCTCGTTTCGGGAAGATTGCGCCGCCAATCGACGACGTTGAGTTCGCCGTTCGCAGCGGCAGAGAGGGCGTCGAGAATCGCGGAGGCTGCGACGAATTGCTCCGGCGGAAAATCGTTCGCTTTTAATGCAGCATCAAAAGCCGCACGACTTGCGGCGAGGTCCACGCCGGCACCAAGCGCGGCGGCGTGCGCTGCCATCCGCGCGGGAGAGGTGGCGAGTCCGGCAGGCGTGCTCACCGAGGTGAACAGACCACCGGGAATAGCGAGTTTGAGCCACGCCTTTTCGGCTTTGCCCCACGAATCGGAGAGCTCCTCCTGGGTCGGTGCCTCGATGACGGCAAGCACTGTTTCGACCCCGTCGGGATTCAGCCGGCCCATTATCGTTCGTAGCGCATAACCGGCGTTGCTGTGGACAGGTTCCAGAGATTTCGGATCGATGTCGAAAGGCACCGCACGGCCAGGCAAAAGTGCCGCCACCACGAGGCCCACCAACACAAACAGTCCCGGCCCAAGAATCCGCCAGGGCCGCGACAGCGCTACAGCGGGGAGCTTTGGAATGATCTGGCAAAGGAAGTGCGCGCCGACCGTCGTCACCACCGCGAGCCCGAGGCCGGTGACGATTGAGTTCATGCTCGTCGGAGTCCACAGATCGGAAAAATTGCGCACTACCCAAGTGATCCCGCTAATCACCGCGGCGCTCAGGAGCACGAGCAATAAAGCGCGAACCGCCGGTACCAGGCGGATGCCGAGAAAGAACCAGAAGAACGTCATCATCGACACCGCAGCGATCGTGATTCCGCAGGCAATCAAAACGCCGAGTTGCCGGTAGCCCTCCGAGCCGCTCCAGAGCAGACAGAGAAACGCCGCGGCGGTCGTGATCGCGCCAAACCAGATACCCGAACCATGGGCGCGCAACGCCCCGCCGATGGCAGCCTCGTGGTCGGCCCCGCGCTCCTGCTCGGCGAGGTAAAACGCATAGAGAACCATCGCGAAATCGACGCCGAGCCCCACAAGGATTGCGCAAAGCCCGACCGTGATCATATTGAGCGACCCGAAAAACAGCGCTCCGCAGCCGACCGCCAGCACGCACGTCACCGCCAGTGCTTCGATCATCGCCCGCAGCGGACGCCACCGCCGGAACCCCGCATAAAACGTGAGCGCCACGAGAAGGATGCTGCTGTTTACCGTACTGAAGATGTCGCCTTTCAATTTGCCCGCCATCTCCGAGACATACGCCGTCCGGCCCGTGCAGAGGATTTGCGGCTGCGGACCGTTTTCCTTCGGCCACGAAGCAACGACGCGCTTTTTGAAAATCTCCACCTTCCGCATCGTCTCGTTGCAGGCCGGTTCATCGAGATTCGCCTGCCGGCAATTGGCGAGGATGTAGCGGAAATGCGGGTCTTCCAAAGAGCTGGAATTGCGAGGCCTCACTGCTTTTAGCGCGGGGAACACGATGCCGAGCGGGTCATACTCCAGCTCCGCCTGCGACAAACCGACACCCGCCTCCACCTTCGCGCGCAGCTTCGCGAGCCGCGCGGTGATCGCCTCCGGCTGGAGCGCCGCCACGAGCGGGCTGATGTCCTCTTGATTCAGCATCAGCGGAAGCGCCACGGCCCGGAGCTCCTCCAGCCCGCCCGGAGCCTCAACCGGCGAACGCTCCATCACGCGCACCACCCACGGCTCCTTCGCCAGCTCAGCGGCGAAGTGGGCGGAATACGCATCCATATCCACGTCGTCCGACTCCGTCAGCAGGCCGAATATCAAATCACGCGCCGAGCTGAATTCCCGGTCGGCAAGCTTGTAAATGCCCACGCTTTCGAAGTGCCCCGGCAGCATCTCGAGCACATCGCTGTTCAGCTTTGCGCGAAAACCAATCACCCCGACAGCGAGCAGGATCAGCACCCCAAGCAGTGCCCAGACGCGCCCGGTGCGGTGAACAATCACCCTTGCGACACGATCCGAGAATCGCATCAGCGGACCACTGAGAGCTGATACGTGATTTTCTCCCCATCGTGCGAGAAGCTGCCCGTCCCGGCGGAGACCGGACGCTCCACGAGTTGGCCCCACACCACGAGATGGTCCGGCAGTTTTCGTCCCCGAGGCAACTCGCGAGTCCCGCGGGCCAGCGGCCCCTCGAAGCGGATGCTCGTCTTATCCGAAAGCACGCGCAGCAGCGAAACCCCCGCGCCTTTCCCAAATTCCAGCCGCCCGCCCTCGGCCCCCTGCGAGACGAGCAGCTCGCCAATCACGCTCCGTCCACCGCCCTCATACCGCACCTGTCCCGTAGCCGTCCGTGGCGTTGAGATGGGTGCAAACGTGTGCGACGAAGTAGCGCAGCCGCCGATGGCCAGCGCGGCAAAAAGTGAAAGACAACGAATCATATCGCCCGGAATGCCCGATGCGCCCGGCATGTGCAATGCCGGATTGAGGAGCGCAGCCACTCCGCTGAAGAAAAGATCGTTGCGCGACGCTCTCGGTTTTTAAAGTGCACACCGCCATTAATTGCGGCAGCCCCACTGCGCTCGATTACCGCTTTGCGGCACACGACCCGCTCCATTCGCCCAAGCAAGTCCTCCGAGTTTCCACGCGGGGCTCGATAGGTCGCTTCCACCGGAATCAGCGCGCTGGTGGAATGAGGAATTGCACACCGACCGCGATATTCCTTAAAAAGAACCAGATTACGTTTGACACCCCCGGGCGTCGCCAATAGGTTCCGCGCTCTTTTTCAGAGAATAAATGAGGACTATTTCAGCGAAAGCAAACGAAGTTAAACGCAACTGGTGGGTCATCGACGCCGCCGATCAAATCCTTGGACGCGTCGCGGCGAAAGCTGCGAACCTGCTCCGGGGCAAAGAAAAGGCAATCTTCACCCCGCATGTGGACACCGGCGATTTCGTCGTCGTGATCAATGCGGACAAGGTTCGCCTGAGCGGAAAGAAGGAAACCGCTAAAACATACATGAGCTTTTCCGGCTACGTCGGCGGCCACAAGAGCGAGACCGTGAAGGCCCGCCGTGCGCGCCGTCCCGAGCTTCTCGTTGAAGGTGCAATCAAGGGAATGATTCCCCACACCCGCCTCGGACGTGCTCAAATCACGAAACTGAAGGTTTATGCCGGCCCCGATCATCCGCACATCGCGCAGAATCCTGTCGCCATCGCGAAAGTCCGCTAATCTCGAATCTCAACTCTTTAGATAAATGGCACAATCCACCTACTCCGCCACCGGACGTCGCAAGACTTCCATCGCCCAGGTTCGCATGAATCCAGGCACCGGCAAAATCGTTATCAACGGTCGTCCTTACGACGAATACTTCGCAGTCGTCGCCAACCAGAGCGCGGTTCTCCGCCCTCTGGAAGTCGCACAGAGCCGCAACCTGTTTGACATCTCGGTCAACGCATGTGGCGGCGGCACTTCCGGACAGGCAGGCGCAGTGAGCCTCGGCATCGCACGCGCACTTCTTCAGGTAAACGCAGAACTTCGTCCGGCTTTGAAAAAAGACGGTCTCCTCACCCGTGACCCGCGGATGAAAGAGCGCAAAAAGCCCGGTCAACCCGGCGCACGCAAGCGCTTCCAGTTCAGCAAGCGCTAAGAAAACAAATTCCTTCGGAACCGTTCTCACCCAACGGATTCCTACTAGAAGCCCGCGTTGTGCGACCCCAAAACTCGCACAACGCGGGTTTAACTTGTACCAGGATCTGCGCGAAGAGTCGCAGGTCAGCATTCAGTGGCATGGCGGAATACTGTCACACACTCAAACTCACCATTCCGAGCCGGGAGAACCACTGTTTTACAGCGGTTCCGCGACGATAAGCGCTAACGTCCGCCTCTCCAAATGATTGATGCAAGATAGCACGCAACTTTGCATCCTGTTTGCGCGTTAAATTGAACGAATGAAGAAATCCATCACATATCCACTCATCATTGCCGCCGTTTCCGGAGGGATATGGTTTTCAAACTCAAAGAACTGGTTTCGCGCGCCGCAACAGGCAGCGCCCGCTGTAAATCGCGAGGCAATGACCGCAGTGGCCGAAGTCCGCGACATCCAGATGTCGATCCGTGTGAGTGGCGAAGTGCAGCCCGCAACGCAGCTCGATGTGAAGGCCGAGGTGGGCGGGCGGGTGAAGAAACTGAACATCATTCCGGGAGAAGCTGTGAAGGCGGGGGACATCCTTGTGGAAATAGACGACCGCGACATCCTCACCGAGCAGGACTCCGCGAAGGTCGAAATCGAAGGAGCGAGTCTCGCGACCGTGAAGCTCGAGAAGAATTTCGAGCGTGCGAAGGAGCTTTTCCAACAAAAGCTCTTGAGCCGCGAGGCGTTCGACAACCTCGAATCCGAACTTGCCATTGCGCGGAATAATCACGTCCGCGCCGAGCGCAAACTCCAGATCGTCGAAGACAAACTTTCGAAAACCAAGGTCATCGCACCTGGTGACGGAACCGTGCTCACCGTCCCAATCGTCGAGGGTCAGGTCATTGTGGCTGCGGCCAGTGTCAACAGTGGCACGACACTGATGACCATCGCGAATCTCTCGCGCCTGATCGTCGAAACACACGTCAATCAAGTCGATGTCGCCAGGCTTTCAGTGAAGCAGGCGGTCCGGCTTACGGCGGAATCGATCAAAGATGAGGAAATCCCCGCGGAGATTTTTTTCGTCGCACCGGTCGCAACTGTGAAAAACTCGGTGAAAGGATTCACTGTGCAGGCCGCTATCGCCAAGCCGAGCGCCCGCCTTAGGCCCGGAATGACGGTGCAAATGACGGTTCCCGTAGCCGACGCGCAGGATGTCGTGGCCGTGCCTGTAGGCGCCGTGTTCAAGTCCGAGGGCAATGGCCGCGTCGTTTATGTCAGCGCGGGCGATCGCACAGAGCGCAGGCCGGTGAAAATCGGGATCTCAAATACCGAGCATGCGCAGATTCTATCCGGCCTGCGCGAAGGAGAAAAAATCCTCCTCTCCGAGCCCGCCCGCACTTCAGCCGGCCCTGCTGGTGGCCCCGGAGGGCGTCGCCGTTCCGAGCGCGGCGGCGCGTAGCAGTGTTTTGGGATCCGTTCATTACCGCGGCAGAACAGAGTATTTTTTCTCTCATCATCGATGGCACTTATTGAACTGACCGAGGTCACGAAACGCTACACCATCGGCTCGCAGGAAATACGCGCGCTCGACGGCATCGATCTCACCATCGATCAGGGCGAGTATTGCGCGATTATCGGGCCGAGCGGCAGTGGAAAAAGCACGCTGATGCATCTGCTCGGCTGCCTCGATACGCCGACCACGGGACGGGTGGTGATTGACGGCATGGATGTTTCACGAGCGAGCGACGGACGCCTCGCGGAGATGAGGAACGAGAAGATCGGGTTTGTTTTTCAGGCGTTCAACCTCCTTCCAAAATTCACTGTTCTGGACAATGTGGAACTGCCCATGATCTACTCGGGAAAGTCAGCTCGTGAGCGCAGACGGCGCGCCGTTGCCGCGGTCGAGCGCGTCGGGCTTGGGGACCGGATGAAGAACACGCCGCTCCAACTCTCAGGCGGCCAGATGCAGCGCGTCGCCATCGCTCGTGCGCTGGTGAATGATCCAAAGATCATCTTCGCCGACGAACCGACCGGCAATCTCGACTCGACAACCGGTGCAAACATTCTCGCGCTGTTCCGCGAACTGAGCGAACAAGGTCGCACGATCGTGCTCGTCACTCACGATAGCGAGATTGCAGCCAACGCCCCGCGCCGCATCGTCATTCGCGACGGAAAGATTGTAAAAAACGCAGACTCCTTGCAGAGCGGCATGCGGCCCGCGTCGCAATCTGGAATCACTGCGTTGCAAAGGGAGGAGAGTCTCCGGTGAATCTCTGGAACAGCTTCTACACGGGTCTGCGCGAGATTCTTTCCCACAAATTCCGCAGCCTTCTCACGATGGCCGGCATCATCCTCGGCGTCGCGAGCCTTTTGACTACATTTGCACTCGTCGAAGGCCTCGCGAAAAAAAGTCGCGAAATGCTGACCGCCCTCGGCGGGGTGGAAACCATCCGCGTCTTCCGCAAGGACGCGCCGCGCGAGCAAATCCACATCGCCGACCTTTCCCCCGGCATCACCGTTGCGGATGCCGAGGCGATGCGCGACCAGGCAACTC
Source organism: Verrucomicrobiaceae bacterium (assembly GCA_031374705.1). Classification (GTDB taxonomy): domain Bacteria; phylum Verrucomicrobiota; class Verrucomicrobiia; order Chthoniobacterales; family Chthoniobacteraceae; genus SXWH01. The sequence continues at coordinate 14,462 of JANMGP010000222.1, read as the reverse complement.
TCGTGAACGCAGTTGCCCCCGTGTACGAGCAAAGCGCGATGCTCGAACGCGCTGAGTTCGATTACCGTTACTCCATTCGCGGGGTTTGGCCGGAGCACGTCGTCGTTCAAAATCACACGGTGGTCGCCGGGCGCGCGATCTGCCAGCTCGACCTGGATGAAGCCGCCAAAGTGTGCGTCATCGGCTCGCGCATTGTGCAAGAACTCTGGCCCAACCAGCCCGACGCAAAGCCGATCGGCGAGACCATCCTGGTAAATACCCGTCCATTCACGGTGGTTGGAATCCTTGAGCATTACGAAAGTGAAGACGCCAAGCGCGCGCGAAGTGAAGGCCGCCCTCCCCCACCCACGCGCTTCGGAAGTCGCTACGATCCTTACTCGAGAAAGAACTCCACCTTCCTCATTCCGTTCAACACGATGTTCTTTGAGTTCAAGAGCGCCGGCGGCTCGGGCGGCAGCGGTTCTTCATCTGCCACCCCCTCATTCAGCACTTCGAAATCAAACACCTCTTCGAAGGATGATCCAGGTCCAAACTACCGACTGGATGAACTCGCGTTCCGCATCACCGATCCGCACCGCATGAGCGATGCCCAGGGCGAAGTCCACAGGATTTTGCTCGGCACTCACCGCGGCATCGAGGACTTCGAGTTTGAGAACCGCGTCGAGTGGAGCGAGGGCATCGAAAAGCAGAACACTCAGATCAAGCTCGTTGGCGGCATCATCGCGAGCATCGCCCTCATTGTCGGCGGGCTCGGAATCACAAACATCATGCTCGCCAGTATCACCGAGCGTATTCGCGAAATTGGCGTTCGACGCGCGGTCGGCGCTAAGGGACGCCATATTTTCACCCAAATCATTATTGAAGGCACCGTAATCGCCCTTTTCGGCGGGCTCGCCGGCTTGGGTGCCGCATTCGGCTTACTGGAAGTGATTGAGACAGCGACCAGCGGAGACAGCGTTGGTATCGTCAACATGCATGCAGCCCTCGCGAGCTTCGTCTTCGCGGTGGTCATCGGCGTCATCAGCGGCATCTACCCCGCGTGGCAAGCCAGCCGCATCCCTCCAATCGAGGCTCTTCGTTACGGGTAGTCTGCTGGTATCGAGTGAGGCTGTCCCACTCGAGCTCTCCCGACCGAAGGCGCATGCCTGTTTCCCCATTTCGTAGCGATGCCTGAGTTCCGCCTGTTCGAGATTCCACAGCGGCGGAACGCTCCGATACCCGTGGGGCGATAAGTTGGTGCTGATTGTGAAAAACTTGAGCGCCAGACACAATATAATGTGTTTTTTGAGGAAAATAGGGATTGAGCCACCCTGACGCGCTGCTACACTCGGCACCGTTTCATTTTACCCACAAAATCACCTATGTCCGACCAAGAGCCGCAGCAGCAGACGACCGATCACACCATTAAGAAGGTAGAGAAAGACTACGGAGCCAATGACCTTCGCACGATGAAAGGCCTTGAGGCTGTCCGTGAGAAGCCCGGTATGTACATCGGCGGCACGGACGAGCGGGCGCTGCATCATTGCATCAATGAGGTGCTAGACAATTCCGTAGACGAGTTTTTGGCGGGGCATTGCACGCACATCGACGTGGCGATTCACGTGGACGGGTCCATTTCCATCAAGGACAACGGCCGCGGAATCCCGGTGGACATCAATAAAGACTCGGGACTTCCGGGCGTGGAAGTCGCGCTGACGGTCCTGCACACGGGAGGAAAATACGGTCAGGGCAACTACGAGTATTCCGGCGGAACACACGGCGTCGGTGCGAAGTGTGTGAACGCGGTTTCGGAGTGGTTCAAGGTGGAGGTTTATCGCGATGGCAAGATTCACGCGATCGGTTTCGAGCGGGGAAAAACGACGCGCAAACTGGAAACAATCGGCGAACTCAAGAACAAGAAAACGACAGGCACGAGCATCACGTTCATGCCGGATTCGCAGATTTTCAAAGAGACGACGGAGTACAAGACGGAGCGCATCCGCCATCGTCTGCACGAGCTCGCTTACATTAATGCGCCGCTCATTTTTAACTTCATCGACGAGCGCGTGGAAGGGATGCATCCGGAGATGATTCAGCACGTTCGCGGCATCGAGGAATTCGTGGAATCGCTCTCGCAGAACAAAGAGAAAGTGATCCCAAAGCCGATCATGATCAAAGGCGGACGCGACAAGATTCTCGTCGAGATCGTGCTTGTGTATGTGGACACTTACAACGACCAGCTTCTGTGCTTCACAAACGCCATTCCGAATGCGGACGGCGGAACGCACAGCAGCGGCTTCCGCGGCTCGCTCACCCGTGCGGTGAACCAATACGCGAAGAGCAACAATTTGCTGAAAGACAAAGACCCGGCGATCTCGGGTCCCGACGTGCTGGAAGGCATTGCGGCGGTTGTTTCCATCAAGCATCCCGACCCGAAGTTCGAGAGCCAGACAAAGGTGAAACTCATCTCGCCCGAGGTGGAGAGCATCGTGGGCTCGGCGACTTACGAGGGGCTGATGCTGCATTTCGACCAGAACCCGAACGTCGCCAAGCGCATCATCGACAAATGCCTGATGGCCGCCCGCGCCCGCGAGGCTGCACGCAAGGCCCGCGAGACCGTGCGCAAATCGGCGCTCACCGGCGGCGGACTGCCCGGAAAACTCGCCGACTGCTCCGAGCGCGACCCGGAACTCACCGAGCTCTACGTGGTCGAGGGCGACTCCGCAGGCGGCTCCGCCAAGCAGGGGCGCGACCGGCGGTATCAGGCGATCCTGCCCATCAAAGGAAAGATCATCAACGTCGAGAAAGCGCGCTTGGACAAAGTGCTGCAAAACACGGAAATCCAGACGCTCATCACCGCCATCGGAACTGGCATCGGAAGCAACACGGGATCCGGCGACCAGGAGTGGACGTTCAAGATGGAGAAGCTCCGCTACGGTCGCATCATCATCATGACCGATGCCGACGTTGACGGTTCGCACATTCGCACCTTGCTGCTCACGTTCTTCTACCGCCAGATGCCCGAGCTCGTGCGTGCCGGCAAAATCTACATCGCCTGCCCGCCGCTCTATAAGATCACCCGCAAAAAGCGCGAGCAATACGTGGACGACGACGCCGCGCTGAACAAAATGCTCATCCAGCTCGGAGCCGAGGAAGTGAAGCTCAAGAACCTCGCCGACGGACGCGAAGTGCCCGTAGCCGCGCTGAAAGAGCTGCTCACATTGCTCGACCGTCTCTCCCGTTTTGCCGACGCCATGCGCCGCCACGGAGCCGACTTCGAGGAATACCTCAACGCCCGCGATGCCACCGGAAAACTTCCCGAGTATCTCGTCCGCATCCGCGAAGGCAACGTGGACACCACGCAGTTCTTCACCGACCACACAGCCGTGCGCGCTTTCCACGAAAGCGATCCGGAACTCGGACTCTTCGAACCCGAACCCGAGCCGATCCTCGACCTCACGAATCCCGACGGGACACCCGTCGTCCCCGCTGAGGCCGCCGCGCCCACAGCGAAGCGTGCAAAGAAGGAAGAAGGCCCCCGCCGCCGCGCACGACTCGTCGAACTGTACGAGACGCCAGCCATCGAGAAGTTCATCAGCGAACTCGCGAAGAAGGGACTCAAAATCGAGCAATACAGCAACAGCGACAAACCGATCTTCGAGCTCACCGAAGGCGAAGGCGAAAAAGCCATCAAGCACCAGCTCTTCGCCATCCCGGACATCCTCAACAAGGTTCTCGAGATCGGCAAACGCGGCCTGAGCATCAGCCGATTCAAAGGACTGGGCGAGATGAATGCCAAAGAGCTCTTCGAGACCACCATGAACCCGGAAAAACGCCGGATGATGAAAGTGGACCTCAACGAAGACAACGCCGTCGAAGCCGACAAAATGTTCACCATCCTCATGGGCGACATCGTCGAACCACGCAGGCAGTTCATCGAAGACAATGCGCTGAATGCGCGGTTGGATGTATGAACTGTGAACTTTGGTTCAGTGCTTCTTGTTGGGAAGAGTTGAAACACCACCTCGCCGCTTGTGATATTTACGTCCCCGGTCGATATGAAGGGAGGACGTCATTGCACCGAGAACGTCAAGACATCTGCGTTTTGCTTAGTTCGATGGGTGTAAACGGTCAGTTGGACTACCCTTGCAAGGTATTCAAGCGCGAGTCGCCAGACTTCTTATTAACGACGCCAACCCGCTGTATTGGAATCGAACAGGTAGTCGGAACCAATGAGTTGGAGGAAAAGACTCACGCTTGGTATGAAAGAAATCCAGATTTCGTTCGGCATGAAAAATCAATAGGAAGAGTGGCCGAGCGCGAATGGGCTCAGACGATGTTCGATACGGTTGCATCCAAGACAAGAAAGCTGAACGAAGCCCACTTCGAATCATTTTCTGGAAATTGGCTTCTAATTCACGACAACAAGTTTTGGAACGGGTGGAAGCTTCACTTGGATTTTGCAGTCGAATGTTTGGTTTCACAACTGAGTGCACAGCCAAAACTTCGCTTGAGATCCGACCGTTTGCAGATTTTGTCTGCCGGTAAGATCATTTCAATAGAGTTAGCGGAACCGATACAGGTTGGAACATTCGAGATTTACGACCTTTGGGAAGATTGCCAAAAAAGGGAAACGTCGTCGGATGAGCTCGTGAAGGTAGGGCAAAACTGATCTAGCAAATGGAAGACGTAAGTAATTCAATATGCAACGCCTCTGGCTCGGTTTTGCCCCAACTTGACTCAACCTTGCGACCCACCCCGGAGGGCTGCTGGACCGTAGCCGGGGGGCAAGCGAGTGTAACGAGCGACACCCCCGGTTCGCGCCGCAGCGCGATACACCCCGGATGGGGTGATGGAGTCGCGCCACAGTTTTTCGCAATCGCCACCGCTCAGGCACCCCTTCCGGGGTGCGCCCCGTTTTTCACCGAACCGGGGGTATCGCTCGTTACACTCGCTCAACCCCCGGCTTCTCTCCGCCAGCCCTCCGGGCTGCCTTGCCGCGTAGCGGCAGCAACAACAATAGCCGTGGGTGACGAGGAACGAGAGCCGCAAGGCAGCCGAAGGCAAACCCACGGTTCATCGGTCGCGGATGGACCGCGTAGCGGTCAAACAACGAGCGTGCCGTTTCCGAACAGAGCGCCGTCTTGTTCGACCGCTACGCGGTCCATGTCGATGCCGATGATCCGTGGGTTAAAACCCACGGCTACTTTTGTCGCTGCCGCTACGCGGCAATTCAGCGGGCGAGTCGCCCGTCAGGACTCATGCAGGCGGGTCGCCTGCGCCACTACGCAACATCGCTCTGACCTCGCCAATCCTTAGATCGCCATGCCATCGCTCTACGTCATCGCAGGCCCAAACGGGGCGGGGAAAACGACTTTCATCAAACGGTTCGCGCCGCGTGAGATTGCGGTGCTTGACTTCCTCAACGCTGACGAAATTGCTCGTGGGCTTTCACCGCTTGCGCCGGAGCGAGCGCAGTTTGAAGCGGGGCGGATGGTCCTTTCGCGGTTTGATCAATTCATTCGCGAGAAACGCGATTTCTGCCTTGAGACAACGCTCAGTGGACGGACTTATCGGAAACACTTCGCGGCGGCCCGGGCGGCAGGTTATCATGTTCGGCTTGATTTCCTCCTGCTCCCAGATGTCGAGGATTCCATCCGGCGCGTGGCAGATCGTGTGGATCAAGGCGGGCACAATGTTCCGCTCGAAGACTTGCGCCGACGGTTCCGCGTCGGGGTGCAAAATCATTTCAGTATCTATCGGCAAGTCATCGATACATGGTCGCTCTACGACAACGGCGCTCACATTCCCGTGCCACTCGCATACGGAACTGCCAACGACCTCACCATTGTTGCAGAAGCAGCCTTTCAAAAGGTCGCGGAAACCTTTAATCTGGCGCTATGAAAGATGAATTTCCACTAGCTCCAGGCGTGCCGATGCACTTGCTGACCGAACGTGGTTTAAACGAAGCGTTTCTCGATGTGGTGGAACGTCACCGTCGCGAAGGGCTCGGCGTGGTCGTTCGGCGCGACGGAAAAGTGACCCGGCTACCCGTGGAGCAACTGACTCCCGAAGTATCAGCAGCGCGGCAACGCATCGCCGAACTCGACGGTCAAATTGCGGAATTCCGCACTTCATTTTCACTCAACGAAACACCATGAACGCACACGTCGTTGAAACTGTGATCCCGGAATCCGAAGATATTAACATCAAGTGTTTGCCCTTTCAGCCTGGGACGAGTGTTGCAGTCATCGTGATCGAACGTCCGGCTTCACGCCCAGCCACGAACCTGCGTACTTTTTCCTATCGCGGATTGCCGCATCGCTACGACGCCCCGTGTGAACCAGCGGTGCCACCAGAGGAATGGGAAGCAATCGGCGAATCCCACAATCCAATAAATCCTGAAAATCCTGTCTCGAAAACGCGCGACATGACTTCGGGAACGGGCCTTCAATTTTGGACAGGATTAAAGGATGATCAGGATTTTACAGGATGAATACTGGATTGCCCGAAAAGGAACTGACGGAGCTGGTCATCGGACTTGCGATGAAGGTCCATCGCGTGCTTGGGGCGGGTTTTGTAGAGTTTGTGTATCGAAGTGCGTTGCTCCACGAGTTGCGGAAGGCTGGGCTCACGGTGGAAGTCGAGAGGCCGATGAAGGTGCGCTACAAGGGCATCGTCGTCGGCGAATTTTCAGTGGACCGCTTCATCAACGGCTTCCTCGTGGTGGAGCTAAAAGCCGTCTCAGCACTCCACGCCGAACACGAAGTGCAGACCGTGAATTACCTCACAGCGCTCGAACAAGAATTCGGGCTGCTCATCAATTTTGGCGCCACCAGCCTTCAATTCAAACGCAAGCACCGGCGAGCGATCAGTCATCCCAAAGCCGATCTCCAAGCCTGACTCCCGCAATCCAATAAATCCTGAAAATCCTGTCTAAAAACGACAAATCAAACTTTCCAAAGCATGTATCACCAAAACGAAAAAGTAATTCCAATCAATGTTGCCGACGAGATGTCGAAGTCGTTTCTCGACTACTCGATGTCCGTCATTATTTCCCGTGCGCTTCCTGATGCGCGTGATGGGCTGAAGCCCTCCCAACGCCGCATCCTTTTCGCGATGTCGGAACTCGGCGTGGGGCCGACCCGCAAGCCGCTGAAGTGCGCGAAGATCGTCGGTGAGACGATGGGTAATTACCATCCGCACGGCGACCAGGCGATTTACCCAACGCTCGTCCACATGGCCCAGCCTTGGGCGATGCGCGAGATGCTCATCGAGGGACAGGGAAACTTCGGCAGCGTCGAAGGCGACCCGCCGGCGTCCATGCGTTACACCGAGGCGCGCTTGCAGCACCTCGGCGCGGCGCTGATGGACGACATGGAAAAGGACACCGTCAACTTTGTCCCGAACTACGACGAGACGCGTCAGGAGCCAACGGTGCTCCCGGCAGCGTTCCCAAATCTGCTCGTGAACGGCGGCACCGGCATCGCGGTCGGTATGGCCACGAACATGCCGCCGCACAACCTCACGGAGGTCATCGAAGGCGTGTGTGCGCAGATCGACGATCCGGAAATCACCATTGACGGGCTCATGGCTTATGTAAAAGGACCGGACTTCCCGACGGGGTGCGAGATTCTTGGTTCGACAGGCATCAAGTCGTATTTCCACACCGGCAAAGGCTCGGTGCGGGTGCGTGGAAAAATCGGCGTCGCCGAACTCAAGGGCGGGCGCGAACAGCTCATTATATCGGAGATTCCGTATAACGTGAACCGCGCGACGCTCGTGTCGCGCATCGCGGATTTGGTGAACGAGAAAATCATCACCGACATCAGCGCCATTCGCGATGAGTCGGACGAAAACACGCGCGTCGTCATCGACCTCAAGCGCGATGCGAATCCGAAGGTGGTCATCAACAACCTCTTCAAGCACACCGCGCTGGAGTCCTCGTTCTCCGCATCGATGCTCGCCATCGATCATGGCAAGCCAAAGCTGCTCACGCTCAAGGACGCGATCACGTGCTTTATCGAGCATCGCCGCGAAGTCGTCCTGCGCCGCACGCGCTTCCTCCTTCGCGAGGCAGAGCATCTCGCCGAGCGCCTCGAAGCGCTACTCATCGCGCTCAACAACCTCGATGATTTCATCAAAATCATCCGCGATTCCCGCGACCGCGACGATGCGCGCACCAAGCTCATGGCGCTCTCGTGGACCCGCGCGAGCGTCGAACAAATCGGCATTCTCATCCGCGACGAAGGCAAACTCACGGCAGGCGAATACAAGTTCAACGAGCGCCAGACCAACGCCATCCTCGACCTCCGCCTCTACCAGTTGACTGGCCTGGAGCGCGAAGCGATTAAGACGGAATACGATGCGCTCATTGAGACGATCAAAGACCTGCTCGACATCCTTGCGAAAGAGTCGCGCGTCATGGCGATCATCAAAAAGGAACTCGGCGTCATCAAAGACAAATACGGCAATCCGCGCAAAACGCAGATCGTGCCGGATGAAGGCGAGATCAACATCGAAGACCTCATCGCAAACGAGGGCTGCATCATCACCATCACGCACGCCGGCTTCATCAAACGCACGGCAGTCTCCGCCTATCGCGCACAGCGTCGCGGCGGGAAAGGCGTAAAAGGAATGGTCACCCGCGATGGCGCGACCGAGGAGGACGACGACGATTTCGTCGAGCATCTCTTCACCGCCACGACGCACGATTACCTCGTCTTTTTCACCAAGAGCGGACGGTGCTACGTGGAGCGTGTATACGAAATCCAGGAAGGCTCGCGCGCCAGCAAAGGACGCAGCATCGCGAACCTTCTGGAGCTCCGCGCCGATGAAAAAATCGCCGCAACGATCCGAATTCAGGGCCAGAAGACCGACGAAGAAACGTGGTCGGAGAATCTGTTCATCTGCTTCGCGACGCAAACCGGCATCGTGAAAAAGACGAACCTCAGCGAGTTCAAAAACATCCGCAAAGGCGGCATCATCGCGATCAACATCGAGAAGGACGACGTCCTCATCGACTGCAAGCTCACGAACGGAACGAACGAAATGATTCTCATCACGAAGGAAGGCATGAGCATTCGCTTCAACGAAGAAGAGATGCGCGACCAAGGCCGCAACAGCATCGGCGTGTGGGGCATTCGTCCGAATCCCGGCGACATCGTCGTGGCAGCGGCAATCGTGGACAACGAATGCACGCTCCTCGTCGCCGGCGCCAACGGCATCGGCAAGCGCACACCGTTCGAAGATTACCGCGTCCAATCCCGTGGAGGAAAAGGCATCATCACGATGAAGACCGGCGACAAAACCGGCGACGTCGTAGGCGCTCTCACCGTCCGTGAGAGCGACGAGCTCATGCTCATCACGAACAAAGGCCAGATGGTCCGCACCCGAGTGAAGGAAATCCGCGAAACCGGACGCAACACGATGGGCGTAAAACTCATCGACCTCAAAGGCTCGGAGAAACTCTCCAGCATCGCTCCAGTCGTCGCCGACGTGGAAGACGACAACAGCGACCTCACCGTGGTTTCCGGAGAATAGATGATGAGCATTCCCGTTACCGACCTCACTCAACGTCCACCGCGCAGCCCGAAAACCCGCCTCGGCGGCTACGCGCTTCTGCCGCGGATGCTGGATAAATGCCGCGCCGAGTTAAACGGCACCGCAAGCACCTTCCACTACGCGTGCCCGAACGACCAGCGTGTGCTGAAGTTCATGGGCATCGATTCCGTCGCGCTGAAAGCCGAGGTCGCAAAAGGCCTCGGCGACGGCGACGTGCTGAAATGGATTCAGGCAAACCAGGCGAACAAACTCACGCCTGCCGAGATCGAAGCGTGGAGTGAAGCGAGCGACAAACGAAAGCCGGACGCTGGCGACCGGGAGTTCTTCGACCAATACCTCGCCGAATGCGGTCCAAACCGCACCGACGTTCATTACTGGAGCGACCTGCTCGACCTCGACGACTACGTCACTTACGGCGGCAAGGCATAAAGCGGTGAAAGGCAGACGCATCATCCGAGACATTCTTTCGCGGAACGCGCATCGTCACACGGTGCAGGAAAAACCCGCATCGTGAGCGCTCCTTCACGAGGGCTCATTCACTACCTTCGTCTCACAGGACGCGTCGCAAGCCGCGTTTGGCGCAAGCTCAGCGGACGCCGCGGACCATCCGAGGAGAAGACTTCGTTGCCTTTCCTCGTTCAGGTGCTCGCCGGGTTCTCCAAGCACGACGGGCAGGTCGTGGAAGAGGAAGTCGAATCGGCGCTGGGATTTCTCCGCAACGATTACCCGGAGACTGTTTACTCTGAATTGACGCGGCAATTCAGCGAGGCACTTGGTCAGCAGCAGGATTTATCCGCGATGGCTGAACGGCTCGCAAAGCAACTCCAACCGGAAAGGAAGGTGATGCTCGGAGTCCAGCTCTACGACATCATCGCCCGCGCAGGAAAACAGCAGGCGCAGATGGATGCGTTTCTGGCGTTCATCGACAGGCTGGGAACGGGGGCTGAAACACAGCACATCATCCAGCAGCTCAACCTCTCAGGCACCAAGGATTCCACGCCTGCTGTATCGGCGGAGTCACCGTTGGAAATCCTAAGTTTTGGACGCGACGCAACCGCGGACGTCTCGCTGCGCGGACTCGATGAAAACGACCGGTTGCTCGCATTCCGCTATCACGAGTTGATCCTGCTGAAAAACAACAGCCGGAATCCGGTGTTCGTTCGCGGACGCCCGCTCGCACCCGGGGCATTTTGCCGAATCTACACGGGCCAGCGCGTCATACTCGACGAGCAGGTGCTCACGTTTCAGGATCTTTCGTATTACTTCAACGCGAAGAAGAACATCGCCGTCACGCAGGTTTACCTCGAACTCGACGACAATGATGAAGTCCAAATCGCCCGCGCCCGCAGCCGCGACAGTGTGCTGGAAGTTCGATTCGGGCTCAAGGTCCAAGTGCGTGCGCTGAAGAACATGGACGCCATGTTTAACGGGATCACACTGCGCCAGGGCACACTGCTCAATGGGAACCTTGAGGACCGGATCATCTTCCACAACGACGCCGAACTCGTCCTCTCCGACCTCCGTCGCCGCGCGCGCGCGCTAGGCGGGCGGTTTCCCTTGAAAAGCTACAAGAGCGTCTATCACGTCTCAAATCTCACAGGAAATCTCGGGGTCGATGACATCCTTCTGTCACCCGGCACGTCCGGCGCGGTGGCACTGACCATATTCTGCGATTACGAAAACCGGGTAGGACGACTCGAAGTCACGGAGGCCGATCGCGAAATCATCGTTGGCGATCGCAGCGTTCCAGTCGGCGGATCGTGTGATCTCAAAGACGGGGACATTATCCGCATCGATGCCGGCCAGGGCCTTCGCTGCGACTTTACAGAGCGGATCATTGAAGAGGAACGGAATATCGTTTCATCTCTCGAACTGCGCGATCTGACGTGTCATTTTGGCGGCGATGTGAAAGCGCTCGACGGCATCAGCTTCACACTCAACCGCGGCGACGTCGTGTGCGTGATGGGCGGCAGCGGATCGGGAAAAAGCACGCTGCTCCGCGCCATCGCGGGACGCCTGCCGCCGACGCGCGGCGAGGTGCTTCTCAACAGCCAGTCGCTCTATGAAAGTCCGGACGAATTCAAACGCTTCATTGCATTCATTCCGCAGGACGACGCGTTCGACGATCATCTCACCGTCGAGGAAAACCTGCGCTACGCTGCTTCGATCCGGTCCCCGCATCTCAGCAAACGCGATCGCGTGCGGCGAGTGGACAGCCGGCTCGTGGAACTTGGCCTCGCCGAGCGGCGCGATGTCATCGTCGGTTCCGCGGAAAAAAAGACGCTCTCCGGCGGTGAGCGCAAACGGCTGAACATCGGGCTGGATATGATTTCCAGCGCGGACATTTTCCTCTTCGACGAGCCTACGAGCGGACTCAGTTCAAAGGACAGCGAGCATGTCGTCGAAATCATCCGCGGCCTTTCCCACAACAAGATTGTCCTCGTTGTCATCCACCAGCCGAGCCAGCGGCTGTTCCAGATGTTTAACAAAGCCATCCTCCTCGACCGCGGCGGGAAGATGGTTTTTCACGGAACGCCATCGCAGATGCTCGAGTATTTCGCGGAAGCTGCTGCCGAGGAAAACGGCACCTCCGACGAAACACTCGCGGCCGAATCAATGCGTCCGGAGTTTGCGTTCGATATCATCGAGACACCGCTTCACGACTTGAGCGGGGATGTCATTCTTGAGGAGGCTAGCAACGGCCAGTTGTTGCCGGCGCGCCGCTTCTCACCGGACTTCTGGCGGGATCGCTACGAGACGCACCGGCTTTACCAAAACATGCGCCGGATTCCGCTGAGAAAACACAGCACAGCGGCAGGTACGCCCCCGACTCAGACCGAGCCGGCGAAGAAGCCAGTGGCACCGCCAGTGACAAAATTCCGCGCACGGGAAGAGTGGCTGCAATTCACCACACTGCTCCGGCGGGCCTTCCTCTCAAAGCTCCGGAATGCCGCCAGCCTCCTCGTCACGCTCCTCGCGCCGCCGGTGCTCGCGTTTTTTGTCGGATGGGCCCTGTTCTTTACCGATAAGAAAGACGTCCCCGAAGGCGGCTACATTTTCGTCCACGCCTTTCATGTCCCCACATATATCTTCATCTCCCTCCTCGTGGCGCTGTTCCTTGCGCTGATGAACAGCGTGGAAGACATCATTCGCGACCGGGTGATTCTTCAGCGGGAAAGGAATCTGAATGTCAGTATCGCATACTACGTCATCGCGAAATTCCTGACCCTCTGCGTTTTTTCCGCACTTCAGTGCGCTCTGTTCGTTTTTGTCGGCAACTGGATCCTCGAAGTCCGGGGCATGTTCTCGATCTACTTTCTCTGGACCTTTCTTACGGCCGTGAGCGGCATCTCGCTTGGTCTGCTTGTGTCTGCAGTCGTGCCGAATTCAAAGACCGGCGCAATGCTCGTTCCGCTCATCCTCATTCCGCAGCTCATCTTTGGCGGTGCACTGATCAAATACGATGAGATGAACCGTGACCCGGATCTGCTTTATTCATTCAATCGCTTTTTCGACCCGAAAAAAACGCAGGAAGACATTGATGCCGAAAAGAAGCTTCGCGTCCCGTCCATCAGCCGGCTCGTTGCCACGCATTACAGCTACGAGGCACTGGTCGTAGCGCAGGCCAAGCTCAATCCCCTCACAGTCCGGCAAACGCGGCTCGACGAAATGATCCGAAGCCTCGCAAAATCAGCGGAAAGCCCGGCGGAAAATGACAGGCTCGCGGATCTTAAGGACACGCTCGCGCAACTCTCCGGCCTGGAGGCAGGCTCCGCCCGGGAAATCGACAGGCGACTGAACCGGATCGACGAAATCATCGCCGGCAGCACGCCGTCCCTGAAGGACTTTCGGACCAAAGTTTACGGCGTAACAGCGGACCAGCTCTACAACAACACGAAGATCAGCGACATGGTGTCCAAGGCGGAAAGCGAGCAAAACGACTACCGTCGCGAACACAAAATAAACGTCTTTTTCAGCCCCGAGAAGCACCACTTCTACTGGTTCAAAGACAAGAACCTCGGCTGGACCACCTCCGTTTACGTACGCAACGGATTGGTCCTGCTTGGGACTTCCGCAGTCATGCTACTACTGCTCGGCTACATTCTCCGCCGACAGTTGCACCAATCGGGCAGTTAGCCGTTAAGCCTTCCGGCTTTCCACGACAAACTCCGCCATGCGTTCCATGGCGATCTTGATCTTCTCAAGGCTCGTCGCGTAGCTGCATCGGATGTGACCTTCCCCGCTCGGTCCGAAGGCGGGCCCTGGCACGCAGGCGACCTGTTTTTTCTCGAGCAGCCCAAGCGAGAATTCGCGGCTCGTCATGCCGGTGGAACGGATGTCCGGAAACACGTAAAACGCACCAAGCGGCTTGAAGCACGGCAGCCCCATGTCGTTCAAACTGCGCACGATGTAGTTGCGGCGCGCCTCGTACTCCTTGCGCATCATTGCCACGTCGTTCTCCCCGCTCTCCAGCGCTTCGATGGCCGCATCCTGCGCCATCGTGTTCGCGCACAGGATAGCGTATTGATGTACTTTCATCATCGCCTCGGTGAGCGCGCCGGGCGCGCAAGCATAGCCGACGCGGAAGCCCGTCATCGCAAACGCTTTTGAAAAACCATGCAGGAACACGCAGCGTTCCCGCATTCCCGGAAGAGCGGCAATGCTGAAATGGGAAGCACCATCGTAAGTCAACTCGCTGTAGATCTCATCCGTGAGCACGATTAAATCATGCTTCACACACAGCCTGGCGATCTTTTCCAACTCCTCGCGCGTCTGGGTAGCACCGGTCGGATTGCACGGGAAATTCATCATCAGCACCTTCGATTTCGGTGTGATGTGCCTGGCCAGTTCCTCCGCCGTCATCCGGAAATTATCCGCCGCATGGGTCGGCACAGCGACGGGAATGCCGTGCGCCATCA
>JANMGP010000220.1:0-64804 GCA_031374705.1 Verrucomicrobiaceae bacterium | reverse complement strand
CGTCTCTCGCGGGGTGGAAACGGTGGATGTGACTGCACCGTTGGCTGGCTTGCGGAACTTGGATTCGAGGCGGCGGACGACGGGAACCACCCCGGACGCGGAGCCAAGCTCGCGCAGCAGAAACTCGCCGCTGGAAGCCTCGGCCAGCGCAAGCTGCGCGCTGGCGTGAACGGTGCCGAGATGGTTGAGATACTGCGCGCCTGCCGGAAGCCGCAGAAGGTGCGCCGGGTTGGAAGCCACCTCGATGCCGAGAAAGCTGTTGAATGGAAGTTCTGTGACGCTGTGATTCATCCTGTGGGTTCGCGTTCGGGTGTGCTTGATCGGGTCACTTCATCCTCTTGGTGAACTTCGGTGCTATGTCTATTGGATCAGTCTTTGGCATAGGCGCGTTGAACGTCATGGTTTCCGCCTGCTTCCTGGCTGCCTCGCATCGCTTGCAGACGTAAACGACGACCCGTTTCGCCTCGCCTGGCATGACGATGTCGGTGGCAGGCTCACAGTCGCCGGGATGCGGGTAATGATCCATTCGCCGCCTCCATTCGCCGCGTTTATCCTCGGCACGATTCATGGGAATCATCCCGTGAGCAAAGGGCACCGCGCGCTTGAACATCGCGACGTGATGCACCTCGCAGGTGCCCGGCCGGCCTGACGTGTGATCGAGCGTGCGACAGCCGGGGAGGAGGAACGCACAGAGAATGAGCAGGAGAAGGCGCTTCATGGTGTTGGTGTGGTTGCGTGTTTCAGGTGTTTGCAGTGAATGACCGATCCAATGGCGCAAGGCGTATCGGGTTTTCGCTCATACGGGAATGCCGTTCGGAGCGGTGAAAACGGCGTCAATGACATTGCCCGTATTGCGGGTCGCGGCTGGTTCAAAAACCAAAACCTCCGCCTCAATCTCAGCCATCGTGCGATGCTCGACGCCGCGCGGTACGACACAAAGTTCACCCGCCTCCAGCACCACGCGATGGTCGCGAAACTCGATGACCATCTGGCCGCGCCAGACGAGGAATAGCTCGTCCTCGTTCTCGTGACGATGCCACGGGAAAGTGCCGGCGAACTTCACAAGCTTCAGTTCCTGGCCGTTCAACTCGGCAACAACCCTGGGCCGCCAGTGCTCAGTGATGAGCGCGAACTTTTCCGTGAGGGATGCTTTGTTCATGGCGTGCGGCGATGAGGCGGTGCGGTCATTTCGGAACCGGCGACGGAGGGATGCGAAGCAGCGAGATGAGCAAGCCGCGCGGCTGGCCGTTCACGACGGCAATCTCGGGAAGATGCCCGGTCTGCTGAAAGCCGAGATGCTCATTGATGCGGCGCGTCGCCTCGTTGTGGTCGAAGTGCATGCTCACGAGCGTCGTCACGCCGAGACGCGGGCAGTGCTCGATCATGCGTCGCTTTAGAAACATGCCGATGCCGCGCCGCTGAAACGCCGTGGCGATGTAGAGGCTCACCTCGGCGGTCGCGTCGTAAGCGGGGCGACCAGCGTAGAAAGACGTGAGGCCAATCCACGCGACGATCTGGCCGTCCATCTCGGCGACCCACAGCGGGCGCCTTGCCGGATCGTGTTTGCGAAACCACTCGATGCGGTCAGCCACGGTCACCGGCTTCGTATCCGCGGTGGACCATGCGCCCGGGATGGACTGGTTGTAGATGTCCACGATGACGGGCAGGTCGGTTTCGGTCGCGTCTCGGACGGAAATGCTCATGGCTGCGATGCGAGGTTGCGAAAATATACCGTCGTGCTGCAAAGCCCGCCTTCCGGGAAAAGGGCGTAGCCCGGGATGTCGCCAACGCGCGTCCAGCCGAGGCGTTCGTAGAGCCGCGCGGCGTCGCCGCCGGTGACGGCGTCGAGCACGAGCAGCGTCCTGCCGCATTCACGCGCGGCGTCTTCGGCGGATTGCATCAGCGCCGTGCCGAGTCCCTGCCTGCGTGCGCGACGATGCACGAGCATCTTCGCGAGATCGGCGCGGTGCGGCTGATTCTCGGGCAGATCGAAAATGAGCTGCACCGTGCCGCAAATCCCCTGCGCGTCCTCCGCGACAAGCAGCGCGCGTTTCCCCGACGCCACATCGTCCGCAACGCGCCGCCAGAACGCCGCGGCGCGCGCGCGTGTGAGCGGCGACATGAAGCTCACCGACGCTCCGCCGTCCACGCAGTCCATCAGCACGTCTGCGAGTTGCTCGATTTGCGCGTCGGTGACCGTGTGCAGTCGTCGCATGGTTCAGGAGAGTGCGTTCAGCGTTTTACGGAAGAATCGGATTCGATTTAGCACGGCGCAGATCGCGGGCGCATGCGCTCTATTTGTTCGTCCGGCTTCCCGGATCTGCGGTGGGCTCGCCGATGGCATTGGAAAGCAGTTGATTCGAGAACACTGCGGGCCAAATCAATAGCAGCGGAATGAGCATCGGCCACGGAAATTTCGTGGACTCCAGACCGAAGTGGAGGATCAGCGGCACAGCGATCGCGGCGACCCAGAGGCAGGCGTTGGTGGTGAGCATCTTTTTCTTTTCGGATTTTGTCATAGGTGAGTTGTGAGTCAGATCGTCTGGCAGTCAATTCAAGGTTGGTCTTTGAAGATGCGTTGTTAAGCGGTGACAGACGAACGGATGCAGCGAGCCGCTTTTCGATCGGCTGATCGAAATCATTTTCCCCGCCCCAACATCGCGGCTTCAACTTTACTTCGATGCTCCGGGGCGAATCTCGAATTCTCCAGAACGGTATGACGTTCGCCTTCAGGGAGGGTCTGGAGCCATGCGGCGGCTTGCTCCGGGGCGTTCCACGCGAATGTCCGCGTGACGGTGACGAGGACGCTGTCGCGCTCGGGCCCGGTGGGGAGTTTGCGGGCGTAGTCGGCGGCGGCATAAGGGGGTCCTCCTTCACCCACGCGCCAACGAGGCCCTGAGCGAGCGCGTTGCGGAAATTGATGTCTGCCTGCCCGGCGGCGAAGCGCGCGGCGGCGGCGACATCCTTGCCCGCCCAGCCGGTCAAAATCTCCGCGCCGAGCATGGTGCGCGACTGCGAATCGAGCGTGGCGGCGAACCGAAGCCCGCCTTCGGGATCGGAAGCGGACCATGCTTTGCCGATTTGCTTGAGGACTTCCCGCGCAGCGAGGCCGCGGTTGTATTTCGCGGCGACCGCGCTCGCGTGCGGCAGGTCACGCGCCGCCCATTCGGCGACATGCTTCATGCTGGGGAGGTAGTTGTTGATGTTCCACTCGCTCATCGCGCGCAGGCTGGTCTCGACATCAGTGAACATCAGCCGGTTGACGACGGAGTGGCGCATGGTTTCGCGCGCGGAGAAATTGGGGACTTCGGTCAGGGCCTTCACGACGCCAGCAGGGTCGGACTTGCTCCACTCCTCGAAGAGGGATTGTCCGATGGTCGCGTCCCAATCCTTTTTCGCCGCCTCGCGGAGAACCTGCGCGCCGGCATCACTCGCGTGCTGGCTTTCGTCGCCGCCAGGCGGGACGAGATCCAATTTGCCGAGCGCGGCGAGGGGATCGGTTTTCGCCCAGCCAGCGAGCACGGCCTTCAGCGCCTGGTCGCGCCCTTCGCCGGGCTGCATCGCCTGTGCCCACGCGAGCGCGGCGGGGCCGTCCATTTCCGCCCACGCTTTTGCCGCACCCGCGAGCGCCTGTCCCCGCATCTCGCCTGCCACCGATTCAGCAGCGGCCCGCGCGGCAGAGGGGTCCTTTACGGCGAAAATTGCGAACGCATTGGTCGCCGATTGGTCCCGCCGATTCTTCGACGGCCCGATCGCCGCAAGGATTTCGACGAGCCGCGTCGGCGCGACCCGGGCGATCTCGCCGAGCAGAGCACGCAACAACCCGCGCGCCTTCTCGCCGCCTCCGAGCACTCCGGTGACCGCGCCTTGCGGATCACGCCGCAGCCACTCATGCGCGAGCTGCCCGGCAGTGTAGGAATCATTCTCCAAAAGATACGCCAGCGCCGCCTGTGGATCTCGCACCGACCATTCCGCGATGAGCGCATAGCGAAACGCGCGGCGGCGGAAAGCATCCGGCGTATCTTTGAAAGCAGCATACATCGCGGCAAAATCATTCCCATGCGCCACGTGGAGCTGCTCCCACTCGCCGATGAACGCACTCTCCTCCGGCGTCGGAAAGTTCAATTCCACCACTTGGTCCGAAGCCTTCACTGAAATGCTCCGCCCGGGATCACCGGGTGCCGCATTGAAAGCGATGGCGGCGAAGTAGCCAGCGGTTCCAATCGCCGCAGCCGTCAGAATTCGGATGAGCATAAGCGGTTAAGTGGGGCGGATGCGGCGTCATTTCATCTGAATCTGATAGGTAGTCAATGAGCGTGAGGGCAGCGTGTCGGAGTAGCCGGTGGGCGACGCAGCGAGTGGCGGGAGTGTGAGCGCGTCCTCGGTCGCGCTCGTGCGCTGGCGGATGGGTGGGGCGACGGTGGCTCCGGCGATGGTGAGTGCGACAGGCGTTGCGGCGTCGCTGTTGTTCGCGACGTGGACGACGAGCGTGCGCTTTTCGGAGAGGAATGACGCGACTTTGATCCCGTCGTTTGATGACGCGCTTTCGACGACGCGCATCCCGACTTCGAGCGGCGCAGACCACTGGCGAAAAACCCAGTAGGGCTTTCTCAAAGTGTAGTCCTTGCCCCAGTCCACATGGATGAGCGCCTCGCCGCCTTTGCGCGGGGGATAGACCCAGTCGTAGGCCATCCAGACGTTCGTGCCGCCGTTGAATCCATCGCTCATGGCGGATGCGTAGTTGAGGCCGGATTTGATCTGGCCGGGTGATTCGTCATCGTCGCGCGAACTCCATTCCGTCATCCACACCGGACGGCCACGCGCGAGTTTCTGCATGTCGCCCCAGCGGTCACCGCGCATGTCGTAGTCGTGCGCGCCGAGGACGGCGAGGTGCTTGGCCGCC
The DNA here is from genome assembly GCA_031374705.1 of Verrucomicrobiaceae bacterium. Lineage (GTDB taxonomy): Bacteria > Verrucomicrobiota > Verrucomicrobiia > Chthoniobacterales > Chthoniobacteraceae > SXWH01. Next base: position 59,901 of record JANMGP010000220.1, on the reverse strand, counting down.
TTGCGCTGAATTGCGGGGATGTAGTCTTTCACAGCACCGGGCGCGCTTAGCGTGTTCGGCCCGACGAGCAAAGCACGCGGCACATCGGGGAACTTTACGGCCATTTTATCGAGGTAATCGCCGACGGTATCGAAGAGCTTCGCGTGATCGTCCGGCGCGAAGAAGCAGCCCGGCTGGGTGTGGTCCCAATCGCACTCATTCGAGATCGCGAGATACTTCACCGGGCAGCCTTTGCGCGCCATGTGCGCGAGGAAGGCCCAGAGATACTCGGCGTATTCGAGTTCGAGCTTGGGTTTGAGCGTGGCCTTTCCTTTGCCGCTCTCCTCGTTGTTTGTCTTCATCCACGGCGGCGGCGTGAGGATCGTGGCGAGCAGTTCGATGCCCGGACGCCGTTCGCGCGCGGCTTTGGCGATCGCGATTGGGTGCTCGCAGTATTTGAAATTCGCGGGATCAAACGCGGGCGTCCACGGGTCGGCGTTGTCGTTCGCGGGTTCGTGCGTCGCGCGAATCATGAGGTGCAAATAGCGCGTGTTCACCTTCGCAAACATGTCGTCATACAGCTCGCGCTGCCGGTCATTCTTCTGCCGTGCCGCGAGGCTGGTGATGTGCCCTTCGTAAAACATCGTCCCGCAGCCGAGACCCTGGAATTCCTGGCGCACTTTGCCAGGATGCACGGTGATTCGCACCGGAGGTGCGGCTTGCGCGCTGAAGCTGGCGACGAGCGCGAGCAGGGTGATGAGTCGAATGTTCATTGGAGCTTGTGGGTTCGAACTGCTTGCCGCGCCTCTGCCTCCACACTCGCGGAGTCACCGGAGCGCGCCACGATTTGCGCGAACGAGAGGCGCTGGTTTTCCGCGAGATAGCGCACCATCTCGCGATACTTGAAGTAGCGGTAGGACGGAGAGGGATGCTCCTCGCCGGATACAAAACGGCTGCGCCCTTCCACCTCGGGAAAGCTGCTGTCCTTTGCCACATAGTCGCAGTAGCCCTCGTTCACCCAATCGGTGAGCAGGATGCCGCGCATCAAACCAAGACGGTTGCGGATCAAACCATGAGTGATCTCGTGCGCGATGACGCCGGAGAGCGAGCGGGTGTTGAATTCCGGTGCCGGCCATCGGGCCACGTCGGTGGTGAAATCCCCATCAGCGATGAACACATTGTCTGTCAGTGAAACCGAAAAGGCGAAGCCGCCCGCCGTGGGCTTGAACAGCCGGAACAACCACGACGAATTGCAGACGAACACGCGCTCCCGGCGGCCCGGCACCGCGAGTTCGGATTGCTGAATCAAAGCCGCGGCGCGCTTCGCACACACGACCGCCCCGGGAGGCAGCGGTGTGCGCGAATAGAGGGTGATGCCATCGGCTGTGACGCTGTGAGCGAACAGCACTTGCGGGAAGACATGCAGGCCGGCGTAGAGCAGCAACAGCCCCGTCAGCGTTCGCTCGCTACGGCGCAGGATGCGACTCAGCCGGGTCTTCGGGGCAGGGCGATTGAAGCCCAGGAGGCGGAACAGAAATGCGAGCGGTTTGTTCATCTCCGGCGTCTGCTGTGATCGGGTCTATTGAGACACAGGCTGCTCGATGACGAGTAGTGTGCGCCCGCCGTCGGGACGCTCCATCAGCGCCACAGGGGTTCCTTTGAGCAGGGCGAAGAGTTCCTCGTCATTCACACGGTTTATCACGATTGGCGCGGGCTTGGGTGGTGATTGGACGACGACCGCATCCACGGGCACGGGCGAGTGATTCCAATGCAGTATGCCAGCGGCGACGGCGACTACCGCGAGGAGCGAGACGCCGTTTTGCACGCGGCGGCGGCGGGTGCGTTCGCCGCGCAGCATTGCGAGAACGTCGCTGCTCGTTGGGCCGCAGTTTTCGCCGGACGATGGAAGCACGTCGTCGAGCAGTGTGCGGAGTTTTTCGGGATCGGGATTCATGGTTGTGTGGTTTGAAGTTCTTTGGCGATGAGTTCGCGCAGCCGGGTCCGCAGTCGCGCCAGCCGGCCTTCGACTGCGCGAACGGTGAGCGCGTGACGCGTGGCGATGGCTTCAAGTGGTTCGGCGGTGAAGTAGCGACCTTCGATGAGCGAGCGTTCGTCGGGCTCCAACTTGCCGAGCTCGGACTCGAGCGCAGACGGCAGGCGGTCGTCTCCTTCGCCAACGACGCCGCGCGAAGGCTGCCACCATTCTGCGAAACGACCGAGCGCACGCAGATAGCGCCCGCCTTTGCGCCGCAAATCCGATGCGGCATGTCGCGCTGCACACGCGATCCAGCTCCACAACGCCGCGTCGTCCTGCATCACGTGGACATGCCGCGCGAGCCGCAGCCACGCGGCCTGCGCGATCTCGTTGGAGAAAGTCTCATCGCCTGCGGCGAGCGCGAAGCAATAGCGATTGATGCGCCTGCTCCACTTGCCATGCAGCCACGCAAAAGCCGTTTCTTCCCCACGTTTCAGCGCCGCCGTCAACCGCGTCACGTCGGCAAATGCGAACGCTTCCGTGACCGGAAGCGCCGCAGGCGTGAGTGGTTCGGCTTGCTCCACGAAAAATCGGAACTGTGTCGCTGGAATCGAGTCTGGTGGCTGGTGTGACACGGTGGGTCTGCCTAGTGCGGCAATATCTTTTCGGGCTTCTTGATTACCTCGGGCGTGAGCACGCTTGGTTTTTCATTCAACTCGTTGACAGGTAGAATGGGGAGTGTGTTGTTGTCCTTCACGGTGGCGGTCTTTTGCACGGGCTGGGTCTCGTTTTCCTTCAGCGCTTTAATTATTTGGTCGATTATCTCATGTTGAGCGGAGGTCGCCTTTACCACGAGCACACGTGATTCCGAATGAAATGCGAGTGTTGGATTTACGTTTCCGAGATCGGCTTGGTCCAAAGTTGTCCGAACCAATTCCTGATAATCGGCCTGTTTGATTTTCGATTCTTGTTCGCCCCCGCTGAGGATGGAGCCGAGCGCATAAACGCGGACGATCTGTCGTTTGTTGTCCGCTGGCAGCGCCATTCCACTCATAAGTAGTGTGCCATCGCGTGCCACCGGCGCGGCACGGTTGTTAGCGAGCCCGCCGCTCCCGCCACGGGTGGAATCCGTGCCGCCAAGAACAAGATCGAAGGAACCATCTAGAGCCGTCACTTTTGGTAGCAACAACTCGGACGGCGAGGGACTGGATACTGGAAATCCGATTTGATTGCCCTCGTGCGCTTCATGAATCATGTCATCAGCCGACTTCGCCAGGGACAGTTTTGCGCGGACCAATGTGACGGTGTGCTTCTTGGGCCCTGTGTCCGCCCCGGTTCCGAAAGTGACATTCACTGATGTCCCCGGCGCGCCACGGAGCAGAGCTACGAGCTTATCGAATGTAATGTTGGTCGTATCGACGGTCGGCATGCCGGGTTCCGCCACGCCGATAATGCGCCAGCCGGGCTTGATTTCTGGATATTTGGAAGCAGGACCGCCGGGAATGACGTCCGCCACGGCGACGCCATCATCCTGTTTCATCAGCTGGAGGCCAATGCCGCCCACTAAGGGCTTGAGGCTCGCCACGAGGCGCGAGCCGTCCACCCGGAGCTCGAGGTAGTAATTTGCCCCCCCGCTCAAGCGGTCCGCGACGGGAGTCTCCATCGCCTCGGAGCGCAGAGTGGGAGATTCATCATTCTCCCGGAAAACCGCCTGCCACTGCTTGTCCACCGGCAGTTCAAATTGGAAAGTCCCGTCGTCACTGGTGGGTCCTTCCGTGAGCACGTTCTGTTTCTCCGATCCGTCCTTCGAGTAAAATGCGACAATCTTTTTGCCAAGTGCCTTACCGTCCTTGTCGAGCAAACGTCCGCGCACGATGGATGGGATTTTCTGTTCGCTTTCCGCCTTTTTGCGCTTCGATGCAGCCTCCAGCGACTTCCTCAATTGCAAGAGGTCCTTTTCAGCAGCGACCACGCTCGGGTGATTTTGCGAGTATTTCTCTCTCAACGATTGATATTTTGCCGCCGCTTCTGTGATGGACGCTTTGATTTTTGCATCCTCTTCCACGACCTCCATGAACTGCTTCTGGGTTGTCATCGGGTTGAGCCCCTTTGCCGATTCCCGGGCGATGCGATAACCGATGATTTGCTGCGTTTTGGCCCAACCGGTCTCCTCAGCCGGAGCAAAGATCGGCTCCATGGAGCAACCCGCCGCAGCACACGCCAGTGCCAGCAATTGCACGGGCGACACTCCCTGCACGCGCAGATTGCCCGGCACTGCGGCATCGCGACTGTCGGCACTAAAGACGATGTTCGGCATGACAGGCGATGCAGCGCCTTCGGCGACCTTCCAAGACCCGATGCCCCGTTCAATTTCAGCGACAACGTCTCCCAGTTTCCCCGCCGGGAGTTCCAAACTGCCTTCGAAAGTTGGACGTGACGGTTTGGTGGTCACTGGAAAAACACTGTTGAAGCCATGTGCGGGAGTTTCCCAGCGGAGTTCGTCGCGACCCGCAGCGCCACCTGTCTCCGCTTTTGGAACGGGCACATTCTGCGGTGCAACGGGGCCTTTCACCGCTTTTGGAGCAGGCTCCGGTCGCGTCGCACCGCCGCTAAACGGATCGGATATCGGCGGAACGGGTTTTTCCTGTGACTGAACGTGGGCCGCCATGCCGAGCACAACCGCCGAAATGAGTGAATGTAGTTTCATGATAAATGATGAGTTGGACTTCATCCCGTATCACGACAACGGTGCCGGAAACCCACGCAGTATTTTTCTTCGGCACCGATTCACAGCACGGCGGGCGCTATTGGTTCGCGGGGTTCTCCGGATCATCCGAGGGCTCGCCGATGGCCCTGGAGAGCAGTTGATTTGAGAACATCGCGGGCCAAATCAGCAGGAGCGGCATGAGCATCGGCCACGGAAACTTCGTGGACCCAAGACCGAAGTGGAGGATCAGCGGAAGAGCAATCGCGGCGACCCAAAGATACGCGTTGGCGGTTAACATTTTCTTCTTTTCGGATTTTGTCATAGGTCGCGTTTGATTGGTTGAGGTGAGGGAGAACGTGACTGGTCCTTACACTCCCACCGCATCCGAAGCGAGAGTGTTCTGTGAATCCATCCATTCGTTGAGGCGCGTCTTCATGATCGGATCAAACACTATTTACCGGGCTTGGCGGGGAGCCATGGGACTGCGGGCCATCTTGGGGAATCCTGCACCATTTGTGGTTCCGATGTTCCAGTAGCCGGAGCGATGGTTCTCGTTTCAACTCCGGCACCGAGGTTGACGATCGGAGTGAGGCTGGACGTTAGTTTGGAATTGGCCGGGATGAGCGGGCGGAGCTGCCAGAGCAGTTGGGTGAGTGATGCGCTGCGGCGCTCGCGCCATCCAGGCGCGTCGTGGCTCGAGTAGGTAAGCCCCGCGGTTTTCATCGTGGCGAAGTGCGCCTTTATGATGCCTTCGGCTTGCCGGGTTTGCGTGTCGGTGAGAGCGAAGGCTTCACGCAGCGCGGCGGATTGCAGCGATGCGATTTCGGCAGGAGTATCCTCCATGGCGGAGATTTCCGGTGCCCAGGTGGTAAACTTCACGAACGCCCTCACCACGCTTTCACTCAAGTCGCTTTCTTTGTTGAGCCCTCTTCGTTTCAGTTCTTTCTGCATCTCCTCGAAATCCCCCGAGACCAGCCGCGCATATTGACCAAACTCGGCCCCCATGTCCGTGATTCGCCCGAAGGACTCGGTGATCGCTGTGTCGAGCGATTGCGGGATGGTCTTTTGCAATGCCGTAGCTTCCGTTTGTGTGCCAACGGTCGCTGCCTCGATACTGCGCAGCTCGGCGCGCAAGGCAGCGTTGTTTTCCATCAGGCTTCTCGCTTCGTTTTCTGCAACCTCGGCGGCGCGATCATCGGGCGGTGGTGGTGGAGCAAGCTCGGCACGCTGCGTGGCAATGGCGGTCTGGAGCGCGGTGCTTTCGCCACTGCCGTGGCGCAGCCATAACGCGGCAACGAGCACCAGCACCAGCGGAGGAAAGTAGAGGATGAATCTTTTCATGGCTTGGCCGCGCGTGGCTGCGGCGTGGCTCTTATCTCATCGCCAAGGGCGCCGATATCCGCGAAGGAAAAACCACTCAGTAGTCCCTCGGTATCTTCGAAAATGGCATGATTGCGAGCTTCCGGAGGGAGAAGCGCCTTCACATGTGCCTCCATCTCTTCGCTGGCGGCCCGGCGTCGTGCGGTCCACTCCTCCGTGTTCTCCTGAGGACGAAGCGAGTAGATGAGGCGGTCCGTTTTCAGTTGGTCGAAGTCAGCCAGGAGTGTGCTCTCGATGCGGGGACGAAGATCGGCGGGCAGCTTGAAGACTTCCTCCAAGGCGATCGCGAAAAAATGCGCCGCATCTGCCGGGCGATCCTCGAGCTTGAAGACGAGCCTCTGCAGGGGCATGAGCTCCATGAAGTCAGCCCCCATTTTCGCCATCAACTCAGCCTCCTTGGCCGCTCGCTCGCTCTCGTCCAATTTCTCCACGGCAACCATCGCCTCCATCATCGGAATCAACTTTCTCATCATTGAGCGAGCAAGGTCTTCGATCTTACCGTGGGAAACGACGACCTCCTCTTCGAGTTGCTTCACTTTCGCCCGCGCCTCGGCCAGTGCGCTCTGCGCATCACCTTGCCCACGGCGGGCGACAGCGAGGCGCGCGTTCAGAGCAGCGGTTTCGGCGCGAAGCGCGGAGTTATCGCGCACGGCAGGCGGCTCGGGTGCGACAGGCCGCGGCAGCTGCTGGAGCGCGGCGAGTTCACGGCGCAGTTCGGAGTTCGCGTGGGACTGCCACGCGATGGGGACGGCGGCGGCGAGAGCGATGATGGCGGCAATTTTGACGGCGGTGTGGGCCATAAGCGTGGTGAGAGTGAGTGAAAATGGAGCCGTCGCAGCGACCGTCGCGGCCACGGTCACGGCGGGCATGCCCACTTGCAGCGCCATCGCGCCCGCGAGCAGCGCCGCCGCCGAACCGCCAAACCCGCGCCGCCGGAGCTGTGCGCCGAGATTTTCCAGCCCGCGGGAAACGCGCTTCCTCGCGGCGGCTTCGGTCACGCCCAGCGCCGCCGCCATTTCCGGATACGAGCGATCCTGGAGATAGTGCATGACGACTGCCTCGCGCTCGGGTTCGTGCAGCGCAGCCAGCGAATCTTCGAGCACGGGCCACGCGTCGCTGTCGCGCGCGGCCGCGCCTTCCCCGGCGGTCTGCTCGTGCCTCCGTTGACGCGCTGCCTCGCCACGAACAGCGCGCAACGCGACGTGCCGGGCGGCGTGGTGCAGCCAGCCCGCGAGACTCGCCCGGTCCGCGAGCAGCCACGCCTTCTGCGCCAGCGTCGCGAAGACCTGCTGCGCCACATCGCGCGCTAGCTCCAAATCGCCCGTAACCCGCGCCGCCGTGCCGATGACGAGCCGCTCGTGAGTCCGCACCAGAGCCGCAAACGCGCCCTCATCCCCCGCCTGCAAATAGCGGGCGAGCAAGTCGGCATCGGTGAGCGGAATCGTGTGCATCATCTACTGTTATGATCCCCGCGGCGGGTCGGTTTGTGACGGCGAAGTTGAATGCCGCGAGCTTGGCTACGCCAAAACACACACGCTGCCTCCGCGTTGTTTCTGATTTCGAGGATACTTTTACGGGCGTCCGGCTTCGGCTTGCTGGGCGCGAGCTTCTGCCGCCGCGGCTGCAGCTTGAGCCTTGCGCGCCTCGGCTTCGGCTGCCTTTGCGCGCACAACTGCGCTTGTCGCAGCAATGGCTATGATAGCGGCCAACAGGCCGATACTGATTTTAGTTCCGATATTCTGTTTCATGGTTTGTTTTGTGGTTTGCTGTTCACTGCCTCGCTGAAAGCTGACTGCCTTTTGGCTATTTCATGGCTGGTCTTTGAAAATGCGTTCGTAGATGCCAACGGGGAAAAACCGATGCTTGGGGTCGTCCGCGAGCGGTTCCTTCAGGCCGAAGTATTCCTGAGGATTGACGTCTTTTCCCGGCGCGAAGCCGATGAGACTCATCCACGCACCGTTCTCGCTTTCCCATTCCTTGAGCTTCACAAAGTAGGCCGCTCCCCGTGCTTTCGCGATGTCAAAAGCACCGCGCATCACGAACATCGCCGAATCCACGGAGCCGCCGCCGACGGACTTGACCGTGGCGGTGGAGGTCTTCTCGTCGCGCTTTAGTTCCTCGAAGATCATGACGATATCCCTGCCGTCGCGGGTCGTACCCCGCTCCTCGCGGCGGTGAAGCTTCGCGGCAGGTTTTCCGGGCGTCTCATTCTCTGGCGCGGGTGCAGATTCCGGGGTGGCCTTCTCCGGCGCGGGCGCTGATTCCGGGGAAACCTTTCCGGATGGTTCGCCGATCACGGACATCAGTTCCTTATTCTTCTCCCAGTCACCGTTGCGAAAGTATGGGGTTTCTTTCCAAGGATACTTCGCGTCCGGCAGCATTGAGCGCACGAGAAGTTTTAGCCGAATGTGGCCGAGCACTTTGCCGTTGTCGTCCTGCGCCTCGAAGAGCTTCAGACTGTGCCATTCTTCTGCGGACCAATCGCTCGGACTCACGGAATAGGATCGCTCGGGACGGACGTGTACCCACTTTGTCGTCGCGGGATCGAGCGTCGTGTCCGGTCCGTATTCTGGATTGTCGATGCGTCCTCTCACACGCGGGATATCCGCGAAGCTTTTGCCTTTACCGCCGAGCCTCGCGACGGCCTCGAATTTTGGAATACCAGCCCCGCCTTTTATCCGAAAGAGCCACGCGCCTTCGCCCTCGGTTACGTTCTCGATGGACCACGTCACCACATCTCCCACGTTGACGGCACCATCCGGCGAAGCGAGGTAGAAGCCGAGTTGCGAAATCGTGTGTGCGGTCGAGTATCGCTCATCGACAAATGCGAACTCGGCCAGTGCCACATGACGTGGCTCCGCCAAAAAGCTGCTGAGCACATACTCCCCGGGACTTGGATTCAAGGTCGGCGAAAACGATGCCAGCCGTTTCGTGGTAGGTTTTTTGGGCAACTGCGGCTGCTCCGAAGTTTTGTCAGCGTCGGCAATTTTTTTGGGAGTCGTCGGCTGCGCACCACGCAGGCGTTGAAGTTCCAGTTCCGCCGAGAGCTTGCGCCCCAGCGCTTGATTCACGGTTTCCTTGCTCATAAGGCCGGAGCGATGGAGCTCTTCCTTCAATTCCAATACCTTCGCCGCCGAGGCCACTCGAGCCTCGGCCTGCTTCAGCGGGTTGCGCACCGCTTCGGCGATGGCCAGTTCCCCTGCGGCTTCGATCACAGCCAGTCTGTCGCCTGTTCCTGAAGCCATTCGTTCTTGTGCAACGCGAAGTCGTTCTTGTGCGAGGCTGATGAGTTGACGCTCAATTCGAGCCAATTCGTCAGGATTCCCGGGCGATTGGAGAGTGCCTTTTGAAGTATCGGACGGAGCCTCGACGGGAGTCGCGTCTTCCTCGCCGCCCGACCCAATAAGTCGGCGGAGGCGAGCGATCTGGCCGGCCAATTCGGCACGCTTGGTGACTGGCGCGATTGCACCGGGAGCGGCCAGCCAGGCGACACCCTTTTCGTCAGAATTCGCGGGGAGGTCGCGCAACTTTTGCAGCATGGTCGCCATGGCAAGGCGGTAGGCGAACACTTCATCCGAGGAGCGGGCCCCCGGCGTCGCTTGATTTGCCTCGGGACTCAATGGCGTAAGGAGCACGTCCATCTTCGCGCCATCGCCACCGCGCAGCTCGAGGAAATAGTTCGAGGCATCGACGCGCGAGTTGGAGGGCACTGGCGTGGTGATGGGCGCGGAGCGGAAAATTTCCTCTCCATCGCGAACGACCACGACCTCCCAGGGACGATCGAGCGGAGCGTGGAACGCATGCACAAATCCCGATTCGTCCGTCCCACCCGAGGCGATTTGCCCTCGAATCCGGTCTTTGGTGACTGTCCCTCCGACCTCGATAAATGCGAGCGTCGCCAGCGGCATGGGCTTCTCGTTTGCATCCAACAAAAGGCTGGTCACGATTGCGGACTTCGGCATGTTCGCAGTTGTCTCGTCTTTATGCGTCGCGCTCGGCTCAACCGCCAACTCCTTGACGACGGCGCTCGCTCGATGGTTCGCGGAAGATCCGACTGGACCGACGAGGAAGGAACCCTCGTAGTTCTCACCTTTCGGAGTCGTTTCCTCAAACAGGATTGCGCCCGTTTGCCGGTCCAGGCGAACGTTCAGCGGGCCGAGCGGCTGGAGGTTTTCCCACACCTCTTTCGCAAGCGATTCGCTCGGCAGGACGAAGGCCACGCGCCATGTATTGATGCCCGTCTTCAATGTTCGCACGCTTTTCGGGTGGTCGGGAGTAATCAGTTCCACATCGTCTGAAATGTCCGTCGTGCGAGGCACCACCGTCGCTCCATTCGCGGACCAATCAGAGCCTCCCAAAACCAGCACAGCCTCGCATGTCCCGTGCGAAACCGTCGCCTGGAAATCCAGGAGCACCATGTTCTTCTCCAAACGAACGAGCGAGAAGGATGGAGTCACGATGGCCACTATCCGCGATTGATATTTGGCCACAACGATAAGGCCCACCACGAGCATGGGAGCCACCACCCCTGCAATCCTCGAAGCCAGCAGCCAGCCTGATGTCCGTGGCGCGGAACTCGCGGTGGAATTACCACTGGATTCCGGTGCGATTCCTTGCCCGCCGCTCCGGTCGCGAATCCAGAGCCACACTGCGATCACCGGGAAAATGCCGAGAATCCACAAGGAGTGCAACGGCGACATCAAGTCCGCAGCCGGCCAGTTCGAACGCACGGCCAACCCAAGCCAGTCGGCCCCAATCAAGAAGCTCGCTGATGAAACAAACCCGACGGCAAGCAGCCACATGATTCCACTGAACGCCGAAATACGACCGCGCTGATTCCACAGCACAAAAGCGGAGATCCAAACAGACAGCGTGGTTGCTGCGGTCACTGCAAGTCCGGCCCCCTGCCAATCCGAAGCGATGGCAGTCACCACCATCCAAACGGTGAGCCCAAAAGCGGCGCCGACAAATCCCCAGCCGCTCCAATTGCCGATATTTGGATGAGTCGCAGTGCTCCGGCTGCTGCCGGCAGTTGAAGCTTCAGCTTCCTTCTGCGTGCGACCTTCGCCGGGGGCCTGGGAGCGAGCTTCCTGCCCCGGACGCTCGCACGAATTGTTTGCCTCTCGCATGGTCTCGCGCAGTTTCCGTATGAACCAAACTGCCCCCTGCAAAAAGAAGAAGACCACCAAGCCCCACAGTATCCACTCTGCGGCATTCAGCGGGGGGCTCTGCGGGCGAGCGGCCGATACAAACTTCCAAATGAAGAAGGGCGCAGTCATCAGGAGGAGCGGCCAGAGCATCGTCAGCGCCACCAGCGCTTCGGGATGCCGCAGCCAGGAAATTGCCACATCATCAGCCTTCTTCCAGAACACTCGCAGCAGCGCCCAAATCACGACCGCCAGACCCGCAGCAATCCCGAACGTCTTAGCGAAGACGACTGCCATTTGCTCGGTCGTCGCCGCTTCGACGACCTTCTCGCCGTTCCGTCCGAGCGACAGGAAAAGACCAAATGCGAAGAGCATCATTGGCAGGACGCCGCCGCCAATAGTCAGCCGAACGATGCGCCGCCTCCAGACGCTCCTTTGAGATTGGTCAGCGGGAAAGCCGCAGGTTTTTGAAAGGTCCACACCGCTCCGGGCAGCGGCTTCACTCACGTAAGCCACACCGATCAAAAAAAACATCCCGAGGAAGCCGAACGCGGGCCAGCACCAGCGCCATCCCGGGAGAATCGCAAACACGGCGAGGCACCCGATAAAGCCAATCCGGGAAAGATTGAGCGAATTGATGGCGCCGGATGACTCGACGCTGCCAAACCGTCTCTCCCAAAAGCGGACGTATCCGGTTTTGACGGCGGGACCAGCCGAGAGCCGGAAGCCCCACGAGCTGATATATTCGGAGTTGGCCGCGTTGGGGGTGGCCTTCGCACCTTCCGCCATCGTCTCCACCTGCGTGCGGAAATCCGCAGCCGTCTGAAAGCGAAGCTCGGGTGACTTTTCCAAGGCACGCAACACGATCTCATCGAGCCGCACATCGATCTGCACCTTCCGCGAAGGCGGCTGGAGTTTGTCGGCGGGGAGTTCGCCGGTGAGCAGTTCGTAGAGCACCACGCCGAGCGAGTAGATGTCCGCGCGATGGTCCGTGCGGCGATGCGCCTTCTGCTCGGGTGCCATGTACTGCGGCGTGCCGGCGGGCTGGCTTTCTGCGAAGCCCACATCCGAGCCGTCAGCGTGGAGCATTTTCGCGATGCCGAAGTCGGCGATTTTCACGCGCCCGTCTTTGTCGAGCAGCAGGTTCTCCGGCTTGATGTCGCGATGCACGATCCCGTGCTCGTGCGCGAATTGCAGCGCCTCGCAAACCGGCGGCACCACAGCGAGCGCCTGCTCCGGTGTGAAGCGGCCCGCCTTCATCGCCTGTCGCAGATTCACGCCGTCCACAAACTCCATGAGCAGAAAATAGAACCCGCCCGCCCGCCCGAAGTCGTAAATGGTGACGATACTCGGATGGTTCAGCGCTGCGAGCGCCTGCGCCTCGTGAGTGAACCGCTCTGCGAACGCCGGATCGCCCACGCGCTCCGGCGCCAGCAGTTTCAGCGCGACGACCCGGTTGAGCGACTTCTGCCGTGCCTTGTAAACCACACCCATGCCGCCGCGCCCGAGGCATTCGAGGATTTCCAGTTGAGGAAAGTGCGGCCCAAGTTCCTCGAGCGAGAGTGACGTTTTTGAAGGGACGGGCTCCCCATCCACCTGCGTCGGGGCCATCGCCTCAGCCATCAGGCAGCGCGGACAAAGCCCCGCGGTGGCGGCGGAGGGAAGGACTGCGCCACACTTCGGGCAGGAGTTCGGAGATCTAGTTGATTCATTCATACCGGTGTCCTGACGTGATCGTGTGGATAAGTTACAAAGATTCGTTCTTAAACTTCACAGTGCTGCGAACAACGCGCGCATCTCGGACTCGACCGAGTCGGGGGCGTCCAGCGTACCGGCGACTTCCTCTTTCAACACCTCGCGAAACCGGCGCTTCAACCGATGCACCGCGACCTTCAGTGCGTTCGCATTCATGCCGCAACTGGCCGCCAGCGCTGTCTGATCGCCGTGCGCCGCCTCGCCAGTGAGCCACGGTTTCACTCCCTCGAAAAACTCCGCGCGCCCATCTGCGACGCATTCCATCCGCAGGGTCTCCAGCGCGCGCGCCAGCACAGTGAGCGCCCATTGCCGGTCGAAAGCCGCATCGGGCGAAAGCACACTTGCGTCCACGACCGAGCGCGCCTCACCCGCATCGGTGTCATTCAAGGAAACGTTTTCTGCGCCGCCGCCCCGCTTGAACCGCTGCGCGGCCTCACGGTGATGAGAAAGAAAGTTCTTCACCGCACCGAGCAGATAAGAGCGAAATCGTCCCCGTTCCTGCTCCGCGTGGGCAATGGCTCCTCCAGCGAGCACATTCGCGAAGAAGTCGTGCGCGAGGTCACGCGCGCCATCCGCGTCCCGCAATTCGCAGCGGAGAAACGCGGCGACCGGTTCGTAGTAGGCATCACACAACTCGGTCAACGCGCGCCGTCCATCGGGCGATTCCGCCTTGGCCCGGCTGACCTGCGTCCACCGCGTGGTGCGGAAGTCCTCGTCACGGTTCTCCCGAGGAAGAGGACTTGTTGTAGTCGGTGTTGGTTCAGTTGTCATCGGGAGTCGGTATAGTCATGCCTCAATTGCCTGACGTATGGGAGCGGAAAGGTTACAGACTTTCGCTCTCCGCGACCCGGGCCCTATATTGCAGCGAACGGGCGGAGTTCGCACGGCTTTCGCGAGTTGGGATGGAATCGCGTTCGCGGCGTTCGACCTTCGAGAGTGCTACGGCTTTGAAGTCTGCGTTCTCGGACGGGCGCGCGCGGACATCGGGATGCGCTGGCCGTCGGGCGTGACGATATCGGCGAAGGTGATGCGTGTGGCGTTGTCGGTCGCGTTAAGTTCGCCGGTGCGAAAGGTGAGTTCGCCCGCGGGCACGGTGCCGCCTGGCTCCATGGCGACGTAGGAAATGCTCTTCGCCCGATCCGAGTCGCCAGCCGGCCCGCTGCGGATCAAGAACCCGCGACCTTTCCCGCCGCCTTCCAGCGAGATATCGTCCGACTTTTCGATGAAGGACTGGTAGTCGCCCTTCTCCCCGAAACGCCAGACGTCCGACCAGCCGCTTCCCTCCTCGCCGAGGAAAAACGCGAGTTCGTGATCCGCGTCGAGGCGCGCCTGGACCTGCACCCAGCCGCGCTCGATGCCGGTGGCGGCATAGACGAGGATGCGCGCGTCGGGCAGCGAACCGTCAATGCGCGAATTTTCTAGTGGCGCAGCGCCGGGGGTGGCACTGTTTTGGCCGGGCTGCGGCGCTCGTGTCGGAGTAGCGGGCAGCTCGGAATCTCGCGACATCCTCCGCACGGCGGGCAGCGCGACGATTGCAATGGCGAGCAGGAGCAGCGGCACTCCAGCGGCCCACAGCGCGGCTTTGCCGGCGGACGCGCCTTTGCGCGCGAGCACGACTACCAACACGATGCCGACGAGCAGCGCGGCGACGAGCGCAATCATCCCGGTCGCCAACCGCCCATGAGCGACGACCGTCGCCAAAGGGCCGCCGTGAGTCTGCACCTGCACGGTGAAGGGCTTCCCCTGGAATTGGCACAACTCAATGGTCGTGCCGGCCATGGTCTTGGCGCTCATGGTTTTGGTGCGGAGGAGTTCGTCGGCGAGGTCGCGGAAGTTCCCGGAAAATTCCTCACGCAAAGTGTGGTGGCCGATATGCCGCACGAACAGGACGCGATCCGCGTCGAGCCGGGTGAGTTCGAGCCCGGCGGTGACGCTGTAAAGCTCTGTTTGCGGCCGGCCTTCCAACACCATGATCGGACTGCCGGCACGGGAGAATTGCGCCAGGCCCAGATGCGACGCGACCACTTCCCAGCTCAGCGTCACGGTGGATGCGTCTTGCTGGCTGTGGCCGACGCCTTCAACCCATCGCGGGTCCGCGGATGTCAAGGGCGGACCGACTTCGAGCGAGGCGCGATACGTTTCGCCACCGGGCTGGCTCACTTCGAAAAGTGTGCCTGCGAAGGTGCGGCCCTTTTCGACGGGCAGCGGGCCGATCGGACGGAGGTTGGCGAACGCTTCCTTTGCCAGAGCGGCGTCCGGCAGCGCGAAACCCAGCCGGCACATTTGCCGGCCTGGCGAGAGAATGCGCCATGCAGGGTTGCCGTTATTCGGTGTCGGTTTGATGAGGATGACAGCGAAGGGGGCAAACGATGCGTCCCGCAACGCGGCCTCGGTCGCGGCGGGAAGGCGCGAGCCGTTCAGCATCGAGCGCAACTCCGCGTTGCCCCGCGCGACCTCGGTCGTCACGTCCACGACGACGACGTTGCCCCTCACATCCACGGGCTTCACGTCGAAGCTGGTGACGCCCGATGGCGAGCTGGCTTCTCTCGCGAACCTCACGAACAGAAATCCGATGGTCAGCACCGGTATCAGCAGCAGGAGCGCGGCGTATTTGAATGGTGGGCGAACCGCCTCCACCGCTGTCGGGAAACTTGTGCCGGCCTGGAACCGCGAGAATTGCCACAAGTGCGCAGCGGTCCACGGCAGCAGCACGGCACCGAGGAAAGTGAGCGGCACCATCACCGCTTCGGACGGCGCGGGATTCCACGATCCGGTTTCGCTCGCTAGGGAGTAGATAAAGAACAACGCCAGACCGACCACCGGAATCGCAAGCAACCAGCCGAGCCACGAGAACGCCCGCAGCCAGCGGGGACCGCTCCCGGCCTCCGAAGCCGCGCGCCATTGCTGCGCATTCCGCCGCGCGAGCATCGCGAAGACTGGCATCGCGATCAGCATCACGACGACGGGAAACGAATCTTTCGCGTGAATTGCAACCGCGCAGTAAACGACGAACGGCAAAGCCGCGAACCACCAGACGATGAAAAGCGCCGTGGTCGTGATGCCTTGCGCGGAGCCTCCCACCGCAGGGCCTCCGGGTTCAATTGTCCGACCCGCGCCGCTCCGGCGGCGGAGGTGGATCAGCATTCCCCCGCCGGCGAGGGTGAGCAGCAAACCTGTGGCGACGAGGGCCACGGCCCGCCACGAATGCGGGTCCACCTGTTTGTTTCCAGCAACCGCCAGAGCCGCCTGGAGTCGGTTCAGGTCCGCCTGCAAACTCGCGGAACGCCGCTCATACGTGAGTCGCTCTTCGCGAGCCTGCGCACGGGTTTCCTCCCGCTCGGCGCTGTTGCCCGCACGCGAAGCCGCGCGGCCTGCGCCCGCATTCGCCTCGCCGATTTGAGTGCTCAGACTCGCCGTGCCGCTCTGGAGCGACCTGATGTATTTCATGTGGTCCTCCGCAGCCGCCAGGACCGAGCCGTTGTGCCACCGGATGCCGACGACGGGAATGACGCTCCCCAGCAGGAGCAATATAATCGCGAGCGCGATGGAACTGATTGTCGCCTGCGGCACCGTGGCGGGAACGGCGGATGGCTCCTTTGCCGCGCGCCAGACTGCGCGGATGATGAAATAGTCCACCACGAGGATCATGATGACCGTCGCGATTGCGACGAGCGTCGCGCTGGCGCCTTGATTGGCCAGATCATTTACCAGCCGCGTCAGGAATGGGGGATCGATTCGGGGATCTCCCACGACGGACGGATTCGCGTAGAAATCCACGACCATCCGCGTGAGGGAGCTGAACAACCAGAAGATCAATCCATCCAGCGCCAGCAGCGGGAATAACAATCCGTCGAAGACGGCGAGCCCCAAGCCGTAGAGACTTCCCGCCGAGCGCCGGATTTGCGAGACGGCGACCCAGCCGAGGATCGTCGCTCCGAATGGCGCGGACAGTGTCGGCAATAGAATCATGAGACTGAGCAGCGTTTGCCACCACGGCAGGCCCTTCTGAATTGGCCCCGCAACTGTCAGAATGCCAACCAACGCCACTCCGAACCACGCCGCCCCCGCGATGGCCATACGCGAGAAGCGCGGCGGGGTGCTGGTTGCGTGCGCTTTCTCTCCTCCGCTGCTGCCGGAGGTTGAAACTGCATTCTCCACTTGCGTGCGAAACTCGCTCGCGGTCTGGAAGCGCAGCTCCGGCGTTTTCTCCAACGCGCGCAGCACGATCTCATCGAGGCGCACATCGATCTGCACTTTGCGCGAAGGCGGCTGGAGTTTGTCGGCGGGGAGTTCGCCGGTGAGTAATTCGTAGAGCACCACGCCGAGTGAGTAGATGTCCGCGCGATGATCCGTGCGGCGATGCGCCTTCTGCTCGGGTGCCATGTACTGCGGCGTGCCGGCGGGCTGGCTTTCTGCGAAGCCCACATCCGAGCCTTCAGCGTGGAGCATTTTCGCGATGCCGAAGTCCGCGATCTTCACGCGACCGTCTTTATCGAGCAATAAATTCTCAGGCTTTATGTCGCGATGCACGATTCCGTGTTCATGCGCAAATTGCAGCGCTTCGCAAACCGGCGGCACCACAGCGAGCGCCTGCTCCGGCGTGAAGCGGCCCGCCTTCATCGCCTGCCGCAAATTCACTCCATCCACGAACTCCATCAGCAGAAAGTAAAACCCGCCTGCGCGACCGAAATCATACACGCCCACGATGTGCGGATGATTCAGCGCAGCGAGCGCCTTCGCCTCATTCGCGAAACGCTCCGCAAACGCCGGGTCCTCCGCCCGCTCCGGAGCGAGCAATTTCAGCGCGACGATTCGGCCCAGCGATTTCTGCCGCGCTTTATACACGACGCCCATGCCGCCGCGTCCGAGGCACTCGATGATTTCGAGCTGCGGAAAATGAGGCGCGAGTTCGTCGGGCGAAAGCGGAAGCGCCGCGGCTTTGACGTCGGCATCGTCGAGCACGGTATCCGCATCGAGCGGCAGGGCCGATAGGCAGCGCGGGCAGAGTCCCTGCGGCGCATCGGTGCCCAGCGTGGAGCCGCATCGCGGACATTGACGGTTGGTTTGATCGGAATCGTTCATCGCCCTTTCCAATAAGAACTGCGCAGGCGTTGTTACACCCGGCTCAAAATTTCCACAACAAATCGAATCTCCGCGTCCACATCCCCGGGATTGGTCACCGTTTCGGCGATGGTCTCGCGGAAAACCTCGCGGAACCGTTTGCGCAGCCGATGCACCGCCACACGCGCCGCGCCCTCTGCGCAGCCGAGGCTTGCTGCGATTTCGCCGTATGGAATCGCTCCGCGCTCCGACACGAGGAATTCCTTCAAGTGCGCGAAATCATCCCCGCGCCCGTCCTTCTCATACTCGGCCCGCAGTGCCGCCATCGCCTGGTCGAGCAACGTGAGCGCCCATCGCCGCTCGTATAAAGAGTCCGCCGGAATCGTTGCCGCGGGCTCCTGCGCATACCGGGTCTCGGCAAACTCCGTATCCATCGGCACACAAGCATGCCCGCCGCCACGCTTCGCCGAACGCGAGCGGTCCCATTCATTCGCCAGAAAACGCTTCATCGCCATCACGAGAAAACTGCGGAACCGCCCGCGCTCCTGCTCCGCCGCATCGAGCCAGTGCTTCTCCAAAAGCCGCGAGAAAAACTCCTGCGTCAAATCCTGCGCGTCATGCGCCGAGTGCCCGACACGGCGGACAAACGCGTAGAGCGGATACCAATATCCCCGGCACAATGTCTCCAGCGCCTCCTGCGAAGCCGGCGACTGCTCGTCCCGCGCTGCCAGCACGACCGACCACCGCGTCGTCGCAAAATGCGCACGCGGCTTCCCCAATGGTTCGGTCTGGTCATTCGTCGGCATGGATGTCTTCCAGAAAGAGATAAGAGTCTGCGGACGATTGTTACAAGCGACTCGCGCCGATAGCCGCCCCAACCGCGACCATCAGTCTCCTGCTAGCCTTTCATGATCCACCTGAGGATTTCCCTCGGCTTCGCGGCCTGGCCTTGCATCAGAAGTCCTACTCGAAAAACCCGGCCTGCGCACCACACGATTGCAAGGGTGGCGAGCAGGGAAATCGCCACGCTGAGCAGCGCCTGCCAGACCGGAATGCCGGGAGGAATCGCGATTCGAGCGATGGTCATCATCGGCGCGGAGAGGGGGAAAAACGAAACCGCCATCGGGATAGGGCCAGACGGATTCTGAAGCATCGGCTGGATCACAAACATCGGCAGCGCGATGAAGATCATGATCGGCGCAATCAGGGATTGAGCCTCTTTCACATTCGTAACAGCAGCCCCTGCAGCGATGAAAAGCGCTCCATACATGAACGTGGCCACGATCGTGAACACGAGGAACCATGCGAGGACTGAAGGCGAAACGTAACCGGCCATACCGAAACGATCCGCCAGAAGCAGGATGCCGCCGACATAGATCGCAGCCAGCGTGAGCGCCACACCCACTCCGCCGAGCAGCTTGCCCATCATGAGCTCAAAAGGTCGCACCGAACCGAGCAGAACCTCGGCGATGCGAAGCTGTTTTTCCTCGATCACGTTCATCGTCATCGGGCTCGCACCGACGATCACGACCATAAACATCACGAGCAAAAGCACCAGCGGCACCAAGGTCGCGGAGGCTTCGTTGATCTTGTCTTCCTGCACCGTCTTTCCGGAGGCATCCCGCGTGATGAGCCCCCGGCTCACGACCTGCGGAGGGATGAGCAGCGGCAGGACTTTTTCCGCGGGCAACTCCGCGGCGCGCAACCGGCGGGCGTAAACTTCCTGCGGCAAACAGCCTTGGAGAAAAGCGGAGAGTTCCGTGTATGTTGGGTGACTCGAAGTGTAGCGGATCAAATTCGAATCGCCGATCAACGCCCCGGCATCGTCCGCTATTTGGCCGGGGTCCGACGCGCCGATTTTCGGACTCATCACATCCTTGCCGATCTCGACTACGGCGAACAATCCGCCACTGCGGATGCGCTCCGACAATTCGAACCGCTGCGTCATCACGGCATCGGCGTCGGAGAACGGCACCTGCTCAATGCGCGTAAACACAAACTTGGCCTTCATTTGCCGGCCTGTTTCCTTGTCGAGAATATCGCGCTCATTGCGGAGTTTGGCAGCGCTCTCGATGACCGGGAAAAGTTCCGCGCCCGGAGTGCGATCCAGGACGACCACTTCCTTCGTCGTCCGGTCTCCCATCTTCTTCGACGCTTTCTGCGCGAAGAATCCTCCGCTCATCAGCAGCGGGAGCAGGATGAGACTGACGATGAAAGCCTTTGTGCAAACGGCGGCTTTGAATTCGCGTGCTGCGATGACGAATATTTTACGCAAGGACCGTTTCTCCTTTCAGGGCTTCCGGTGACGCAATCCGCACAAAAATATCGTGCAGTCCGGGTTTTGTGACTTCGAAATGATTCACCCGCCCAAGCTTTAGCAGGGCGGCGAGCAGCGCCTGCGTGTCGCAATCCGCCGCGGTTCGCAACTCCTGGAAATTTCCGAAGTCTGCGACCTTTAGAACGCCCGGCAATCCGGCGAGCAAATTGCAGTCGCCGCCTTCAATCCTCACCCGCACAATGTCGCTTCCGTAGTTCTGCTGGATCGAATCGAGCGTGCCATCGAGCACCTTGCGCCCTTTGTAGATCATAAAGATAGAGTCGCACATCCTCTCCGCGACAGCCATGTCGTGTGTGGAGAAAATGATGGTGATTCCCTCGCGTTTGAGCGCCAGCACCTGGTCCCGCATGAGAACTGCATTCACCGGGTCGAGTCCGCTGAATGGCTCATCGAGAATCACGAGCTTCGGCCTGGCGATGAGGGTCGCGATGAACTGGACTTTCTGGCTCATCCCTTTCGACAATTGCTCCACCTTTTTGTCGCCCGCGCCGCCCAATTCCAAGCGCTCCAGCCAGCCTTGGATCTCAGAGGCCGTGGCCCGGTGGCCCTTGAGCTCGGAGTAAAAATGCAGGACATCCTTCACTTTCATTTGCTTGTACAGGCCGCGCTCCTCGGGCAGATAGCCTACGCGATTATTTGCCGGTCCGTGGGCGGCCTCCCCCATCACCCGGACGGTTCCCCGGTCCGGCATGATGATTCGCATAATCATGCGCAGCGTTGTGGTTTTCCCCGAGCCGTTCGGACCGATAAACCCATACACCGAACCCTCAGGAACGATGAGACTCAAATCATCGACCGCGGTCTGTCCGCCATAGGCTTTCGTGATATTGGAGAGTTCTACTGCGGACATGAATTTGGATGCGATGGACTATATGAGTGGCGAGCGCCTTTGTAACGCGAAACCGCCAACACGCGAGTCCTCTGACGCGATTGGAAAAGACGGATTCATCATCCTGCGAGGGCATCGAGAAGATGACGCATCTCCGCATCCGTCTCGCCCGGTGTCGCGACAGTTTCGGCGATTTCCGCGCGCAGTAGATCGCGAAACCGCTCGCGCAAGCGCACCACCGAAATCTTCACCGCGCCTTCGCTCATCCCCAGCGTCGCCCCGATTTCCGCGTATGGACGCGCACCGCCCGTCAGTGCGCCGCGCATCGTTCGGCACCATGGCATCCAGTCGTGCGCCGGCAAAGCCATGTGCTATTCCGACGGGAAGCGCCCCTTTACAACGCCAATCGTATTGCCGTCCCAAGTCCGCCGACGCGCCGCGCCGAAGAACACGATGGTTTCATCATTCCACGTGAGCAAAAATGGCGTGACCTGCCCGAAGCGGTCTTCTTCACCGCCACTCAAGGGAAGCAGCGGGCCGCGGGAAATCCATGTTAGCCCGTCCTCGCTGCCAGCCCAGCGGACTCCGGTGTGCGATTCAATGAGCATCACGAGTTTTCCGCCGACCCGGGAGACATGGATCGCACCGGCGCCCTCGCGAAAGACCGGTTCCGGGCGGCGCACCCACACAAGGCCGTCGTGCGATTCCGCATAGCCGACGGCACGACTTTCGCGCTTCACCGAGGCCGCCAGCAGGTTTGCCGCCGCAGCTTCGGGAGTGGGCTGGCCGTCGAACCATAGCCGGAAGACTCCGCCTTCGTGCAGCACCGACGGACGGCCCACTTTCCATGAGTCCCACGCACTCCCCTCGCCTCGCCGCAGCACGACACCGCGCTTCTCCCAGCTCACGCCGTCGAATGACGTCGCCGCCGCGATTTCGTCAAGTTCGCCCTTTTCCGCTACCGTGTAAAACATCCACCATACTGCGCCGACGCGCACGACCGACGGGTCGTTCACGTGGTTCGCCGTGCCGCAATCAAGCACCACACCCTGTTTCGTCCAGCGTCGTCCGTCGGCGGATCTCGCGAGGTGGATGCGGTCATGCCCGTCGCGACCCTGCCCTCCGTACCACATCAGCCAGCCCTCGCCGTCGCGGCGCACTTCCGGCGCATAGACATTGCCCGTGCCGTGGGGCGCGAGTTCGGTGGCCGCCTCTCCACGGAGTTGAATGTCGATGCCATCCTGCGCCTTCTCCGGCTGCCAGTGCGGCCACATTGCGGCATGGCCCGGACCGAGATTCGTGATTCTCCGTTCCGTGCGATCGGCGAGGCGCATCACGTAGAGTTGCCGGACGCCTTCGCGCTTCGAGCCGTACGTGAGCCATCCGCCGTCGGGCGACAATTGCGGATGATAATGCAACGTGCCTGCCGCGGATTTCGTGAGCTGGTCCATCACGCCGTCGAGGCCTGCGGAGAATAACTCCACGTTCTCCCCGACCTTCGCGGTATAGATGACGCGCTTGCTGTCGGGCGTCCAAACCGGCGTATCGCTACTCCCTCCGTGGAAATCCGGCACGTCGAGAAATTCGACCACTCCGCGATAGCCGCCGCGGTCGGCGATCTTTTTGAGACCCGTCCCATCGGTGCGGACGATGGCGGGATGGCAATCGTAATGCTCGCCGCTGACGAACAACACCCATTGCCCGTCAGGCGACCACGTCGGACCGAAATTGAACGGCTGCCCCGTCTGAACCTGCACGGCGTTTGACCCGTCGGCATCCGCCAGGAAAATCTGGTAGTTCTTGTGGTAGGCGATGCGCTTGCCGTCGCGGGAAGTGCTGAAACCGTAGGAGAACTCCTTCGATCCGCTCGTCAGGTCCGTCTTATTCCGGCCATCGCGGTCCATGCGGAAGGGATGCGAATTACCATCCACGAGCGCCGTGAATCCGAGCTTTGACGAATCCTTCGGCCAGAAAAACACCCCGCTGTTGTAAAAGCTGACGCGGTCCACGGCGGTCACGTTCTCCGTTTTTCCCGTCGAGAGATCCACGAAATAGGCATCCAGCAGGCAATCCTCCTTCGTGAAACGAAACGTCTTGTTCTCCTCCTCCCACCTGCCGTTTTCCGCGCTCTTCCATCCGCGATGGATGACCGCCACGGTGCCGTCCGGCGACCAACCCGCAAACTGCGTCGAAGTGTCCGCGTCGGTGGCCAGTTCCGCCGCCACTTCACGCCGTTCGGTTCCATCCGCCTTCACCACGCACGCACGCATCGTGCGGGTATTTACATGACGTCCGCCGGGCAGATCCGTCTGCAATTCCGAGTAGCCGATGAACCCATCCGGCCACCCGGGCTGTGCGCGGTTTTTCATCGCCGAAAAAATCGCATCGGCGATTGCCCTCATCCCCTTGTCTCCCGGATGGCCCGCCACTCCGGGGTGCTCGATTTTCCGTTCGGCGCTCGCTGCGTTCGAGGCATCGCCGCCGAGCGCTGCGATGTCCACAAACGTCGCCCCCGCTTCCGCCGCCGCCTTACGCATGATGCCGTCCTTCACTCCCTCCGGCCAAAATGAACTGCGCACAAAAATCACCGGCGCCCCGTGTTCCTTCAGCGTCGCGAGCAGCCGCGCAAACGCCGCCGCGAACTTCGCCCGCGCCTCGTCCGTCTCCGGCTGCGGCACGTTTTCGCCGATGGCCACCACCACCATGTCCGCGCTGAACTCCAGCTCTCCCTTGAACTCCTTCGCCAGGTCAAACGTCTCATACTCCCTCTCAAACCCCGCCGCATTCCGCACCATCGTCTTCGGCGGCGCGCCTGCGGCGTTTGCGATGTCGGCCGTGAGCAGGTGCACAAAATCCTTCTCCTCCGCGCTCGCCGCCATCCCCCAATTCCCCATCCAGCCGATGCCCGGTGCGGGGGCGTGGAGGGTGATGCTGTTGCCGAGAAAGAGCACCTTCGCCGCCGGCAGCCGGCCCATCATCGGGCGCTGCGGCGCTTCGGCTGCGCGGAGGGTGGCGAGCGAGGCAAGCAGGACGAGGATAAAATCGAGCACGGTGCGCTTCATAGCGGTCAGTTTACCGGATATTTGGATTCTGCGAGCACGAATGTCGGGCGGAACGACGGGTTTCCAAACGCGGCATGCCGCTCTTACTTCTTACTCACCGTTCTCAACTTTCCCGCAAGTGAGGCTTGCCCCGGCGGCGACTTTCGCATCCCCTCCGGCACTCATGAGCCAACCGTCCCTTGACGAATTGAACGCCCGCGTGCGCGATGCCGCGGGATGGATCCCGAAACTGCGCGAAACCGTGGGCCAGGTGGTCGTCGGTCAGCAAAACCTGCTCGACCGTCTTCTGGTGGGCCTTCTGGCAAACGGCCACGTGCTGCTGGAAGGTGTGCCGGGACTGGCCAAAACGCTCGCCGTGCGCACTCTGGCGAATGCGATTCACTCCAGCTTCAGCCGCATCCAATTCACTCCCGACCTGCTGCCCGCAGACATCGTGGGCACGCTGATTTACAATCCGGGAGACGGGAAATATCACGCGACCAAGGGGCCGGTGTTTGCGAATATCGTACTGGCCGATGAAATCAACCGCGCGCCCGCAAAGGTGCAGTCGGCCTTGCTGGAGGCGATGCAGGAACGTCAGGTGACGCTGGGCGGCGAGACCCATAAACTGCCGACGCCGTTCCTCGTGCTGGCGACGGAAAACCCCATCGACCAGGAAGGCACTTATCCACTGCCGGAGGCGCAGGTCGATCGCTTTATGTTAAAGGTCGTGGTTGGCTATCCGAGCTTTGCCGAGGAGCGGAAGATTCTGGATACGATGGCTTTTACCAAGCCGAAGACGGACGTGGAGAAAGTGATAGACCAGGAGCAAATCCTCGCGGCCCGCGCCGTGGTGGATGATCTGCATGTGGACGAGAAAGTGCGCGACTACATTGTGCATGTGGTTTTCGCGACGCGCGAACCGGCGAAATACGGAGTGGGCGATCTTGCTCCGCTGATTCAGTTCGGCGCAAGCCCCCGCGCAACCATCTCGCTGACCCTTGCCGCGAAGGCCTGGGCACTCATTCAGGGCCGGGCGTATGTGACACCGGGCGACATCAAGGCGATCGGTGCGGACGTGCTGCGTCACCGCGTGCTCCTCACCTACGAGGCCGAGGCCCAGGGCATCACGAGCGATGCCGTGGTGAAGCGAATCTTTGACAACGTGCCGGTGCCGTAGGGTTACAAGTTGTGAATTGTGAATTGTGAATTGTGATTCGTAGAAGCGCAAATGGCGGTAGCAAAATCATTCCGAGAATTGAACGTGTATAAACTCGCGAGGGATTCCGCACTGCGCGTTTTCGAACTCACGAAGCAGTTTCCAAAGGAAGAACGCTTTTCGCTGACCGATCAGATCCGTCGGAGTTCCCGTGCGGTTGGCGCAATCGTCGCAGAAGCTTGGGCAAGGAGGAGCTATAAGGCCGCGTTCGTGAACAAGCTCAACGAAGCAATGGGCGAATCCCTCGAAACCCAGGCGTGGCTCGATGCCTCGTTCGACTGCAAGTATTCGACCGAAGAACAGTGCCAGAAACTAAATGCCAGTTACGATCACATCGGGGCCATGCTTCGCAGGATGATCGACCGCTCCGCAGATTTCTGTCACTTACCGGCAGACAACGATTTCAGGACCTCACCACACGACGGAGGCGTGCAGTAGTGCCACCAATCACAAATCACCAATCACCAATCACGACGGCAGACCTTCTGAGTCGCGTTCGGCGCGTCGAATTACGGACCAGCAAGCTGGCGAATGATTTGATGACAGGCGCGTACCATAGCCAGTTCAAGGGCCGCGGGATGGACTTCGAGGAACTGCGCGAATACGTGCCGGGCGACGATGTCCGGACGATCGATTGGAACGTGACCGCGAGGATGCGCCGCCCTTTCGTGAAGCTCCATCGGGAGGAGCGTGAACTCGCGGTGATGCTCGTTCTCGACGTCTCCGCAAGCGGAGGGTTTGGGTCCACGGGCTACACGAAGCGCGACTTCGCCGCCGAGGTCGCTGCTACGCTGGCGTTCTCGGCGTTGCGCAATGGTGACAAAGTCGGACTGCTCCTCTTTAGCGAGGAGGTGGAGCTTTTCGTTCCTCCGAAAAAGGGCCGCAAACACCTGCTGCGCATCATCCGCGAGGCGCTCGCTTTTCCCGCAAAGAAGAAAGGGACCAGCATTCAGGCGGGGCTCAGTTTCCTCAACCATGTGCTCCATCGGCGTGCGGTGGTTTTTCTGATCACGGACTTCCTGCACAGCTTCGATGTGAAGTCCGGGCAGCGCGATTTGTTCCGGGAACTCGGGCAGACCAATTCGCGTCACGATCTCGTTTGTGTGCATCTCCATGATCACCGTGAACGGGCGATGCCGCCGGTGGGATTGCTGATGCTGGAGGACTCGGAAACCGGAGAACTGCTGGAGCTGGACACGGTCCGGCCCGCCGTGCGCGCAGCCTACGCAGAGAAGGCGGCGCAACGCGTGGAGCACCTCGACAGGGCGCTCACGCAAACGGCGGTGGATGTGGTCCGCCTCTCGCCGGGCGATGATTTTGCATCCACGCTGCAACGGTTTTTCGAAACAAGGAGGCGGCGATGAAAGCAATTGCGCTTGCGCTCTTCGTCGCCGCATTTTCCGCGGGCGCGGCAATCACGAAGGACCCTGGACCGATCCCGGAACTACGCCCGATGCGCGATGCCCTGCCGCCCTTGGCAGAGGAGAAAAAACGGGATCTTCTCCCGTGGTTTATCGGCGCGGGGATCTTCGCGATTCTTGCCGCGATGGTCGCATCCCGTCCGAAAAAACAAGGCCCGCCTCCGCCGCCCGCGTATGTGACCGCGAGGAAGGAACTGGAGGCAATGTCTGCTGCAACGGCCACCCAGTTCGCCATCTCGACTGTGTTGCGGAATTACCTGCTTGCCGCGTTTCACATCCCTGCCCGCGGCGCTACGACGGCGGAGTTGCTGCAATGGCTGTCCGCCCATCCTTCGTGGGACACGCAGCTCGGCAACGAGACGGCCGCGCTCCTCGACGCTTGTGATGAGGCGAAGTTTTCTCCCGTCCCCTCAACGAAGGATGCCACAAGCTCCGAACGGGTGCTGGCGCTTATCGCACGCATCGAAGGCCGGCGCACAAGCCCCAGCTCTGCACCTGTTTTGACAACCTCCGCCACGCCATGACGAGCGCCTTTGAATTTCAGTATCCATGGGCTCTCGCGCTGCTTGCGCTGCTGCCGATCTACGCGTTCCTCCGCGGGCGGACCGGGCGTGAAGGCGCACTGATTTTCTCGAGCGCCGAGCTCATTCGCTCCATCGGAGGAAGGGTCCGCTCCGGCGCAGGACGGCTGTTCCTGTTTCTCCGCACCGTGATCGTGGCCCTCGCCATCGTGGCCCTCGCGGGACCGCGGATGGTGAATGAGGAAACCGAGGTGCAGTCGAGCGGCGTGGATATCATGATCGTCTATGACCTTTCATGGAGCATGATGGCGCTCGACATGGCACCGCCCGGCACGCTGAAGACGCGCTTCGACATCGCTCAGGAGCAAATGAAGGCGTTTATCGCCAAGCGTCCGAGCGATCGAATCGGACTCGTCGTTTTCAGCGGCGTTCCATTTCTCCTCTGCCCGCCGACGCTCAACCACGAATGGCTGCTCCAGCAATTTGACCGGCTGCATATCGGAATCATCAATCAGGTCGGCACCGCAATTGGCGACGCCACCGGCCTCGCCGTCCGCCGTCTGGCGGCGCAGAAAGACAGCAAAAGCAAGGTCATCATGCTGTTAACCGATGGCGACAACAACAAGTGGGAGACGCTCGAACCGCTGCCGTCAGCCGAGTTCGCCCGCGGGGAAAAAGTCCGTATTTACTCCATCGGCATCGGCAAGAACGAACCATGCATGCTGCACGATTTCGACCGGAGCACCGGGAAGTTCAACCTCGGCTTCGACGGACGCCCGATGGGCTACATCACCCAGCTCTCAGCGGCGAATTACGTCGTCCTTGAAAAGATGTCGAACCTCACCGGAGGCAAGAGCTACACAGCGACCAACATGCAGGAACTCGACACCGTGTATGCGGACATCGACCGGCTGGAGAAGACGGAGAAGAAACTGAAAAGCCGCCGCACTTTCACGCCGCTGTATCAGATTCCGCTGCTCGCGGGCGTCGTGCTTTTGCTGCTCGAACTGCTGCTCGCCAATACGAGATTCAGGAGGGTGCCATGAAGCACAAGCTCCTCTTTGCCGAACCCGAATGGTTGTGGCTCGCCGCTGGCAGCGTGATTCTGCTCGCGGTGCTCATTGCATTTTCTGCGAACCGCCGCCGGAGCCAGCTCGCGGCATTTGCGAGCCCGGACCAGCTTCAGTCGCTGCTCGCGCACCACAGCCCGATCAGGCGCATCGTGAAGAACGGGCTCCTTCTCATCGCGGTCCTCCTCCTCGGCCTCGCGATGGCACGTCCGCAGTGGGGCATCATTGAGGAGGAAGTGAAGCGCAAGGGCGAGGACGTCGTCTTCCTGCTCGATGTCTCAAAATCGATGCTCGCAAAAGACGTACAACCCAACCGCCTGGAGCGTGCAAAGCTCGCCATCCGGGACTTCCTAAACCGGCATGCCGGCGGACGCGTGGGGCTGGTGGCATTTGCGGGGGACGCCTTCCTGTGGTGCCCGCTCACGCTGGACTACGACGCTTTTGAGGAAACGCTTTCCGACCTCACTCCGGACTCGCTCAACGTGCCGGGCTCCGATATCGCATCCGCACTTTTTGCAGCCCGCGGTGCATTTGAAAAAACCGAGAAGCGCAAGGTGCTCATCGTCCTTAGCGACGGCGAGGATTTGGAAAAGCTCGGCATCAAGGCCGCCGGCAAACTCGCAGAGGACGGCGTCATTATCTATACCGTCGGCATAGGCACGCCGAACGGCGCGCAAATCATGATTCCCGGCCCTGGTGGTGAGCCCGTCGCCATGCTCGACGAGAAAAACCAACCCGTAAACAGCGCGCTCGACGAGAAAACGCTCACTGAAATTGCACAAGCCACGGGCGGCAATTACCGGCTGCTAAACACGATCGCGGGCGGCATGGCCGACGTCGGACGCACTCTCCGGATGACGGAAGGCAAGGGCCTTACGCAGGTCCGCAAGCTCGGCATCGATCGATATCAGTGGCCACTCGGTGTCGCCATTTTCCTTCTTGTGGTGGAGTCTCTGCTCGTCACGCGCCGCCGCATTCGCAAAGAGAGCTGAAAATCGCCGCGCGCTTGTCGCGGTGGGGTTCCCGCGTCCGGTGTGGCGACGGGGCACCGCTTCGGAGTGACGGCACGAATATTTTCCAAAGTTTTTGTTTGACCAAGCCCGTCGCACTCCCTTCCCTCCACATGACTTCAAAATCACGACCCATGTCTCCTAACTTCCACGAAGCACTTGCGACCACATCGGTTTCGCATGCCTTGGTGACACGGGAAGTCGGGAAGTCGGGAAGTCGGGAAGTCGGGAAGTCGGGAAGTCGGGAAGTCGGGAAGTCGGGAAGTAATAGCGGGCTCGGTCGGGTTGCCGTTATTCATTTCGAGGAACTCGCGTGCCAAGCACGTAGGCGGGATTTCCAAACTCGCGCTCATTCAGCTACGCACATGCTGCGAGATTACAAATCTCGCCTACTTTGTGGTTCCCGGCTGCCAGCCGGGAAGCCCGGTTGCGGGAACTGGCCGCAGTTTTGGTCGCTCCGTCCTCAGTTCGCACGATTCTGCCAGCAGTTCTGTTCGGACTGCGCTCAGTTTGCTTCCATCTGCCCGCCCTTTCATCGGGACTGCTCGCAGTTGCGCTCGGACTGGCCTCAGTTCGGCTCAGTCTGGAGGCAAAGCGAGCCCGTCTGGCCACAGTCCGGGCAGTTCCGTCGGCAGAACGTGCCTCACTGCTCGCAGTCCGCTTCATTCTGCCCACAGAACCCGCCCAACTGCCAGCAATCCCGTCCAAACTGCACCCGGTCCCGTTCACACTGCCGGTTCATTCTCTCTGTAAACACCAAAAAACACCGCTGATATGCCAAATAACGACATCATTCCTGACAGCCCTGAAAATCGCTACGATTGGGCAAAGAACTTCTGCGAAAAAGCGCCTGCCCAGCTTGCGGGTTTGGCGGGCTGGGATGCCAATCGCATCAACTCCTTGAT
This sequence comes from Verrucomicrobiaceae bacterium, assembly GCA_031374705.1. GTDB lineage: Bacteria > Verrucomicrobiota > Verrucomicrobiia > Chthoniobacterales > Chthoniobacteraceae > SXWH01. The sequence continues at coordinate 29,543 of JANMGP010000220.1, read as the reverse complement.
CAGCCGCGTCGGCACCATCCGCGATACGGCAAAAGCGGTCATGGATGCGAAGGCGGTGCTGGATGAAAAACTTGGCGACCTCGACGGGGCCATGACCACCCATATCCCCTCCATCCGTCAGGATTTCTCGAATATCAAAGTGAGCGGCGGCTACAACTTCGGCATCGGTGAAGTGCTAGAAATCCTCTCGGATTCCGCGACGTTTAATCCCCTCACCTACAAGCCCGTCATCACCCGCATCACCAGCTTCGGCGGGCACAATGAACTCATGACGAAGAAGCGCGGCGTCACCAGCATGAACGTCTATTGGCGGCGCAAAGGCGAAGAAACCTGGCGCTTACTGGCCGCAAAGCGCGTGAAATTCCCCGTGCAAGACGACAACGCCCCTGCAACCCCCGGCCAAGCCGAAGTCCGCGAGTACCGCGTCATCGGAGTCGTCAACGACCAAGAAGTCGGCCAACCCAGCGACATCGCAGAAGCCACCTGGCGCCCATAATCCGAATAGATCGCGTGGGGCGATCAAGCCCTTTTACGCGACGCAACCACCAAAAGTTAATTTACAAACCACAACTCAGAACTCAGAATCCATGAATACAAACACGAACGAACACAACGAACTAACGCCCCTCATCACCCTGCCCGCCGCGACGACGCGGCGCGGGTTTATTAAACGAACTGCTGCTGTGGCCCTTGTTACCACATTTGCCTTTGATGCTTTTGCTGAAACCTCAATCTGTGGTATTGAAAACTGTTCGTCACCTCACTACAGCATTTTCCTCAACTCCCATAGTTTCCCAGACAAGTCCCTTCCAATTTCATATGTCAGGCCAGGTGGAACGCCGTTCCTTACCGCCTATTTAATCGATGGCGGAGATAAGCCGGCTTCAACAGCCGCGTCCCCGGTTGAATCATACAAGTTTAGTTTTGCATCGAATTTTTCATGGAACCACGAGCCAAGTGTGCCCAAGCAGTATCCTGCGCCAGGAATCAATAAAGGCCTCGGTCCGTACACATGCTTTGCGCGTGTATTGTATATGGCGATTCTCATTAGTGAGAAGCCTGTTTCTCAAGGAGCTGTGACGATGCAGAACGGGATTTTGCCTCCGAATAACTTTATTGATTCCAACTTCAGTGAAATAGGTTGCAGTTGGAAATTAGATGATTATCATGACAGTGAGGCTACAAAAACTGCTGACCCAGATTCGAAGGGCGAGAAATCTGCTGCTGTCGCAATCACTCCTATTGAATTAAAAATTGACTTTCCTGGCACGATAGGAATTACCACTTATGGAACTCTTAGTGGGTCGATTACTTGGAAAATCGGCTATGAAGTCGATAAGAACTCGGCAGAGCTACGGTATACGGTAGGAGCTTCTGGGACATTGAAGCTTACGCACTATGTAGTGAACTCGAACAATTCTGGTTTCGTCACGATTCCGAATTCAAATCCAGCACAGTTGGAAACAAAGGAGCATAATGTGGATATTGGTTTCTCTCAAACTTACACTTTTGCATATGGCTTGGATGTTAAGAAATTACCACAAATTCCACCTACTCCGATGCCTACTGTAGCGGAAATTTCTGATGATGAACTTCCTGTCGGAGTGACACTACCCTCCCTGCCTGTCAATCAACCGTAAATTGGTCAGATGATTTTGATATGAGCCTTAAAGTTAGACATTTGCTCGCCTGTTTGGCGTTCATAGCAATTCCGGCTTGCGACGCTCCTCCGCCGCCTGCGGGTGGAGGGACGGATTATAGCCCGAAGAATCTGTCGCCCACGAAGCCGCCCCTTGGAATTTCGTCAGTTCCCGATGTAGGAAAAAATGGTCAAATGACTGAAGTGCTTCAATTCATCAAAACCGGAAACATTGATGAGGCTATCAATATTCTACAGCAACAGACGGACACCAGATTGAGGCAGGAAATGCTTTCTGCAATTCAGCATGATTGTATGGGTGAACATTTTGAAAACTTGGCCAAAATAATCGCTGCCTCGAAAAATTCGAATGAAAAGGGCGTGTTGCTTTCTTCAATTGCGATGTCTCACGCAGGAAAGAATCCGAAACTATTGTTTGAGAGCGCATCAGCTCAACTCACCGGTGATTCTCGAAATATGCTTCAGCAGGCATCTATTCGTGCCGCACTTCTGATTGGTGACAGAGTGCTTATGGACGTTTTATTTAAGCAAATGCCATTCTCACGTCAACGAACAGCACTAGTTAGCGAGATTGCGATTAATGATTACCGATCTGAGGGAATTTCCGCCTTTAGCAGGGTTTCTAACTTTGAGCTTTTGGAAGACAGGATAGCTGGTGCCACTGCGCTGATTTCAACGATTGAAGGCTCCGGCAATATTTTAGACATGGAATCGCTGGTCTCATTTTTGGAACCAATTTCAATTTCAGGCTGGCAGAGAGCGGTCACTGCGGTAGCGCATCTTCAGAAAAAAAAGTTAAATGATTCAGATATGCTGGCTTGGCTCGGGACATTAACTGGTGTTCGGAGAGATATTTCTATGGAATACTATATTGAACAATCAAGCGGGCCGCTGCTTGATAGATTCAATCTTGCAAAAACTGTTAAGGATGCAAGCTCTCGGGAGTCGCTATATTTTAATATAGCAGTGAAAGCGGCATCGCAAGATCCTGCAAGTGCTGCAAAAATGATTTTAAATTTGGACGCAACATTTCGGTCCGCTGCAATTGATGGCCTCGTTTACAAGTGGTTTGACCATGACTCCGAAGCTCTGTCGGACTGGATTAATACGCTTCCAAAAGGAAGCGACAGAGACAAGGCTATTGCTGCAACAACTCGGTCTCTCAGCGGCGTTGACAAGGTCGCAGCAAGAGAAGCCGCCGCAGCCATAGATGACGAAACTCTTAGGGCATCGGTCCTATCGTCTATTAGATGAGCCGTGGTATCAATCGGCATGGGATGTTCAAAAGTTTGAACGAAACGGTTCATCCACTTGGTTCGCTTTCGATGACCGCTTTTCAACAGATCATGGGAGCACGAATTGAACACTTTCCTTTGATTCAGGTTTCGCTTTCTTTTCTTAAGGTGGGTTTGGCGATACATACTCGATGGTCGGGGCAGTGGCCATTTGAAGTGAAATCGGGAAGAAGAATAGAAATTGAAGAGATACTGAGTTCTGGTGGCGGGCCAATCTCCTTTGATGGCGGGTTCCAACGTTTCGACCTCATCTCCGCCAACAAACAAGAAATCCGCAACGACTGGTTTCGCCTCGAAAACCCGACTGCCGAACGATCTTCGGGGGCGCTATTGATCTGCGTGGGTTGCGGTGGGCATATGGCGGATAAGGGTGCGAAGATTGATGCAGATGATTTAGCAGCAAAGCGGGAGGATGCGGCGCTGCGGGCGGCGAGTCGGTTGACGGAGGGGGAGATTCGGCGGTTGGTGGCGAAGGTGGAGCATACGGAATTGCACTGGCTGATGGATGACCCGGATGACCCGATGTTGACGCGGTTACTGGATTTGGGCGGGGTGGTGCATTGTCGCGGGGGGATGGAGGATTTTCGGTTGATTCATTCGTTTCAGAAGGTGGCGATTGGGCAGAGTGCGTTTCAGTGGTGGGCGGCGTTTTTGGGGGCGGCGCGGGAGATTTATTTCCCGCCGATCGACCGTGGCATCTGGTCGCACCCGGAGCCTGCGGATTTGATTACGGACCCGTGGTGGTGGGGCATTGATTTGCGGGTGCCGAATGATGAACGATACATTTATGGTTGGTAGCACGGGAGGTTTTTATCCGCAGATTACGCAGATTTCCGCAGAGTTTTTCGAACAAGTAATCTGCGCGAATCTGCGCAATCTGCGGATGAGATTGCAGCGGGTGCGCGCCGTGCCTCACGCAGCCCTCTGCGTGAATCATTCTTTCGCGAAGCGCAGGGTAATTGTGCGTGTGTTCCGGGAGATGGGCGCTTCGCGTTTTGGGTTTCACGCAGGGGGCTGCGTGAGCCACGACGGAAGGGCGCACCGATGACGCTCGTCGCTGTCACGATTTGTATCAATTACTCGGATTACCTCGAATGCGTGGTGGGGAATCGGGTTCACTTTGACCGTTGGGTGGTGGTGACGGTGCCGCTCGACCGGGCGACGCATGAGCTTTGTGCAAAATATGGAATCGAGTGTATCGACAGCGCGCTGTTGAAGCCGGATGGGAAAGATTTCCATGCGGTGGATAATAAGGGGCCGGTGCTGAATGAGGGGATTGACTACCTGATGCGACGTAGCTGCGACGCCCTCGTCGCAGGTGGTGCGAGCGGCGCCCCGCCGCAAGTGGACGTTCGCGACGGCGGCGTCGCGGGCACTTCCTGCGACGAGGCGTCGCAGCTACGACAGACTTGGTGTGTGGTCTTGGATGCGGATGTTCTCCTTCCCCGCTACTTCGGCGAGCGGGTGCGGGCGATGCCGCTGGAGAGCGGATGCCTTTATGCGATGGGCGGGAGGAAAGTGTGCGAGACTCGGGAGCAATTTGAGATGCTGCGCTCGTGCGAGCCGTGGGACCGGCTGGTGGCGCGGAATTCGCAGGCGATCGGGTATTTCAATCTGTTCTCGCTGGATGCCCTGCCGAATCGCTATCCGGTGCGGACGGGGAACGAGGGCTCGGCGCATGATGACTTCCTTTTTACGACGAGCTTTGCTCCGGGGAAGCGGCGGGTGCTGCCGTTTACGGCGATTCATTTGGGGATTTATGGGCCGAATTGGGGCGGGCGGGTGACGGGGAGATATGAGATGCGGGGGCGTAGCTGCGACGCCTCGGCGCAGTGTACGGGAGACGGCGACGAGGGCGTCGCCGATACTTCCTGCGACGGGGCGTCGCAGCTACGACAGGCGGCAGTCATCGGTTACTTTCCCGGTGGGCGTTGGGCGGAGGCCACGCGGGAGTTTTCCACGGTGTATCTCGTGGATCACTTTTGCGTCCATGTTCCGAGTGGGAGCACGATGATCGAGGGGGAGCGGTCGGTGCTTCGTCGGCACTTCGATGAGCAGACGGCGGGCGATGGGCGGTTGCGGAATCTCGGGGTGCATTCGGTGGAGAATGTGGATGCGGTTGCGGATGGCTCGCTGGATTTGCTCTACATCCCCGGTGAGGTCGCGCCGGAGTGGTTGTGCCGGGCGCTTCCACACTGGCTTCCGAAGATGCGCGAGGGCGGGACGATTTGCGGGGACATCTATGGGCTCCCACATTGGCCGGATGCGACTTACACGATAGCGCTTTTGCTCGGCACGCCGGAGCGGGTGGTGGACGGGCGGTGGTGGAGGACTTTCCACCGCGAGCGTTGCGTGGTGCCGCATGTGAATGAGGGCGATGGAAAACGCGGGGTGGTTTTTGTGAATACGGGGACGGGGAGCCTGGAGCAGTTGAGCCTTTCGCTTTTTGCCGCCCGGAAGCACTGGGATGGCTGGCTGGTGGTGATGCATCACGGGGAAGAAAATGAATCGCTGCGCATCCTGTGTGCGCGGCTGGGCGTGGAGCTTTATCAGGCGAGTCTGGAGGAGGTTCCGGATTGGGATGAACTGCTGGAGGACTGTGCGATGGCTCCGCCGTGTCCGGTGTCGATGCTGCTGTTGCCTTGGCATTTGCCAGCGGGCGATTTGGCAGCGGCGTTCGATGCAGAGCTCGCGGGCTGGCCGGTGTTTCGCAGCGAGCCGCGTATTGTGGATGAGCACTATGCGGAAGGCGGCGGGAATCGTCCGCCGAAAGGTCAGCCGATCGGGCGGCGGTTTCCGTTTGCGACGGCGCAGATGTACTGCGGTCAGGCGTCGGAGGGCAGCGTGGTGGTTTATTCGGACGATGCGCCATATTGGAGCGAGGAAGCCTGGGCTCTTCGGTGCGAAGTGGAGGCGGATGCGGCGCTTGCCTCGGCCCCGCGGGTGCGCGTGGCGGAGGATACGACCGTTATCGTCGTGGTCCCGGCGGAGGAAGCGGGAGATTTTCAACGAAACTGGCTGACGTGGAATCTGCCGAAAACGACGCCGGTGATTGTGCTGCTCTCGGGAATGGGTGCGGAGGAACTGTGGCTCCCTGGCTCGGAAGGGCAGGTGCAGCTCATTCCGCTCTCGGAGAAGCAAGCGGGCGATCTCGCGTGGCTGCTGGGTGCGCTGGCCAATATCGTGAAGACGCGACTGGTGACATTCTTGGCGGGGACTGCGGCGGCTTTGCCGGGTGCAGAGCTGTGGCGTGATGGTGCATCCCCAGTTTTGCACGCGACGGGCCTCGGAGAAAAGGAGCGCGAGGTGACGGGAAATGATTTCGTGCCAGCGGTCGTGTTTGCGCAGTTGGAAAACGAAGCGCTGCGTGAGCTGGCACCCGTTGCGCACGGTATGGGGCTTTCGAATCTCGCTGCGTTCTTTCATCGGAGCGTGGGCTCTGATTTTTTCCGTCGTGAAGATGCGGAGCCGCTGGGCTGGAAATTCCCGCCAGTGCATCGCGTCGCAGGCAAACCCGTCGAGCGGACAAATGTCGAAGTGCGAACATCGAAACGCGGGCTACTGGAACTCGCGGACGATGTCGTGGTGATCAGCCTGCCGGAGCGCAAAGACCGTCGTGACCGAATCGTGGCGATGATGGAGCAGGAGCGCGTGGCCTTCCGCTTTTCCGACGGGGTGCGGGTGACAGATGCGCAAATCGAACCGCAGGAAATCGCGGAGGTCGGGCGGCATGGATTTAAGGAAGTGGGCTCGTTTCCAAAGTATCTGCGTGGTATGGTGGGATGCCGCCGTGCGCATCTTCGGGTGCTGGAAAAGGCCCACGCTGCCGGGCTGGAATCGCTGCTCATTTTCGAAGACGACGCGCATCTCACGGAGAAATGGCTCACACGCTATCGCGCCGCGCTGAAAGAGCTGCCGACGGGATGGCATCAGCTCTACCTTTCAGCGATTCCGTTTCGTCGGAGCGCGCCTTTTTCCACGACGCTGTGGCGCATCGCCTCGGCGTATCAGACGACGGCGATTCTTTACTCGAAGCAGGGAATCGAAATCGCGCTGCAATGCCTGCGCCGCTCTCGCTCGGAGATTGATCATTGGATGGGCGTCCACCTCCACCCGTTCGGAAATTCCTACAGCGTGCATCCGAGCATCGCATACCAGGAAGGCGGCGTGAGCGACATTATGAGCTTCAATCGCGGAATCACACCATGACCATACCCGAAGGCCCCGAACACGAACTGGCGATCCTCTTTCTGCACCACGACCTCGACGAGGTGACGCTGAATAATCTGGAGAGCTTCCGACTGCGCAATCCCGGCGTGCCCATCATCCCAATCAGCGGTGGTAAACGCATGGGCGGCGGCACTGCGCCGGAAGACCTGCCGACATTCAGTCGCCTGCACAGTCGCTTCGCCGGCACAGACTGGATGTATCGCAGCGGACTCGATGTGCTGATCATCGATTGGTATCGAAACCGCCGCACGATCCGCGCAAAACGCTGGTTCTTCGCTGAGTGGGACGGCTGGTGCGGGATGCCCCTTCGCGAATATCTCGGCGAAGTGTGGGATGCCGACGTATCCGTATCATCCATCCGTTGGCCGAGCCGTGAGCCCGAGTGGTTTTGGTTCCGCCAAATCCAGCGTCTGCCGGAAAAATACCGGCCCTTCGCATGTGGAATGGTGCCGACGTGTTTCACCTGTGTGTCGGACCGTGCCATGCAAGCGCTGAGCGAACGACTGACCGAAGAAATGATGGGCCACATCATCTACGAAATCCGAATCCCCACACTCATCCACGCAGCAGGAATGCCGCCCGTCGTGAACCCGCGCGCGGGCTGGAACGTCGGCTGGAACAGTATCTCAAAAGGCACACTGCTCACGAGGAACCTATGGCACGCGATCAAGTGGCTCGCGCCGCTGGACGTGGTGGAGGGTGGAGACGGGATGGTGCCGCAGGTGAAAGGAACTCAGTTCGTGCCCAAGAAGTCCGTTAAGGAATCACAAAAACTGGAGGCATAATGACCGACACTATGAACGAAACAGAAAACACCCTGAACGTTGAAATCAATCAGAGAGCCATCGGTTGTGTGTCATTCTCGCTGTGGGGCGATGAAAGCAAATACACGCTTGGAATCATCGAAAACGCCAAGCTCATGCCGGAAGTGTATCCAGGGTGGGTGATGCGCGTTTACGTCTCACGGGGGCACTACATTATTCCGTGGCTTCTAGACCTTGACGTGGACGTTTTTGAGATGGACCCAGCGAAAGGTTCCTTCGGGATGTTCTGGCGATTTCTCGCCGCGGCATGCTCTGATTTTCCTAGAGTGATAGTCCGCGATGCCGATTCGCGTATAAACCCCAGAGAGGCCGCCGCAGTCGAAGAGTGGATCAGGAGCGGAAAGTCGCTGCATGTGATGCGCGACCATTATTGGCATCTTCAAAAGCCCATCATTGGGGGGTGCTGGGGAATCAAAACAGGGGTGTTTGATATGGTGAATGCGATAAATGCATGGCCTCACAACTTCAGGTATGCTGACGACGAAACGTTTCTGGCGGATCTTGTATGGCCTGCTTTCTTCCCGAATGATTTTTTGCGCCACAGCATTGAGGTGAGTTCTCAAGATGACACCTCGTTCCCATCCCATGGATCATGGAGCGGGCATGTCTGCGAACGAGTGACTCCTCAGTTTACTGATTGGAGGGGCCGGGCAGTCGTTCTCAACCCAGACAAATTCCCAAACAGACTCGCACGCTTCTATGACTCGTTAGAGCGGAACGGGGCGTTCTTACGCGGGCATTGCGAGCGCGCACGAGCGACTTCTTTGAATGAGCTGGTCGTCCCAAGGCATTTTCCGCATGCGGATTCGCATCCCCATTATTTCGCTGCGACGCGCGATCATGTGCGGATTATTGAAAATGCCATAGTTGACAACGTCGAATATCTCATTGTTTTCGAGGACGACGCCGAGATTTTGCCGTGTTTTGAAGAATACTTTTCCCGGATGTGGCTGGCGCTACCTGAAGGATGGATGGGGGCAATGCTCGGCGGGCAACCTTGGAGTGATAATGCTCGCCGGGCGGCAGATTTTCCGGAGGCGCTCGCATGGGTGAACGGATGTCTCGGTATGCACGCCACACTTTATAGCCGCGCTGGGCTTCTCCGAGCCTATGAGCATTTCACTTTTTGGCACCGCGAGACAATTGACCAAGCGTTCGCAGGGCTTCAGCGCGAGGAGCACAATTGGTTTGCTCCTGCCCGATGGATCGTCGGGATAGCACCAGAAGCGAGTCAGTTTGCGAGCGGAGATTCGCCTCCTATTTAGCAGCGCAGGATTTGACAGACTCAACCTGCGCCTACTTTCGGTTCAGTCCGAAGTCAGCGCCGCGCGCTCGTCGCCAGCGGCCGTCTTTTCGAGGAAGTAATCGTAACCGCCGGGATACGCATTCACGATTCCGCCGCCTTTTACGTGCAGGACCTTCGTGGCGAGTTTGCGGATGAAATGCCTATCGGGCTGGAGATTCTCCATCAACACGGACCGCCGGAACGGTTGAGTGAGGGACCCGCAAAAATTGACCCTCACTCCGTCGCGACGCCGGAGCGTTTGCGCAAGTATGCCGCCAGATCCCAGCGCTGTTCTTCGTTCAGCGATGCCTCGAAACTCACCATCGGCGTGCCGCTGATTCCCAGCATTAAGACGCGGGCGATGTCCTGCGGGTCGTTGCCGTTCCGGTAGTTCCTTGCGCGAAGGTCGGCGGGTTGCGCAGCGTTGCCGAGGTCGTCTTTCAGCGCGGCGGCGGCAGGTCCATCTCCCGCGCCGCCGTTGCCGTGGCAGGTCGCACAGATTGTCTGAAACAGCACACCGCCTGCGTCCTCGTGCGGTTTGCGTCTGGCGGCATCGGCGAACCATGCGGGCGGCTCAGGGAGCTTGATCGGCGGCGCATAGTTGGCCGGGTCTTTCCACTTCCTGGAGAAGCCCTTGATGTATTCCACGACCGCTTGTAGCTCCTGCTGCCGGAGATTTGTAAACATACCCATCGCCGTGCCCGTCACGCCGTCGCGCACGGTCCGCTTCAGGTCGTCGTTGGTCGGCAGTTTGCCGGCGGGCGTGGTGCGGTATTTAAAAACACCGCTGCGAAACGAGCGCGGCTTGATCGTCAGCCCCTCGGAAAGCTCCCCTTTCCCGTCGCCAAACTGCCCGTGGCAGACGATGCAGTTCTGTTCGTAAACGTACCGCCCTTCTTCGAAATGCTCGCGGTCGGGCAGGTTCGGCTTCCAGTCGCCCGCAACGTCCGCGGCAGCGATTGCAGCAACGAGCATGCTGGTCTGGATCAGCATCGCACCCCAGTGATCGAATCCGCGCACGAAACGCATTCCCTTATGTCGCCTTAAAAACCGCAGTGAATATCCACGGAAGGAACTGAAGGACACGGAAAGCGGTAATTGTGAAACCAACGCCGCTCACCGATCGAGTGAAGGCTCGGATTCTCGGAATTTATTGGATTCCGTGTAATTCCGTTTCTTCCGTGGACCCAACTCCCTTTTCCAAGTCCACCGTCTTCGCCCGCCTTCCGCCTTCCCTTCCTTGTCGTAACCGCACACTCTTTTGCCCCGTCTTCCGCATCATTCATGAAAGCCGCCATATTCACCAGTGCCCTGCTCGCTCTCTCGCTCCACGCCGCCGAGGACGCCCCGGCCTCCCGCGCGTTCAAACTCCTCGACCGTAATAGCGACGGAAAGATTGTCCCCGAGGAAGTCGAGCGCTCGCCCTGGGTCGCTCGGCTCGATACCGACCGCGACGGCAGCGTCTCCCCAACCGAGCTCGCCAAAGGCTGGGACGACCATCCCGTCCTTCGCGGCGCCCTCGCCCAGCGCTTTCCCGCCATCCTCGGCTACAGCGCGCCTGCGCCCGCGAAGTCCCGCGACGAAGTCTCCCCACGACAAGGCGTCATGCAATTGCGCGCTTCCGACCACGGAATCGGCGCTCGGATTCCCGCCGCCGCCTTCACGTCCCTCGATGGACGCGAAGTCCGCCTCTCCGAGTTCGCCGGCAAAAAGGCCCTCGTCGTCGCCTGCGTGAGCACCTCCTGCCCGGTCGGCAAGCGCTACCTCCCCACCCTCGCCGCTTTGGAAAAAGACTACGCCCGGCGCGGTGTCGCCTTCCTCTTTCTCGCCACCACCAAGACCGATTCCGACGCCGACCTCCTCGCCACCGCCCGTGACCTCCAGCTTTCCGGCCCCATCGTCCGCGATGCCGCCGGAGGCGCCTCCATGAAAGCCCTCGGCGTCCTTTCCAAGACCGACTGCTTCGTCCTCGACGCCCGCCGCACCCTCCAATACCGCGGCGCTGTGGACGACCAATACGGCCTCGGCTTCTCCCTCGACGCCCCGCGCGAAAAACTCCTCGCCTCCGCCCTCGACGCCACCCTTGCCGGCCGCGCCCCCGAAACATCCGCCACCGAAGCCCCCGGCTGCGTCATCGACCTCGGCGACGTCGCCGACGCCAAACCCGGCGACATCACCTACCACAACACCATCTCCCGCATCCTCGCCCAGAACTGCACCGAATGCCACCACCCCTCCGGCGTCGCCCCCTTCGCCCTCGAAAATCCGGCCGACATCGCCGAACACGCCGGCATGATTCGAAAAATGGTCGATCAGCGCCTCATGCCACCTTGGTTTGCCGCCCCGCCCGCTCCCGGCCAGCACACCCCTTGGGCAAACGACCGGTCCCTTTCCGAAAAAGACCGCTCTGCACTCCTCTCATGGCTCGCCGCCGGCCGACCCCTTGGCGACCCAAATGACGCACCCCTGCCCCGCACCCGCGAATCCCAGGAATGGGCCATCGGAAAGCCCGACGCCATCTTCCAGATCCCCGACCCCATCACCGTCAAAGCCACCGGCACCATGCCCTACCAGACCGCCCGGGTCGCCACCAACTTTACCGAGACCAAATGGGTCAGCGCCCTCGAAGTCCTCCCCACCGCCCGCGACGTCGTCCACCACGTCCTCGTCTTTGCCGACGCCCCCGGCGGCCTCTCCCCCCTTCGGCAGGCCCTCCGCCGCGGCTCCGGCGACCTCCGTCCCCGCGACGACGACGAAAGCGGCGGCTTCTTCGCAATCTACGTCCCCGGCAACAACACCCTCATCTACCCACCCGGCTACGCCAAAGCCCTCCCCGCCGGCTCCACACTCCGCTTTCAAATCCACTACACCCCCAACGGCCGCGAAGTCAAAGAACAGGCCCGTATCGGCCTCAAGTTCGCCCCCGGCGAGCCCCGGTTCGCCATCCAAAACGCCGGCATCAGCTCCCATCGCTTCGCCATCCCCCCCGGCGCAGACAACCACCGCGTCGATGCCACCCTTCCCGTCCCTCGCGACGCCCGGATCCTCGGCTTCCTCCCCCACATGCACCTCCGCGGAAAAGCCTGGCGCTACACCGTCCGCACCCCCGATGGAAAAGAAGAAACCCTCCTCGACGTCCCGCGCTACGACTTCAACTGGCAGCTCCTCTACCGCTACAACGAGCCCAAATTCCTCCCCGCCGGCTCCGTCATCCAAGCCATCGGCTGGTTCGACAACAGCCCCACCAACCCCGCCAACCCCGACCCCACAAAGACCGTCCACTGGGGCCCCCAAACCACCGATGAGATGATGCTCGGCTACGTCGAATACTACTTCCCAAACCAACCCCGCTCCGCCTCGCGGTAAAAGCGCAGCCATGGTCGGCGAGGAACTTCTCGCGAAGCTGGCTGCTTCACCAGCAACGCAAAGTTCGACACGTAAAGCACCGGAGAACACCGCTCCCAATTCGGAAGAAAGCGGTTCGGAGATTGACCGCCCGCAGTACGCTCGGCCATTTTACGCTGCAAGTGATCCGTCCTTTTTTCCATAGCCGCCTTTGCCGATGAACGAGCGGACTTCTCTCGCGGACCTTTGTATCCGCAGACCCGTGTTTGCGACGGTGATCAATTTGTTCCTGCTAGTCGTCGGCGTGATTTCGTTTCGCGAACTGGGCGTGGATCAGTTTCCGAATGTTGATCTGCCTATCGTCACGGTGAGCGCCCAGTTGCCGGGGACTTCGCCGGAAGAGATGGAGACGACGGTCACAAAACCGCTCGAGGAAGTGCTGAATACGATCGAAGGGCTGGACGAGTTGTCGTCGAATACCAGCGAGGGCTCCTGCCGCATCACTGCACAGTTTCTCTATTCGCGCACCAAGGATGCGGCGGCGCAGGACGTACGGGACAAGGTGAATCAATTGCTTCCGCGATTGCCGAAGGGAATCGAGTCGCCGGTGATCGGGAAGTTCGACTCGGATGGCTCGCCGATCATGCAGGTGTGCATCAGCGGCCCGCGGTCGATGAAAGAGCTGTCGTATATCGCGCTTCGGCAAATCAAGGAGCGACTGGAGACGGTGCAAAACATCGGTGCCGTAAATCTCGTCGGTGCCCGCCGACGCGCGGTGCAGGTGGCCGTGGATGTGGACCGCCTGCGCGCAAGCGGCCTTACGATGGCCGACCTTCGCGCGACGCTGGCGGCGCAAAATGTGGAAGTGCCGGGCGGGCGCGTGGATCAAAGCGAGCGCGAGTTGACACTCCGAACGCTGGGCCGGCTGGAGCGCGTGGAGGAGTTCGCGGAACTCAATGTAGCGAGCCGCGGAGCGGTGGCGATCAAGCTCGGCGATGTCGCAAGGGTGACTGACGGGATCGAGGAGCCGCGCTCACTGACGCGCCTGAACGGCGTGAACACAGTATCCCTGGTCGTCCTGAAGCAAAGCGGGACGAACACCGTGGAAGTCATCCGCGGCGTGAAAGACCGGCTGGCTCTACTTGCGGAGGATCTCCCGAAGGATTTGAACATCGAAGTCGTGCGGGACCAATCGCGGTTCATCGAGCGATCGTTGGATGAAGTGAGCTTTCACCTTCTCCTCGGGGCGGTTCTCGTGGCGCTGACGGTGTTCTTTTTTCTCCACGACTGGCGCGGGACCCTCATCGCCACGCTGGCAATTCCCGTGAGCATCATCGCGACGTTTACGCTGCTGCGAATGATGGGCTACACGCTGAACAACTTCACGATGCTCGGGCTGGTGTTCGCCGTGGGAATCGTCGTGGACGACGCGATCGTGGTCATCGAGAACATCCACCGGACACTGGAGGAGAAAGGCCTGGAGCCGAAGGATGCAGCGATGGTCGCGACGCGGGAAATCGCTCTCGCGGTGCTGGCGACGACACTTTCGCTCGTCGTCATTTTCCTGCCGATCCCGTTCATGGAAGGCCGGACAGGGCGCTTCTTCGCGAGCTACGGCGTGACGGTGACGTTCGCGATTCTGGTGTCGATGTTTGTGAGCTTCACGCTGACGCCGATGCTGTGCTCGCGGATGCTGCGCCACACCGAGGATCCGAAGCTGCGCCTCAAACGCGCGGAGGGTGACCGGCTCATGCGCGGCATCACGAGTTGGTATGACCGTCTGCTCGGCTGGTCGCTCCGTCATCGCTGGGTGGTGATCCTTGTGGCGATCGGAGTGACGTGCACGATTCCGGTGCTCATCAAGCGCGTGGGCTTTGCGTTCATCCCGCAGGATGATTCCAGCGAGTTTGAAGTGACGCTCCAAACGCCGGAAGGAACTTCGCTGGAGCGCACGACAACCATCGTCGATGCCATGGAGGCGGGGTTGAAAGCGATCAAGATTAACGGCGCACAGGCCGTCGAGGACACACTCGTGACCATCGGTGATACGAGCGGACGAGCGGCGCGCGGCGAAGGAAACGTGACCAAAGTGAGCATCTATTGCCGTCTCCCGGAGCTTGGCGGGATGCTCGACACATGGCGCGGAAAAACACGCCAGTGGTCGCAACTCGACGCGATGGCGGAAGCGCGGAAGGTCGTGAAGGCTTACCCGGATTTCCGCACCAGCGTGCAGTCGCTCACGCGAGTCGGCGGCAGCGGCTCGCGCAATGCGGAGTTGGAAATCGGACTCACCGGACCCGACCTGCCGACGCTGATTACGCTCGCCGAGAAGTTCGCCGGCACACTCTCCACAGACGGACGATTCATGGACGTGGACGTCTCCCTTTCAAACCGGAAGCCCGAGTTGCAGGCACGTATCGACCGCGAAAAGGCGAGCCAGTTTGGCGTGAGCGTGCAGGAAGTCGCCGCAACACTGCGCACCGCGGTCGGCGGCGAAATCGTCTCCGCGTGGAAGGAAGCCGACGAGCAATACGACGTATGGTTGCGCGCCGAGCAGGCAGACCGCAGTTCTCAAGAGACCATTGAGAAGACCGCCATCCGGACCAAGACCGGCCTGCTCCCGCTGGCAAATTTCGTGCGCTTTACCGAAGCGCGCGGTCCGGCGGAGATCGAGCGCTTTCAGCGCACGCGCAAAGTTACGGTTCTCGCAAACCTCAATGGCCTCGCGCTGAGCGACGGCGTTTCTCGCGCCCGCGAACTTGCAGCTTCTGCCGAGCTTCCACCCGGCTACAACATCGTCTTCACGGGCCGCGCCCGCAGCCTCGACGAAACGCTCATCAATTTCCTCAAGGCGCTGCTACTCGCCTTCCTTTTCATGTATCTCATCCTCGCCGCGCAGTTTGAGCACTTCATTTATCCCGTATCGATCCTGCTCGCAACTCCACTATCGCTGCCGTTTGCACTGCTCTCGATGATCCTGCTGGGGCAACCGCTCGACATCTACGCAATCTTCGGCGTGTTCATGCTGTTCGGCGTCGTGAAGAAAAACGGCATTCTGCAGATCGATTACACCAACGTCCTTCGCGCCCGCGGCCTGGAGCGGGACGCCGCAATCCGTCAGGCAAACCGCGTCCGGCTTCGCCCGATCCTCATGACGACGCTCCTGCTCGTCGCATCGATGATCCCCATCGCCCTCGGCACCGGCCCCGGCAGCGCGGGTCGCGCGAGCATGGCAAAAGTGATCATCGGCGGGCAGATGATGTGTCTTCTGCTCAGCCTCCTCGTCACGCCGGTCACCTATGCGCTCTTCGACGATCTCGGGCGCATCCTCACGCGGCGCAAAAAGCCCGTGCAGCCGGCTACTTGATGCCGTGCACTCGCGACGCCACTTTCAGGCGCAGCGCGTTCAGAGCAATAAATCCGGTCGCGTCGTTCTGATTGTAGGCTTTCGTGGGATCGGCCTCCATGGTCGCGATCTCCGGGTTGTAGAGTGAAAGCGGGCTCTTCCGTCCGGCGGCGATGATGTTCCCTTTGTAAAGTTTCACGCGCACGACTCCGCTCACATTCTTCTGACTCTCCGTCACGAAAGCCTGCAGCGCCTCACGCTCCGGCGCGAACCAGAAGCCGTAGTACACCAACTCTGCGTATTTCGGCACCAGCGTGTCGCGCAGATGCATTACTTCGCGGTCCATCGTCAGACTCTCCATCTGCCGATGCGCGAAATGCAGGATGCTTCCGCCAGGCGTCTCGTAAACGCCGCGGCTCTTCATTCCCACAAAGCGATTTTCCACCATGTCCACCCGGCCGCAACCGTGTCGGCCGCCCAGCGCATTCAGCACTTTCATCACCCAGAAAGGCGACAGTTCCACGTGATTGTTTCCATTAAACTTCACCTCGCCCTTGTGACCGAGCGACGCCAGCAGGGCCCCGATATCGTTGTAACCGACGGCCGTGCAGTTCCCTTTTTCAAACGTCAGCTCGACGTGCTCCGCCTTGTCCGGGGCCTCCTCGGGAGACACTGAAAGAATATACATATCCCGCGCCTTCTCCGCCGAAGCATCGAACCATGGGTCTTCCAAAATCCCGGCCTCAAACGAAATGTGCAGAAGGTTCCGATCCATCGAATACGGCTTCTTCGCCGACGCCTGCACCGGAATATTGTGCTTCTCCGCATAGGCGATCATCTCCGCCCGTCCCGGGAATTCCTCGCGAAAACGGTCCTGCCTCCACGGCGCGATCACTTCCAGCGAAGGAGCCAGCGCGGCAGACGCCAGTTCAAACCGCACCTGATCATTCCCCTTCCCCGTTGCCCCGTGCGCCACCGCGTGCGCCCCTTCCGCCTTCGCAATCTCCACCATCCGCTTCGCGATGCACGGTCGCGCGATGCTCGTCCCGAGGAAATACTGCCCCTCGTAAATTGCACCCGCCTGCATCATTGGGTAAATAAAGTCCCGTGCGAACTCCTCGCGCAGGTCCTCGATGAAACATTTGCTCGCCCCAGTCTGCAAAGCCTTCGGCTCCACACCCTGCAGTTCCTCCTCCTGCCCCACGTCGGCACAGAAGGCGATGATTTCAGCGGAATAAGTTTCTTTCAGCCAGGTGAGCAGCACGCTTGTGTCGAGGCCGCCGGAATACGCGAGAACGATTTTCATAAAGTGAGGCGCGCATGAAACAGACTCCCGCCCGAAGTGCAAGCGCAGGCCTCCTCATCGACATATTTTTTACCTCCGATGCTCGGCACTTCTGCGTCACATGATGGTAAACCGCCGTGTGTATCGGCGGCGATTTGTCGTAAGCGTGGAAACGCGCCGCCACGCTTGCGACCAGTCACGGGCACACTCATGAGACGAGCGCGTCGCAGCCACGGCACATATTCGCGGCTTGTGCGGCACACGGCAAAGCGGTCTTTATGAGCCAATGCACCGCATCACCGCCGTTCTCGCCCTCGCCGTAACCAGCTTTGCTCAGACCGCGCCGCCACCGTCCGCAGATCCGGATGCAAACGCGCCGGCAGCGTCTCCTGCGCAGAATCGCCAACCCAAGCAACTCCCGCCGCCGGGCGTTGCGATTCCGGATACGGAGCGCGCGGAACTCACGGCTGCTGCGGCCGAGCTTGGAAAGGAAATCAGCGTTCTGAAACTCTCCAAGCTCGGCGGCGGAATGGACGGGCTGATTCCCGACGTGGAGATCTTCCACAAGGCGGTCGATTGGGCGCTGCGCTACGATGAGTTTTACAACGTCAAGGAAGTGGCGACTGCCCGCACACTTCTCGCGGAGGGCAAATCACGCGCCGCCGCGCTGCACGAAGGCAAGGCACCGTGGACCACGCAGACCGGGCCCGTTGTGCGCGGCTACCGCTCGAAGATTGACGGTAGCGTGCAGCCGTTTGGCGTCGTCGTTCCGGCGACTTGGAAAGGAGCAGAAGACAAGGCGCCGCGGGCGACGTGGATCTGGAATCACGGTCGCAGCGAGACGCTTTCGGAGCTTTCGTTCATCGCGGGCCGGCTGAAAAGCCCGGGCGAGTTCACGCCTGCCGATACGTTCGTCGTGCATCCGTACGGACGCTATTGCAACGCGACGAAGTTCGCCGGCGAAGTGGACGTTTTTGAAGCGCTCGACTCGGCACGCCGCGCGTATCCAGTGGATAACAACCGGCTCGTAAACGCGGGCTTTTCCATGGGTGGCGCGAGCGCGTGGCACCTCGGCGCGCACCACTCGGGCTTGTGGGCCGCGAGCCACGCTGGCGCGGGCTTCGCCGAGACTGCGGAATACGCCGGCGTTTTCGCCGCGGGCAAGACGCCACCGCCCTGGTGGGAAGTGATTCTTTACCGCTGGTACGACGCGACCGTGTGCGCCGCAAACTTCGCCAACCACCCGATCTTCGCCTACCACGGCAGCGAAGACAAACAGGGGCAATCTACGCAAATCATGAAGCGCTTCGCTGAGAAGGAAGGCGTGACGATTCGGGAGTTCATCGGGCCCGGCGTTGGGCATAAATATGAGGCTGGGGTGAAGGGCGAGATTCTGTCGAAAGTTCATTCGGCGCTTAAATCGCGTGGCCAATCGAAGGAAGAGTGGAAGTTCCGATTCGCGGGCTGCGCACCGTTCCTCTCGGGCAATTCTTGGATTCAACCGATTAGCTTTGAGCGCACTTGGGAGCGGGCCGAAGTGACCGCCACATACCGAATCGGGGACACGATGGATACGGCAGAAGTTTCGACCAAAAACATCAGTCGTTTGGTTTTGCATTCGGACATCAAACTCAACTCTACGCGCCCACATCGCGTTCAAGTGAAACTCAATGGACAAAAGCTGCCCGAAGTGTTCGAGGGATTCATTCTCCTCACGAAAGAAGCTGATGAGTGGAAGGCGGTCTCTGAGTTCGGGACGGTCTTGATATCCGAAGGCAGAGGGCGCTCTATGACTTCGAGAGAATTCGAAGAACACAGTTCAAAGAATATTCGGAAACGGCCATCTCTTTGCGGCCCCATCGACCACGCCTTCATGGACAGCTTCCTCTTCGTGAAGCCCACCGCCGTGCCGCTCTCGCCCACACTCGGCGAATGGACGCAGCGCGAACTCGCCCACGCCACGAAGCAATGGCGCGGGATTTTCCGCGGCGACGCACCGACGATGGACGACACGAAGCTCACCGACGCCCAGATTGCATCGAGCAACCTCGTCCTGTGGGGCGACCCGTCGTCGAACGCCGTGCTCAAGCGCATCGCCGACAAGCTGCCGGTGAAATGGACCGCTGAGGGCGTGGAGTTTGGCGGCAGGAAATACAGCGCGAGCCACGTCCCCGTGCTCATCTTCCCAACCCCCCTCAATCCGGCGCGTTATGTCGTGCTAAATAGCGGATTCACCTTCAGCCGAGCCGCGGCGAGCGGCACCAACAGCCAGCAAACCCCGAAGCTTCCCGACTGGGCCATCGTCGATATCTCCGTCCCGCCCGACGACAAATTCCCCGGCAAAATCGTGGACGCAGGCTTCTTCGACGAACAGTGGAAATTCACCACCGAGCGGCCGAAGTAGTCCGCACTGCGGAAATGACGCTCGTCTTCTGCCACCCCGCCTTCCATGTGACACCAGTCACCGTCCCGCGCTGAATTGGGATGGACCGGCGAGGTAATCGCGCTTGCATGATTCGCTACAGAAATAGCGCGTGCGACCGTTGACGGTGACATGCGGCGTGGCCGGTGTCGCACGCACTTCGAGGCACGAGAAATCCCGCCGATAACGGCAGACACAGCATTGCTGCACGTCTGCGGCAGGCGGCGGAGGAGGCGGCAGCGCGGCGCAGGCTGAGAGCAGGACGGCGGCGAGAAGTGCGATGGGATTTTTCATTAGAATGAGATGTTCATGCTGGTGCTGATCCGGAGGTGGGTTTCGACCTGCACGCCATTGAGATCCTGCATGACGGGCAACTGCGCCCCAATCGTCAATCCCGCATGCGGACTAAAACTTATGCGTGCTCCGGGCGACAGGAAGAGGACCGTGCCGCCCGTGCTCGATTCGAGCCCTTCGAGTGAGTCGCTCCTGCTGATGTGCCGGAACGAGGCTTCACCGAGAAGGTGGACCTGCGGATAGCTCTGTGCGGACCCAAGGACGCGCCAGCCAAGAGCGGCACCTGCATCGAAGCGATTGCCGAGGCGGTAGTCATACTTTTCGCCACGGAAGGTGTATTGCGCGCTGGCGTCGAGAGCGACGGAAGGGCTGAGTTGCAAGGTGTAGGCGGCACCGAGCATGCCGTCCCAAGCGCCGCTTCCGGGAGTGGAAGCCGGCTCGACTCGTCCTCCCCGGCTATCAAAGACGCGCGTTTCACCGACAGGGACTTTCACTCCGGCGACGATGGCGAACTGCCCCGCAGGACCACGATAGAGACGGTATTTTCCCGTGATCCACATATCCGTCCAGCCATCGGGATCGAAGCTCGCGAGGGGTAGCTTTTCAGCGCTGTGACCGTGGCCTTCTTCCGCATGGTGTTCTTCGGAATGATGCCCGTCTTCGTGCTCATCAGCGCCATGATTGTGAACGAGCTGGCGGGTTCCGCTCGCGGCGTAGTAGCCGAAGTTTAGACCGATTTGGAGGTTCTGCGTGACTCCCAGGCTCAGTCCGAAAGTCGTCAGGTGGCTCCGGTCGATGAGATCGAGGTGGTCGGCGTTTGCGGGGAGATTAGAATTGAGGCCACCAAATTCCGTCCAGTCGTGGCTGACGGTCGCGCCCCATTTCCCGAGTTGGAGTGTCTCGGCGGTTTGTGTGGTAAAGCCGCTCCCGGATGTACCGGGACCGTGATCGGCCCTGAGGCCTGTAATGGTGGTGAGAAGGATGGCGGTGGTGAGAAGTGTTTTTTTCATGTGATTGGCTGCCCGCAGACTGGCGGGCGCAGTTGGATGAATGGTTCGATTTTAAAGTCCGCATTTTCCGGCGGTCGGCGGGCCGAAGGGCCTATGAACATCAATGTGCCACACGCGTGGCTTGAAGGCGCTTTCCAAGCGCTCCCTTCGGTCTCCGCCGCTCGGCCGGATCAGCCACCGCGCCTCACGGGCGGCGGCTGAAATCAGCAAATGCGATGCAGCGCAGACGCGCGACAGGGCTGATTCTCAACATGCGATGCCGCGTGGCGCGAATGCGCAGCGACAGATAAAACGGGGACAAGAAGCGCCGCCCCATGCGCGAAGCATGCTGGAAAAATCAGCGAGCGTCAGGCCGTTCGGGGCGGTGGCACCAGCGGAGCCACCAACCGGGCATCACCATACGCCGCCATCGGCTGCTCGTAATCGAGTTGCAATGCCGGACGCGGGGGGATTTGCACACAGGCTGGGATAAGGAATTGAATCTTCGCGAACGCCTCCGGGGCCGGCATGTTTTTTTGCTCCTCCTGCTCGTCGGCACGGCCCTTTTCCACCGCCCGGCAGAGTGCGCATGGATGCTCGCCGTCAAACGTCGTCCGAGCCGCTTCCACAAGGCCAATATTCGAAGCCCGCGCAGTGAGCATCCCGGTCCATGCGGCTGTTTGCAGCGCGAACCAGTGCAGCCCGCTGAGATACAGCGCGCAACAAAGGATCATCATCCGCATGGCAGTCGTCCGCATTACCCATTTACGTGCCGGTCCGGGACGCAAGTGTCAATCGTTCTCCGCCCGGATTCGCGGTGTGATTAAAAGCGGGTGAGGAGCCAGTGGACGCGCTTGCGTCGTAGCGCACGCGGCCCTCCGCGCTGCTCGTCCTCACGCGAAGCGCATTCTTCCTGGTGGATCGCTCTTTGGATCAGCGCTTCGCGTGTACAAGTATCACGCGGAGGGCCGCGTGAGCTACGACCCCGTTGCCTCTCTTCCCGACGTTCCATCTTCCACTTTCAATCATACCCCCGGATTCGGACGCGCCGTGTGTCGCTCCTCTTCTTTCTGGCAGACACACCCGCATTGGTGCATACCCTCCCGGCATGCGCACATCACTCGCACTGCTCCTCGGGCTTTCCGCCACCACGGCTTTTGCACAAAACGCTGCATTGCGTCCGTGGGATGAGTATCGAGTGTTCATGTGGGTCGGTGACTCGGCTTACAGGCAACCGGATAAACTGCCGCTCTTCTGGCAGCGGATGAGGGAGCTTGGAGTCAATGCGGCGATGGTGCACGGCGACGGTAAGATCCAGCCGCTGCTCGATGCGAAGATGCCATACTACGTGGAGAACATGGTGAACAAGGGACTCTGCCTGAAATGGAGTAGCAATGTGCGCGATTGGGACAAGATGGTCACCGCCTGGAAAGACAAGCGCGATGAGGCGGGAGCGGTTCGGGAGTATTGTTTCGATGACCCAAAATGGCAGACGTGGGCGAATGCGGAGATGGCGTCACTGGTGAAGAAAAACGCACCGAACAAGCCGCTGCTCTACGACATCCGCGATGAACTCTCGACGACGATTTCAGCGAATCCTTTCGACTACGATTATCATCCGCTGGCGTTGGCTGCATTTCGAAAATGGTTGCAGACACAGTATGTCTCGCTCGATGCACTCAATGCTGAGTGGGAGACGAAGTTCGCGACGTGGGATGAAGTGAAGCCTTTCATGACAGACCAAATTAAAAACCGCATGGCGAGCGGCGACGCGATCCCCCGCGGCAAGCCGGACTGGCAGGCTGTCCAGAACGTGAAGTTCACGGCAGAATCGGCGCGGGTAAAGCCTACGGCGTGGAATTTTTCACCATGGGCGGACCATCGGACTTATATGGACATCTCACTCGCCGGTACCCTCGACGGTTTAAGAAAAACAGCACGGGGCATCGACGCCGCGACGCCTGTCGGAATCGAGGGAACGCAGATGCCATCAGCGTTTGGCGGGTATGATCTGTGGCGATTGTCTCAAGCGCTCGATTGGGTGGAGCCTTACGACATCTGCGACGCGCGGGAAATTTTCGGGTCGTTTATGCCCGGGAAAACGATGCTCAGCACGACCGGCCTCGGCAACGCCAGCGCTACGCTGCGGAAGCTGTGGCACCTCCTGCTGCTGGGAGACAAGGGCTGCATCGTGTGGTGGAGCGAGGACCGCGTGGACTGGAAGTCGCAGGACTACGCGCTGACGGCAAAAGCAAAGGCGATGATCCCCGTGTACAAAGAGCTCGTCACTCCACTTGCCCGCCTCTTTCTGCGGGCGAAACGTGAGACGGACGCGGTGGCGATTCACTACAGCCAGCCGAGCATCCAGGTGGCGTGGCTGCTGGAAAGCACGCTGGATGGTTCGACCTGGCTGCGCCGGTTTTCGAGCTTCGAAGCAGCACATAACCGGCACGCGCAGGTGCGGCACGCGTGGATCGAGCGACTGCAGGATCTCGGCTACTCGCCGCGCTTTGTGAGCACTGAACAGATCGAGCGCGGCGCTCTAAACGACGTGACCGCACTCGTCCTCCCGCAAAGCTGGGCCATGAGCGACGCGGAATCCGCAGCGATTGCCGCGTGGCAGAAAAGCGGACGCACACTGCTGTGTGACGGCACGCCGGGAATGTTCGACGCACACTGCAAGCTGCGCGCGAGCGGGCCGTTCGACGCATGGTTTCCGCCGGGAGAAATCAACCGCGCCAGCGCGATGAAGCCCGGGGCGGCAAAGGCAAACGTATTCCCCGTGAATATGGTGAAACTCGCGGCGGCCCCGTCGGAAGAATGGTCCGTATGGCTCACCGCGCAGATGCCCGCACCTGCGCCCGTGCGGGTTCCGGCAAATACACGCGTGCAGACACATCGCTACATGCTCGCCTCGACGCGACTGATCGCGTTCGAGCGAAATGTGAATTACACGATGACCGAGGACCTTAAACAAGGAGGCGGGAACGAGGCGCTGGAAAAGCCGGTAGCCTTTGATGCAGAACTGGCCGCACCGTTGCACGTGTATGACTTACGCACCGGGAAATACCTCGGTCACACCGCGAAAATCGCAGTATCTCTCGACCCATGGCAGCCATCGCTCTACGCGCTCGCAGTCAGAAAACTACCCGATGGCGACGTGGTAAAAACGCTCGGCGGCGAGTGAACCTGCCTCACCGTCAATCGCTACAATTCTTTTACAAACCACAAACAGCCTCGGAACACATCGCCAGCAAACATCCACCATAGTCGCACCATGAAAATGAAACTCGCATTCGCATCACTCGCCATCGCCGGACTGTCCTTCACGCACGCACAGGATGCTGTGAAAGACGAACGTCCCGTCATCCAAATCGCCATCCTGCTCGATAATTCGGGCAGCATGCAGGGCCTCATCCAGCAGGCCAAAACGCAGATCTGGCAAATCGTCAATGAATTCGTCTCCGCCAAGCAGGACGGCAAGGCACCCCGCGTGCAGGTCGGCCTTTACGAATACGGGATTCGCGACGCGCAGGACAACGGCTCCTACGTCCGCCAGCTCTCGCCCCTCACGGAGGATCTCGATTCGCTGAGCGAGAAGCTTTTCAAAATCGACAAGCGCGACTCCGGCGGCTCGGAATACTGCGGATGGGTGATCAAGGATGCCGTGGAGGCGTTCAAGTGGGATAATTCGCCAAAGACCTACAAGGCGATATTTATCGCGGGGAATGAGGAGTTCACGCAGGGCGCGGTGAATTACAAGACGAGTTGCAAGTCCGCCATAGAGAAAGGAATCATCGTCAACACGATCCACTGCGGCGACGAACAGGAAGGCATCCGCGGCATGTGGAAGGACGCAGCGATGATGTCCGACGGACGCTACCTGATCATCAACCACAATGCCACCACCGTGAGCATCCCCGCGCCGCAGGACAAAGCGATCGCCGAGATGAATACGAAGCTGAACAGCACCTATATCTCCTACGGAGCAAAAGGAGACGAAGGCAAGACCCGCCAGATCGCGCAGGACGCAAACGCAGCCTCCGCTCCGTCAGGCGGGGCAGTCCTTGCCCAACGCGCCTTTTCAAAAGCTTCCGCAAACTACGGCAATGCCACTTGGGATCTTGTGGACCGCTCCAAGGAAAAAGGATTCGACTTGAAGAAACTGAGCGACGCCGAACTTCCGGCGGAGATGAAGAAGATGAGCCCGGAAGAGCGCGCCGCCTATGTGGAAAAGAAACGCACCGAGCGCGAGGAACTCCAAAAGCAGCTCAAATCGCTTGCCGAGGAACGCGACAAGTTCATCGCCGAGAAGTCGAAGTCCGAAGCCAAGGAAAGCACACTCGGAGCCGCTGTGAGCACCGCCGTCCGCGAACAGGCGGAGAAAAAGGGCGTCAAATTTGACAAAAAATAGCGCGAGCTAATCCCAGCCGAAGATCTCACGCGCCTCGGCGAGGATCAGTTCCACGACTTGCTCCCGAGCCAGTCCGGTGCTGTTCACGGTGAATTGCGCGGCGGCATTATAAAGGGGGCGGCGTTCCTCGACCATTGTGCGGACGCGTTCGAGCGGGTTCTCGGTCTGCAACAACGGGCGGTCCGTACTTTTTGCCACGCGGGCGTAGAGTTCGTCCGGGTCGGCGCTCAGTTGCACCACCCAGCCAAGGGCGCGGAGCAGAGGATGATTTCGCGGCTGCGTGACGATTCCGCCACCGGTCGCCAAAACATGTCGGCGGATGCCCGAAAGCGATTCGAGGGTCGCAGTTTCGCGCTCGCGAAAATATGCCTCCCCGTACTGGGCGAACATGTCTTTGATCGTCATGCTCGAGCGTTCCTCCAGCAGGCGATCCGTATCAAGAAACTGAAACCGCAAGCGCCGTGCGAGCATCCTTCCGACCGTGCTCTTTCCGCTCCCCATGAAACCAATCAGGATGATATTTTCGCGGGGCGGCATTTGCGGAAAAGGGTCGGACATTGCCGTGAGCATGGTCTGCCCAACCGTCGATGTCGAGCCTGAGGGCAAGACATCAAAGCCGCACATCGCGATTGGCTCGCGAGCGATCAGCGGCTATCGAGTGCCGCATGCGATTTCTTTTTTTGCTATGTCTCGCGACGCTCGGCGGATGCTCCGTGGTGGAACGCGTCGGCGTGAAGGTGCTTTCCCGCCACGCGACTCTGCCGGCGGCACAAATCACACGGGATATCCCGTACGTGCGCGGTTCAGACTTGCCGAAGCACCGCCTCGATTTGTTCCGTCCGTCCGGAAAAGGCTGGCCGGTGTGGGTTTTTATCCACGGCGGAAGCTGGGATTCCGGCGACAAGCGGCTGGAATCCGGCGGCGAGGATATTTACGGAAACATCGGCCGGTTTTACGCCAACCAGGGTATCGGAGTCGCCGTGATCAACTACCGTCTGCTTCCCGGCGTGACATGGCGCGAGCAGCTCGACGACGTCGCGAAAGCCGTCGCGTGGGCGGGAAAATCAATCGCAAAATATGGAGGCGATCCGTCCAGCATTTATGTCGGCGGTCATTCTGCGGGCTCGCACCTCGCTTCGTACGCGGTCCTTAACCGCGAGCTTGCACAAAAACATCACGTGCCGAAGCTCGCGGGCGCGATTTGCGTGAGCGGCGCCGCTTACGACATGAGCGATGAGGAAACCTACCGGCTCGGAAACAAGCCCCATTTTTACGCAGAGCGCTTCGCCGAAAACGGCAACAATCCCGACTGGAAGCGCAATGCCTCCGCCGCCACGTATGCCACCCGGAACGCCCCTCCGTTCCTGCTGCTCTACGCAGAAGGAGACAGCGCGTCACTCCGCCGCCAGTCGCAGCACATGCATGATATCCTCGACTCGAAGCGTGTGCCGAACCGCATCGTGATGCTCCCCGGCGAGAGCCATATCCGCATCGTCCTCGCTCTGACGCGCTCTGATAAGAAAGCGGTGCCCGCGATTCTGGAGTTCATTCGCTCGACCGGAGGGACGGCGGCCGGGCGATAAGGTGCCCGCTCAACGTTAAAAAGACGTACGGGAGCTAGGACCGATCCTTTGGAAGTTGGAAGTTGGACGCTGGACGTTGGACGTTTGCCCCCTCCCCTTTGAAGCGCTTTAGCGAGATTGACACCGCCGCTTCACAGCCCCCATCCTCCGCGCTCATTTCATACCGGTATGGCTCAAAAACTCCTCGTCATTGACGACTCACAAGCAACAGCGCGACTCGCCGAAAACGTCCTTCAGCAAAGCTTTCCCGGTTGCGACGTCCTCACGGCCGCTCGCGGCATCGATGGCTTTGAGCGCTTCGCCGTGGCAAATCCGGACGCCATCCTTCTCAACGACACGCTCCCGGACATGGAAGCCGAGGCCGTTCTTGAGCGTCTAGCAGCAGACCCCGCCACTGCCCAATGCCCCGTCATTCTCATGGTCGATCCCGCGAAGGGCGGCGAATTCGATGGCCGCTACCCAAACGTCTTCCGCGTCGTCACAAAGCCCGTCACAGCCGAGGCACTTCTCGATGCCGTGTCTGATCTTTTTGCGAGCAAGCCCGCCGCCCGCAGGATGTTGCCCGGTCGCAGCAGCGGCGCAGGGGTGGTGTTCAGCGGACACACGGGATTCTTTTCCCTCAAACAATCCCTCCAGATGGCGCAGGGCGACCGCCTCACAGGCATCCTGCGCTTTCATCTCGGACGCCACCCGATCGAACTCTTCATGGCCGGCGGACGTTTCCTTTTTGCCACCACGAAAAACTTCCACCTCTACTGCGCCGGCTCACCCGTCATCCTCAGCGCGACAAACCTCGGACTCATCATCGAGGGCCAGGTGAACCAGCAGGTCACAGGCTGCCCTGTTTTCCTGTTCCTCAGCTCGCGCAACGGCTTCCCGCATGATGATGTCGTCCAAATCACCCGTGATCACGGCCAGCGCCTCTTCGCGCAGTTGTACACCGCCGGACGCGTGAACTTCGAGTTTGAGGAAACCGAACGCGTCCCAGAATACGTCCGCACCTTTCCGCCGAGCGCCGACGATGCCGACAACTACATCCTCGCCGCCCTTCGCCACGTTCGATTCGACCAACTCCCGCCCGCCCAGCGTCCCGACCCAAACGGCTCGCCCGCCTACACTCGCCGCGGATACGAGATGATCCAAAAGTTAAAGCTAAACGACGTGGAAGCCCGATTCGCCACCGCCATCAACGGTGCCGAGAGCCTGCAAGTCATCGCGCAGAAAATCGGCATCCCGCTCAACGACGCGCTCCTCATTGTATTCCGCTTTCAAGCGCTCGAAATCATCGACTACTGGAGTAGCAGCGTCCTCAGCCTCCCCGGCGGAAGCGACGCGCCGGAGTAGGAAGCCGCGGCACATAGGCTGCTGATTTTGCCGCGACCTCGGCTCTGCTGCCAAACCTGAGATCGAAGCACGCAACCTGCATCGGGGCATCTCCACGCAGATTACAGAATAGTGTGGCAGCGCTATCGAACTCGTCTAATGATTTGCTCTATCTAAGCATCTACCTTAACTTGCAGGGGATACGACCAAGGCTATTCACGCTGCACAGACGTAATCATGAACATTCTCAAACTCACTTTCTCGCTCTTCATCGCGACCGTCGCCGTCGCCACTCCGGCCTTTGCCGAGCGCACTCTCGCGAAGGTCGAGGTCTTTCCCGATTCCGTCGCGCTGCTCCATGCGCGCGACCGGCAGAGCATGGTCGTGCAGGCGACGTTTAGCGATGGCGTCACGCGCGACATCACGACGGAGGCGAAATACACTTTTACAAATCCCGCCCTCGCAAAGATGGCCGACGGGCTCATCACTCCGGCTGCGGATGGTGCGACGGAGCTGAAAATCGAATTTCAGGACAAGGCGCTCACCGTGCCAGTGAGCGTGAAGGATGCGGTCGTCGAGCGGCCCATCAGTTTCAAAAACGACGTGATGCCCGTCTTCATGCGCACCGGCTGCAACACCGGCAACTGCCACGGCGCGGCCCGCGGCAAGGATGGCTTCCGCCTTTCGCTCTTCGGCTTCGACCCGGATGGCGACCATCAGCGCATCACCCGGGAAATGGCCGCGCGCCGCGTGAATCTCGCGCTGCCCGAGGAGTCGCTCATCGTGCTCAAGAGCATCAACGCCGTGAACCACACCGGCGGCGAAACTTTCAAGAAAGGCGACCCAGAATATCAGACGCTCGTCCGCTGGCTTGCGTCCGGTGTGCCAAGCGACCCGCCGGAAGTCATCAAGCCTGTGTCGATGGAAATCCTCCCGCGGCAGGCCGTGCTCGAAGGCGAAGGCTCGGCACAACGCATGACGGTGCGCGCGAAATATTCCGACGGCTCGATGCGCGATGTCACGAGCCTGTGCCTGTTCCAATCGAACAACGACGGCTCGGCAAGAATCGACCGCAACGGTCGCGTCACAGCGGGACAGCCCGGCGAGGCCTTCGTGATGGCGCGCTTTGCGACGTTCACCGTCGGCTCGCAGTTTATCGTCATCCCGAAGGACGTGCCTTACGTGTGGCCGAACGTTCCCGAGAACAACTACGTGGACGGCCTCGTGTTCAACAAACACAAGAAACTG
>JANMGP010000212.1:0-9712 GCA_031374705.1 Verrucomicrobiaceae bacterium | reverse complement strand
GTTTGATATAGCTCCCAATCTTGCATGTTTTTTTCTCCAGTGCGGCCACCCCGGTTGAGCGTAGCTCATCAGGGGTCGCTGTTCCCCTCCTTATTCTCTCCCATCGCTCGTTTTACCACTTTTTTCCCGAAAGAACCTCGAACAAAGACGCGGTGCTCGTGTTCGACGAACCGGAGTCGAACACCTTTCCCTTTTATACAAAGTACCTCGCGGAGCGCATCGCGCTGGATACGACGAACCAGTTTTTCCTCACGACGCACAATCCATACGTGCTCATGTCCATCATCGAGAAGACACCGGAGGCGGAGCTCGCCGTGTTTGTAACGCGGATGAGGAACTACCGGACGGAGCTGCATCAAATGACGCCCGAGGAACTCGCCGAGGCGCTGGAACTGAGCATGGATCTCTTCCTGAATCTGGACCGCTATTTTCCCGAATAATGGTCCTGCTCGAATGCAAACCCAACGAGACGCTCGTGCGGTATCTCGGTGTGACGAAGCGCAATTTTTTCCACCTCAACGACAAGGGTCGTGTGTGCAACCTGCTCGCGAAAAAGGAGGGTGAGGTGGCGATGATTGATGAAGACCCAGGCTCGACGCAGCCTGTCTATCTGCGAAGCCTGAGCAATGTCTCGGACGAAGATGGCATCCGCGTTTTGCGTGATGAAACGCGGGGGCATCGCGTGGTAATTTTGCGCCCGCGCCTTGAAGAATGGATTATCGAAACGGCCAAGGTCGCAGGGGTGAAGATGCAGGATTTCGGGCTGAGCAATCGAGGAAACGAACTGCATCGCGAGATCAATTCACGGCTGGAAAATCTCACCAAACTGCTGGCTGCACTCGACAACGCGGGCAGCAAAAGGCTCGCCAAATTGCGGACGCTCGTCATCGGCTGAGCGGAGTCTTTTCCGCAACGAAAGCGATGACGAAATGACCGGAATGTGTTAGCTCTTCCGCATGAAGAATGCGACCTCACGCAAACGCAAACCACCGCTCTATTTGATGGCCTGGCCTGCTTCGGTGGGCGGGAGTGAGACGAAGACGGGGGCGACGGCGGAGTTGCTGGCGGGGCTCTACAATATTGTGTGGGTGCCGAATGAGGATGCGTCGCTCTCGGACCGGAAGGCGCTGAAGTGGATCACTTCGCGGGGGATGCGGGCGGCGCGGTGGGCGGACTTGCCGCGCAAATTGGCGGGGACGGCGCTGGCGATGTGCAACATTCCTTTTTTGACGGAGGGTCGCGCGGCGGAGGCGAAAGGGCGCGGTCTGCGCGTGGCGTGGGGCGGTGAGATGATGTGGGCGATCCCGGGTGAGCTGGGGGCGATCGCGGCAGGGCTGGTGGATACGGTGTTGTTCACGGGAGATGGGCAGCGCGAGGCACTGACGCCCGCTTTTTTAACGGCGCTGGGTGGGAAGTCGGGGCGGGCGGAGCGCGTGGTTGCGGCGCATCCGGCGCATGGCGGGACGCAGGGCACGCTGCGCGGGAAGTGTGGCGCGGTGCGGTGGGCGACGGTGGGGAATTATGTGAACCCGGAGGCGTTTCCATTCATCGACCGCTCGCGGCGGAGGAAGGATGCGCCGCTGGTGATCGGGCGTCTTTCGCGGGCGGACTGGGGCAAGTTTCCGGCGGATTTCCCGAAGACTTACGAGCGGCTGGGGCTGCCGAAGGATACGCGGTTCCGCGTGATGGCGTGGTCGCCGGAGCTGAAGAAGCGGTGGCCTCGCTGGAGGCCGTCGAAGCAATGGGAGTTGCTTCCGGCGATGGCAGAGCCGCCGGCGAAGTTCCTGCAATCGCTGGATCTATTTGTGTATGACACGCACCCGACATTCTCGGAGAGCTGGGGACGGGCGATCGTGGAGGCTATACTGACGGGCGCTGTGCCGGTGCTGCCTGCGGACACGCGGCATCATTTCGTCCGACTGGCGCCGCATTTTTTCGCGTCGGTGCACTGCCCGGCACCCCGGCATTGGCGGGAGCAGGTGCAGTTTCTGGAGGAGGAAAGGGAAATACGGCAGTATATGTCTAAATTTGCGGCCACGTTTGCCCGCGAGGAACTGTGCGACCCAGCGGAGCATCGCACATCTTGGCAGGCGGCGCTGGCGGCGGAGTAGCGGGGCGGGGCGGCAGTGCGGAATCAGCCGACACTCCGACGCACAAGGTCGAGCGCAGTTTGCGCGACGAGATGTTTGAAAGTCTCGCGGTCGGTGGGATAGAGATGTTTGAACACACGCGTCTCGACGTCGCGCGCTGCGATGGCGATGAAAACGGTGCCGACCGGTTTTTCCGTACTCCCGCCGCCGGGGCCGGCGATTCCCGTTGTGGCGATGGCGATGTCGGCTCCGGACTCTGCGCGTGCGCCGGCGGCCATCGCGCGGACGACGGGTTCGCTCACTGCACCGTGCTCGTCGATGAGTTCTGAGGGGACGCCGAGCGTGTGTGTCTTGGCCGCATTGGCGTATGTGACGTAGCCGGCGAGGAAGACTTCGGAGGCTCCGGCGATGTTGGTGATCTTATTCGAGATCCATCCGCCCGTGCAGCTCTCTGCGATAGCGAGGGTCTTCTTTGCAGCGATGAGCGCGGCGACGACGATGCCTTCGAGCGGACGGGTGTCGGTGGTGAAGATCGATGCGCCGAGCTTCTCGCGAATGATGGTCTCCCCTTGATCCAGCACTGCGGGAGCACCGATGATGCGCAAATCCACCTCGCCGGGCCGCGCGCAGTATCCGACTTCGAGACCAAGCGCGAGCAGAGCTCCGCCGACCAGTTCCTCAACGCGCGATTCGCCCAGTCCGGTGGTGCGAAACGAGCGAAGCTCATGCGCCTCAGAGGGAGGGGAGATTTTGCGCATGAGCGGAACGACGATGTTATCGACCATCGGGTGTAGTTCTCGCGGAGGGCCGGGCAGGAGAAAAAGATGCGGCGATTCCTGCGAGGTGCCGGGGAGCGGCAGGGGAGGAAAGTAGAGTCCGGGCGCAGTGCCGTTCGGGTTTTGCAATACACGTGCTTCGGCAGGGTGCAGAGCCTGGAGTTTCACACGATCATTCCACGGGATGCCGCGGCGATTGAACCTCGCCATGATGGCCTGCCAGATATCCTCGTCGTGCTGCATGGTGAGGCCGAGTAACTCGCACACGATTTCACGGGTGATGTCGTCCGTCGTGGGCCCGAGGCCGCCGGTTACAAAGACGACGTCGGCCCGGCCAAAGGTCTCCATGAGCGCATCGCGAATCGCGTCGCCATCAGGCACGGTCGCCTGTCTTTGCACGCGCAGTCCGAGCGGGAAGACGGCATTCGACAGGTAGCCGAGGTGGGAGTTGAGCACGTTTCCGAGCATGATCTCGGTGCCGGTATTGATAACTTCGATTCGCATTGTGTGCAGTCTTTGCGCGAATCCCGCGGAAAGCGAAGCTAGAAACTTCCCACAGGTCCGGCGTTCTGCAAACATGCCGAATCATGCAACCGCGTCCGCTTCGCACCACCGTCATCGGCAGTTACCCTTTTCCATCCTGGCTCGAATACGCCAGCCAGAATCTCGCGCAATTTGGGAAGGACGATGTCGCTGAGATTCAGGACGACGCAGTGGTTTGCGCGGTCCACGACCAACTCGCCGCGGGCCTCGATGTGATTACGGATGGAGAGCAGACGCGGCTGGATTTTAATCTGTCGTTTTACGGCTACATCGAGGGAATCGAACTCGAGGGAGTGCCGCCGCGCCGGTTCGGTCCCCCCGCGCACGACCAGCGTGGAAAGCATCCTGTGGTGGGCGATTTGCACGCCCCACGGGGACTGGGTGTGGTCGAGGAATTCAAGCGGCTACAGCGACTCACCGCGCATTCGATGGGGTCGGCGAAGTCTTTTCCCACGCTGAAGGCATCGGTTCCCGGGCCTTACACGCTCAGTGGGCGATTGCTCCCGAATGCGCAATATCCCGATCGTGCCGCGCTCACCGAGGCGCTGCTGCCGATAGTCCGCTCGGAGCTCTCCGCGCTCGTCGAAGCGGGCTGCAAGGAAATCACCGTGGATGAGCCGAGCATGAGCTGTTACGCACACCGCGAGGACACTGCAAAGTTTGTTGATATCTTCAATCGCACCGTCGAATCCGTCACCGGGAAGTGCCGTCTGTCCACGCATCTGTGTTTCGGGAACTATAAGGCCCGGGCCGTGGGCTTGCGCCGCTACGCTCCGATGTTCCCTGCATTCCTCGAATTCACGCTCGATGAAATCCATGTCGAGATGGCCAGTCGCGAGTTTTCCGAGCTCTCGATCATTGCTCAAATTGCGCAGCGCCGTGATGTGGCAGTGGGCATCGTGGATGTGAAAAGCTACTACATTGAAACGCCCGAAGACATCGCAGCACGTGTGCGACAGTGCCTTCGGCACGCGCCCGCCGACCGCCTCTCATTTGCCCCGGACTGCGGGCTTTCGCAGACCGCACGATGGGCTGCGAAACGCAAGCTCGCCGCCATGGTTACCGGCGTGGAGCTTGTGCGCTCTACGTTGTGAAAAATTGCGAGCCGATACTGCGCTTTCGCGCCAGTGATTTCCGAGAGCAGCGTGGAAAAGCTGCGTTTGCGCTCGGAGTGGAGGCCCATGTTTGCAGGCGGGGATTCGTGGCATTCGCACAAGCTGCTTTAGTCGAACCGGCCACGAGACGTGTTCGGCGATGGCGAGGATGAAGTTCTTCTGTGGTTAATCGAAGAGCGCCGTCGCGAAGCAGATGAGGCGTAACCCTACGGCGACAATTTGACCACCATCTTGCCGACGTTCTTGCCGCCGAAGAGGCCGATGAATGCAGCTGCTGCTTGATCAATTCCCTCCACGACGGTTTCAAGACTCTTCAGCTTGCCGGCTTGAAACTGTGCGCCGACTTCATTTTCGAATTCGCTCTGGCGATGCAGCCAGTCTCCGACGATCAGGCCTTTCATGGTGAGGCGCTTCGTCGTCATGTTGAAGAGATTGGAAGGACCGGGCTTGGGCTTTTCGTTGTTGTAATTCGAGATGCCGCCGCATGCGATGATGCGACCATGCACCCGCAGGGCTGACAACGCGGCTTCGAGAGATTCACCGCCGACGTTGTCAAAATAGACATCGATGCCGTTGGGGGCTGCGTGGTTCAGTTGTTCGAGAACGGGGCCGGACTTGTAGTTGAAGGCGGCATCGAATCCGCACTCTTCCAGCAGTTGCTTCACTTTCTCCTCGGAGCCGGCGGAACCGATTACACGGCATCCGCGCAGCTTCGCGAGTTGGCCCGCCATGTTGCCCACGGCACCGGCTGCTCCCGAGATGTAGATGACGTCGCCCGCTTTCACCTCGACCATCGTCAATCCCGCCCACGCCGTCATGCCGGTCATGCCGAGGGTGCCGAGGTAAACGGAGAGCGGTTGCACGTCTTTGTTGACGGCATGCAGTTCCTTCGGTGCTGCGATGAATGCCTCGCGCCAGCCGAATTTGGACGTCACGATATCGCCCGCTTTGAACTCGCTGGAACGCGACTCGATGACTTCGCCCACGGCACCGCCTTCGAGCACCTTTCCGATCTCGAATGGCGGCACATACGACTTCCGGTCATTCATGCGGCCACGCATGTAGGGATCGACGGACATGAACAGATTGCGCACGAGCACTTGCTGCTCTTGAAGCGGCTCCAAGGTTGTTTCGGCCAAAGTGAAGTTGCTGGCGGTTGGGACGCCTGCGGGGCGTGAGGCGAGACGTATCTCGCGGCTGGTGATGTTTGACATAAAAGTGGCGGGTTACTGCGCTTCGTTGAGTGACGCCATGTCGATGACGAAGCGGTATTTCACATCGCCCTTCACGAGCCGGTCGTAGGCTTCATTGACCTTTTGAATCGGGATGATTTCGATATCCGAGGTGATGTTGTGTTCGCCGCAGAAATCGAGCATTTCCTGGGTTTCCGCGAGTCCGCCGATGAGCGACCCGCTGAAGCTCCGACGTCCAAAAATGAGGTTGCTCACTTCCACGGCGAGCGGCTCGGAAGGCACGCCGACCTGCGTGAGATTGCCGTCGCGCCGGAGTAGAACGAGGTAGGCGTTGATGTCATGCTTTGCCGCAACCGTATCGAGGATGAAGTGGAAGCTATTGAGGTGCTTTTTCATCGCAGCCTCGTCTTTGGAATGAACGACTTCATCCGCACCGAGTCGCAGCGCATCGTCCACTTTGTTCAGCGACGTGGTGAATACCACGACGTGCGCGCCGAGTGCCTTCGCGAGTTTCACGCCCATGTGCCCGAGTCCGCCGAGTCCGACAATGCCGACTTTTTGACCCTTCGTGACGCCGTGATGGCGCAGGGGTGAATACGTCGTGATTCCCGCGCAGAGCAGCGGGGCGGTGGCTGCGAGATCCAGATTCTTCGGGACTCGCAGCGCGAACGCTTCGTCCACCACGATGCTCTCCGAATAGCCGCCAAAGGTCATTCCGCCGCTGTGTTTGTCCGGGGAGTTGTAGGTGAAGATGGCTTCCTTCTCGCAGAACTGTTCCAGGTTTTCCTTGCAACTTCCGCAAGTGCGGCAGGAGTCCACGAGGCAGCCGACGCCGGCAATGTCGCCTGCTACGAACTTCTGCACATGCGCGCCGACGCTGATGACGCGGCCGATGATTTCGTGCCCCGGCACGCAGGGATAAATCGTGCCCTGCCATTCATTGCGCACGGTATGCACGTCCGAGTGGCAGACGCCGCAAAAGAGGATTTCGATTTGGACGTCGTGCGGTCCAGGCGCGCGGCGTTCGAGGTTGTAGGGCGCGAGTGGAGCCGTGGCCGCGGTAGCGCCGTAGGATTTGGATTTCATAAAAGTGGAACGGCTATGCTGCAGAATCAATCGAGGCGACGCGGACGAGTTTTTTGTTCACAAACTCATGGATGCCGTGGCTGGAGAGTTCGCGTCCGTAGCCGGAGTTCTTGATCCCGCCGAAGGGCAGGTCTGAGGCCGTCCATGTGGGATGATTGATGAAGACCATTCCGGTCTCAATGCGGCTCGCGACGCGTTTGCCGCGCTCGATGTCCTGAGTGAAGACAGAACCGCCCAATCCATAGTCCGAATCATTGGCGAGCGCGATGGCGGCGTCCTCGTCTTTGACCCGGAAGAAGAGTGCAACGGGGCCGAAGAACTCCTCGCGATAGGCGGGGTTGTCGTGACTGATGTCCGTCAGAATCGTCGGCTGCATGAAGGAACCGGGGCGGTCCATGCGCTTCCCGCCGAGCACGAGCGTGGCACCGTGAGCGACGGCTTCATCGACCTGCTTCAAGAGTTGCACCAAAGCAGCCTCGGTGGAGAGCGGACCGAGCGTTGTGTGTTTGTCCATCGGGTCGCCCGGCGTCAGCGCTTCCATGGCCGCTTTGAACTTTGCGAGGAATCGATCCGCCAATGCTTCCACGATAATGAATCGCTTCGCGGCAATGCAGCACTGGCCCATGTTGTTCATCTTTGCCCACACCGCCCAGGTGAGCGTCTTGTCCAAATCGGCATCTTCCAGAACAATGAATGCATCACTGCCACCGAGCTCCATCGTCGATTTTTTGACGTTCTTCCCGGCTCGTTCTGCGACGCCTCGAGCAGCTGCTACACCACCGGTCAGCGCCACGCCGCGGATGCGTGGATCGTCAATCACGGCGAGCACCTGATCGTGGGAGATGAGCAGATTTGTGTATGCGCCCTCAGGCGCTCCGGCCTCAGTCCAGAGCTTCTCAAAAGCGATGGCACACTGCGGGACAGTGCCCGAGTGCTTCACCATCACGACATTGCCCGCCATGAGATTAGGGGCCGCAAAACGAGCGAGCTGGTAATACGGGAAATTCCACGGCTGCACACCGAAAAGCACGCCAAGCGGGCTGCTTTCGACCACAGCTTCACCCGACTCCGGACTCAAGTGCTCCGTCGCGAGGAAGCGCTCCGCGTTGGCGGCGTAATAGTCGAGAATGTCCGCGCTGAGCATCACTTCGCCGAGCGACTCCGCGAAGAGTTTTCCCATCTCAAGAGTCATCGGACGCGCAAACTCCTCTGCGCGTTCACGCATGATGGCGGCGGCTTTGGCGACGATGACCGCACGCGCAGCAACGGTCAGATTCTTCCACGTATCGAAACACTTCGCCGCAGTGGCGATGGCCGTCTCAAGCTGTTGATCGGTGTGTTCGGCGAAGCTCTTAACAAGTTCGCCGTTAAAGGGATTGATGCTCTGGTAACTCATGGGGCGCAGAGTGTCGCCGCACGCCCTGCACAGTGATGGGGTGAAACCCGACTTCGTCGAACTTGCAAATCAGCGCTCTATTGGCGCTTCGCAGCTCCGGTGACTTCCGCGAGCAGCTTGAAAAATCCGCGTTTGCGCTCGGAGCTGAGGCCCCAGTTCACAGGCGGTGATTGGTATCCTTCGTCCATGCCTTCGCCTTTGCGGCGGAAGTCGAACCAGCCCCATGAGACGTGTTCGGCTAGGGATGCTGTGAAGTTGTTCACGGGTTGATCGAAGTTCTCGTGGTCGTCTTCGTTAATCAAAACCGGCATCGGCTTGTAAGTCGGGACGGCGCGCGTCTTGTGAATCAGCTCGGTGATGTGCGCTGGTTCTTTCGCGCCGTTGCCGTGAATGAGTGCGAAATCGGAGACTGCGATTGCGTTGGCCGATGGCACGACGCGTCCGCCGAACGAGGTGCCGACGAGCAGCTTGTGTCCGTCGGCGGCTTTTGCAGAACGCACGCGCTCGATCAGCTCGGAGACACGCTCCGGGCGCAGGATTGGCGGTTTGTATCCTGGGTTCGACTCGTTGTTGATTTCGACGAGCACATTCCGCCATCCGCCGTCGAGCAGCCAGCGCGTGGCGACGTCGGTCGCGCGAATTGCGGCGTCATCGCCCGCGAGTCGCGGCGATTGACCGAAGTAGAAATAGCCGAGGATGACGACCATTCCCTGAGCATCGGCTGCATCGAGAACGCGCCGCATCCGCGCGGCAAACTCCGGGCGCAAGTCGCCCTCGGCGGTGAATGCGCCGCTCTCCCACGTCTGCTTGCCCGAATAGCCTTCCGGCGAGCCGCCTTGAAAATTGACCGTCACCGCG
Organism: Verrucomicrobiaceae bacterium; assembly: GCA_031374705.1. GTDB lineage: Bacteria > Verrucomicrobiota > Verrucomicrobiia > Chthoniobacterales > Chthoniobacteraceae > SXWH01. The sequence continues at coordinate 655 of JANMGP010000212.1, read as the reverse complement.
AGCAAGCCGTGCGCTTTCCACTCCGGCATCGCGGCGATGAAATCGCGAACGTTACGCTCGGAGTCCCACTTGCCCGTGTCCGCGTAGGCCCAGCGCTTTGCGGTCTCGGGATTGAGGTCGTCGAATGTGGCCTGCACCATTCGAGAGTTGAGCAGCAGGCCTTCGATGCGATGTCCGTTCCACGTCCGGCCCGCGTAGGTGGGCTTTCCGTTGATGTGAAAATCCTCGCCGACAATGCTCACGGTCGTCTTCGGTGTGGCGGGCTCAGCGGCGCTGGAAGAAAGTGTGGACGTTGAAAAGGCCAGGCACGTGAGGTGAAAAAGGGCGGTGAGTTTCATGGATGATTATTTCTTGTCTGTTGCGATGGTGACTTCGCGGACGTGCGTCCTTCCGCCGGGCAGATGGAGCCGGACGTGAATGATTGTGCCGGTTGCCGGGAGCGCGATGTCGTGCGTCTGCCAGTCGTCCGATGCTGTGACGGTAAACGCCGCCCGGTTTTCGGGGATGAAATCTTTTTGTTCAGCGGTGCGCCAGGCAAACGCCGCTTCACCGGTCGTGGTGGCTTTCAGCGTCACCTTCGCGGTCGCGGGGCCTTTCACATCGAGGCCATTCCGAACGAGAAACGCCGCGCCTTTTTCCGCCGTGAGCGTGAGGA
>JANMGP010000116.1:0-108697 GCA_031374705.1 Verrucomicrobiaceae bacterium | reverse complement strand
GCGACGGGCTGTAGAGACAGTCCACGGGCAGGTGCGTGACGAAGTTGCTGCGTTTATAAAAAGACGTTCCCGACATTGATGCACGCACCGTCCGCGAAAGCACGTGTCCGGTTCAAGGCTCAACTTCGCGGACGTGCGCGGAGGGGCTGCCCGGCGTCCTGTCATCGTCGCTGCTGAACGTTGGACCGGCGTGAAGGAGAACATGAATACCCATGCGTATCACGCTGCACGGCTCGAAGCGTTTCTCGATCTCTTTGTGCTCGCAGACTTCGACCTCGAAGCCACCCGCTGCCCGAATATTTTCTTCACCAGCAGCATCGCCGCCTACGGCCCCACCACCGGGCCGACCTCCGAGGATTCGCCGAACTACCCCATCACCCCCTACGGCATCACCAAGCACGCCGCCGAGCTCATCCACGAAGTCTGGCTCCGCTCCGCGGCCGGGCGCCGCCTCATCGTCTGCCGCCCCGGCGTCATCTACGGCCCCGGCGACCCCGGCAACATCCTCCGCATGATCCGCGCGGTGAAAAAGGGCCGCTTCTTCTTCCCCGGCGACGCCTCCATCCGCAAGAGCTACGGCTACATCTACGGCCTCCTCGAAAGCATCGACTTCACCATGGCCCGCCCCGAGCCCCACCTCATCTACAACTACGTCGAACGCCACACCGAGCCCCTCCGCGAGCTCGTCCGGCTCAGCGGACTCGCCGTCGGGAAAAAGGGCACCGTCACCCGGCTGCCTATCACCGCCCTCGTCGCCGTCGCCCACGTCATCCAGACCCTCACCGGCGGCAAATCACCCATCCACCCCGTCCGCGTCCGCAAAGCCGCCACGCCCACTTTGAGAACAGCGAAGGCGAGCAAGGCGATGCGCTCTCGGACCGCGCCAGTGCCACGGCGCAAATCCCCGTGCATCTGCGCTCCGGCAAGGGAGTGGTGAAGGCGCTGAACGCGATTTTTTCAACCCTCTACAAGGATAACGCGGAATTGCTGACGGGATGGAAGACGGCGAGCCGCGTGCAGAAATCCGGCGGCACTCCCACGCCGACGCCGACGCCGACACCTACGCCAACGCCATCGCCATCGCCGTAGCGCGACATCGCCTCTGACAAAGAAACCGCTGCCTGGGCTGTGAAGTCCGGGCAGCGGTTCGTTTTTGGATGGGCTTCGCGCAGATTCGGAGATTTCGCAATACTCGTGACAATTTGACCGACTCAAAGTTGCCTCAAAGTAGCCTTGGGTGGGAGCGCCCAAACCACGGAGTGGTTCCCCGTATTCTCACGGGCTTTTGCGCACCTTCGGCGCGCAGGGGAACGGGACGTTCCCCCTCCTTGGGGCTATCCACCTACGGGGCAGCATACGGCGGGCGCGCAGCACTTGCTGCATATTGTGGTGCCGTGGATTGTATTGTTTGAGTACAATCGAAGTCACTGATCAATTGCGTTGCCATCCCTCGTGCCGGAAATACAATACCCGAGCACGCAGAACATCGCACTATGAACTCCACCAGCTCTGTCCTTTCCGCGACCATCGCAATCCTGCTTGCCACCGAGCTTCAAGCCGCGAACATCCCGCTGTCCGGCGCTTCTGCGACGTTTGATCAAGGCGGAGGCTTCACGATCGGCTCGACGCTCGATACCAGCATCGTCGATTCCGGCAGCGGTTGGGGAGTTTACTCAGCAGTGCCCCCGGGCGGGTTATTCAGCGACCAGAGCGCGTTTTGGACCGCCGCCAGCCCGGTCACGAGCGCCAACGGCCTGATTTTCACGATGCCGCAGTTTTACGTCGATGGTGAGCATCACATCCAAAAATTCCGCCTGTCGCTTACGACGGACGCGATCCCATCGGCCGCTGGAAACTGGGCGCCCGTTTCGCCGGACTTTGCATGGAGTACCGGTGGGGTGACGATCGCGAACGCCGGCAGCAATACCTTTCTAGCGACCGGCGTTGGCAAAACGACATACCGTCTCGGCATCGCCTCGCCAGTTACTGCTGCCACCGGCTTCCGCCTGGAGGTATTCACTCATGACTATAATGAACTCGACGGTTTGCCAGCCACGCTCGGACGCGCCGGCAACGGCAACTTCGTCCTGAGCCAGTTCTTGGTGGACACTCCGGCAGGCTACAACTGGGCGCTTGGTGGTTCGCCCACGTCGAGCGGTGCGACTTACCCGGGGCAGCCTGCGGACTTCCTAGTGGACGGTTTTTTGAACAACCAGGCCCACCCCGCCGACCCGCCGACGCAGAACGGGTTTTTCTTCACAGTGGACCTTGGCGGCAACGTCGATTTATCGAGTATCGATCTTTTCAACCGGACGGATGGCTGCTGCCCGGATCGGCTGTCAAATTTCCGCGTGGACGTTCTCGATGCAGTCGGGACGTCGGTCTGGAACGTGAATTTGCATACCGATGGATCGAGTTCCGGCGCCAGCGGAGTCGACACGATCACGGAAGGCATGGGCGTGGGCACGTTTGAGGGGCGCTACATCCGCGTCACCAATCTCAGCGGCAGCGCCTACAATCCGCAAATTGCGGAAATAAAGGCGTTTGGCACCGCGATTCCGGAGCCCGGCAGCGCGTTGCTCGCAGCAATGGGCGGGGCATTTTTTGTGTTCCGCCGCCGTCGCGCTGCAGAGTAGCGAAATTGAGGAAATGCGGAGTTGCGGTTTTCGATCCGCGACTGTTTTACCCCCAACTTGCCCATCGAAAGCCGCCATTCGCCGGTCATGCCGGGAGAGTTTGTTTGCCTCGTAAAACCGGAACGCCGCTACAAGTGGAAGCACTGCGGATTTCCTTTGCGGCATCAAATCAATCGCATGAACTGTAGTTTCCAGTAGTTCAGTCGAGGCTTTCACGCCCGTTACAATCGTTCGTTCCGTGATTGAAGATTCGAATATATCACACGAGTTCACAAAACCCCGCCGGCTGCGAAGCCAGCGGGGTTTTTCGTGGCGGGAATCAGCGTGGGCTAATTCAAATAGGCCGCTTCGTTTGCGAAGAGCAGCGCCTGGACGTAGGTCTCCCAAGGTGTGAGTGCCTTGCGCGCCACGGCGCTTCCTTCGTTTTTAATCGCTCCAAATTTTGCGTCGTTGCCCGCAAGCTTGCGTTGGACTTTTTGTTCGGCACGTTTTGCAGATGCAGCCACCCTGCCTTTCATGGTCTCCTCGACTTGAGCCTGCTGAGCGTTCTCTTTCTGGACGAATGCCATTCCCATTTGGAGCTCCTCCGGCCTTGCTGTGCGCTGAAAAATGATACGGTAAGCAGCCATGATGCGATTGGCGTCCGAAGCGGCATTTTGCACTTCGGGCCGCGCGAGGATCTTCCGCGCAACATCAACCGCCATCGGGCTGTTCATCAGGAAGAGCGCCTGCTGTGGAACAACGGTGGTCGTGCGTTTGGAGTTCGGCATATCGGGATCACTGAAATCGAAATGCGCCATGAGGTCCGGCAGGTTTCCGCGATCCACGTACCCGTAAACCGAGCGACGAAAACTGTATGGCTCGTCAGTGAGGTTGATGGGTTTCCCGCCGACGGTGCGGTCAAGCTGGCCCGCATAAACCAGGAGCGAATCGCGGGTGGCCTCGAAATCCAGCCGCCGCACATTCGCGCGCCAGAGCAGGCGGTTTTCCGGATCTTTTACGGCATAGTCGGCGCGAGTATGGCTGGAGACCTGATAGACGCGGCTCATCACGATCAGTTTGTGGAGGGATTTCATGCTCCAGTTTTTCTCCATGAGATAGTTGGCGAGGTAGTCGAGCAACTCCGGGTGCGATGGTGGCTCGCTCATCACTCCGAGATCGTCCGGCGTCCGGATGAAGCCCTCGCCAAAGTGGTGCATCCAGACGCGGTTCACGAGGACCCGGGCTGTGAGCGGATTGCTTTTGCTCGCGATGCTCTCGGCGAGTTCCAATCTCCCGCTCCCTTTGGAAAACTGGACCGGAACGTGTCCCGGGCTGAGAATTTCGAGAAAGCCACGCGGCACGATATCACCTTTCACCGTTTGGAGTCCGCGCAGGAAAACCGGTGAGTTTTGCGGCCTGGCCTTGTCTGCAACGACCATCGCGTGGGCGGGAGCTCCAGGATGCGAAATCTCGAGGAGATTGAGCTCTCCGAAGTTCAACCGCGCGCGCCCGAGCAATTGATTCGGCCAGCCAAGCGTGGCGCTCTCCACCCAGTCCTTCGTGGCGAGCGGCGCAGCGACGACCTCAAACGGACCGCGCAGAAGCTCGATTGTCGGATCGTCAAATCCAGGAACCGGCTGGCTCGAAGCCGTCTTCATTGCCGGGATGAAACCTTTGCCTTTCTCCTTCAAGCCCGTGAACAGCTCCGCGTATACTGCGATCGCTTCGTCCATGTTCTTTGGCACTTTCGCTTCCAATGCAGCCTCCACAAGAGGATTCACGCCGGCTTTCGCACGCTCGCCAAACTGCTTCACGAGCATCCCGGCCTTGTCGCCCGCCTTCTCTCCGAGCTTTTCCTCCATGCGGGCGAGCCGTTTAGGATCGGCCGCAGCCCCCGCCTTCAAGCGATAGCCGCCGTTCTTTATTTGCGCGAGCGGCCCCCATACCGACGGATTGCGGAGCATTCCACGGACGAAATACTGAACGAACTGCTCGTCGAGCTTGTTCTCCTTGATCAATGTATTCCGCGCCTTCAGCGAAGCTTCATCCTTGCGATTTACGGTCAGCGTCGCAGCCTTGATGTATGCCGCCGGTGCGCGAAGAAAATCCTGAATGTAGTGATCCACGGCACCGTAATAGCGATTTCGCAGTTCCGCGGTTCCGGCCCCCATTTTCGCTTCGAAATCCTTCCGCTGCGGGTCGGTCGCTCGATCGTTGAGCGATGGCTTCAGGTCCGGTTCCGTGATGCTCGCAAACACGCCGTGAAGCGCATAGTAATCGCGCGTCGGAATCGGGTCGAACATGTGATCGTGGCAGCGGGCACAAGCGACTGTAAGCGCGAGGAAACCTTTACTGACAGTATCAATGCGGTCATTGATGATGTCGTTCACATTTTTAAATCGCTCGCCGACCGTGAGAAAACCAAGCGCCGCCAGCCGGGGATCATTTTCCTTTTTATCGGGCAGCAAATCAGCCGCGAGTTGCTCCTTGATGAACTGGTCGTAAGGCTTGTCTTCATTGAAGGCCCGGATGACGTAGTCACGATATGTCCACGCGTCCGGGTAGCGGTATTCCGTCGTGCGCGCCGCGTTGCGCTCGCCGCCGATCGTGTCGCTGTAGCGGGCCGTATCAAGCCAGTGCCGACCCCAGCGCTCGCCATAAGCCGGCGAAGAAAGGAGCCGGTTCACGACCTTCTCGTAGGCGTTCGCGTCAGTATCCGCGAGGAACGCGGCGACTTCCGCAAATGTCGGCGGAAGTCCCGTCAGATCGACGGTCACACGGCGCAGCAAAGTCTCGCGGTCGGCATCCGGCGATGGTGCCATCCCGTTATCCTGGAGTTTCTGCAAAATAAACGTATCGACCGGAGTCTTGCACCACTGAGGGTTCTTTGGCTGTGGAAAAGCGGGCGCTTTCACAGGCTGGAAGGCCCAATGCGCCTTCGCTTTCGGCGTCAGTCCGCTGAGTTTTGACGTCTTTTTTTCGCCTTCCTTGCGAGGGTCCGGAGCACCCATTTTGATCCACGCAGCGACATCCGCGATCTGAGCGTCGGAAAGTTTTCCGCCCTTGCTGGACGGCGGCATCTTCAAGTCTTCGTCCTTATAGGTGAGGGCTTTGTGGAGGAGCGACTTTTCGACATTTCCAGGGACGATGGATGTCCCGCCTTCACCCCCCTTTTCCCAACCTGCCCGAGTGTCGAGCGTTAGTCCGCCCTTCGATTTTCCCTGCTCCACGCTGTGGCATTGGTAGCAATGCTCCGCGAGGATCGGTCGGATTTTATCCTCGAAGAAGTCAATCTGCTCCTTTGTCGGCTCCACGGTTACCGCGGCCCATACGGGTGCGGCAGAAAATACGGCGAGTCCGAGAAAAGTGCGCTGAGTTCGGTTCATGTTTCGAAGTGAGTGTAACAGTATCTTAAGCGAGATTTAACCCATTTACCGGGGAAATCTTTCCGCTGTTCAATAGATACACCCACTCACCCTCCCGTTTGGGACAGGTATTTCACGCGAGATCAGAGCGCGAAATCCATCCGGGGAGGTTTCCCTTACTTCAGGATTTTGACCGTATTCAAGACGATCTCGGCAAATCCCCGCGGATCGAGGCTGGCGCCGCCCACCAATGCACCGTCGATGTCCGACTGGCTCATCAGTTCCGCGGCGTTCGCAGGTTTTACGCTGCCGCCGTATTGGATTCTGACCTTGTCCGCCGACTGCTGGCTCCACACGTCCGCCAGTGTTTTCCGGATGAAAGCGTGTGCGTCCTGCGCCTGTTGGGGCGTGGCCGTGCGTCCTGTGCCGATAGCCCATACGGGCTCGTAGGCGATCACCGTCTCTTCAAGTTGCTCCGCCGAAAGACCCGCCAGCGAACCGCGGATTTGAGTATCGAGGACTTTTTCGACGAGCCCGCCATCGCGCTCGGCGAGCGTCTCACCGATACACACGATTGGACGCAGCGCATTTGCGTGCGCGGCGTGCGCTTTCTTGTTCACGATTTCATCAGTCTCACCAAAGAAAGTTCTGCGCTCGCTGTGGCCGAGGACCACGTAGTGGCAGAACACATCACGGAGCATCGCGGCGCAGATTTCGCCGGTGAATGCGCCGGATTTCTCCCAGTGCATGTTTTGCGCACCCAGCTTTACGCCTTGCCCGGTGCGGAGAATCTCGCTCGCTTTCGCAATTGCGAGGAACGGCGGAACGATGACCACTTCGACTTTGCGCTCGTCGCCGAGCTCACGAAGGAACGTCGAGAAAAACGTTTCCGTCTCTCCGATGGTCATGTTCATTTTCCAGTTAGCAGCGATGATCTTTTTGCGCATGAATTTGGGCGATAAAATTTAGAGCCGGCAGAGAAACCAGAATTATCCCCGCTGGTCAACGCCTGCGCTCATCAAACACTTCTCAAATACAAAAAACGCTCCCGGCCGCTGTAGTCGTTCGCGGCTTTGATGTCGGAATATCCGGTCAACTCGGCTGCAAGTTTCGACGGCTGGTCGAGGTGTAATTCCAGCGCGATTCGAGCGCCGGGCGCGAGTTTCGCCTTTGCATCCGAGAGCATGCGCCGGACGAGGTCCAGACCGTCGGGACCGCCGTCCAGAGCCATGATCGGTTCCCGCAGCACCTCGCGCTGGAGGCCGGAAATCTCCCCGCTGGGAATATACGGGAGATTCGCGACAAGGAGGTCAATCGGACCTTCCACAGCGGAAAGGAGATTGCTTTTCAAAAAGGTCACACGGCCCTGCAAGCCCAGTTTCTCGGCATTTTCGGCAGCGAGCGCGAGCGCGTCGTCGGACATGTCCGCGGCAGTCACGCGGGCATCGGGGAAAGCCGCTGCCAGCGCAAGTGCGATGCATCCGCTGCCCGTGCCGACATCGACGATATTCCCGCTCTTCCACACACAACCTTCCGCCTTTCCCTCGCGCATGAGAAACTCCACAAGCTCCTCCGTTTCCGGACGCGGAATCAGCGCCCGCGAGTCGCACTTCAGCGTGTGTGAGAGAAACTCCGTTGTGCCCAAAAGATATTGCAGCGGCTCGCCATCCACGCGGCGCCTCATGAGCGCTCTCAGCGGTGCGAGTTCCTCCTCGGAAAGCTGGCGATCGAACTGCATATAGAGGTCCATGCGCTTCTTTTGAAGCACATGGGCGAGCAGGTGCTCGATGTTCAGCCGCGGACTTTCGACTTTGTTTCTCGCGAAATAATCCGCAGCCGCAGTGATGACCTCCAGGACTGTCTTCATTGAGCGACTCGACGTCCGTTCACCGGTAGATGTCCACAAGGAACAACACGGCGTCGCCTTCGCCGATGTTGATGATCGAATGCGGCACGTCCGCACGGTACGTCGCGGAATCGCCGGGCTGAAGGTCCGCGGAATCGTCCGCGCTTTCCAGCCGGATGGAGCCTTTCTCCACGGTCAGAAACTCCCGCGTTCCTTCGTAGTGCGGCGTACTGCGCAGCTCCGCGCCGGGGCGCACCGTCACTTCATAAAACTCCACATCCTTCTCCAAATTCAGCGGCGAGAGCGTGCGAATCTGGCAGTTTTTATCCGAGCGATACACCTGTCCGCGATCGGTGGTGCGCACCACTTGAATCGCGGCCTGCCGCTCGCTCGTCTCGATCAGTTCTGCGATTCCCATGCCGAACGCGCTGGCGATTCGATACGTCACGGCAAGCGTGGGGTTCGCCTTTTCGCGCTCGATTTCGCTCAACATGGAACGCGAGACGCCGCTCGCCTGCGCAAGATTGTCGAGCGACCACCCACGGTCGCCGCGCAGTTTTTTCACGCGCCGCCCGAGGTGCTCGTTGATGGTTTCCGGCCGCTCGCCAGCAGTGGAGGATTTCTTCTTTGGTGTCATTTGCCGAGTTTGTATTCGAAACTGTCCACGAGCGCCAGCCAGCTCGCCTGAATGATATTGTCGCTCACGCCGACGGTGCCCCAGGCGTCGTGGCCGTCGCTACTCGTGATGTGCACGCGGGTCTTCGCCGCCGTGCCTTGCTGCCCGTTGATGATGCGCACCTTGTAGTCCTCCAGCCGGATCGCCGCGATATCCGGATGGAATGGTGCGAGCGCTTTGCGCAGAGCGGCGTCGAGCGCATTCACCGGTCCATCGCCTTCGGCAACCTGGTAGCTCTCCGCACCGGCAATCCGCAGTTTCACGGTAGCCTCGCATTTATTCCAGCGACCGTCGCCCGCGCAACGGTACGTGCAGTGGTATTCGTTCATCTCAAACAGCGGCGTATATTTCCCCGTTTGCTTCCGCAGCAGCAGCGCAAAAGACGCCTCCGCCGCCTCAAATTCGTAGCCTTCCGACTCCAGGCGCTTTACTTCGTTGAGAACATTCTTCACCTCGGCAGAGCCTTTGCCCAGCGGGTATCCGAGCGCCTCGGCGCGGTTCAAAATGTTCGCCTGACCGCTCATATCCGAGACGGCGATGATGCGCTCGTTCCCCACCAGCGACGGGTCGATGTGTTCGTAGCTGCTCGCCAGCTTTTGGACCGCATCCACATGCAACCCGCCCTTGTGGGTGAATGCAGCAGCGCCCACAAATGGCGCACGGATATCCGGCGCGACATTGGCGAGCTCCGCCACAAATTGCGAAAGTTCCCGCAGCTTTGCAGGCTCCTCGCATACATGAATTCCGAGCTTGAATTGCAGATTCGCGATCGCCGTGATGAGGTTGCAATTCCCCACGCGCTCGCCGTAGCCGTTGATCGTTCCCTGCACCTGGCAGGCCCCGACCTCGATTGCAGCCAGCGCATTTGCGACGCCCAGCCCGCAATCGTTGTGCGTATGAATTCCGACAGGCCGGCCCAAACGCGCGATCGCTTTCCGCGTCACTTCGCCGATGAATCCCGGTAGATTTCCGCCGTTCGTCTCGCAAAGCACCACGAGGTCCGCGCCTGCATCGGTGGCCACTTTGATGGTCTCGAGCGCATACTCCGGATCGTCCTTATACGCGTCGAAAAAATGCTCGGCATCGTACAAAACTTCGCGCCCTTTGCTTTTCAAATACCGCACGGTATCGCCGATCATCGCGAGATTCTCCAGTGTCGTGACTTTGAAAACATGCGTCACATGAAGCGGCCACGTCTTGCCGACCACGCAGACCACCGGCGTCTGCGCATCCAGCAGCGCCTTCACTTGCGCATCGTCCTCGACCTTGGTGTTGCCGCGACGCGTCATCCCAAACGCCGCCATCTTCGCGTGCTTCCACTTCCGCTTCGCCGCCTCGGCAAAGAACTCGGCGTCCTTCGGATTGCTCCCGGGCCATCCGCCTTCGATGTAATCAATCCCGAATTCATCGAGCTTTTCCGCCACGCGAATCTTATCGAGCACAGAGAACGAAATCCCCGTCCCCTGCGTACCGTCGCGAAGGGTTGTATCGTATAATGTAACTCGTTTATTGCTCATAAAATGGGGGCGGACGCTACGGGAGACCGGTTAGCAATGCAAGGAGTCCCGTTTCATATCCGCGCAGCGCCCCCTGTTGAATCGCGTGATTTACCCGCTTCCCCGCATGCCGAATCCCCGCTATCCATGCTGGTCGCATGAATCCATTACTCGACGAACCGCTCTCCGACCCGCTCTCCATCTACCGCTACCGCGATGCGATCGCTGCCGTGGATTTGATGGGCGTGGCGATCGCGCATCTCGACTTTTTTACATGGCTGGAGGGACATCCCGCGACCCTCGGAATGATTTGCGCGCACTTTGAAATCCATGAGCGACCGGCGGACGTGATGATGTCCCTCTTTGCCGCTCAAGGGCTCATCCAGCAAAACGGGGGCGTCTGGATTCTTACGCTGCGCGGCCGGGAGCATCTGGTCGCGAGTTCCCCGTGGAATCTTGCGCCGTACTACGTCTCGATGAAGGACAGGCAGCCGACGCTGGACATGCTAAAAGTACTCAAAACGGGCAAGCCCGCCAATTGGGGCAGCTACGATGCGCAGGCGTGGGCGCAGGCCATGGAGCGGGCGGATTTCGCGAAGTCGTTCACGGCGGCGATGGATTGCCGGGGCATCCTGCTCGGCCCGGCTTTGGCAAAAAAACTCGACCTCTCGGCGCACACGGCGTTGCTGGATATTGCCGGAGGAAGCGGCATTTACGCATGCGCGATAAAGGCGCGACACCCACACGTGAAGGCGACGGTTTTCGAGCGCCCGCCGGTGGACCGCATCGCCCGGGAATCCATCGCGAAACACGCAGTAGAGGTGGAAGTGGTGGCTGGCGACATGTTCAAGGATCCGCTCCCTGCGGGATACGACGCGCATCTTTGGTCCAACGTCCTTCACGACTGGGACGAGCCAACCGTTTGCTCGCTGCTCGTCAAATCCGCACAGGCGCTGCCGTCGGGCGGACTCGTGATCATTCACGATGCGTTCCTCAACAAAGAAAAAACAGGTCCGCTCCACGTGGCAGAGTATTCGGCGCTGCTCATGAACATCTCCGAGGGCCGCTGCTACGGGCTCGCGGAGATGGCGAAGTATTTGTTCGAAGCCGGCTTTGAGTGGGTGGATCACCAGCCGACTGCGGTCGCGCGGAGCTTCATCGTCGCGCGAAAGGCGTGATTGGGTTCGACATTGTAGCAGCGGAATTCGCATACCTTCACTATGGCAAAGAAAGACAAAGGTATTTGTATCCTCGCGGGCGCAGGGCCCGGCGACCTGGGATTGGTGACGCTCAAAGTGCGCGATGAGGTGTCGCGCGCCGACGTGATTGTGTACGACGCGCTGTGCAATCCAGAGATTCTGAAATGGGCACCGCCAACGGCTGAAATCATCTACGCCGGAAAGCGCGCGAATCAACACGCGCTAAAGCAGGACGAGACAAATGCGCTGCTCGTGCAGAAGACCGCCGACGGAAAACGGGTGGTCAGACTGAAGGGCGGCGATCCTTTTGTATTCGGTCGCGGCGGCGAAGAGGCGGAGGAACTGGTGAAGGCAGGGCTGCGCTTTGAGATCGTTCCGGGCATCAGCTCCATCATTGCTGCGCCAGCCTATGCAGGAATCCCCGTAACACACCGTGAGCACACGGCTCAATTTACAGTTTTCACCGGGCATGAAGATCCTACGAAGCCTGAAAGCACGCTCGACTACGAAGGGCTCGCGAAGAATCCCGGCACGAAAATCATGCTGATGGGCGTGGAGAGAATCGGCGTTATCTCAGCGAAGCTGATAGCGCACGGTGCACGCGCCGATTTGCCCGTTGCGCTGGTGCGCTGGGGAACAACGGGGCGTCAGGAAACGCTGGTCGGCCAGCTCGATAACATCACGCAGAAAGTAGCGGATGCCGGCTTCAAGGCACCGGCCGTATGCATCATGGGTGACGTGGTGACGCTTCGCGAGAAGCTCAACTGGTTCGAAAACCGACCGCTTTTCGGGAAGCGCATCGTCGTGACCCGGACGCGCAAACAGGCGAGCGCTCTGTCCGACCGTCTGCGCGATCTCGGCGCGGACGTCATCGAACTTCCGACCATCCGGATCGATCCGCCAAAGGACCTTGTGGAGTTCGGCCAGCTCGTGCGCGATGCCCATACTTACGACTGGCTCATTTTCACGTCGCCAAACGGAGTCGAGGCGTTCTTCGAGATGTTCTACCGGATATTCAAAGACGCCCGCGAAATCGGCGGCGTGCGCATCGCGGCCATCGGCCCTGCAACAGCGGCAAAGGTGCGCGAATACCATCTCACAGTGGACCTTCAGCCCGAGGAATACGTAGCGGAGGGTGTCATCGCCGCATTTAAAAAAGAAGGCGATGTGGAGAATCTCAAAATCCTTATTGCACGGGCGGAAGTCGCTCGCGATGTGCTGCCCGAATCGCTCTCGAAACTCGGCGCGATCGTGGATGTGGCTGTCGCATACCGCACCGTCCCGGAAACGAACGATGTGAGCGGCGGAATGGCCCGGTTTCGCGAGGAAGGCGCAGACCTCGTGACGTTCACCAGCTCATCCACTGTGGAGAACTTCCTCGCGCTGAAGCTGCCGATGCCGCAGGGAATCAAGGTCGCAAGCATCGGCCCCGTGACTTCCAGGACCGCGACCGAGCACGGCCTGACGGTGGACGCGGAGGCGAAAGTATTCGACATCCCCGGTCTCGTGGAAGCGATCAAGAAGCTCTACGGCGTGTAGGGCTCTCATTGCTTCCGCGGGCGGATTGAAAGTCGCTAGCGCATTTTCAAATCACCAGCTAAGACGTGCGGACGATGACGCCTCAACCACTTCGCTCCTGGGCCTTGGAATTTGCACGACGCTGGAATGCCGGCACCCATACCGTCTTTCTCGTCCACGGGAACATCCACGATATCTTCGCCGTGCCGGGCGGGTTCGAACCGCTCAAGGGCTTCTTCATGCGCCGCCTGCTGCCAGGACGCCCGTGGATGCTTTTTTACGACATCGGCGACGGACTTTCGTTTGGGTCGCCGGAGATGCAGAAGCGCTTTTACGAGTGGCTGGATATTTTCGACACGGTCGAGGGCACTAATTTCCGTATTACAGGTGTCCCCCGCAGTTTCACCCTGCTGGCTCCCCTGCTCCGCCGATTTTTTCTGGCGACCGGTGATGATCCGAAGATGCCGCGCGGCGTTACGCTGGTGATCGATTACCCGGAAAAAATCATCCCTGCCGCCGAGGAATCCGGCGCGTCTGTGGATGAACGCATGGCGCTGGTCACGCTGCTAAAATGGGCCGCTTCGCCTGAGCTTCGCAGCCACGACGTGGGCGTGCTGCTGGTTGCCGAGAGCGCCGGCGAACTGAACTCCGATATCCTTCAAAATCCGCACGTCGCTCAAATGCGAATCGACCTCCCCGATATCGACGACCGCACCGCGTATCTCTCCAACGAGCCGGATGCGAAAGAGTCCGATCTCACACTGGAGCAACTCGCACAGCGCACCGCCGGGTTGAGCCTTCTGCGCATTCACCATCTGCTCGCCGAAGCGGTGAAAAACGGGAAGCGCGTGACGAGCGAGCACGTGTCCGCCGCGAAGAAACGGCTTATAGAGGAATACTGTCAGGGCCTTGTCCGCTTCAAAGATCCCAAGCCGGGAGTCTCGCTCGATCGCGTCGCCACCCATACAGCGGCGAAGGCGAAACTCCGGGACGTGGCCCGCCTTTTCCGCGAGGGAAAAAACGACGTCATCGAGCGCGGCATCCTCGTCCCCGGTCGCGTCGGAGTGGGCAAATCGTTCCTCATCGATTGCTTCGCCAGCGAGTGCGGCCTCCCCGTTTTGGAACTGGGCGAGTTCCGTAGCAAATGGGTCGGCGACACCGAGCGCCAGCAGGCGCGCATCCTCATGACCATCCGTGCGCTCGGACCGGTCGTAGTGGTCGTGGATGAAGCCGATGCCGTCTTCGGCAATCGCAGCGGCGACGGCGATGCAGGCGTGAGCACCCGCGTGTTTGCAGCGTTTGCGGCGCATCTTGGAGATTCCTCGCTCCGTGGCCGGGAAGTGTGGGTCGCCATGACTTCGCGCCCCGATTTGCTCGCCATCGACATGAAGCGACAGGGCCGCTTCGGTCTCTCGCTCCCACTCTTCCCTGCACAATCACCGGAAGAAGTCGTTACGCTTTTCAAAGTGATCGCCGGGGTGAGAAACATCGCGCTTTCCGATGAGGTCATTGCATTCGCGCGGGAGAAACTCGGCGACCGTGCGCTCACCGGGAGCGACGTGGAAGCCGTTGTCACGCGTGCAAAAGAAGGTGCCGTCCTCGCCGGGCGCGACAACGATGTCAGGCTCGATGATTTCACCGGAGCGGTGGATTCATTCATCGACCCGCTCGATCCACAGCTTCTCCGCATGCAGGAATTTGCAGCCATTCTTTCGTGTTCGGACTCGCGCTTTCTGCCGGAGAAATACCGCCAGCTCGATCGCGCGGAACTTGCGACGGAATTCGAACGACTGAAGCGGACACGCTAAATCCTACCGCCCGTCTTTCGCGACCGACGCATCCTCAAGCGGCTCCTGCGCGGCATCGGCGACGGATGCGGCCCAGCGTTCGCGGGCGGCTTTCACCCAGCGATCGAAACGCGGAGTCTGCTCCGCGTGGAGGACCTGACGGAGGCGCAGCTCAGCACGGTCGAGGATTTGGTTGATGTGCGGCTGCACGGGCTTCGCAGCCACATTCAACTCCGCGCCGGTTTCCGTGAGAATCTGCCAGAACAGATGCTGCTGGTCTTCGTCGAGATGAAGTCCGTACTTCGCGCGCTGGACGAGGAGCTTTCGCACAGGCGCAGGACCGCTGCCAAAGGCATTGTCCGTGACATCGCGGAGCACCGTCGAGCCGGAAATCATCCCGCCAACAATGACACCGCTGAAGAAAATCAACCCCACAACGACCACGCTTTTCAGCTTTCTTCCGATGGCGCGCAGGCTGATCATTCCGCACCTGTCAGGTAATAGCTGACGATGGGCGTGCCGGCGAGGAGGACCGCGTCGTAAAAGCTCTCGGTATCCGGAGCTGCATCCCGGTGCGTGTAAAACCACGAACTGGCAGCGACGGCGAGCGCGGAGAAAAACGGGCACAAGCGCCATGCCCAGCCCTGCCACGAGCTGCGACGCTCGGAGCGAATCCGCGCCAGCACACGGGTTTCAAACCCAAACTCCGCGCGCGAGGTGTCCGGCGCATCCTCGCGGACGGTTCGGAAAAGTGTTTCGAGCGGATCAGATTTCATGGCTCACCTCGATGATTTCCTTGAGCTTCGCGCGGGCTCGAAATGCACGAACCTTGACCTTGCTTTCGCCCCATCCGGTCACGTCCGCAATTTCGCGAATGGAGCGCTCTTCGAGCTCGAGAAGTGTGATGACGAGTTGATCCTCCGCCTCAAGCTGCCGCATGGCCCAATCGAGCAACTCTTTCGCCCGTCGAGCGCTTCTCGCTGCTTCCTCGGCCATGTCTGAGCGATCCTCCGTCTCTACATTAAACGCGAGGTTCTCGCGATGCCGGCGCTCTTTGCGGAGGTAGTCGTAGCAGACGCTCACAGTGAGGGTGGCGAGCCAGTGTTCAAACGGGGCCTCGCCGCGAAACCCGGAGAGCTTTCGGTAAGCGCGGAGGAAAACCTCCTGGCAAAGGTCGTCGAGTTCGTGGGAATCGCGGGCAAATCGCGAACACGTCCCAAAGACGCGCGATTTATGCCGGCGGATGAGTTCGGCAAACGAGCGCTCGTCACCACCAAGGATGTAACGCACCAAGGCAGCATCATCCGGCGGAGGCTCAGCCACAGCAGACGAATGAGTCGCTGCAGAGATGAAAGGCATGGGCCAGGCGAGTGCGGTCATGAAAATGGTGCGTAACTAACGTCGAAGACGCACGTGAGCGGCAAACGGTTACAGTTTTAGTTTCGAGAACGTCTCATCGAGTGCGGCCTTCCATTTGGAGTAGCCTGCGGCGTTCGGATGGAGCATGTCTGGAAACTCTTCTTTTTTGCATTTACCGGTCCCATCATTGAAAATGCCGAAGCTGTCGCAAAGCGTGAGCCGTTTGTCAGCGGCGGCGAGTTCATCAATCATCGCGTTGAGCTTTCCGATGCGGGCCGGGAAGTCGTTTTCCCCGCCGCGAGGCATGACGTGATTAAGGATGATCGGGACGCTTGCGTTCTGTTTCTGAAGTTCGGCAATGATCGCCTTGATGTTTCCGATGACCTGCTCCGGCGTGCCGCCGAGCGCGAGGTCGTTTGTGCCGATGAGAATGCTGACGGCTTTGGGATTCAGATCGAGAACGTCTTCTTTCAGCCGGTAACGTACGCCGCGGGACGTGTCGCCGCTGATTCCGCGATTGGCGATTTTTCGGTCGGGGAAATCTTTCTGCGCGGAGCTCCAACCTTGTGTGATGCTGTCGCCAAGAAAGACGATTGCTCCTTTTTCCGCGTCTTTCTTTTTCGAGAATTCGACGCGCTTGCTCTGCCACAGCTTTTTAAACCAGTCCGCGAGTTGCAGCGGTCCGCTGCCCGGGAACACTTCGGCGGGCGGCATGGCGAGGGCGGTCAGCGAACTGGTGGCGAGGTCCATCTGCGCAGGCGTTCCACGCTTTTGTGCGAACATCCAGGCGAGATAGTTCGGCTCTGAAAATGCGCTGCTCCACGAATCGTGACCGACGCCCGCATACTCGGTGTAAACGACATGCCCGCCGGCTGCGGTCAGTGCCTCCACCATCTCTTTCGAGCGCTGCGGCTTGACGACACCATCGGCCGCTCCGTGGAAAACCCAGGTCGGAATTCCTTTCGCTGCGGCGGCTTTCGCCTTGTCGCCGCCACCGCAAATCGGCGCGGCTGCGGCCCATCTCGCGGGATGGCGGGTAATGAGGTCCCATGTTCCATAGCCGCCCATGCTCAGACCCGTGAGATAAACGCGGTCCGGATCGATGGGGAACTCACCCTGCACGGCATCCACTACGGCGAGGAGCATTTTTTGCGTGGAGCCCGGATCGGCAGGCGCAACCGGCACCTCGGCAGACCAATCAATCTCCACCCACTTCTTGTCCTTCGCGCACTGCGGGACGAGCACGAATGCAGGGTATTTTTCCCGCACTTTGGGATCAGAAAACAGTGAGCCGCCCCACTTGAGTTGCGCTGCATTGTCGTCGCCGCGCTCCCCGGCTCCATGGAGCAAAATGACGAGCGGATACTTTTTTGCCGCGTCGAATCCGGCAGGCTTCATGATGCGGTAAGGCAGGCGGCCATCTGCGGATTCAAATGTGCGCGCCTCGTATGGGTCTTCGGCTGCAAAGACGCTGAACGACGAGAGCGCAAGAACTAGAAGGACGGATGGGTTTCTCATGGCTCTCCCATTGTGCAGCCGATTGCGCCTCTGACGAGCGCAAAATCGCACCACGGCGGACTGGATTCTTTTGCCGCCAACGGCTATCCGCCCATTTATGCCTTCTGCACTCGCTATTGCCGCCCATCCCGATGACATCGAATTCGTCATGGCCGGAACACTCCTGCTCCTCAAAGAAGCAGGCTGGGAAATCCACGTCATGAATGTCTCCAACGGGAACATGGGCAGCACCGTCATGAGTGCCTCCCGGACCGACCGCACGCGCCGCAAGGAAGCGCAGGCTGCCGCGCGCTTGATGAAAGCAAAATGGCATGCACCGATTTGCGATGACTTGTGCGTTTTTTATACCGAGGAAAACATCCGCCGAGTCTGCGCGGTGGTGCGGGAGGCAAAACCCGCCGTCGTTCTCACGCACGCGCTTTCCGACTACATGGAGGATCACATGATCACGGCGCGTCTTGCGGTCACAGCGACCTTTGCGCGCGGCATCCCAAACTACCGCTCCACTCCGCAGCGCAAGCCCGCGCTCGAACCGTGCGTCATTTACCACGCGATGCCGCACGGGCAGTGCACACCGTTGCGGGAGCCAGTCACGCCCGAAATCTTTGTGGATACGACCGCCGTCCACGCCACAAAACGCGCCGCTCTCGCATGCCATGCGTCGCAAAAGGAGTGGCTCGACAAGACGCAGGGTCAGGAAAGTTACCTCAAGACGATGGACGGGTTTTCGCTCGCGCTGGGAAAACGGACAAAAAAGTTCCGGCACGCCGAGGGCTGGACGCGCCATTTGCACTACGGCTTCGGAGCCCATAGTGACGATCCCCTGCGAAAAGTGCTCGAACAGCGATATTTTCGTGCCGCGAATAAACCTCGTCGCCAAGGCATTTGACTTTCGTCCAAGAACGGCGATAAAGTGCGCTTGTGAAAAATTTCACAAAGTGCGAAACCAAGGTGCCCGGGCTCGTTCCAGGCGTGAACCATAAAGAATCACTGAAGATCACTTTCGAGCTGATCAACTCCCATCTTTATGCTGTGGAAGAACGCATTCGCGCTCAGGCCCGTGACTTTGATCCAGCCGTCGAAGGCTATGTGGCCTACGCGATCGAGAGCAATGGAAAGCGCCTCCGCCCTGCTCTCGCCCTTCTCGCAGGTGGTGCCACGGGAAACATCACAAACGAGCATCTCGACCTCGCCGTGGTCGTGGAATTGATCCACGCCGCGACGCTCGTTCACGACGACATCCTCGACAGCGCGGACATGCGCCGGGGAAAACCGACGCCGAACGCGAAGTGGGGCAACAGCCTGAGCGTGCTGCTGGGCGACTGCCTTTTCGCCCACGCATTGAAACAATGCAGCCGCTTTCAGAGCAGTGAAGTCATGCGCCGCATCGCGGAATCGGCCAGCGAAGTGTGCAGCGGCGAAATCATCCAGACGCAGCGCCGCTTCGACTTGAAACTCTCGGTGCCGGACTACTACCGCATCATCGAGATGAAGACAGGTGCCCTCTTTTCGGTCGCCACGGAACTCGGCGCATTCATCAACGCTGCCGCGCCCTCGGTCATCACTGCGTTGCGCGTGTTTGGAATGCGACTCGGGACGGCCTACCAGATTTACGACGATGTCGTGGACCTTGCGGGCGACGAAGAAAAGGCGGGAAAGACGCTCGGAAGCGACCTCCGCAAGGGCAAGCTCACGCTCCCCGTCCTCTACCTCCTTCAAAATACCGATAGCGCGGAACGCGACGCAGTCTGCCAAATCATCCTCAGCGGAACGGATGACGAAATCGGCACGCTCGTCAATAAAGCCATCGAAACCGGAGCATTGAAAAGCGCCGTGGCAACCGGCCGCCGCATGTTAGCCGAGGCGAGGGCTGAACTGAACGCCGTCGCCCCCGGACGCTACCTCGACGCGCTCGAAGGCCTCGTGAACACACTGGATGCCATGTTCAGTCAATACGGCTCCCAGCCAAACTAAAATGACCGGAAGCAGTGCTGTGAACTCCATGTCGATTCTCCACTCGCTGCTTGTAAAAACGACGCCCAGCGAGCAGTCATTAGCCCCCGCCTGAGCCGCGGGCCTTATTGACCATGTTTAACGAGATCGCGCTGAGCCTTGCATTTGCTTCGCTCCTTTGCTGGAGCATCTGGGTCTTTCGGCGGCAGCAGCGCATCATTCGCGAGGTGCAGCGGGAGAAAACGAAAATCCAAATCGAGGAACGGCGGGTGTTCGACTTCCTCCACAGTCTCGGCGAAGCGCTCACTCACGAGAGTCGTCCGGGCGACCTCCACGGCAGCATCGCCGAAGGCGCGATCCGCATTCTCGAGGCACAGGGCGGGGCCCTTTACGTTGTGGACAAGTCCGGCACCCAGCTCCGCCCTGCGTTCATTTCAGCTCATTGCCCGCCGTTTATGAAGCTCCCGCCCAACGGCACCGGTACCCTCCACAGCCAGCTCAAGCTAATCGCAATCAAGATCGGCGAAGGCCTCATGGGGAACCTGTTCGCCTCCAAGGAAGCCCTACTTTTGGGCCAGCACGATGCGCGACTCTCGGTCGCCGGACCGCACGCGGCCGACAGCGCACTTCTCGCCCCCCTCTCCTACGCCGGACAAAACCTCGGAGTCCTCGTCATTTCCCGCGACGCGAAGCATGAGGCGTTCGACCTGTCGCATATTCCCACATTCAAGGCGCTTGCGGAGCAGTCCGCGTTTTCGCTTTGGGATGCCATCCTGCACCACGAGGCGGCGGAGAAAAGACAGATCGAAAAGGACCTCGCGATCGCCAACGATGTCCAGCGCATCCTCCTGCCCTCCGAAGCCCCGCAGATCGATGGATTCGAAACGTCCGGCACTAACCTGCCCGCCAGATACCTGAGCGGCGATTATTTTGACTACATCCCGCTTGACGCAGACCGCTGTGGCATCGTCATCGCCGACGTCAGTGGGAAAGGCATCCCGGCGGCGCTGCTCATGGCTATGTGCCGAAGCGCTCTCCGCGTTCTCGCGCCCTCCTCCGAATCGCCTGCGGAGGTCATGCGGAAGCTCAATGCCCAGCTTTATCCGGACATTAAAGAGGACATGTTCATTTCGATGGCTTATGCCGTCGTCGATCGGCGCGATGGCTCTGTAAAACTCGTACGTGCCGGGCACGACGCGCCTCTGGTTTTTCGGGCAAAAGACGGCTCCATTGAGATAGTAAAGCCGCCCGGGATGGCCGTCGGCATTGACAGCGGACGGGCGTTTAATAGGGTCACCAATGACTTTTCCGTTTCGCTTGAGCCCGGAGACTGCCTCGTTTTTTATACCGACGGCGTCACCGAAGCGCTCAACCGCACCGGTGAAGAATTTGGACTGGAATCCATGAAGCGCGCCATCCAGGCCAGCGCTCCGGAAGGTGCCGCTGCAGTCGTCCGCCGGGTGGCGGAGGAAGTGCGTGCATTCGTGGGTGACCACCCGCAACATGACGATATTACATTGATCGCAATCAGAAAAAAATGACCGATACCGAAAACTCAACAGCAGAAGAAATCAAGAACGTGGAAACCATGCCGCAGGAAGGGACACTCGATCCCGTCGCCGAAGCAAAGGCGGAAGCAGCCAAATGGAAGGACCTCGCGGCCCGCAATCAGGCGGAGCTCGAGAACTACCGCAAACGCGTCGCACGCGAGCGGGAAGACGACATCAAGCGCGCAAAACTCGGCCTTTTGGAAGACCTGCTCCCCGTGATGGACAACTTCGAACTCGGGATGATGGAAGTGCGCAAAGGCGACCCGAAATCGCCAATCACATTCGGAATGGAAATGATCGAGCGCCAATTGAAGGAATTCATGACCGCGTCAGGCGTGGAAATCGTGGATGCCGCGGGCGTGGTATTTGATCCGAACCTGCACGAGGCCGTCGGGCAGGAGGAAAGCGCCGATGTGCCGGAAGGCAAAGTCATCCGCCAAATGCGCAAGGGATACAAAGTTCGCGACCGGTTGCTCCGCGCAGCCATGGTCGTCGTAAGCAAAGGAAAGAGCGCCTAAAAGCACTTCATGGCAGCGAAACGCGACTACTACGAAATTCTTTGCGTCACTCGCGAAGTTAGTGCCGAGGAACTGAAAAAATCCTACCGCAAACTCGCGGTGAAGTTTCATCCGGACAAAAATCCGGGCGATGCGAAAGCCGAGGAGAGCTTCAAGGAACTAGGCGAGGCCTATGACGTCCTCAGCGACGCGGACAAACGCGCCGCGTATGACCGCTTTGGCCATGCCGCCTTTGCACAGGGCGGCGCGGGTGCCCGTGGCGGCCACGATCCTTTCGACATTTTCAAGGAAGTCTTCGGCGGAGGCGGCGGCAACGGAGGGATGGGCGGGATATTCGAACAATTCTTCGGCGGGGGCGGCAACGGCGGGGGCGGACGGGGCGAGCGCGAAACCAAGCAACGTGGCAGCGACCTCCGCTACGACATGCAGATCACGCTCGAGGAAGCCGCGAGCGGTGTGGAAAAAGAGATCGAAGTCACCAAGCTCGAAGCCTGCGCGGGCTGCCGCGGTTCCGGCGCGGAATCCGGCTCTCGAGTGGTGAGTTGCCAGACCTGCAACGGACGGGGCCAGGTCGTGAGCAGTCGCGGCTTTTTCCAAGTCTCGCAGACATGCCCGCGCTGCCGTGGCACTGGGCAGACGGTTGAGCGCCCGTGCCCGAAATGCCGCGGCGAAGGCCGGACGGAGCAGACCGGACGCATCAAATTCAAGATCCCCGGGGGGGTCGATGATGGCTCGAAAATGCGCATCTCCGGCAATGGCGAAGCCGGCGTCCGCGGCGGTCCTCGCGGCGACCTCTACGTCGTGATTCACGTCAAGGAACACGAATTGTTCGAGCGCGATGGCGAGAACCTCTATTGCGAAGTACCCGTCAATTTCTCCACCGCAGCTCTGGGCGGTGATATCCGGGTTCCGACGCTCGACGGCGGGATGCCGCTGAAGGTGCCCGCAGGCACGCAAAGCGGGAGCGTTTTCAAAGTGAAGGGAAAGGGCATGCCTTCGCTGAATAACAGCAGCAGTCGCGGCGACATCCTCGCCCGTCTGGTCATCGCCGTCCCGCAAAAGTTGAACGCCGATCAGCGCAAGAAACTCGAAGAGTTTGCCGAGCTCATGGGCGACGACAACACCAGCGAGAAGGGCTTCTTCCAGCGGGCAAAAGAGTGGATGGGCGGTTGATTCCCTGCTTATCCGGTTTGATGACAAAAGCGGCGAGCGCGAATCGGAGCGGGGCTTTCCTAAGCCCCGATGCCGCGTCAGCGGCATTCGTGGCCGCACCTATCCCGACAAGTCGGGACAGACGGGGCTTAGGAAAGCCCCGCTCCCATCCAGTTTCCGCGTTTTGTCACGAAATCGGATAAGCAGGGTTGATTCGGTGACTCACTCACTCCCTGACTACTCCGTCGCGAAGCGGCCTTCCGGGCATTCGGCGCGGAGGTTTTCGGGCAGTTGTTTGGTGTCGAGTTTTACGACGAGCGTGTGGTTTCCTGCTGCGAGTTCGACTTCGGGTGATGGATTGCTGGCGATGGCGAGCGGGGCTCCGTCGAGGTAGGCTTTCGTCACGCCTTGGAGGTTGAGGCGTGTTTTTCCGGCTCCGGCGAATTTCGCGACGGCTACGACCATGTCACCGGGCTCGGGCACCATTTGCAAAGCGTCGGTGAGCGCGGCTTTTGGCAGGCGTCCGTCCACGTTGGTCAGCGTTTTCGCTCCGGGCGTGGCGATTTTTCCGCTCACGACGGCTTCCACGTCTTTGCCGGGGTAGAGCCACCAGACTCGGGCGATGTTCGCTTTGGTGGCGTCGAATGGGCCGGGCTTTCCGAGCTGCGAGAGGAAGGCGAAGAGGCTCGCCTTTTCCTTGTCGTTGAGCGCATTGATAAGTCCGGCGGGCATGATGCTGCCGACGTTTTCGCGGGCGGTGATGTCGCCTTTCGGCACGCTGGTTTCGTTGCCGGCGGCGTCGCGGAGGAAGACGGCTTCGGCGGTTTCGCGCAGAAGCACTCCGCTGGCGGCGCGTCCGCCTTTGAGCGTGAGTGCGATGGCGTTGTAGCCTTCCTTCACTTTGGCGTTGGGAACGAAGAGGCTCTCGACGATGTAATCGACCGGCGCGCTGGCTCCGATGGTCATGAGCTCGGGGCCGACTTTGCCTCCCGCTCCGCCGATGGCGTGGCAAGCGGTGCAGGCAAGGGCGAGGCGGCGGTAGATGGCTTCGCCTTCCATCGGGTTACCGAGCGCTGCGGCTTTGACGAGCGCTGGCATATCCACATTCGCGGCGGGTGCGTCTGCGCCGGCGGCCTGGGTGAGCGCGTTGGTGAGCGCTTCGCCTTTGCGTCCGAGTTCGCGGGAGGCGCGGAGGGCGGCGGCGATGGCGGGCTTTGGCAAATCCTTCGGAATTGCGGCGGCGAATTTGCCTTTGAAGTCTTCGCTTTGGAAGAGTCCGCGGAAGAGCGCGAGCTTGGAGGCGTCGTCGCCGTCTGCTGCGACGACGGCGAGGGCGGAAAGCGCGGCGTCCGGCTTGAATGCGGCGAGGGCTTCGAGTGCGCGGCGGCGGAGTCCGGCGTCGGGTTTTGCGAGCAGCGCTTCGAGTGTGGCTGCGGCTGCGGGTGTGCGGAGCGTGGCGAGGGCGTCGAACGATGCGTCGATGACTGGCTGGCTCGCGCCGTTCATCGTGGTGGTGATGAATTCGACGGCGTCGAGCTTCCACAATCCGGCGAGGCGGATGGCGTCGGCTTTTACATCTGCGGGTGCGGATTTGATGACGTCGAGCGAAGCGCCGGGCGGCTTCACTCCACGGCGGGCGGCGGCGATGAGCGCAGCGGCGGCGCGGGGTTCGGCGATTTGCGCGAGGAGCTTCTCGCATTCGGGGACACCACCGGACTGGCCGATGAGTTCGATCCACGGCCCGTCCTTGGGTGCGCCGTTTTTGGCGACGATCTTGGAAAGGAGCGGGCCGGTCTTGTCGCCGGGCAGCGCTTGCAGGGCGAAAGAAATCGCGGCTTGCTGCTTGGCGGCGCTGGCTGGGTCGGCGGCGAGTTTCTCGATGTATTCCATCACCTGCGGCGCGAGGTCGTTCACGCTCAGCCAAGCGGCGTAGGCGTAATGCGTGTCGGTGTTTTCGGCGGCGGTGGAGTTCACGAATTGTCCTGCAGGGCTGGCGGGGAGTGCGGCTGCGGAGCCGCCGTTCACCGCAGCTTCCAGCACGAGCGCGGCGCTCTCGACGGTGGGGATTCGGGAAAGGGCTCGCATGGCTTCGAGGCGGACGCGGGGGTTGGTGTCGCGAGTGAGCGTCTGCGCGGGGTCTGGGTAGTTCTTTTGAATCCGTGCAGAAAGCTCATCGCGTGCCTTGGCGCTCTGGGCTAGTTCTTCGTTTGTTGGATTCGCCGTTGGCGGCGGACTACTCGATTCAATGGAACCCACCAGGTCATTGAAGGCGTTCAAGTTTCTAGCAGCAAACGCACGCGCTTGAAAAACCTCATTGCGATAAAGCGCGGCGTCGCTACCGGCGCTGATTCTGTAACCAAACTGCATGTAAAGAGTGTGCGCTGCGGCTTCGCTCGCCTTGCCTTTGGATTGCTCCGCAAAGAACCACTCACGGAGCTTTTCGTCCAAATCCGCTGGTTTCTCAGCGAACTGATTTCCGCGATAGTATCGGTTCAGAATCTTCAGTGTATTGGAAAGAGTCCACGCTGAACGGCTTTGTAGCCCTTTGATGAGGTCGTCGCTTTTTGCCCTCACCAAACTTTCCCACTTCAGGGGCGTGCTGCCCTTTGGCGCGATGCGCCAGATGCGGCCGTTCACGTGGTCGCGGCGCGGGTCGCGGAAATCCACTTCGCCGTGGTTGATGACCGGGTTGGTCCAATCGGCCACGTAGAGCGCGCCGTCCGGGCCCATTTTCACGTCGATGGGGCGGAAGCTCGCATCTGTCGTCCGCACGAGGTCGGCCTCGGCTTTTGTCTCGTAGCCGGACTTCCCAGGGCTGAGGTCCTTGATCGAAAACCGCGCGATGCGATGCGCGCGGAAGTCGCACGTGATGGCGTTGCCCTGCCATTCGGCGGGGAAAAGCGGCGAGCGCACGAGCTCCAGTCCGCAGAATTTCGGGTAACTGCCGGGCGAGATGCTCGGCATGATTTTCTTCGCGTTTTCGTAGGTGAAATACATCGCGCCCGGCACGAGCCACGAGATGCCCTGACCGCCCGCGCCGTCGGTGGTGAACTGCTGCCCCCACTCGTCCCACACATGGCCCCAAGGGTTGCACCACCCTTTGGCGATGACTTCGGTGCGCTCGGTGCGCGGGTCGTAGGCGAGAATGCCGGCGCTGTTCATCCGAATCATGCCATAAGGCGTCTCCAGATGGCTGTGGATGTAGATGGATTGGTTAAAATAAAGCCGCCCATCCGGTCCCCACTTCAGCGTGTGGAGTGTATGATGGGTGTCCTCGGTGCCAAACCCGCTGAGCACCACACGCCGCTGGTCGGCGACGCCGTCGCCGTCGGTGTCGGTGACATGAACGAGTTCGGTGGATGATCCGACGTAGGCCGAATTCGGACGGTTACGCGGCTTGTCTGATGCCGTTTCAGTGAAATCCGGCGCCACGCCCGCCGCGATGAGCAGGTCTTTGGCAAAAGTGGTCGATTTATCCGCTTTGCCATCGTGGTCGGTGTCTTCGATGACGACTACTTTGTCCTCCGGATGCGCCCCAGGGGCGATCATCGGGTAAACCGGCGAGCAGGCCACCCAGAGACGCCCAGCGGCGTCCCAATTCATGCCGACAGGCTTGCCGACGAGGTTTGTATCGGCCCAAAGGGTGATTTCGTAGCCTTCTTCCATCGTAAACTGCGGAATTGGAAGCGGTTGAGCGGGCGTCTGCTGGGCACCCGTGGACGGCGTACGGGCACCCGTGGACGGCGTACGGACGTCCTTGGACGGCGTACGGACATCCGTGGACACTTGAGGGACGTCCTTGGACGGTTGAAGGACGTCCGTGGACCGCTGAACGACGTCCTTAGACGGTTGAAAGACGTCCGTGGACGGTTGAATACCACCCGTGGAAGGCTTAAATGTGCCCGTGGACGGCTGAGGGACGGGCGGTTTCTCTGTCGAGGCACCCTTTTTCTCCGGAGCCGCAGCTTTTTGACGCTTCAGCG
Organism: Verrucomicrobiaceae bacterium; assembly: GCA_031374705.1. Lineage (GTDB taxonomy): Bacteria > Verrucomicrobiota > Verrucomicrobiia > Chthoniobacterales > Chthoniobacteraceae > SXWH01. The sequence continues at coordinate 82,159 of JANMGP010000116.1, read as the reverse complement.
CGTCGATTTCCGCATCCACTTTATCCACCAGCGGGTCGAATTGCGGGATTTCCACCGCATTGCGCCCCTGCTCGTGCTTGCGGAAGCCGAAGAGATACGTGCTGTTTGCCGGGCGGGTGCGGTGGAAGAAGAGGTCGTTTTTGCGCACGATTGCTTCGTAAAACGATTTGTCGGGGTAGATTCGCTGTCCTCGGGGGATTTCTTTGAGGCTGCCGGTGACAAAGCTCGCGAACTCTGCATGGGCGTATTCAGTGAGGTGGATGCCGTCTTCCGTGAAGTATTTCTGCCAACCTGTGTGTTGTCCCTGTGCTTTCTCGGGGCGGAAATGAGTGAACATATCCATGCCGATTGCACTGCGTTCTGCGGCGAGTTCGATCGTGGCTTTCGAGTATTGCGCGAGCAGTTCATTGTGCTTCGTCGGGTCCACCGTGCCGGGGCGGGATTTGCGCAAGTCTTCGTGCTGGATAGGCGACATGAGCACAAAGCGCGGCTTTTCCACCGTGGCCTCGATATCCGTCATCAGCTCCCCGAGTTCCTTCTTAAAGCGCGCCGCCGTCATCGGCTCCTCGCCGTAGCGCGCGGTGTCGCGGTTAAGCATGATGTCGTTGCTGCGGTCCGTCATTTCCTGCAACGACGCCGCCATCCCATAGCCAAGGAAAACGACCGTCGGCTTTACCAGCGCGATCTGCTCTTTCAGCCGCTCGTAGCCTTTCGCCGGACCATCGAACGAAGCGCGGGACAATCCCTTCGGCGTGTCGCCGGCCCACGAGAGATTGCGGACGGTGAACTTCGTCTGGGGCCACGAGGCGTGCATCCGGGCTTCGATATCGCCGAGCGTATTTTCGCGTTCGAGCAGCGCATCGCCGAGCAGGAGCACACGGTCGCCGTCGCGGAGTTCAAACTTCGGAGCCTCGGCGTGGGCGAGGACGGAAAGACCGAGCAGGCAGGAGAGATGGATGAGTTTCATAGGAAAGATTTGTCGAGACTCTGCAAACAAGCCGCGAACGGGGAAAGCCTTTGTTGCGTGAATCGGGAAAAAGTCACACTCGAGTCTCTTCTCGGCTGAGCAATCCTCGCGAAGCGACCAATCAATCGAAGTGTCGCTTCGCGAGTGGCGCAATGCCGCGAAGGGACTCGCGGGCTACTTTTCGATTACCCGCCCGCTGTGTAGGCGTGCAGCATCCTCGGCACGCCGAGGTCCTCTGCCACATCGGCAAACGACACCGGCAACGTCACGCCGGACTTGTTATCGCGCACGTCGAAGTGCAAGTGCGGGCCGAGACTGTGCCCGACGTTGCCGCTTCGCGCGATGGGTTGTCTCTGCGTCACACGGTCGCCGACTGCGACGAGACTCCCGCCTTTTTGCAAATGGAGATACCAGCCGCTCGTGCCGTCGCCGTGGTCGATGGCGATGAGATTATTCGGGGAATTCAGGCCGTTCCCGTCGTTCGTCGCCACCACCCGAATCACCACGCCGGCGCGGGCAGCGCAGACTTCCGAGCCGACGGGCATCCGGAAATCAAACGCAAACTCTTCCCGCCCGCGATGACTCACGATTCCGCGGTTGCTCTGGATGCAAATCCACCGCACTCCCCTCACCCACGGCAGCCGATAGGCGGAAGTGGCGCGGTCCGGATATCGGCGCAAATCCGCAGGCCCGGTGAAAATCCAATATGCTGCTGCCAGCAGCGCCACCGCGGCGGTCGCGGTCGCGAGCATCTGCCTTTGCCGGCCTGAGAGAGTCATCAATAAATTCCACATGGTAGTTCACTCGCGATGCCCGGCGCACCGTTTCGGTTTCGGCAAGGATTGCACGGGGCGTGCGGCTTTAGGCAAACGCGTTGCATACTCACAGACCGCGGGTGCGTGTTCGCTACCGCAAGCGAACAATCCCGCTGCCCTTCTCGATTTTTCCGATCACTTTGCCGCCGATGATCTTCGTCACGGCCTTCACGTCTTTTTCGGCGACGACGACGCACATGCCGATACCCATGTTGAAGACCTGATACATCTCGGCGTGGTCCACTCCCCCACCCTTTTCGATGTGCTGAAAAATTGCGGGGACTTTCCACGATGCGGTGTCGATCAATGCGTCCACCGTCTTCGGCAATACGCGAGGGAAATTATCCACAAGCCCGCCGCCCGTGATGTGAGCGAGGCCTTTTACGAGACCGTGCGGGAGCTTTGCCAGCGTGGGCTGGTAGTTCTTGTGAACGCGCATTAACTCATCACCCACGGTTCCGGCGACGCCTTCCAGCGTGTCGGTGACTTTCAGCTTCATGTCCTCAAAAAGCACTTTGCGGGCGAGTGTGTAGCCGTTGGTGTGAAGCCCGTTCGATGCGAGGCCGATGACCACGTCGCCGACTTTGATCTTCGACCCGTCGATGCTCTTCGCCTTATCCACCACACCGATGATCGTCCCGACGAGGTCGTATTCGCCGGGCGCATACATGCCGGGCATCTGCGCCGTCTCGCCGCCGACGATCGCGCATTTCGCCGCCTTGCACGCTTTCGCGAATCCGCGAAGCAGTTGCTCGAAAACAACCGGCTCCAGCTTTGCTGCGCCGATGTAGTCGAGGAAGAAAAGCGGCTTTGCTCCGATGACAGCGATGTCGTTGATGCAATGGTTGACGAGGCACTGACCGACGGTGTCGTGCTTGCCGGTGGCAAACGCCAGCTTCAGCTTCGTCCCCACGCCATCCACCGACGACACGAGAACTGGATCCTTCATGCCCTTGAAATCCGGCCGGAACAGGCCGCCGAACCCGCCGATTTTCCCGAGCACCTCCGGACCATGTGTGCCCTTCACGAGCGCCTGGATTCCGCTCTTCACGCGATTCCCGAGGTCCACATCGACGCCGGCTGCGGCGTATGCCTTTTTCTTTTGCTGAGTTCCCTTGTTGGAGCCGTTCTTTGATTTCATCGAAGCGCCCGTTTTCATCGTTTCACCGCCGCGAGGCAATCCGCATCTCTATTTTTTCAGCGGCGGCGCGAAATATCTCTGCAACCTCCGCCACTGTGCTCCTCTCAGCCGACCGGCGGTCCCTGCCATCGCGGGGCCTGCGGGACGGGTTGCGTCTGGGACACGGCAGCGGGTTGCGGGGCGGATTGCGAGGGAGCTGGATTGAGAATGGCATCGACCGGAATGAGGAAATCCTCCGTCGTGGGAATCTGGAGGTCGTCGTCGTAGTGCGCGAGCGTCACGAACTTTCCGAGCGATGCAAAGTTCTCCAGCAACCCGGTCGAGTGCGCGTCTTCGTTAAAGAGACCGGGCGCAGCGATTCGCCGGGCTGCGGAGATGCGGTCCATGTCCGACGGGTGAGTATCGAGCCATCCGGTCTTGCCGCCTGCGATGCTGTTGGCAAGTTCCTGTCGAACATCCTCAGGCAGCCGTGAAACATGATACCCGACGAGCACCGGGACGTTGTCGGGAAGCCGGTGGGATGTCCGCCACGTCTTTTCCATTTCGCGGTGGAGGCCGTTCATGGTCACGCCGAGTTCCTGGAGTCGGATCGTCGTTTGCTCCATTCCGTCGCTGCCAGCGACATGGATCTCGCAGCGGTCGGCATCGAATTCCATCTGGCGCATGAGGAAGCTGCATATCGCATGACCGAGGTACATCAGGACCTTCAGGATGGCCCGTGAAAACCAGACTCCAAGGCGCGCCGACACCACCATCAGGGAAACCCACCACGTCTCTGATTGCGACCATTCCTCCAGGGCGGCGTCCCACGAGTCACGACCGTAAATGACGCGCGCAAACCACATGTTCACCCGCCGAATGATGTAACTTACGCGCATCGCGGCACCCTGCGTAAAGTGCCCGAACTCGTGCGCGATAACGCCGGCAAGCTCACGCATCGAAAGGCCGGAAACCAGCGGAAGCCCGACCGTGAGGACGAGATCGTTTCCAAAGAAACTCATGAAGCCGCGCCGAAAACCCGCGGAAGCATTGACCTGGCAATCGAGCCGGATTTCCCGAGGTGCCGGCGCTCCGACAATCGCGCAAATGCGCTGCACAAACGCGGCGAAAAGCGGTTCGTGTTCGGGATTCAGGGTAATGGGCTGCATCCTCTTTTCCCTCCGGGCGAAGATGGGCTTTACCATAAACAGGACGCTAATCCCTCCTACGAGCAGCGGCGTGAATGAGCAAACGAACTTCAATAGAATTCCGTACCGGCTGTTGCCATGCCACGCCCAAATCTCTGGAAAGTAATGGGTCGCGAAATAATACACTCCGTATCCCGCGACCGCTGTGAGCGCAAAATAGATGACGGGAAGCAGGACCATCGCGAAGGCGACGAGAGCCAGTCCCAATTGATAGAATACGGAGACGGGTCTGGCGCTCATGCGTGCCGACGCATCGAAAAGCGGGGCGATGGGGCTCGGAATGGACTCAGGCGGAACGGAAATCATCGCGTGCGTATATGATTCGCAGCGAGCCTTGTTCAAGAAGGATGTCTCACCGTGTACAATCCCCCCGCCGGATTTTCGCCGTTCGACTACTTCAGCTTTCCAAATAGCTCTGCCTGTGGATCGGGCTCGGGAATGAGGCTGTGCCGGTTCCCGCTCATGACTTCCTTGCCCGCGCCTTCAGGGATTGGCACGGGGTAATCGTGGTTGAAACACGCGAGACAGTATTTGTTAATATCGCGGCCCGTGGCCTTCACCATGCCGTCAATGCTCAAGTACCCGACGCTATCCGCGCCGAGGTAACCTGCGATTTCCTCGTTGGTGAATTGATTCGCGATGAGTTTTTTCGGATCCGGGAAATCAATGCCGTAGTGGCAAGCATGCTTGTGCGGCGGGCAACTTACGCGGACGTGCACTTCCTTCGCGCCGGCTTCGCGCAAATGGTTCACGCGGGCCAGTGCAGTCGTCCCGCGAACGATGCTGTCGTCCACGACGACGACGCGTTTTCCTTCCACGACTTCGCGGATGAGGTTCAGCTTCACTCGCACATTGAAGTCTCGAATGAGCTGTGAGGGCTGGAGAAAAGTGCGTCCGATGTAGTGATTGCGCACAAAGGCCTGCTCGTAACGGATCCCGAGTTCTTCCGCAAATCCCAGCGCTGCATAGATTCCGCTGTCCGGCACTGGCACCACGAGGTCGGCATCCACGCCGGTTTCGCGGGCGAGCTGGCGGCCCATCTCGGTGCGAACGCGCGCGACATTCACGCCGTTCACGATCGAATCAGGCCGCGCAAAATAGACGTATTCAAACACGCAGAATGCCTCGCGCGTGTCGTTGAACGGGAACTCCGAGCGGACACCTTGCTCGTTGATGATGATCACTTCGCCGGGCTCGATATCGCGCTCGAATTTCGCGCCCACGAGGTCCATCGCGCACGTCTCGCTGCTCAGGACGTATCCGCCGTTTTCGAGACGACCGAGCGAAAGCGGCCTGAAGCCGTGCGGATCGCGCACTCCGATGAGTTCGCCCTCCGTCATCATCACCAGCGAAAAAGCACCATGAATCCGCCGGAGCGCGGCGAGCACATTACTTCCCACGGAAGGCTGCGCGAGAAGATGCAGGATGATCTCGCTGTCCACCGTCGTCTGAAAAATCGACCCCTTCTGCTCCAGCTCGCGGCGCAGGTGCGCGGCGTTTACAAGATTCCCATTGTGTCCGATGGCGATCTGCCCGCGAACGCAATCGACCATCAGCGGCTGCGCATTCGTAATGTGCGAGCTTCCCGTCGTGGAGTAGCGCACATGCCCGATGGCCCGCGTGCCTGCCAGCTTCTCGAAATCGACATCCTTAAACGCCTGCGACACCAGCCCCATGGAAACGTGGCGCTTGAAATTTGAGCCTACTCCGTTGGACGTCACGATCCCGGCGCTCTCCTGTCCGCGGTGCTGCAGAGCGAAGAGACCGTAGTAGGTCATCAGCGCGGCATTCGGGTGTCCGTGAACGGCAAATACGCCGCACTCGTGTTTTGGCTTGTGAGACGTCGTGGAATTCAAGGCAGTGCGAGACACGGGCGGAGATAAGGGCCGCGGGAAGCGGGCGTCAAGCGGGCGGATTCCGGAGAATGAAAATGTTCCCGAACATCGCCATTGACTCCGCTATTTTGTGCCATTTCCGAACGAGAGGTAGGTGTAACCCTTCAGTGCCTTTTCGTAGCTGTTGAGCAGGCGAATCGCCTCCGCCGGCCGGAGCCGGTCGCTCTTGATGGCGGCATCCACCTGCGCCTTCATGAGGCGATTCAGTTCGGCCTCGTCCCACTGCGTCATGGCGAGCACGCTCGCGATGGTGCTGCCCTCCAGCGTTTCCTCGATATACCAGCCGCAATCTTCGTCGGCATCGAGAAAGACATGCGCCTCATTCACGCGACCGAACAGATTGTGAAAGTCACCCATGATGTCCTGATACGCACCCATCAGAAAACAACCGATATAGTAAGGCTCGCCGGCCACGAGACGGTGAAGCGGCAGAGTGTCGCGGACGTCCTGAAGGTCGATGAACTTGCTCACCTTTCCATCGGAGTCGCAGGTAATATCCACGAGCGTCGCAGCCCGATCCGGAGCCGTGTTGAGATGATGCACAGGCATAATCGGGAAAAGCTGCCCGAGCGCCCAGTGGTCGAGCATGCTTTGGAAAACGGAGAAGTTGCAGACGTATTGATCGGCCAGCGCAATTTCGAGCTCCTTCACTTCCTCGGGAACGTATTTCATCCCGTCGCTGTGCTGCACGACCTCGCGGGCGACCTGCCAGAAAATAGTTTCAATTCGCGCCTTCGCTTCCAATCCGAGAAGCCCCAAATCAAACATCGCCTGCGCCTTCTCCTTGGCCTCCTGCGCATCGTGAAGGGTCTCCATCCGGTTCTGCTTCGTCAGGCCCTTTTTCATGTCGAGCATCTCGGTGACCAGCTTCGGATCCTCCGCCTTGGGCTCGACAACAATGATCTCACGCTCTTTCTCAATCGAGCCGAACGCCTCCACCAGCAACACGCTGTGATGCGCAACGATGGCGCGACCGCTTTCGCTCACGATGGTGGGATGCGCGATCTTTTCGTCCTCGCAAACCTCCATGATATTCCAGACGACATCCCGCGCATATTCCTGCAGCGAGTAATTCGTTGAGCTGTCAAATGCCGTGCGCGAGCCGTCGTAGTCCACGCCCAGACCGCCGCCGCAGTCGATATATCCGAGTTCGTGCCCCATCTTCACCAGCTTCGCGTAAAAGCGCGCGCCTTCGCGGACTGCGCGTTTGATCGTGCCGATGTCCGGAACCTGCGAGCCGACGTGGAAATGAACGAGCTTCAGGCAGTGCGCAAGGCCCGCAGCCTTCAGCGTATCGCTCGCAGCGACGAGGTCCGCCGTGCTGAGTCCGAACTTCGCATTTTCGCCGCCGCTGAGCGCCCATTTTCCAGCGCCTTTTGCCATGAGGCGAACGCGGACGCCGATCCACGGCTCCACTCCAAACTCACGAGCGACCGTCAGGATTTGCTGGAGCTCCTCCAGCTTTTCCACGACGAGAATCACTCGTTTCCCGAGCCGGGTGCCGAGCAGTGCATTCTGGATGAACTGGGTGTCCTTATATCCGTTGCAGATGATCAGCGATTCCGGGTCGCGATGAATCGCCATCGCTGCGAGCAACTCCGGCTTGCTCCCCGCTTCGATTCCGAAATGGAACGCCTCGCCCGCCGACATGATTTCCTCCACCACTTCCTGGAGTTGGTTCACCTTGATCGGAAAGACGCCGCGATAGACGCCATTGTATTTGAACTCCTCCACCGCCGAAGAGAACGCCTTGTTGATCGTCTCCACGCGATGACGCAGCAAATCCTGAAACCGCAGCACCATCGGAAAGCTGAGACCCTGGGCCTTCGCCTCGGCGACAAGATCCATGATGTCGATCGGAGTCGATGTGTCCTTCGTCGGAAAGATCTGCACGTTGCCCGCTTCGTTGATGCCAAAATATCCGGCCCCCCAACGGTCGATGTTGTAGAGTGAAATGGCGGCGGGTATGTCCCAAGGCTGCTGTTGCTGCATTTGATATTTGAGGGCGCGCGATTAAGGCAAACTCCGCTCCGGTGCAACCGCTGCTTTAAGAAATCTTACTTCCCGCATTTCCAGCGATCGGATCTCACGTGAGAAAACCGCCCACGTATTGCGATTATACCCTCGTCATTTCCACTCCACTCGGGACGAACCTCTACCCGAATAAAGACACAAGTGGCCGGCCTTCCTCGAGGAGATTGTACGGGCGGCCCAGTGGGTCGATGGCATCGAGGTTGTCGATTCCCATCGCGTGATAGACGGTCTTTGCGATGTCCTCGGGGCCGACGGGATTCTCCACAGGATACTCGCCGCGCGGATCGGTCTTTCCAAAGACCTGACCACCGCGGATGCCGCCGCCGTCCATCACGACGCTCATGCACGCCGTCCAATGGTCCCGCCCGGGGGCGACCTTGCCCTGCGTGCGAGGGTCGCCGATCCTGGGCTTGCGGCCCATCTCGCTGGTCACGAGCAGGAGCGTGGAGTCGAGCAACCCGCGCTGGTGCAAGTCTTCCACGAGTGCCGAAAAACAACGATCGAACTCCGGCAGCAAGTTTTCCCTCAGGCACGAGAAATTGTTCCCGTGCGTGTCCCATCCGCCCCCGCTAAGGCATTTGTCGGCCACGGATGGATCATCCTCCGACCAAAACACCGTCACGAATGGCACGCCTGCCTCCACGAGTCGCCGCGCCATGATGAGGCTCGTGCCGTTGACGGTCTGGCCGTAACGCTCAAGCGTCGCGGGCTTTTCCGTCGCGATGTCAAACGCTCCGGCGGTCGCGCTTGATGAAAGGAGGGAGAAGGCTTTTTCCTGCTGGCGGATGTAGTTGCTGACGACAGATTCGTGATCGAGTTCGTGGCGGGCCGCGTTGATTGCGTCGAGCAATGCGCGGCGATCGCCCATCCGCCCTGCCGTGATGCCTGCGTCCATGCTCAGCGTGGGCGCATTAAAGCGCAGCGGCTGCTCGCGGCTTCCCGCGACGAAGAACGGATCGAACTCCATTCCAAGCCGGCCGGCAAATTGCCCGGGCCGCGTGTACGGAGCCTTGCTAGGCTTAAACGGAAGAGTGATCACCTGCGGCATCTTCGGATGCGGCGGTCGTTTCATGCCGACCACGCAACCCATGTGCGGCCAATCTCCAGGGTAAGGCCGACGGTCATTTCCCTCGCGTCGAAAGGTGTCGTCCGGCGCGTGCCCGGTAAGGTTATAGTAATAGCCGGCGTGATGATCGCCTGTGGCACGGCCATAGTCCGTGATGCCGTTCACGATGGCGAGGTGATGTCCCTGTCTGGCCGTCATCGGCAAATGCTCGCAAATCCGGACTTCGGGAGCGGAGGTGCTGACGGGCTTGAACTCGCCGCGATACTCCGCGGGTGCCTCCGGCTTCATGTCCCACATATCAATGTGCGACGAGCCGCCGCATAAGAAGAAGAGGATCGTGGACTTCGCGGGATGTCTGCGCGGCGCAACAGTGGATGAGCCAAACGCAGCGGGGCCAAAGCTCAAACCCGCCAGCGCTGTCGTGGAAGCCGTGATAAATGAACGCCGGCTCATTGCAGGCGAGAAAAGAGGACGGTTCATAAGCTCGGCATCCGGCGCGCGTGAGAGAAAGCTCCGTCGCGGAGAATTGCCGGGGAGCTTGGTCGCATGGAGATTGATAATCTCATGGGCGTGATTCGCAGGATGAACCTCGGTTTCGCTTTGCCAAGGATTTTGTTGGAAGCGGCTCTTCGCGAAAAGTCGCGGCTACTTTTGCATGGTCTGCCGCCGGAGCTGCCCGCACGCGGCGGCAATGTCGTGACCTTTTTCCCGGCGGATGGTGGCGAGCACCCGCGCCTTTTCGAGAAGCGACGTGAGGGCTCCCCACCTTCAGGATTACTGAATGACAGTTTACATTTGTCACTCCACCGACCAAATGCTTTAAGTATAACCCTATAAAGCTATGATCATCCAAAAGACCGCAATCGGTGACACCCATGAACTCGCAGTATCCGGCCGCGTTGACGGGGAGGGCGCAAACGAACTCGAAATTGCGCTTCTGCATGCCATCTCGGCGGGCGCAAAACGAATTACTGTGGACATGAGCGGCGTGACGTTCCTTTGTTCCGCAGGACTGCGGGCGCTTCTGCAGTATTGGAGGCAGATGCAGAATAAGGGCGGGATCCTGCAAGTGTGCAGCCCATCGGCCGAGGCGATGACTCTGCTCGGCACATCGGGGTTCAAGGACATGCTCATTCAGAAAAGCTAGAATCGCGACGCGGCGGTGTCCTATCATGTGACGTTTATCCTTTCCGGCGCTACTGGCGAGCGCAGGCGGTTTGTCGAAGCGTTCGAAGAATTCTGCCGGACCAACCTCGTGCCGGATGCAGCTCGGCAGGCGGCGGATCTGGCCTTGGAGGAACATTTGACGAATGCTCTGAGCTACGGTTTTGACCCGGGCGTCGCCAAGCACGCCTCCGTTCAGTTAGACGTAGTCGAAAACTGCCTGCATGTCGAAGTCGCGGATACGGGCAAGCCGTTCAATCCGCTCGATGCTCCGCCCGTGGATATCTCGGTCCCGCTTGAGGAAAAGCCGATTGGAGGGCTGGGCGTTCACTTGATGCGGAAGTTCATGGACGAACTCTCCTACACCCGCGCCGATGGCAGGAATATCCTTCGGATGACGAAGCGATTCGCGGCGAATTAAAGGAAACGCACTTCGAGCAGGGAGAAGTCGTCCTCCAGCGTCTCGGCGCGTCGGAGCCGTTGCGCATGCGCCAGACGCTCGGAAGGGCGCATCGCATGAATGGTGTCGTCACCGAAATCCGCGAGGAACTGCTCCCATGTCTGCACGAGGTCGCGCTCCAGGAAAATCTCAAAGACTCCATCGCTGAAAACGAGCAGCCGCGCACCGGGAGGAACGGCGCGGCGTTCGCTGACAAAAAGCGCGCCATCGAAGCAGCCGATGGCCGCGCCATCCGCGGTCACGAGTGGTAAAGCACCTTCTCCATCCAGCAGGAGTGCGGGCGGATGCCCGCCACTCGAGTACCGCAGCTCCCGCGTGGATGCACGATAAACGCCGTACCAAATCGTGAAGTAGAAAAAGTTCTGGGCCTCGGCCGGAAACGCTTTGTTGAGCGCGGCGAGCACCGACGCCGGATCGTGAAAATCCGTGCCGGGCAGAGTGCGCGCACGGATCGTATTCAACACCGAGACCGAGAGCAGCGCGGCGCCGACACCGTGGCCGCACACGTCGAGCAGATAAATTGCGAGATGGTCTTCATCGAGCCAGTGATGACCGAATGCGTCGCCGCCGAGTTGTTCGGATGGATGAAAGCACCATTCGCTCTCGATCGCTCCCGTGAGGGGAACGGGCAGGAGCGACGTAACGTAACTCGCAGCCTTCGCCAGCTCTGCGGAAAGGCGTCGCTGCGTGGCACGTTCACGGTCGCGCAGACGCTTTTTTTCCAGACACGCATCGATGCGCGCCCGTAGCAGGACAGGCTCGAAAGGCTTGGCGAGATAATCCGCCGCCCCCATCTCGATGCATTGTGCGATGCGTGACGTATCGTCGGACGCCGAGAGCACGATGACCGGAATGTCGCGCAGCGCAGCGTCGGCTCGCAAACGCTCGAGAACCTGATAACCGTTGAGCTCGGGCATTTGCAGGTCGAGCAGCATCAGATCAAATGCCTCGCCCGCGAGCATCTCCAGTGCACGCCGCCCGTTCTCCGCGACACTGACGTTGTGGCCGAGGCGCGTGAGGCGGCGGGAGAGCATGTCGCGATTTGATTCGTCGTCATCGACGACTAGGATGCGCCCGACCTGGGAGGCAACTCCCGAAGCAACCTGCTGCGGGGCAGCAACGGCGGGCGCGGGCAGCTTCCATCCGTCGCGATTTTCACCGAAATTCTCGACGACCAGTTCGAGCAACCGTCGCGCGGCAGTATTGATTTTCCCGAGGTCGGCGGCAAAAGCAGGCGCGTCCTCCTGCAGTAACTCGGAGTAACCGATGATTTGGTTGAGCGGCGTTCGGAGTTCGTGGTCGAGAAGACTCGGGTCGTCGCGATAGGCCGGTGCCTTGTTGACGTCGAAAAGATCGTTCACCACCGCAAGCAACTGCCGTCCCGCTGTGTGGATACGCTCTAAATCGGTGAGCACCGCCGCACTCTCCGGCGCATCCTCGATGAGCATCTCGCAGTAGCCAATGATGTGATTGAGCGGCGTGCGCAGCTCGTGTTTGAGGCTCTTTCCAAGCCTAGGCGCCGATGTCGCGGGATCGCTCATGCGATTGGCGGCGCGCCGATCAGCGCCTCCATTTTTCCAAGCAGACGGGGTAGTTCGACCGGCTTCACATCATAGTCGTCGCATCCGGCCTCGCGAGCCTTCTGCTCGTCCCCCTGCATCGCATGTGCCGTCAGTGCGATGACAGGGATGTGCTTCGTGCGGTCGTCCGCCTTGATGCGGCGCGTGGCTTCCCATCCGTCTATCACAGGCAGACTCATGTCCATCAGGATCAGCGCGGGCGATTCGCTTATGGCCATATCCACGCCTTGTTGACCATCCACAGCCATCACGATGGCGTAGCCTTTACGCTCCAGCCGTCGCGAAAGCATGTCGCGGTTCATTTCATTGTCTTCGACGATCAGGATTTTCAGCATACATACTTATGGTCTAACGGGTTTCATTCTTAGTTACGATGTGATTGATTTACGTGCGAGTTGTTCGCGCACTTCGGCGAGCAACTCTTCGATGCCGGTTGCTCCCTTCTGGATGATGCGCGAGACCTCGCCGTTGAGCCGGCGATGATCTTCACGGGTGAGGTCTTTGGCGGTGATCACGATGACGGGAACGTCGCGACAATCCTCACGTTTGCGCAGTTCCTCCATGAACGTGAAGCCGTCCATTTCAGGCATCATCAAGTCGAGCAGGATGACCGACGGGATGCCCGCAGCCAGACGCTCCAGACCGAGGCGGCCGTTCTCCGCTTCGTGCACCGTCCAGCCGTCCTTCTCCATGCTCCGGCGCAGCATTTCGCGCGTGTTGGCGTCGTCCTCGATGATGAGCACGATCTGCTGTGCGGTTGAGCGCCGGTGCTTTCGCAGCGATGCCGAGAGACGTGTCCAGTCGATCGGCTTGGTGAAGTAATCCGCCGCGCCCAGGGCAAAGCCCATTTGTTTGTCGTCCACGATGGTCAGCATGATCACCGGAATGCCCGCGGTCGCAGGGTCGGCCTTGAGAGTCGTGAGCACCGACCAGCCGTCCATTCCGGGCATCATCACGTCGAGCGTGATCACTGCGGGCTGGAGCTCTTTGGCAAGTTCGAGGCCGCGCTGGCCGTTCGCGGCGACCTCCACGTGGAAGCCTTCTTTCGCAAGGGTGCGCTGCATCAGGTCGCGCACGTTTGCGTCGTCGTCGATGACCAGCACGGTCGCCTGCCCCGCATTGCGAACTGCGGATGATTTCGCGGCGGCGGCCTGCGCAACCGGCTCCGGTGCGGCTTCCGCGACTTCGCGGGGCAGCGTCGCGGTAAACGTCGTGCCCACTCCAGACTCGCTGGTCACCGTGATATCGCCGCCCATCAACTGGCAGAACTTCCTGCTGATCGCCAGCCCGAGGCCCGTGCCGCCGTATTTGCGCGTCGTCGAAGCGTCGGCTTGCGAGAACGCCTGGAAGAGCTTGCCCAGTTGTTCCGGCGTCATGCCGATCCCCGTGTCGCTGACACGAAAGTCGAGAACAGATGCACTGCCAATTCCCTGACTCCCAACTCCCTGACTCCCTGACTCCCGACTCCCGATTCCTGACTCCTGCCCCCTGACCTCCAGCGTCACCGTGCCCTTCTCCGTGAACTTGCTCGCGTTGCTCAGCAGATTAAAGAGCGTCTGGCGCAGTTTGGTCACGTCGGCCCTCATCATCCCGATGCCCGCAGGACACTCGATCTTCAGCACGTTGCCGTTCTTCGTGATGAGCGGTTGCACCGTGGCCGCCACTTCCTGCATCAGCTTCGACACGTCGAACTCCTCAAGGAAGAGCGTCATCTTGCCGGCCTCGACCTTCGAGAGATCGAGGATGTCGTTGATGAGCCCGAGCAGGTGTTTGCCCGCACCGTGGATCTTTTGCAGGTCGGGAATGTAGCCGGTGTCGCCGATGTCCTCGGCTTCCTCTTGAAGCATCTCGCTGTAGCCGATGATCGCGTTCATCGGCGTGCGCAGTTCGTGGCTCATGTTTGCGAGGAACTGACTCTTCGTGCGGTTCGCCTCGTCGGCGGCTTCCTTGGCCGCCGCCAATTGCTCGTTTTTCGCCGCGAGCGATTCGTTGGCTGCGTGTTCCTGTTCGAGCAACCGCTCGCGGAGTTGTTCGGCCTCCCGCCGTTTGCGCATGTAGAGCATCCGCGCGATGAATGCCCAGCCGAGCAGCGCGGCGGCACCGAGTGCGGCGGGGATGATGATTGCGCGGTTCTGGTGCCACGGTAGCGCGATGTTGAAGGTGGCGAGCGTGGGCTTTGAGTAGTTCAGGTCACGGTCGATGAACTGCACCGCCAGCGTCCACGCGCCGGGTTTGTCGAACGACTTCTCCAACTGCGTCTCAGTGCCCGGTGACTGCCAGTTGGCGGCGAGGGCTGCGTCGTCGCGCGTGCCCTGGAAAAGCTGCCAGCGATACTGCCGCTTCTCGATGGCGGTGTAGAAATCCACGACATCGAATTTGAAGGTGACGCGCTGACCGGTGTTGATGACCGGCAGCGCGGCCACGGCGGTGTATTCGCGATCGGTCTGCGCGGTGAGCACAGGGGAACGCGGCGTATTTTTCGAGGGTCGATAGCGCACCAGTCCCTTGCTATAGCCGCCCATCCACACCGTTCCGTCCGGCGCGCGATGCACCCGCGTGATCGTGTCCTCGGGCAAGCCGTCGCGCAGGTCGAGCTTGCTCCACGCCGTGCCGTCGGTGTGGAAGACACCCTCGAGGGTGGCCAGCCAGATGCCGCCTTCCGCGTCGCGCGTGGCCTGAAACATCTGGAGGTTTTGCAGGCGCGGCAGGTCGGCAGGCCATGGGACAAATTGTTTTCCGTCAAAGTGCCGCGAGCCCTTCGCGGTCGTGGCGAGCAACGAGCCGTCAGCCAACGTCAGCAAGGCAGTAACCATGCTTGTCGCGGGCAACCCGTTCGCATCCGTGAACTCCGTCCACGTCCCCGTGCCAGTCTGCGCGGCGGGCGGTTCGTAACGCCAGATGGAACTCTTGGCAGGCGCTTGGGTGCCGAACCACATCACCCCGTCGCGACCCGGCTCTGCGAGGCGAACGGCTCCGATCTCTTTGCGCGATTCCTTGGGCTGCCCCAGAACGAAGGCTCCTTTGTCGCCCCCAAGCCAAAGCTCACCGGTCGTTGAGAGCGCCAGCGCCGAGGCCGGCTCCGATCCCGGCATCAGTTCAAAGCGGATCCGCTCACGGGCTGCCGTCGCCGGATCGAAGCGGGCGATCCCATGGTCCAAATCCGCCACCAGCAGTGCCCCATCGCGATCGAGGTAAAGGGCGGCGGGTTTCGCGCCTGGCAGGCCATCGTCGCGCGTCAACTTCACCAGCCTTTTGCCGTCAAACCGCGAAAGTTTCGCCGGGCTATTGCCAACCTGGATCCAGACGTTCCCATCCGGGGTCGAGACAATGCTCCTGATGGTTCCGGAGTCCAGCCCCTCCGTTTCTCCCAGCATCGTGACGGACCGGTCGTCGTAGTGCGAGACGCCAAATATCGTCGCGGCCCAGAGTCCGCCCTGCACATCGAACTTTACATCGAGGACCATGTCGCCAGCCAGTCCGTCGGTGCGACTGAAGTTGACGAAGGACTGGCCATCGTAACGGGACAGGCAGAGGTTCCCGTTGAGGGTCATGGAGCCGCCCGCAAACCACATCGCACCTTCAGAATCCTGCGCGATCTGGAAAATCATATTACTGTTCAAGCCGTCGGCCGTAGTGAAGGTCGTGAACGCGGACGATGAATCATCCTTTGGCGACGCGTCGCCTTTCGTCTTGCGGTTCATCCGTGAGACCCCGCCACCGTAGGTGGCAAACCACATCGCTCCATCGGCCGCTTCGAAGATGGCCATTACGGGTCCCTTGGCCAGTCCATCAGCGGAGGTGAAATTTTGCGCAGCCGGACGGCCCTCGGCGACGGAGGGAAGCAGCGTTACTCCTTTCTCCGTGCCGATCCAGAGCCTGCCGTCCGAAGCGGCGCGGAGTGACTGCACGGGCTCCGCAAAAAGCGGAACATCGCGTTCGCTCACGATGGTTTCATTGAAGGTCCAAAGCCCGGCCAGACCGGGTTCCTTGCCGGTGAGCCGGCGGTTCATGGTCTCGCGGATCTCCTCTTCCGTCCGCACCGTGTTCCAGACGCGGACTTCATCGATTTTCCCCGGAAAGTCGCGTCCGATCCGCCACGGCACGGGAGTCGTGTTGGGCACACCTGCCAGCGGCACTGTCTCAACGAGCGCGCCGTTGCCGTAGATGCGGTAGGCGGTGCCGTCATACGTCGCGGCGATGTGATTCCACGCGCCGGCCTGGATGAACTCGATTTTCGTGTTTGGGCCAAGCCACTTCGTGCCATCGCCAAAGCCAAAGTGCAGCCGGGTCCGCTCATACAGCCACAGGCCTGGCGGGCGGGTGGCGTGGGCTTGATCATTCCCGAGAAACGCATGGTATTGCTTGGTCGCCTTCTCCGACGGAAAAATCCACGCTTCCTCGGTAAAGGTCTTTCCGAGCATCGGACCCGCGGGAGCTAGTTCCACCATGTCTCCCGCCCCATCGAGTTGCAGCACGGTTTCCTTGACCAGCGCGGCCGTATCCGGGGCGGGACGCTCGGCTTCGACGATCTGCGCCGGGTCCGCCAACACTCCATCGTGGCCATTCGGAGTCGCGTCGCGGGCGCTTCCATCCTCGAAATCCCAAAACCCAAGCAGGCCCGGTTCGTTCCCGGTCAGCTTCTGTGCAAAACCCTCTGCGATCTGGTCCTCCGTGCGCTCGCCGCTCCAGACCCGGACCTCGTCCATCTCGCCCTGAAAATCGCCATCCTGTGCATAGATCACCTTCGCATTGGAGCGTCCCAAAAAGTTCTTCCGGGAAAACTCAGCGGAGCGAAACGTGTCGGGTTCCTCCATCACCTCATTTTTTAGCAACATCCCGTTGACGTAGAGCTTCGTCTGATTCGGCCCAGCCACGACGGCCAGATGGAGCCATTTACCCGGAGTAAGCACTCCGGGCACTCGAACCATTTTCCGCTTTCCGGAACCGAACGTCTCCACCACGAGGCCGCCAGTGCTGCCATCGTTGCGCACGTTCACCAGGCGGTCGCCGATCGCGAAATCAAGCACCCGCGAATTTGGCTCGAAGCTGTCCCACTTCACCCAGCCTTCGATCGTGGCGGTGTCGAGGTCGTTGAAAATCCCCATCGGAAGTTCCGCGGAGCCGTCCTTGCCGGCGAGTTGCAGGACCTTCCCGGCGACCATCGGCTGCGCCTGCGGGAACGCCGCCGGGCGCCAGGTTTGCACGAGGCGGGCCGCTCCCACCAACGCTCCGTGGCGCGCGCCCGCCGTGAGGTCTTTCACCTGAACGAACTTTTCCGTGACCGTTGAGACGAATGGCTTGCCGCCGGATTTTTCCGCCGCCGGGTCGTGGTAGCTCAGCCCCTTCGTGGTCCCCACCCAAAGCCGGCCCGCCTTGTCCCTCGTCAAAGCGGTCACGCGTTCCGATGGAAGGCCGTCGGTGGTCGTAAAGGTGCGCACGCGCGGCGCAGGAGCCTTCGGATCGTAGCGAAAAAGCCCGCTCTCACCAACTATCCACATCCGGCCCTCCGAGTCCTCCTCGATCGCTCCCACGGCACCGACGGGCAGCCCATCCTCCGCCGACGGACTCGAAAAAGTGCGGCCATCGAATCGGGATACTCCCTTGGCCGTGCCGAACCACAGGACACCATCGGCGGCCTGAAAAACGCATGAAACCTGATCCGCTGCGAGACCGTTCTCGTGGGTGTAGGTCTTCCATCTGCCTTGTTTGAAGGGCGGCAGGGTGAAGTCGAGATCCTTCAGTTGTTTGTCGCTCTCCACGGTCACCTCGCGGCCATTTTCCCACGAGGCAAAGCCACCCGGCACATGGGCGCGCAGGGTGTAGCGTCCGGGCGGGGCGCTGGGAATGCGGAAGCGGCCCCGCGCGTCGGACATCACGGTCAGCGGCACGGGCTTCAGGCTCTTGTGGAAAAGAATCCCGGCCGGAATCACTTCCTTTTTTCCGCCCTCGGGAGTCCATGCGAATTGCAGACCGTCGCGGCCGCCGCCGTTGTAGAATTCCAGCAGCAGCTCGTGGTCGCCCTCCACGAGATGGATTGCGGCTTTGCTCTCACGATCCGCCAGCGCGGTGCCTGTCGTCCCCGGCAGCGTCTTCGCGGCGATAATGAGCCGCCCGTCCACCGTCAGCCGCGCCGAGTCGTTCGCGGCGACATGGAAGGTGTATTCGCCCTGCCGGGCGATGCGGATGAAGCCGCGCCACTGCGCGAAGAACGGCGTCTTCACTGCCGTGCCTGCACCCGCGATGCCGCTCGTCGCCAGCGGATAATCCACCTGCGCATCCACGCGCTCCAGCACCGGCGCCGCCTCCGGCGCGGCATTTGGAAACTGCGATACATACGCGACGTTCCAAAACTCCGCGCGCAATCCGGGTGCCGCCTGATGCCCGCTTTCCTCAATGACCGGCAGCGCCTGCACGACGACCGTGGGCAGCGGGCTGCCATCCGGCGCCCGCAGATGACCGGAAAGCGGTGCGGCATCCCGCAAGGTCAGGGCGAGAGGGTGCTCCCCCGCGTCGAGCACGAGATCTACGGGCGTGGCGGAAAGGTCGCCCCGCGTGGCCGTCACGCGCCACGCTTCGCTCGAGCCACGCGTGAGGAGCGAGAAATTACCAAGATCATCCGTCTCGGCGTCGAAGTGTTCCTCACCACGCTCGGCGCGCACTTTCACCTTGCCCAGCGGTCGGCCGTCCAGATCCAAAGCCACGCCGGAAAGGCTGGCCCATTGGGCAATCTCCTTCGCCGCCGTCGGAAGTGATTCCGGCTGCGCCGCGGCATTCATCACCATCTCGCCGTCGAAGCCGTTCGGAGTGGCGTCCCGGCCCGGTTTGTCGGGATCGTCGAAGTTCCACAGCGCGGCCAGTCCCTCCTCCGCGCCGCTCAGACGCTGGAACATCGTAGCGCGGATTTCTTCGCCCGTGCGCGCCGCTGCCCAAACGCGGACCTCATCGATCCCGCCGTTGAAGCCCCTGGATGGAATGGTCCACCAGCCGAGGTGACACCAACTGTCGGCCGGGAAATCCGCAAAGCTGGCGGATTTCGGCGCGGTGCCCGTCAGAACGCCGTTGAAGTAAAGCCGCGTCTCCCGGGCATTGATGACGACGGCGACATGGCACCAGCGCCCTTCCTCCAAAACCTCGCGCGCCTGGAGGGAGTGGCCGCCCTGTCTCGGAAAGTTTCCAAAATACAAATCGAGCGCCCCCGCTTCCTTTCCGAGATACAAATGGCCGGCCGGGGAGCCGTAGCTGAAGAACCGGCGCTGGCCGTCGAGTGCGCTGAATCGCGCCCACCCCTCGATGGTCGTCTCCCGCAGATTCCCGAACATCCCCACCGGCAACTTCAGATGCGCGCCACTGCCATCGAGCACGAGTGCTCGGTTCTCCACCGGCGGACGCTTCGGCGCGGCGGCGGCAGGAAGGGTGAGCTTCAAGTCGGAAAGCGGCGCGTCCGCGCTCACCGCGAACGGCTTCCCGTCGTTCAGTTCGACGCCCGCGGCGCGCAGCTTGAACTCGCCATCCGGCAACCGGCGCAGGAGGAAACTCCCCTTCGCATCGCTGACCGAAAACTTCGCCACCGAGCCGCCCGCGCTCACCGCCTCGACTTTCACCCCGCGCCGCGGCTGGCCGTCGGGACCGGCCAGGGTGCCGGAAATTCGCAGCGTGGCGCGGAGCGTGAGGTCGAGCTGGATCGCACCCGCGACGAACTCCGTCTCCGCCGATTCCGCCTCGATGTTTTCCAGCGAAGCCAGCACGCGATACGACCCCGGCTTGAGAGGGATGAGCAGGAAATAGTCGCCGCCTTCGCCTGATTTCACCGTGCCGACCACACTCTCGCCCTGCATCACGCGAACCTCCGTACCGCGCACCGGCTTGCCCGCGGCGTCCGTGAGCCGACCCGACACCGTGGCAGTCGCCACGCTGGCTCCGGCGGCCAACGTCGCAATCGGGCCGCCACCGGAAACCTCCACCACTCGCGCGCCGCCGACGAGTTTGCCATCGTGGTGATTTGGCGAAGCGTCCCGACCGGGACTGGCCGGGTCGGCGAAATTCCACAGCGCCACCAGGCCTTCTTCATTGCCGGTCAATTGTTTGATCAAATTCGCGCGGATCTGTTCCAGCGTGCGCGCCGTCTTCCACACGCGCACCTCCGCCAGTTCGCCATCGAAAGGCGAATCGTCCGCGCCTCCGGGCAGCATCTGCCCGAGCCGCCCCGGAATCTCCTTTCCGATGGTTTGGAAGCCCTCGCTGTAAGGGTGACTCGCGACCTCCGTCCCATTGACGTAAAGATGCATTCCGCCACTGCCCGCGACCGCTGCGACATGCGTCCATTCGCCAATCTTCAGGGCATCCTGCGCGATGGCCTGCTTCATTGCCTTGTTCTGGTCAAGAATGACGAACCGTAGTGTGTTCGTGCCGCGGCCAGTCATCAGTGAGACGTTTTTGTAGTCTTTGTCGTAGGTAATGATGCGCTGGTAGTGGCTTTGCAGCCCGTTCAGTTTCACCCACGCCTCCACGGTCCCTTCACTGGCCCCGTCGAAGACACCCGGCGGGAGTTCGACGAAGCTTCCCTTCTCCGCGAGTTGGAGGACACCTTTGGAGGCTCCAGCAAATGGCCCCGGACTCTGCGCGGTTGCGGCGACAATGCCCGGAACCACCGCCCGCGCATTGCCCATCAACTTCCCATCGTGATGATTCGGCGACGCATCGCGGCCCGGATTCGCCGGGTCGTCGAAATTCCACAGACCCACCAATCCCGGCTCGTTGCCAGTGAGCTGTTTCAGGATGTTCTCGCGGATTTGCTCCACGGTGCGCGCCACTTTCCACACACGGACCTCATCCATCGCTCCGTGCAACTCGCGCAAAATATTCGTCCCGCTGCTTTCTCTCCCGGCACCGAGCCAGTTCTCTTTATTTCCCCGCAGCAGAGAAAGCCGGACTTCCGGATTTGTCCCGACGAGTGCGCCATCCAGATACAAGCTCATCCCGTCGTTCGCCACTGCCGCCGCCACATGGTGCCACTTCCCAACTGTCAAGCAGGAGCGAGCCAGGACAAATTTGGAATCAAGGACCCCGGCGGGGTTCCTCCCGTGGTCAATCACGCCGTTGAGGCTATTCTCTGTCTGGGAATTCATGACGGCCAGGCGGCGCTCGCCTTCGCCGAAACTGAAGAACCGGGAGAAGCCGCGAAACTCATCCCAGCGGACCCAGCCTTCCACGGTCACTTCCTCCAGACCTCGAAGAATATCCGGCGGGAGTTCGACGTAGCTTCCCTTGCCGTCGAGTTCCAGCGCACGATTATTCGCGGACGCGAACGGAGACGCCATCGCAGCCTGCGGAGAAGGAGCCGTTGCCGCAACCGTCGCAACGCTTTTCAATTGGCCGTGATGACCATTCGCCGACGCATCGCGGCCCGGATTCGCGGGGTCGGCGAAATTCCAAAGCGCCGCGAGGCTCTCCTCTTTCCCGGTCAGCGGTTTCGTCATGTTGTCGCGGATTTGTTCCAGCGAGCGCGCCGTCTTCCACACGCGCACCTCGGCCAGTTCGCCATCGAAAGGTGTGTCGTCCACATTGGCAGTCACGGTTTTCCCAAGCCGGCTGGCGTTGCCCGCGCCCAGACTCTTGAAACAGCCGGCGTAGGGATTTGTGGCGACGAGCACGCCGTTCAAGTAGAGCTTCATCCCACCGCTGCCCGCGACCGCCGCCACGTGGGCCCACTCGCCCACCTTCAGCGCGTTTTCCACATTCACAGTCTTCACTCCCTCCGTCGGATCAGCGATGACGAACCCCAATGTGTTCACACCGGTGGGGGTCCGGATCGTAAAGTCCCGCCCGCCTGAGCCGTAGTCGAAGATGCGCTGGTAGCGATTGCCAAACGCGTTCCACTTCACCCACGCCTCCACCGTCGCTTCCGTGAAGTCATTGAAAACATCCGGCGGCAGTTCGAGGTAGTTGCCTTTCTCCACGAGTCGCAGCGTCTTCCCCATTGGCGTCTGCGCCAAAAGCGCCGGCGCAAAAAATCCGAGGATGGAAAGCACAACACGAATATACGTGAACATGGCTTTCGAAAAGAGCAGCATGGCAGCTCCCCGACAAGCCGGAATCCAGCGCAGAATGCAACCAAGCCCCGTTGCGAAAACCTGCCTGCGGTCCACTCACGGAATCCGCCGCCGACTCAGCGCTCTACCGCTTGCACCTTCATCGCAGCAGCGAAGTCCGAAGACTGATATCGAACGAGCACCAGGCTACTTTTGCATCGTCTGACGCCGGAGCTGCCCGCACGCGGCGGCGATGTCGTGGCCTTTTTCCCGGCGGATGGTGGCGAGCACCCGCGCTTTTTCGAGCACGGACATGAATGCGTCCTGCCGCGCTTCCTCGGGGCGCTCCCACTCAAGGCCTTCGACCTTGTTGTAGGGGATGCAGTTCACTTTTGCGCCGCCGATGTGTTTGACGAATCGTGCAAGGTCTGCGGCGTGCGAGGGCTCGTCGTTGATCCCCCGGATGAGGATGTATTCGAAGGTGATGCGCTGCTTCTTGCGGCTGGTGTAGTACTCGCAAGCTTCGAGCAGCGCTGCGAGCGGGTACTTTTTGTTCACCGGCATGATTTGCTCGCGGACGGCATCGGTCGCGCCGTGGAGGGAGATGGCGAGCCGGAGTTGCTTCGGCTGGTCGGCGAGCTGGCGGATTTGCGGCGCGAGTCCGCTGGTGGATATCGTGATGTGGCGCGCGCCGAGGCCGATGCCCCACTCGGAGTTGATGATTTCGATGGCCTTCATGAGGTTGGCAAAATTGGCGAGTGGCTCGCCCATTCCCATGAACACGATGTTGTTGATCTTCTCGCCGGAGAGGCGTTCTACCTCAATGAATTGGCCGGCGATTTCCGCCGCGGACAGATTGCGCGCAAAGCCATCGAGCCCGCTCGCGCAGAACTTGCAGCCGTAAGCACAGCCGACTTGCGTGCTCATGCAGATGGTGCGGCGATCGCTCGCTTCGCCGTAAAGCGCGGGCGATGCCGGGATGAGCACGCTTTCAATGAGAGCTCCGTCGGGAAGCCGGAAGAGGAACTTCCGGGTGGTGTCCTTCGAGCCGAGCACGCGGACGTTTTCCAGCCGGACAAACGGGAATTCCTCGATAAACCGCGCACGCAACGCAGCGGGGAGATCGCTCATTTTTTCGTACGACTCGGCGCGCTTTCCGTAGAGCCAGCGCATGACCTGGCCGCCGCGATACTTCGGCTCGCCGAGGTCGATGAGCCGTTGTTCCAATTCAGGAAGCGTGAGATTTTGAAGCGCGAGCGGTGGTGTGGTCACAGATGAATGATTGGCTTACGGCATTCTTTGGGTATTGGAAAGCGCCATGCGTCTGCTCTTCGTATTCCTGCTCCTCTCCATCACCGCATTTTCAGATGAACCCAAGGTCGGCCCTGCCGCGGGCTCGCTGCTGATTCACGGCGGCGGTTCGTTGAACCGCGAAACAATCGCGGAGTTTATCACGCTCGCCGGCGGAAAGGACGCGCCGATTGTGATTATCCCGACGGCGGAATCGAACGACGACTGGGGTGCGCAGTATGTGGAGAAGGGCTTCCTGACGCGATCCGGCTGCACGAATATCAAGGTGCTGCACACCCGCGATCACGCCGTGGCCAACAGCCCGCAGTTTGTGGAATCGCTCACCAAAGCGAGCGGCGTGTGGCTCGATGGCGGCAGGCAATGGCGGCTCGCCGATGCGTATCTCGGCACGCGGGTCGTGGTGGAACTCAAAGCGGTGCTCGCCCGCGGCGGCGTCATCGGCGGAAGCAGCGCCAGTGCAACCATCCAGGGTAGCTACATGGTTCGCGGCGCTCCGGAGGGCAATCACATAATGATGGCGAAAGGCCACGAAGAAGGATTCGGCTTTCTGAAGAACACCGCCATCGACCAGCACGTCATCGCCCGCGGCAGACTCGACGATCTCCTCGGCGTGCTCGTCGTTTATCCGCATCTGCTCGGCATCGGCATCGACGAAGGCACCGCCATCATCGTCAAAGGCGACCGAGCAAAGGTCATCGGCGCGAGCAAAATCGCGGTGTACGACAATGCATTCACGGCCGGCCCCGATGGGAAACGCTATTTCCTCATCCCGTCCGGCGAGACGCTCGATCTCGCGACACGGCGGATGGCGCAGTAGCGGCGGAAACGCTCATTTATTAAGAGCCCGATCGAGATGGAACATCGCCACGCTCATCGCCAGAAAGATGACGAGAACCGTCCCGTAGAAACGACCCGTCACACGCCATCGGTGCAGAGCCTCTGACGACCAGTAGCCCTTCCTTTGCCCGGCCCAAAACTGCCAGAACCCGAGCGTAAAAAACGAGAGATTCGCCACAAGAAGCACAAAGAGTTGGAGCATCTTGAACTGCTCGCCATTTGTTTCACCAAGGACTGAGACGATCCCGATTTGAGCGATCATAGAAGCCACACATCCAAGTGTCGCCTCGGTCGCCGAAATCGCCCGTGCAGCGCCGAGGGCGATAAACGGGCCGATCGGGAAAAGCAGAAATGCGATGCTCCATGCGCCATTCGGAATATTCCTAAATGTCGATGGTGCGTCCATTGGCAGGGCAAGCGGAAGAGCGCCTACATGAAGCCCTTCGCGCGCAGCTTCTGCATCGCGTTGCGCTCATGGTGATCCTGGGCGCGGCCTGCACGCTCGCTGGTTTTCGTATTCGCAAGTTCCTCGATGATTCCATCGATTGTATCCGCCTCGCTCTCCACCGGACCGGAAATCGGCCAGCAGCCCAGCGAGCGGAAACGATAGCGATGACCATCCTTGCCCTGTCGCGCAAAATACATCTGCGGAATCGGAATCCCCTCCCGCTGAATGTAGAGCCAGATGTCGCGCTCGCTCCAGTCGAGCAACGCCTGCACCCGGACATGTTCACCGGGATTGCAACTCGTGGTGAATTGGTTCCAAAACTCCGGCGGCTGGTCCTTGTAGTCCCATTCGAAATCCTTCGTTCGGGGCGAAAAATAGCGCTCCTTTGCACGGGTCGGGTCCTCGTCTCGGCGGATGCCGGTAATGAGCGCGTCCCATTTATACTCCGCCATCACTTGCTGAAGCGCAGCTGTTTTCAACTCATGCGTGACCGTGACAGGATCGGCCGTCTCGTAGCCGATCGGACCGCGCTCCTTGTAGTCCCCTGTTCCGGCGCGGGCATCCTCGTTGATTTTCACGATGAGGTTCAGCTTGTGGTACTCCACCGCCCAGTCGCGATACGCGATCATTTCGGGGAATTCGTACGTCGTGTCGATGTGCAGAAGCGGATACGGGATGTGCCCGCCGAACGCCTTGCGCGAAAGCCAGATCAGGACATTCGAGTCCTTTCCCATGCTCCACGGCATGCAGATGTTTTTGAAATGATGGTACGCCTCGCGGATGATGTAAACGCTCTGCGCCTCCAGCGCATCAAGATGGTCGGCGTCGGTGCGCGAAACTTTCTCCGGAAAAAAGACCGGTGGTTTTCCAGGCTCGGGCGCTGGATAGAGTTTGCTGTAGGCAGGATGTTCGCGGAAATCGAGATTCACGGGTAAAATGGTAAAGAGCAGCGGAGAAAAGCAGAAATCACAGTATTGTCTATCGGAAAAATAGACATTTCACAAAGAGCGCATCAAAGCTTCGACTCGCGCCTTCACGCTGGCATCCATTTTGAGCATGTCGGGCCATGTGCGCGTGTAGCCTTCGGTCGCCAGCTTGCGAGTCGCGTCGATGCCCATGTGCGTGCCGAGACACGGAATCGTCGGGCCGTGGTCGAGCGCATCGGCGGGGTTTTTGATGAACGTCGTGTCGCGCTGCGGGTCGGTATTCGCGCACATGCGGAAGAGCACCTCGCTCGTGTTGTGGACGTCGCAATCGTCGTCCACGACCACGATGTATTTCGCGAACATCATCTGCCCCATGCCCCAGAGACCGTGCATGATTTTATAGGCCTGCCACGCGTATTGCTTGCGGATGCTCACGAAGACGAGGTTGTGAAACGTCCCCTCGGCGGGCAGCGCGATGTCGATAATCTCGGGAAAGTTCATCTGGAACACCGGCAGGAAAATCCGGACGCTCGCCGTGCCCATGTAGAAATCCTCCATCGGCGGAATGCCAACGATGGTGCAAGGATACACGGGCCTTTTCCGATGCGTGATCGCGCTGATGTGGAAGACGGGATAGTCGTCCACGGGCGTGTAAAATCCCGTGTGATCTCCAAACGGGCCCTCGGGCCGTGTCTCGCCGGGCTTCACCCAGCCTTCGAGCACGACATCCGCATCCGCCGGGACTTCCAGCGGCACAGTCTCGCACTTGATGAGCTCCACCGATTTCTTGCGAATGAATCCGCTGAACAAAATCTCATCGAGCCCATCCGGAAGCGGCGCAGTCGCGGCGAAAATGTGCGACGGATCACCGCCGAGGGTCACCGCCACCGGCATCGCCTCGCCCCGTTCGTAGTAGCGTTTGCCATGGCGCGCGCCGACTTTGTGGACCTGCCAGTGCATCCCGGTCGTCTGCCCGTCATAGACCTGCATCCGATACATCCCGAGGTTGCGCTCGCCAGTGTCCGGGTCCTTCGTATGCACGCAGGGAAACGTGATGAACCGCCCGCCGTCCTGCGGCCAGCATTTCAAAATCGGGAGATCGAGCAGCGTCGGCATCGCGGAGAGATCATTCGAAGTTGGACGTTGGACGTCGGACGTTGGACGTTCAGCAAACCGATGCACGACCTCTTTGCACGGTCCATCGCTCACATGCTTCGGCTTCGCGTGCAAAAGCGACAGCCCCTGCATCGCGAGCTTCCATGCGCTCTTCAGCGAAGTGGGCGGTTTTGCCTTCACGAGCAGCCGCATCTCCTCCGCGAGTTGGTCGATGGCATCGAGCCCCAACGACATCGCCATACGCTTCCGCGAACCGAGCGTATTGATGGCGAGCGGCACCGAAGACACCACGCCATTCACCGTCGGCTTCTCAAAAAGCAGCGCCTTGCCGCCGCCGGGCGACTTCATCTCGCGGTCAGCCCATTCGGTGATTTCGAGTTCCGTGGCCACGGGGACAGGCACGCGGGTGAGTTCGCCAGCGCGCTCCAGCGCGTCGAGAAATGCGGAGAAAGAAGAATACGCCATTAAGGTGATATGACGGTGATACGTTCACGGACAATAGACAAGACGCTGCTCCCGCCAGATCCCCGTTTTTGAACCGTGCAATCCACGGCTCAATTTCGGACTCATCTGAGCCCGTTATATTTTCCACCGGCGGCGCGGGCCGACGTCGCTGAACTCGCTCGGGGTTTTCAAGGCGGTCCAGATAGTGAGGCCGATCACGCATCCGAATGTCGCAAAGAAAATGACTGCGACGTGCCAGCTCGGGATGGCTTCTCCTACGCGGAGGGCTCTGTAGAACGAGCGCCAGCCCGTGATTGCGCTGGGCGCGTGGATGAAGATTTTTGTGATCCACGCGCACAGGATGACGAGGTAGATGAAGACATAGTTCCGCTTCAGGCGGCGGCCTACGGCTTCGAGCGTGGAGATTTTGAAGGAGGGAATGAGGAGGTCTTCGCAGAGGAGTTTGCGCCAGTCTCCCTGCGGGAGTTTTGTGTCGTACATGATGACGGGGACAAGAAAGTGTGCTTCGAGCATGCGGACGCGTGCGCGGAAGGCGTCATAGAAGCGGTAACGGCGACCTTCGATCCAGAGCATGATTGTGACGATGGCGAGATTGAAGACGAAGATGATGTGAGGGACTTCGCGAACGGAAAAGGCGACCGTGAAGATCGTGGCGGTGGTGGTGATCGCCCAATTGGTCGTGTTGTCGAGCCGGGCGCGCCACTGCATGATGCGACCGATTTCGCCCCGGTAAAAGTGGGACATGGCCGTGACGTACGTGGCGTCCATCTGCGGTTGCTGATCGGGCTCGCTCATAGGTGGATTATCGCGCACTCGAGCGAGGATTGCGAGAGGAAGTCAGCGCCTTTCCTCATTCTCTCGCGCTTGCTCTTGCCCGCTTCGGCCCACCTCCAAAAAAGAACATGCGCATGAGAACAAGAGGAAACCCATTGGCCCGCCCAGCTCTCAAACGCCGGCTAATAGCCCCGAGTTGAACCCTATCGAGAAACTATGGGACGTAGTCAAACGGATCCTTCATTCCGTGTAGAGCATTACCTTTTCGCGTCTCTGCTGAAAAGTCTCTCGGGCCGGGAGCCAGGATTCGTGGATTGCAGACAGCGGTTTCATTTCGGCGATTCCTGCGGCGGTGGCTGGATGCACGAGTAGTTTCGCGAGTTTGGTGCCCTGCCATTCTTTTTGGTGCAGTCGCTGGAGGGTGCGGGCGAGCTCGATGCCGATATCTACGGCGCTCATGCTGCGACGATCGGTGACGGTGATGCTCACGCCACCGCATTCTTTTCCTACGAAGACGCTCGCTGTGGGCGTGAAGCGCACTGCGGTGAATTGGACGCCTGCGAGTCCGGCGGCGTTCATTTCGGCGGCGAAGCGGCGATCGTCCACGTACGGTGCTCCTACCAATTCAAATGGGCGATCAGTGCCGCGGCCTACGCTGACATTACAAAATTCGATGAGGCCGACTCCGGGGTAGAGAGCGGCGGCGGTGAGGCTGCGCATGTTGGGCGATGGATTCACCCACGGCTGCGTGGTCTGGTCAAACCACTGGTCGCGGTGCCATCCTTCGCAGCGAATCACGGTGAGGTCTGCGCCGAGTTTGCGCTCTTCATTAAACATGCGGGCGAGTTCGCCGACGGTCATGCCGTGGCGGACGGGGATGTCGTGCCATCCGGTGAATGAGCGTTCCCCGTCGAGCACCGGACCTTCCACAGTGGTGCCGCCGATGGGGTTTGGCCGATCGAGCACGATGAACTTCTTTCTCGCTCGCCCGGCGGCGGCCATGCATTCGCCCATCGTGGAAATGTAGGTGTAGAAACGGCAGCCGATGTCCTGGATATCGAAGACCAGCGCATCGAGCTCGGCGAGTTGCGCGGCTGTCGGCGCGCGGCCTTCGCCGTAGAGCGAGAATACGGGCAGTCCGGTGGCTTCGTCTTTTGCGTCGCTCACTTTCTCGTCGAGCTTGCCGGCGATTCCGTGCTCGGGACTGAACAGCGCGACGAGCTTCACTCCATCGGCTTTCGCGAGAAGGTCCACGGTGCGGCGGCGGTTGCGGTCGATGCCGGTTTGATTGGTCACGAGTCCGATTCGAAGACCTTTGAGCGGGGCAAAATGATCGCGCACCAGCACGTCGATTCCCGTGAGCACTTGAGTCCCTGCTCTTTCCGCGGGCGCATGGCGAATCGTTGCAACGCCCGGTGTCAGCGCGCCGGGGACGTATAGGAAGTTGAAGTCTTTCACGGCCTCTGCGGCGAGGGTTCCGAGGGCCATTCGCAGCGGCAGGACGTTGCCAGATTCGGTCGGATGATTGCGGTTGCTGAGGAAGACGATGAACGTCTTCGATAGCGGATCGATCCATAGCGAGCCGCCTGTCCAGCCGGTGTGTCCGTAGCTTCCGATCGGAAACCACCGTCCACGCGGTCCACCATACGGCGTGTCGATATCCCAACCGAGCCCTCGCCGGCCTTCCACATTCGGCGGCGTGGCCACGACGGTCATCAGCGCAATTGTCTCGCGCTTCAAAACAGGCCCGCCGTCCAAAAGCATTCGCGCAAATTTCGCGACGTCCGCCGCCGTGCTGAACAGGCCCGCGTGACCCGCGACACCGCCGAGTTGACGCGAGGTCGGGTCGTGGACTTCACCGCGCGCAACGCCGGTCGTCGTTGGCGCTATTCGCGGCAGAAGTTCCGCAGGCGGACGAAACATCGTATCGGTCATTTTCAGCGGACCGTAGATTTCCCTCGCGCAAAAAACGTCGAGTGGTTCGCCGCTGACTTTGCGCACGAGTTCACCCAGCAGGATGAAATTGACGTCGCTGTAACGAATCAACTTTCCCGGCTCATCGCCGAGCGGCTGAGCGAGCGCCTTGGCGATTCCCTCTTCGTATCCCTTCCAGCCTGCGCCGCCCATTCCCGGCCTTTCGCCGGACGTATGCGTGAGCAGCGAACGCACGGTCACGCGCTCTTTGTGTTCGCCGACAAAGCCCGGCAAATAGCGGTTCACCGGCGCGTCAATCTCCACCTTCCCCTGCTCCACGAGCTTCATCACCGCAGGCGTCGTCGCCAGCACTTTCGTGAGCGATGCCATATCGTAGATCGTGTCGGCGGCATTCGCTTCCGCCTGCGGCTGAACGGCTCGATTTCCAAAAGCGGCTTCATAAATCGAACCTTTGCGCTCAATGCGCAAAACACCGCCCGGCAAGCGTCCGTCAGCGATTGCGAGCCGCACCGCAGCGTCCATCTCCCGCAGCTTGCCCGCATGAAATGCGTCACTTTCGCCACCGACGGCGACGCCAAGCCACCCGAAAAACAGCAGAAGTATGCGTGCGGTCATTTTCCGAGCGGGGTGGTCACGTTCACTCCGGCGGGCGGCGCGAAGTCGAACTTCGAGTCGCTCTGTTTGGCCGATTTCACGTTGCGATACGTGGTCACGACGCGGTCGCCTTTCGGCAAAGTCGCGTCGGTCTTTTTCACCATCCCGTCGGCGTCCATCGAGACTTGCAGCGTGGTGATGTACTTCTTCAAGCCGCTCGATTTCGGCACGAGTGCCACGCGGTATCCGCCGTCCTCCTTGGTCGCGGTCACGCGGAAGAACTTTTCGACGCCTTCGAAGTTCAGTCCGGCTGTCAGCGCGGCGAGGCTGTCGTCGAAGACCTGCCGCTGGCCGAGTGTGTAATGCTCGGCTTCTTTAAAAGCAGGATAGTAGATCCACAGTTCCTCGCCATTGCAAACGGCGGTGCTCGGCGAGTTGCCTTTTACCTCGCGGCGAAACTTGTTCGGCGCATGAAAAGCGAGCGTTCCACTACTGACGATTGGTTTGTTGACGAGTCGCGTTGTGCGCTCCTCAGTGAAGTCCGCACTGAGCGACGGCAATTGCGCGCGCTGTGCCTGGAGTTTTGCGACGAGTGCCTTTTGCTCGTCGGCATTGAGTTCCTGAGCGTGTGCTACGAGTGTGAGGCAAAGACTAAGGGCGAGTATAAAGCGGGACATAATTAAACCATTGTTCCGGATATTGGCGAATGAGCGACTCGAAAATATCGGCAATTCGCTGCGTGTTCGGCTGCATCGTCTGGCGGAGCGAGCCGGCCTCCATTTTCACTTCCGGCAGGGCAAGAGATTCGTAGCTCCAGTCAGCCTTCGCAAAGACGAACGCCGGAATCACCGCCGCGCCCGAATGGTGCGCGAGCATCGCGGCCGCCATGCTAAATTGCGTCTCCCTCCCGAACTGCCGGACAGGCACTCCCGTGCCCACATATGGCCGATCCATCAACAGCGCGAGCACTTCGTTTCTCCTCAGAGTCCCCAGCATTTCCACGAAGGAAAACTCATGCCCTGGACCGACTTCGAGTGTTTTGATCCCGAGTTGCCGCCGTGCCGAACGACGCCATCGCGAAAGATCTTCCGACGGCTCCGGGAGCGTCACTATGGTGAGCGGGACACCGCACCGCGCAAGCCACTGCGCACCGAGTTCCCAATGTCCAAGATGGCCGGTGATCAGGATGGCTCCTCTTCCCCGCGCCAGTCCCGCTTCAACATGCTCCCATCCCGCAGAAGTATGGAACATCGGGTCGAGCCTGTCCGCCCTGCCTGTAGCGGTGATGAAGTAGTCGGCGAGCATCCTTCCGAAATTCCGGATGCCCTGCTCGTATATGGCCTCGCGCTTTTCCAAAGGCAACCCGGTGGCATATGCGAGATTCTCCAGCATCGCCACACGCGCCTCGGGCCTGCGGGCTGCGCCAGCGAGCGCGACGCGCTCAGCCATCCAATGCGACCACATGCGCGGGCACAGCTGTGCGACGGTGTACGCGAACTTGAAACCCCGTATTCTATAGAGCCGCTCGGACATCGAAAAAGTTCGCGGGGAAGCGTCTTACTTCGACTCTGCGGGCTTTTTCGGCTCGGGGGCTTTGTCCGGATTCGCGGGCTTTGAAAACTCCGTCTTTAAATGTTCTTCCATCGCAGCGAGAAGCGGCCATCGACGGTCCTCCATCTCTTTCCGGAGTCTCTCTTCGATAATCTTGCGCTCTTCAAAATACCGTTCTGTGAATTGCTTTTTCTGCTCCTCGGTCAGTTCGAGACCGGAGCGCTTGATGACTTCCTGGATTTCATCCCGCGCCCGCTGGAAACGGTCATCGTGCATCTTGGAGAACCGATCCTTTTGGTCCGTCGGCATATCCATCCACGCTTTGAAATTCCCCCAAAATCGCTGGCGCTGTTCCGGCGTCATTTTCTCGAATTCCTTGCGGGCCTGTTCGCGCATCGCCTGCGCTTCCGGCGGAAGCTCGAAAGGACGGCCCGGTTCGCCGGGCTTGCGGTTCTCGCGAAAATCACGCCAATCCCTCCTCGGTTCTTCGCCGGGCGGACGCTGCGGACGTGAAGGCGGCGGCGGTGGGCCACCCGCCGGGAGATCAAATTTAGGCGCGCTCTCGGGCGGCCTTGGCGGCTCCTGCGCGGAGACGCTGCAAGCGGACGCTACTAATACAACGAGGACGGATCTGCTTCGAGCCATATCGCGTTATTGTCTGCCGCCACGAGCGTGTCGAGATCGGCGATCAGGTGCAGTTCAGAAATTTCAGCCACGGCGATGGCCATATCATCCAACGTAGGCTCCACCGGGCGCGTTTGGATTTTCTCAGGCAGGGACATCATCACGGCAATCACACACGCCGCAGCAGTGGCCGGAATGTACCAGCGTTGACGAAGCCACAACGCAAACGCCGCAAAACCGCGTGGACGTTCAGTTTCCTCCCGAAGCTTCCTCATTACATTGGCGGCAAAAAACGGGGAAACCTTGGGCTTCCGGGCTTTGCCCAGAAACTCCCACAAGTCGTCATGTTCTTCATCGTTCATGTTCTCTATAAACCACCATTACTGGGGGAAGTTGCGAGGAAATATTCACCTTTTCGGTAAAAAATCAGGATTCATCGTCTCTCAAGCAAAGCAGGACAACCGACGCAATTTGTGATATGGATTAACCATGCCACGATTGACCTTCGAAATCTCGATTCCGCCGGACCCCACGCACGAACGGGTGGTAATCTCCGGCACGGACCCTTCCTTGGGGAATTGGAACCCGGAACGCGGCCTGGTGCTCGAAAGAGGCCCGGACGGACGGTTCCGCGGTGCATGCGACCTCCCGTACGGGATGGTCGAGTTCAAAATCACACGCGGTTCCTGGGAAACGGAAGAATCGCATCTCGATGGGACGCCGTGCCTCAATTACTCCTACCTCATAGCCCACGACCTCAGCCTCGCCATCGCTGTCGAACATTGGAAGGACAGCGCTCCGGTCGATCCAGATCTGCTTTTTGGACGGGCAATCGAAACGGAACTGGATGCCACGCAACTCGGCAGTCACCGCCGGGCGGTGATCTGGCTCCCTCCCGGCTACATGCGCAGCAACGACTCGCAGCACCCGGTCCTTTACCTCCTCGACGGCCAGGACACGCTGGCCGCGCTCAACTCACCCGAAAATGAAACCCTCAATGCCGACAATTGGGTGCGCACGCTTTCGAGCGGCGGAAGCATCCCGGAATTGATTCTCGTCGCGGTCTTTCACGACGAAAACTTTGGCAAAAGGGACGAGGAACTTTCGCCCCAATGGGAGGGTCCGAAAATGGCGGACTTCGTCGTCAACGATCTGAAGCCGTTCATCGACTACACCCTGTGCCGCGACCGGACACTCCGCTCGGCGGAAAACACCGGCATCCTCGGCTTCGGGCTGGCAGGCTCGCTGGTGCTGTGGATGGCAATGCGCCACTCCGCGACCTTCGGGCGGTTTGCATGTATGTCACCGTCTTTCGACGACCTCAGCGCCGACACGCCGGAAGAGTGCGAACTCATCAAAACGCTCGCGAGAACCCGTGAATTCCAGCCGGGAGCGCACCGTATCTATTTCGATCACGGCACCATCGGCGGCGAGGCGAGCATTCCGCACTATCAGGCGAAAGTGACCGCGCTGCTTAGGAGCAGGGGCTTTGTCCCGGAGCGCGACTTTACCATCAATGTCGCTCGTGGAGCCGATCACTCCCTCACCGCGTGGCGCGCCCGGCTCGGCGCACCGCTCGAATTCCTTTTTGGCAAAACGACCTGACTACCGCCTGCGGTATCCCTGCACACGCCCGCCGCCGACGCTAAGATACACCTGTTTCAAGTCTTCGAGATGCGACAAAATCCAAGGGTTTGCGGCGTTGTCGCCATTCTTCGTAAAGACGATGTCGTCCGCGATAAACACGCAACTGTGAAACGCGCTTTGCTCCGCACCCGCGAGGAAAAACAGCAAGTCGCCATAACGATACGGAGCCTCCACGGTGTCGAAATTCTCGAGCACGTGCGACGCAGCGAGCCGTGTATCCAGATAGTACTTCCGCGGCTCGTAGTTAAAGAAATTCAGCGAACTCCAGTGGCAATCAGGCATCCGCCCATGCATCGCCAGCTCTAGCGGCGGATAGCTGTAGAGCAGCTTTCGCGGAAGTGCCGGGAGCAGATGGATCAAGTCCAAATAATCCGCCCCGATCGCTTCGGCGACGCTCTTCAGCATGGTGAGCACGTCCTTTCTCCGCCCGCCTTTGGACCAATAATTGGAAAGCGCCTCAAAATCCGTTGACGCGCTCAACCGCAACCGCGCGACGAGCGTACGCGTCCGGGAGCACAGCTTGAACAACCGGCGCGCGTCTAAATCGCCCTTTGAACGAGCCAGCAGTGCCGGCACATCCGAGAAACACAACACATGCCCGCGCAGGTAACACATCCGCTCGAACCAATCGACGTGCACGGGATCGATGTCTGTGTGCCTGAGAAAATCCCGCGCGTTGCCGCTCGTGATGAATACAGGATCTTTGTGGAATGCATTGACCTCCCACTGCGCGAGCGCCGCGTAAATAATGCCCCGTTGAGTCGCATTGAGCGCCTCAATATCGGAATCGGGCGGCATCACATGAATCACGCCATCCTGCTCCAAAATGCACGTCCCCATCCAGCGCTCAATCCCCACCAGCGGGACTCCCGCACGGACAAAAACCGCGCGGACCGACTCGCGAGTCTCCCCGGGAAAACTCCATCTCGAAACGGTCGGCGGCATCTTGAATACGTCCACCAGATCGTTCGAAGCCTCGAGATAGAGGTAGTGATATTCGATCTCGCCCCACGGACCCGGCGCACAGGATTTCAAGAGGCTTTTGCGGGCGACGGGCACATCCGGAGCCTTCGGCGGTGACACGTACGAAAACGCAGATATTCTCGCCTGTGGCGGCACGCGCAGTCCGGAACTCAATGAATGAGGCATGATTCTTCGACGCTAGCGGCATCGGGCAATGAACGCCACTAACGTTGTGTTTATCAGCGTTACGATTTAGTGACCTTTCGGAATTCCCGGATTCATGAGGCTTTGAGCTTGGCGTTACGCGATCACCTGCAACACACTGAAAATGTGAAACGCGCAATCTACGCCGGCTCCTTCGACCCCGTCACCAATGGTCACCTTGACGTGATCGAACGCGCAGCAAAGCTCTGCGACGAGATGATTGTCGCGGTGGCATTCAATCCCGACAAGCGCGGACTCTTCCGCCCGGAGGAACGCGTCGCACTGCTGAATGCCGCCGTGACCGGCCTGAATAACGTACGAGTAACTTCGTTCCACGGGCTGCTTGTAGAGTTTGCGCGAAACGAGGCTGCAACCGCTGTCATTCGAGGTCTCCGTGCGGTGAGTGATTTCGAGTTCGAGTTTCAGATGGCGCTGATGAACCGCCGCCTTGAACCACGCTTGGAAACCCTTTTTCTAATGCCAAAAGAGGAATACAGCTACGTTTCATCGCGCCTCGTGAAAGAAGTCGCGAGCCTCGGCGGCGACATCAGCCACTTCGTTCCACCGGTCGTAGCGAAGGCTCTCAGTGCGAAGTACGCAAAGCCTGCTGTTGCTTAAATGCCTGCCGTGAACTTCGAAATGCATTCGGCTCCCTCGATGAGGGAGAATCGGGCGCTCGTTTGCGTCGCAGCGTTCTGGAACTCGCTGATCCCTACGCGTTGCCAGTGCGGTAATGGGAGCGGACGCTTAACCCGAATTTCTCACACTCTGAGAAGGGCCCCACCACCGCGTATGTAGTTTTCCAGCAGATTCAGGGAGGCCCGCAGATTCGTTGCAGCTGGAAATCTGTTGGCCTCCCTGAATCTGCTGGAAAAAGGTGTGAGAAGTGAGGGTTAATCGTATCGCAGCGATTCGATCGGATCGAGGTTCGCGGCTTTATACGCCGGGTAACTGCCGAAGATGATGCCGACGACCGAGCAGATCGCGACGCCGAAAATCGCCCAGTCTGCGGGGAATGCGGGCGGGACTTTGAGCAGATAGACGGCGACGGCGTTGGCTCCTGCGAATCCGAGGATGACGCCGATCAGTCCGCCGATTTCGCAGAGCACGACTGCCTCGATGATGAACTGCGACATGATGCTGCGTTTCTTCGCGCCGATGGCGCGGCGGACGCCGATTTCGCGCGTTCGCTCGGTGACCGAGACGAGCATGATATTCATGATGCCAACGCCCGCAGCCAGCAGCGAGATGGAGCTGACGACGGCGAGGCCGATGCGCACGGCGAACGTGACGTCGTTGAACTGCTTGATGAGCGAATCGCTCGTGAGCATCTCGAAATCATCGGGCTCGCCGGGCGCGACTTTGCGAATGGTGCGCAGGACCCCACGGGCTTGTTCCATCGTGTCGCCGAGCGCCTCGACGGTCGCTGCTTGCACGAGGATGCCGATGTCGCGGCGGCGGCCAAACCGGTTGAGCCCGGTGGTAATGGGCAGGACGGCGAGCGCCTTCGCTTCGCTTGAGCCGACGCGCTCCAGCACGCCCGTAACGGTGTAGTTGATCGCCTCGATTTTCACCCGCTGGCCGACCGGCGAGCCAAGCGGAAACAGCGTCTTCGCGAGCTCGATGCTGATGACGCAGACATCGCGCGAAGACTCAACATCGGCGGTGAGCAGCGGGCGACCCTCGACCATCGTCCAGTTGTTCGTCTGGAAAACACCAGGCGTCGCTCCTTCGACGGGGACGTTTGGCGGAGTCTCGGCGAATCGCGAACTAACCGTAAAACTTCCAAATCCGGAATGGAGCCCAACCACCGGGGCGAAGTCAGCGATTTTTTGAAACTGCTGCCCTTGCTGAAGACTAAGCTCTTTCCGCCGGAAGTATCGCATGGAGCCATGCGGCCCTTCGAAATTCACGACGGGAAATCGCGTGACGGCAAACGTGCGGCTGCCGAGTGCGCCCATTTCGCGCTCGATATTATTCTTCATCGCGCGCACGGCGGTCATGACGAGGATGATGGAAAAAACGCCGACCATCACGCCGAGCAGCGTGAGCGCGGAGCGGAGTTTATTGGCCGCGAGTGCGCTCAGCGCCATGCGGATGTTTTCGCGGAATTCAGCGAGAAGGCCTTTCATTTAGTCCTTTCGCAGCGCATCGACCGGCCGCATCCGCGCTGCCCGCCACGCGGGTAAAAAACCGGAGATGAGTCCCGTGGCGACGGCGACCGTGAGCGCGAGCGCGACGACGCTCCACGACATCGTGACCTTTGGTAAATAGAGCCGCGCAATCTCGACGAGGCCGCGCGTGATGGCGATTGCGACGATTCCGCCAAGCAGACAAATCGCGGCGGCTTCGATGAGAAACTGCAGCAGTACCGTGCGGTTCCGCGCGCCGATGGCCTTGCGCACGCCAATCTCCTGCGTGCGCTCGGCGACGGAGACAAACATGATGTTCATGATGCCGATGCCGCCGACAAAAAGCGAAAGCCCGGTGATGAAAAATCCCGCCGTGGCGATGATCGCGGTGACTTTTCCAAATTGCGACGCAAGCGCCTCGGATTGGTTGATCGCGAAGTCGTCGTCGCGCCCCGGCGGCAGGCGCCGAATCTTTCGCATGAGCCCGCGCAGCTCGTCGCGCACTTCGTCGATTCGCGCAGTATCGCCGACTTTGATCTGGATGACGCAACTCGGGTCCCACTTAAAACCGCGCGCCATTTTTTGAATCGGGATGACGATCTGATTGTCGAGACTCATGCCGCCCATGACGCTGCCGCGCTTTTCAAAAATGCCGATCACTTCCAGCCGCTGATCGGCCACGGTGATGCGCTTGCCAAGCGGTGATTCTTTTTCAAAGAGCTTGTCCGCAATGTCCGCGCCGATGATGCACAAGTCGCGATTCGCGGCGGCCTCCGCCTTCGTCATGAAGCGCCCCGACGCGAGCGACGCACCGCCGGTGATGATGAATTGCTCGTTTGTTCCAATCATCAAAACGCCGCCCGTGCTGCGGTCGCCGTAGCGGAGGCCGTCCACGCCTTGCATGACGGTCGGCGCGACGCCGCTCACGCCGCTGAGCCCTTCCTCGACTTCGCGGACTTGCGCCATCGTGATTTTTTCGCGGCGCTGCATACGGTCAAATCTGTTGTTGCTGTCGATAAACCACTCCGTGCGGTCCACGTAGAGAACATCGGTTCCGAGAAACGAAATCGCATCGCGAAATGCGGTGTTCAAATACTCCAGCGCCGTTGCCATGAGCGTGACGGTGACGACGCCGATGACAATGCCAACCGTCGTGAGAACCGAGCGCATGAGGTTCCCGCGAAGCGCCTCCCACGAGATGCGCAGGCCCTCGGAGATTTCGGAAATGATGTTCATGTCGCAGTCACTCCACTCACGAAATGCGCGAAGGCATCCCGAGCCAAGGATAATCCTGAGTTCAATTTGTTAATTAATCGATCACACCTTCGGTCACACGCAACTTCACTCCGCGCTTGCCGGACGCGCCGCGGACCGCTACCGCCTCGCGCCCACATTTCTATGAGCACCGAGCAGCGACGCAGACCTTTTCCTTTTGATCAATTCGAGCCCAAGTGGCAGCGCGTCTGGGACGAGCGGCAGACTTTTCACGTCCTGAATCCGGGGGAGCCGGGCTTTGATGCTTCGAAGCCGAAATACTACGTGCTGGATATGTTCCCATATCCGAGCGGCTCGGGGCTGCATGTGGGGCATCCGGAGGGCTATACGGCGACGGATATCATCGGGCGGTTTAAGCGGATGAGCGGGTTTAATGTGCTGCATCCGATGGGGTGGGATGCGTTTGGGCTGCCGGCGGAGCAGTATGCAATCAAGACGGGGCAGCATCCGCGGGCGACGACGGAGGCGAATGTCGCAACGTTCAAGAAGCAGCTTCAGGCGATCGGCTTCGGCTACGATTGGCAGCGGGAGGTGAATACGACGGACCCGGGGTATTTCAAATGGACGCAGTGGATTTTCTTGCAGCTCTATAACAGCTATCTTGATCCGATCCTTAAGATAGCCCGACCGATGAAGTATCTTGAAGATGCGCTCTCAGAAGAACCCAAGTTGCAGCACGAATGGCAGGAAAGCGGATGGCTCCTCACGCTGCACGATATGTTCAAGGGAACGGACCAAAGCGATCTAATTGAACGAAATCGTCTGGCCTACATATCGCACGCACCAGTGAATTGGTGTCCAGAACTCGGCACGGTGCTGTCGAATGAGGAAGTGATCGATGGAAAGAGTGAAGTTGGAGGACACCCTGTTGATCGCCGCCCAATGCGGCAGTGGATGCTGAGGATTACAGCCTACGGCCAGCGTCTCATTGATGATCTTGATGGGTTGGATTGGCCGGAGTCCATCAAGATGCACCAGCGGAATTGGATTGGGCGAAGTGAAGGGGCGACAGTTATGTTTACCGTAGAAGGATCGAGTGAAAAGTTTCTCGTTTACACGACACGGCCAGACACGATTTACGGCGCGACTTATACGGTTTTGGCACCGGAGCATTTTTCGATAGATGTAATCACTACGGACGAGCAACGGGCCGTTGTTCGCGAGTATCGAGAAAAAGCTGCAAGTAAGAGCGATCTCGAACGCAGTGAATTGGCGAAGGAAAAAACCGGGGTCTTCACCGGCGCTTTCGCAATCAACCCTGTGAGTGGCGAGCGTATTCCGATCTGGGTCGCGGATTATGTGCTACCTAGCTACGGCACGGGGGCAATCATGGCGGTGCCTGCGCACGATGAGCGCGACTGGGAGTTTGCGCGGAAGTTTGCGCTGCCCATCCGCGAAGTGGTCTCGCCAGAGCCGCGGCTCGGTCTCGGTGGCGGCGGTGTGTGCGATGCGGAGCCGCTGGAGGTTTTCTGCGGCGAAGGTTTCGCGATTCATAGCGGTCCGCTCGACGGGCTGCCGACGAGCGAGGCGAAGGCGGAGATCATCCGGCGCTTGCAGGAAACGGGCGTGGGGAAATCGCGTATTCAATTTAAGCTGCGCGACTGGCTCTTTTCGCGGCAGCGCTATTGGGGCGAGCCTTTTCCCATCGTGTGGGAGAACGGCAAGCACCGTGCGCTCGACGAGAGCGAACTGCCGCTGTTGCCGCCGGAGTTGCTGGACTTCAAACCCACCGGCACGCCCGAGCCGCCGCTCTCGAAGGCGACGGACTGGGTGCGCTACAGCGACACCGCGACGCGCGAGCTGAACACGATGCCGCAATGGGCGGGCTCGTGCTGGTATTACCTGCGCTATATCGACCCAACCAACAACGAACGTCCTTTCGACAGAAAAGCTGAGCAATATTGGATGGGAGCCAATATCCCGCCGTATCCGAAGGATCCCGCGAAGGTGCGCTCCGAGTTGCACAAGATGCTCGAATACTGTCGGGCACGGCACTCTGGGGAGCGACATCGGCTTGCGTTGGGTTATGTGGATGAAACCGCCGCACGCGCGATTCGCGAAGCAACCGGGGTGGATACACGCGGGATGTTTCATGTTCTGGACACCTACGCGATAAATCACATCAACAAGACCCACGGAGCACCAATCATTGAGGAGCCGCGGGGTCAGATTGCGGTAACGGATGATGATTATGAAATGATACCGAGTGTGCTCGCTGCGCCGGATCGAATCATCAACGCCGGCAAGAGCCATCAGGGGCTCGATGTGCTTTGCTTTGTGAAGCAGGTGAACGGCACCATTTTTGTCGTGGAAGAAGTTCGTGCGGCCAAAAACACCCTCAGTATCGTCACGATGTGGAAGAAAAAAGGAACGGCGAGCGATGCCGACATAGTGGCCTGCTCTTCCACGTCCAAGACGCTCCGTTCACCTGAAGTTCTCACGCATTTTGGGAAACCAGTCAAACTCGAATTAGAGAGCGCGGATATGACTGCACCCGAATACCGAGACTCTCGAAAAGTGGGTGCGAGTCCATCGCCCGGCGTGGACCTCTACGTCGGCGGCACCGAGCACGCCGTGCTGCATCTGCTTTACGCGCGGTTCTGGCACAAGGTCCTCTTTGACCTCGGCCACGTCTCCACACCGGAGCCGTTCCAGCGGCTGGTGAATCAAGGGCTCATTCTCGGCGAGGACGGGCAGAAGATGTCGAAGTCGCGCGGCAACGTCGTGAACCCGGACGACGTCATCAAGGAATACGGCGCGGACGCGCTGCGGCTCTACGAAATGTTCATGGGCCCGCTCGAAGCCACGAAGCCGTGGAGCATGAGCGGCGTGGAAGGCGTGTTCCGTTTCCTCGCCCGCGTGTGGCGACTGGTCATGGAGGAAAACGCGGAAGGCGAATGGCTCCCGTCCACCACGCTGCAAGACATCCCGATGGACAAAGCGACGGCGAAGGTCGTCCACGCGACCATTAAGAAAGTCGGCGAAGACATCGAAGCGCTGAGCTTTAACACAGCCATCTCGCAAATGATGGTCTGCACCAACGCACTCACATCCGCGAACCCGCGTTCGCGCGAAGCCGTGCGCCTGCTGGTGACCATCCTCGGCCCATTCGCACCACATTTGGCCGAAGAGCTTTGGGAACGCACCGGCGGAACCGGCCTCGCCGCCGATCAGCCGTGGCCGGGCTACGATCCTGCGCTGCTCATCGAGGACGAAATCGAGATGCCCGTGCAAGTGAACGGCAAGATCCGCGAAAAGATCGTCGTAAAAAAAGACGCCACGCAGCCCGAGATCGAAGCCATCGCGAAAGCCGCGCCGAAAGTGGCCGAAGCCATCGCGGGCAAGGAAATCAAGAAGCTCATCGTCGTCCCCGGACGTCTGGTGAATATCGTAGTCGGGTAGTCGGCCGAATCGAATGTTTCGGAAAACTGCGCGCTTCTGGTAGTCTGCTCAACACACCACGATGTCCGACTACGCCGTAAAGAAAACCAACATCCTTCGCCGCCTCATTCCGTTTGGGCTTGGCGAGATCAAGCCGCAGCATATCCGCGACACGCTCAAGGTCGTCTGGAAAAACCGCGACAACCTGCCGTACGCATACGACGTCATCACGAAAGGCGTGTGCGACGGCTGCGCGCTGGGCGTCGCGGGGCTCTACGACTGGACCATCAAGGGCCCGCACATCTGCCTCACGCGGCTGAATCTCCTTCGCTTGAACACAATGCCCGCGCTCGACCACCGGTTGCTCGCCGACGTGGAGCCGCTGAAGAAACTCCGCAACGACGAGCTCCGCGAAATGGGACGGCTCGCTTACCCGATGCTCCGCGAGCGGGGCGACAAGGGCTTCCGGCGCATCTCGTGGGATGAGGCAAACGAGCGCATGGCCCGCAGAATCCGCGCCGCTGCGCCGAAGCGCACCGCCTTTTTCATCACCTCGCGCGGCGTCACGAACGAGATCTATTACATGGCGCAAAAAGTCGCGCGCTTCCTCGGCACGAACCACATCGACAACGCCGCGCGCCTTTGCCACAGCCCGTCGGGCGCTGCCATGAAGGCCACGCTCGGCGTCGGCGCGAGCACGTGCTCCTACAAGGATTGGTATGGCACCGACATGCTCGTCTTCTTCGGCAGCAACCCCGCGAACGACCAGCCGCTCTCCACGAAATACATCCACGAGGCCAAAAAACTCGGCACCAAAGTCATCCTCGTCAACCCGCTCCTCGAGCCCGGCATGAAGCGCTACTGGGTGCCCTCCACGCCGAGCAGCGCGCTCTTCGGCACGGACATCGCGGACTACTGGTTCCCCGTCGCGCAGGGCGGCGACATCGCATTCATCTACGGCGTGTTGAAATCGGCCATCGGCATGGGCTGGATCGACGAGAAGTTCCTCGCCGAGCGCTGCAACGGCTGGCCGGCGGTGCGCGCAAAGATCGAGTCTCTCGACTGGCCCGCGCTGGAAAAGCAGGCCGGGCTCCCGAAGAACAGCATGGAGGAATTCGCGCGCATGATGCACGCCGCGAAGACCGGCATCTTCATTTGGAGCATGGGCATCACCCAACATCCGCACGGTGCCGACGGCGTGCAAATGATCCTCAACCTCGCACTCACACGCGGCTGGGTCGGGCGGGACAAATGCGGCGTCATGCCCATCCGCGGACACAGCTCGGTACAAGGCGGCGCGGAGATGGGCGCGTATTGCACCGCGTTCCCCGGAGTCAAAGCAGTGAACGAAAAAAACGCCGCCGCCCTCAGCGCCGAATACGGCTTCGAAGTCCCCTCATGGCCTGGCATGACCGCCGTCGATATGGT
This sequence comes from Verrucomicrobiaceae bacterium, assembly GCA_031374705.1. GTDB lineage: Bacteria > Verrucomicrobiota > Verrucomicrobiia > Chthoniobacterales > Chthoniobacteraceae > SXWH01. The sequence goes on along the minus strand of JANMGP010000116.1, from coordinate 38,211 downwards.
CGATGCATGCGGTCGCGGCGAACTCGACTTCTTCTACTGCCTCGGCGGCAATTTCCTCCGCACACTCCCCGAGCCCGCATACGTCGCACGCGCCATGGAAAACGTCCCCATGCGCGTCCACCAGGACATCATCCTCACCGACCAAATGTTCATCGAAGCCCGCGGCGAAGTCCTCCTCCTCCCCGCGAAGACCCGATACGAGCAGGACGACGGCGGCACCGAGACCAGCACCGAACGACGCGTCATGTTCTCCCCCGAAATCCCGCGTCAAGTCGGCGAATGCCGTGCCGAATGGAAAATCCTCCGCGACCTCGCCGCCGCAGCCTATCCCGAGCGCGCCGACAAACTCGGCTGCGAGACCGGATGGAAAATGCGCGACGAAATCGCCCGCGTCGTACCCTTCTACGAAGGCGTCCAGCACCTTCGCAAAACCGGCGACGCCTTCCAGTACGGCGGCCCGCATCTTTGTGCCGACGGCCACTTCGAGACCGCCGACGGCAAAGCCAATCTCCGCCCCGTCGAACTCCCGCCCGAGCACGGCCCCGGCTTCCACGTCAGCACCCGGCGCGGCAAACAGTTCAACACACTCATCTACGCCGAGCGCGACCCGCTCACCGGCGCCGACCGCGACGCCATCTTCATGGCCCCCGCCGACGCCGAGCGCCACGGCCTCGTCCAAAACCAACGCATCGCCCTCGTCAACGATCTCGGCCGCTACGAAGGCCGCGTCTTCCTCGCCGAACTCGCCCCCGGCAACCTCCAAGTCCTATGGCCCGAAGGAAACGTCATCATCCGCCGCGGAGTAGTCGATAAAGGCGGCGGCGTGCCGGATTACAATGCGATGGCGAGGATTGAGACGTAGCTCGACATTCCAATGTCGAGAAAGCCGCGACAACTCGTAGCTCGACATTCCAATGTCGAGAGAGCCGTGACTCGACATTGGAATGTCGAGCTACGAGCGCGGCGCGAATTCATCGAGCCACTCCATTTGCTTCAGCGCAAATGTGCCAGCACGCAGCTTCGCTGGATTGCCCGCGATATACTTTCGTGTGCGGGCCAATTCTTCACCACCGCGCACGATCCGGTCGAACGACTCCGTTTGCCACAGATGCCCCTGCCGCATTGTAGCGTGGGTGTTCAGTGTCTTTCCCAGTTCGGCGCTCGTGAACCGTTTGACGGAATATAACCATTCTTCCAATTCCACGCCGGGGAACGGCTGCACGAGCACGTGGACATGGTTTGGCATGACGACGTAATCGCCGGTCCAGACCCGTTGTGCGTGGAAAAACTCCAGTGCATTGCCGATCCGCGTGGGTTCATTTTGGAGCACGCAACTGCCGTGGCATTTATCCAACTCGATGAAAAACTGTCGCTGCTGGTGGCGTTCCAACGCACGGCGTTCGTCAGGCGGAATGGCGAAATAGGCGTCGCTCCAGCGCTGCGGGTCCACCTCGGCGAGCGAGGGATCCACGCCATGCCGTTGCAGCCAGCGATTGCGCTCGTCTTTCCACTGCCGGGCGACCGGTTCAGGAATGGAGTCCGCGAGCCGGAACGTCACGAAATACGTTGCACCTTCGAGCCGGAGGTGCGGGAGATTTCGATGATAGCCGGGGACTCGCGAAGGCTCATCCACGTCGAATCCACGGAAGAAAGGACGCTCCGGGATGCTGGTCGGTGGAGAGAGTTTCTTCATGGTGGAGTGCGTAGCTCGACTCGTAGCTCGACATTCCGATGTCGAGAGAGGCGCGACTCGACATTGGAATGTCGAGCTACGGCGTCGACGGTGTCGGCGCGGGATCTTCGTCTTCGGGCGCGGCGGGGTTTTCCAGCAGGTGTTGCGGGAAGAGCAGGGCGGCGCGGTCGAGTTGACCGGGCCATTTTTTCGCGCAAGTCAAGAGGTTGTCGAAGAGCTGGGCGCGGAGGGCTTTTGCGGCGAGTTTGGCGTCGTTGAGGGCGGTATGGCGTCCGGCTTTTCCGGTATTGCTGCTGCCATAGATGAGCTCCCATTGGGTGCGCAGAGTGTCCACATTGTTGCGCGGGGTGCTGCCGAGTTCGCCTTGGTTGGCGTCGAGCGCGTCGAAGAGGGCGTCGAGTTTTGAATCGAGTTGCGCGTCATCGCACGAGCTGAAAATCCCTGCGCCTTCGGGGAATATCTCGTCGTTCTTTGCGTGCTTTTTGCCGTAGGCGGAATGCACGGCGCCCTGCACTTTGCCGAGTTCTTCGACGATATGCAGGCGGTAGTCGTCCTTGGCGCGGACGCGTGCTTTTTGGATGCCAAGTTTGAGCGTCTCGCCGCCGATTTTTGTGTTGAGCGCGGTCAAAATCGTCGTCGTTACGGTGATATTTGTGCTCAGTGTGCCGTCGCCATTTTGGGCGATCATTTCCGAGAGATGGGCGATGCCAAATGTCTGTAACTCGGCCTTGGATATTTCGGGGTCGCCGAATGGGTTGATGAAGAAGCGGACGAGGTCAATCATGGGAATGGATCAATAATTGTGTAGAAGGGGCGCCACTTTTTGATTGATACGCGGCGGGTGCCCGGTGCGGTTCCGCGAGTCCCGGCGACTTTTCCCCGTAAATGCCGATTTGCAATTGAAAAGTTGCGCGGCCCAGTCGGAAAACTCCGAACCATTGGAAAATAGGTTTTCTGCTCATTCGGAAAACTCCGAACCGTCAGAAAATAGGTTTTCGGGCCATTCGGAAGACTCCGAACCGTCAGAAAATGGGTTTTCGGGCCATTCGGAAGAAGCCGAACCGTCAGAAAACGGATTTTTGGGCCATTCGGAGTTTACCGTATAAAAAACGACACCCATTAGATCCGCTGCCTTCTCTGAAAGTGGCGAATTTTATACAGCTCGGGAGGAGGTTGGTCACGGATAGTATATACAGCGGTATTCGGCAGCGCCGACTTCAGTGCTGCGACACTCTCCTCGTCGAGGGTATTTATGAGCGGGCAGCAAGGGCGAATTCACCAATGGTTCGAGAAGCGCATCCATACTACGAAGGGGCTAAAGCAAGAGTGAATTCGCGTCGACGGAGTGCTCGAAACCACCTCTGCTCGCCGAAGGCTCGGAACTGCGGTGACCATCACCGCTTTTCAAGGAAGCAAGGCAGCACAAGCCTACTCCGGACGCGGCTCACGACCGAGCAGGCGTGCCAGCGCTTCCGCGGGGCCGATGCTGCCGTCGAGGATGCCTTTGATTTGTTCGATGATGGGAGCGTCCACATTGTGACGGCGTGCGCATTCATACGCGCTGTAAGTCGTCGGCACGCCCTCGGCGACCATCTGCATCGACGCGATGATCGACGACAATTGCTCGCCTTTACCCAGCCTCTCGCCGACGGAGCGATTCCGGCTGTGCTGGCTGAAGCACGTCACCATCAAGTCCCCCACCCCGCTCAGCCCCATGAATGTCGCGGGCTTTCCACCGAGCGCGCCGCCGAGGCGACCAAGCTCCACCAGCGCACGAGTCACCAGCGCAGCCTTTGCATTGTCGCCGAGACCGAGGCCGTCGCACACTCCGGCGGCGAGTGCGTAGATATTTTTCAATGCGCCGCCGAGTTCAATGCCTGCCACATCGTCGTTCGTGTATGCGCGGAAGGACGATGAGGAAAACGCGCGCTGCAAGCGCTGCGCAAGCGCGGTTTCGCGGCAACCGAGCACCACGCATGTCGGACGTTTTCGCGCGACTTCCTCGGCGTGGCTCGGCCCGCTGAGGACCGCGACGGGATTATTCGGGAAATACTCCGTGAGAATCTCGCTCATGCGCAGACCGCTGCCGCGCTCGACGCCTTTCGTGCAACTGAGCAGCACCGCGTGCTCGCCCAACTCCGCCGCGAAAAGCAGTGACGCCACTTCGCGCACGGCCTTCGATGGCGTCACCACGAGCAGCAGATCACTGTCGCAGAGATCCTCCAGCGATGAAGTCAGAGAAAGCGATTCCGGCAGCGCGATGCCCGGCAAATAGACGCGGTTTTCGCGCGTCGCGCGCACTTCATCGATGTGCACCGCATCATGACCCCACATCGTCACGGCCAGTCCGTTGCCTTGAAGGACAAGCGCCAGTGCGGTTCCCCAGCTCCCCGCTCCGATGACTCCGACTTTTTGAAAACTCATGCTGCGTCGCCTTTCTTTTTCCCGAACCGATTCTCCGTCCCCGCCCGCAGTCGCACGATGTTGGCTCGATGCCGGATAATGACGAGCAGCGAAGCCACCATTGCGAACCAAAATGACGGCCACCCATACGCCCATCCTGCGACGTTTCCGACGCCCACAAGGATGGGCAGTGCTGCGGCGGCAAGGATGCTGGCGAGCGACACGTAGCCGCCCAGTTTGAACAGCACCGCCCATATGGCGAAAATGATCAGGCTCGCCATCGGCATCATTCCGATGATGACGCCGAGCGAAGTGGCCACGCCTTTTCCTCCCTTGAACTTCAGCCAGACCGGAAAGCTGTGCCCGAGAATGCACGCAATCGCGCCGACAATCGGAGCATACACGCCGGCGTCCGTCGGCCACAGAGTGACAAACCACCGCGCGAGACACACGGACGCGACGCCTTTGAGAGCATCCAAAAGGAACACCGGCAGCCCATACCGCCATCCGCACACGCGCCACACGTTTGTCGCCCCGATGTTTCCACTCCCCTGCTTCCGAATATCGACGCCTTTCAACCGGCCCGCGAGGAGCCCGAATGGGACGGAGCCCAGCATGTAGCCGACAAAGAGGCTGATAAGAATTGCGAACACAGAAAGGATGGGTTGCCGGTCGTCTCCCGTCGTGTCAAGCGCGGGCACGAAAACCGGACCGCGCTTGATTGACCGGTGGAGGTCTTATGTGCCGGGCTCTTTGTTCTCCGGCGGTTTGTCTTCCGGCTTCGGAGTCGCATCAACATGCTTCTCGGGCTCTGACGCTTTTTCAGCGTCAGGCTTCGGCTCCGGCTCGATCTTTTGCTCCGGCTCGGTTTTCGGCTCGTCACGGAGTTCCGGATGCTCGCGATGATAGTGGTCATCGTGGTAATGCCCGTCGCTGTAGTGACTCGGGTCATCACTCAGATGGGATGGCTCTTCGTAATGATGAGGGTCGCTGTGATGCCCGGAATCGTGATCCGAACGGACGTCGCCATAAGGCATCGCAGCAGCCGCTGCAGCCACCGACACCACTGCATTAGACTCCGGCGGCTTCTGGCGCTTTTCCAACAGAAAAATGATCCAGATGCATATCTCGTAAAGAGCCATGATGGGCAGCGTAATCATCACCAGTGACGGGATGTCCGGCGCAGGTGAGACGACTCCGCAGAGCACGAGGATGCTTGCGTATGCATACAATCGGGTGCTTTTAATCCACGCGTAGGTGACAATTCCCACGCCATGGAGCGAAATCATGACGACTGGGATCTGGCAAAGCAGCCCAAAAACGAGGCACATCAATGTCACCAGTTTAAAGTAGTTTCCTACGGCATACTGGGTCTTGATGCCTCGCTCTGCTCCCCATGCGGAAAGAAACTTCACCATTCCAGGCACGATGTAATAGAAACAGAACCAAGCTCCCAAGAGGAAGAGCACAAAGCCGATCACAACAGCAGGAAGTGCATACTTCTTCTCCCTCGGGGTCATCGCAGGCAGGATGAATTCTCCAAGAAAATAGATCAGCACCGGAAAGGAAACTGTCATGCCAGCGTAGAACGAAACCGTAAGGGATGCCATGAACGGGCCGATGACTTCGTGAGAAACGAGGACTTCTTTTGGATCGAGACCGTTGACCCGCAGAGGGAGCTGCAGGAAGTAAAACAGCTCCGAGTTCCAGATAAAACACACCGATACAGACGCCACGAGCGTAAACGCCATCTTGAAAATCGTTCCTCGCAAATCCTCCAAATGGTCGAGAAACGGCTTTACGTCTTCATTCTTCATCTTCTCGCGCTTCGCGAATAATTTAGTCAGTAGGAACCGAAACATGTGCGGCAGACAGTATGGATGATCGACAAAGGATGAAGGACGAAATTGCGGGGACCCCGGATATTCGTCGCAACCGAGTCCGGATATCGCCTTCTACCCTGCGAACTACGGGTTCATTAGGCCCATCGCGGACATTCGAGCAAAAGCCGAGAGCGTATTCGCATCGCGGATTTCGCCGCTGGCGACCATTTCCTTCAATTCCGCAGCGGTAAATGCACGGCATTCGGTAATCGATTCCGCTGCGTCCGGGCGGGCTCCGCCTTCCGCGGGAACAACCGGACTCGCCAGCAGCAAGTGGCTGTGCTCATCCGTAAACCCGGAACTCGGGAAAAACATACCGAGCGAAGTCACCTCGCCGCCGGGCGCCAGTTCGTGGCCGGATTCTTCCACAAGTTCGCGCAGTCCGGTGGCCGTTATGGCATCTGGATCGCTGGAATCATCGATTTGGCCCGCCGGAAATTCCCAGATGGTCGCGCGAATCGGGATTCGCTCCTGCCGGACGAGCAGATATTTTCCTTCGGGGGTAACCGGTACAATGACTACAGCGCCTTTCCGGTGCGCTACCGTCCACGTGAAAGGCTCGGGCCGCGTTGGAGTCGTGATCAGAACGCGGTGAACTTCCAGATAAGGGTTTGCAAAAAGGATTTCGTCGCCGGCCAGCCGCCAGCCTTCCGAGTCGCTGATATATTCGTGAAAACGCATTGCTTCAACGTGCCGGAAAAAACCGCGTCGATGCAACGGCGAACGGAGAATAATGAAGGAATGCCGCAACGCGGCGAGAAACGCATCCGGCGCTCGACTGGACGGAATTTTCAGAGCGTCAGGCCATCTCGACAAGCACAGCCACTACTCCTCTGTCGGCGGCTTTGGCAGGAGTCGCCCAATGATGACGAGCAACGCCACGACAACGACTGCGAGAATTCCCCATAGAAGAAAACCGCCCGTGCCCGAAATCTGGCTATCGCGCCATGAGTTTCTTTTGAGTGGTTCCTCCGCGGCGAGTTCCGCGGCTGCCTTGTTCGCAGAGAGGAACTGAGCTGCGACGAGGCTCAAGTCGTAGCGCGGCGGCGAGACTCGCGGATTGCCGTAGTAAAGGAAGGGTTCATCGCCAGGCTTCGCTTTGAAAAGGACGCGTGTCGCCGGATAGAACACGGCGAATTTTTCCAGCTCAATCGCCGGGTTGTCGCCGTTCACAGTTTCGAGCACGAGCGTGTCGCTCTCAAGCCTCCCGCTGATCGCGATGGAGAATTCCCGGCTTTTTCGCTCGGGCGTTTGCGTCCACGTCGTGCGGCCGACCTCCCTTCGAACAATGTCGCCACGCTCGTCGGGGCGCGCTTCATAGAGTGTGACATCGCGTTCAAAAAGTGGCGAACGTGCCTCGCAGCGAAAGCTCGTGAGTGGAAGACCGGGCCTCGGAAGCTTGATGTTCCAGCGGCTGAGCTTCGGCTTCTTCGGGTCATTCGCGAGGGTGACGCTCGGTGCCAGCGAGCGGATGATCGATGTGCGATTGAGCACATACGGCACCTGCTTTCCTCCTCGCAAAATGCGCAAATCCGCGAAGCCGGACCCAGCCTGCGAGATTACATCGAGATCGAGCTCCACTTGCTGCACGCCGTCAGTGACTTTTACCGGCTTGCGAAATTTCCAGTCCGCAACATCGAGCACCGCTCCAGCGAGTTCCACGCCGGCAAACGCTTCGGGCGCGTGAAAAGCGGGGTTGTCCGCAATCGCGGAAATCTTCACCGGCATCACTGCGACGCGCTTTAAATCCGCACCGAACGATGCAAGATCGTAGCGGGGGGCCGCACAACGACCGTTGGCGGTGAGTAGATGGTGCGCGCCAGCCTGTCTCGCGATGAAGACGAGAAACACCGGACGCCTCTCGACTGTCACCGCGGTGATCGCAAGCGGCGGGCTGTCTTCGTTGCGGATGAGGAGGAGCAACTCCCTGGACTGAACGCGCGCCTCCACCGGCAACGTAAGGTCCGACGATGCCTTTTGGCCCTCGACTTCGACACGATAGACGGAGCCATGAGCGATGGATTGCTCCCGGACAGCGTCCTCAGAAATCACCGGTACCGCGATTGTAACGCTGCGCTTGAAAAGAGGCTCCGTCGTTTCGAGACGGACAGACGCGATGTCGAGATTTGCGGCACCGATATTCAGCGTGAGCCGGGTCTCGCCTGGGTTTTCATTTCGCTCGACGATCGTCGCTGGATGCGGTTCCACCGCAGCCTTCTCCGCTGCCGCCGCGTGAACGCGGGCGCCGGCAAAAGGGATCGCCTGATTGCGCGCATCGTCCACCGTGAACCGCAGGGAATGCCAAACGCCCACGGGAACCGAAACACGCAACTGGCTCGCGCCATTTTGCTCCCGGAAAATCGGCTGCCCTTCGGAAAGCGGCTGCCAGTTCTGTCCATCCGCAGAGCCTTCGACGCGGACGGCCTTGATGAAAGTGACGGCGGGAGTCTCCAGCGTGACGCCATCGAGCGGTAGTGCGAGCCCGGTTTCGAGCGTGATCACCGTGGCACCTGCGCCGAGCGAGACATGGAAAGCCTTCGCAGCTTGAGTGACTTTCGGAGAAGGAACCGGCCGCTCGATAAAGTAGGGCAGTGCGTTTCCCTCGGCGTCAGTGACCCGCAAATCCTCGAGTCCCGGACGCGCCGCGTCGAGAGTCTCCGGGGGAAGCGCAAATTTCTGGAGTCCCGGAGCGGCGACATCGAAGTGCTGCTCATGCTGCCAATCCGGAGGCAGCGCCGCGCCGAGGCTCGAACACCAACCGAGCGCCAAAACGCAAAACCATCTACCAATGGCGATATCTCTGAGCTTCATATTTCACCTCTCGTTTTCATCGATTTTTCCAGCCGTGAAAAATTTCTGATACGCAAACGACGCAAGCATCGCGATGACCGCCACGCCGATGAACGCACCGATGCGATACAGCGGACCAAGCTGCGCGAGATCATGGAAAAACAGCTTCAGCAGTGTGACCGAAAGGAGCGCCATCGCGGCATAGCGCGCGCCGCGAAGTTTCTTCAGGATGCCGTAAACAAGAAGCCCGAGCGCGAAGAGTCCCCACGTGATGGAGTAGGTCATGTCGCGCGCAAAATTCCCGCTGAACTGGAACGTGAGCGTCGAACCTGCCTCGCTGAAGTAATCGGCGATCTCGATATTCATGAGCAGAAATGCGAGCACCGTGCCAAGTGAGGCGAGAACGGGCTGCGCGTTTTGTTTGAAAATCACGTTGCGCGGCGGCGCGAGGAGCATCGCTCCGGCAAAGAGTGCCGCGGTCACGATGCCGTACGTGTAGAGATACCAGTTAAAAATCGGATTCGCGCTCCGCTGGTGATACTCGAACACGGCAGGGTTGAGGGCGAGCCTGACGAACGCCGCCACGAGCAAGGCAAAACCAGTGCCGCGCAGCCCGGGATGGGGCACGCGATGAAACAGCCACAAGAGCGCCGCGCCTTCGAGCGCCCAGCCGATGGTGATCCACTGGCGATCAAACTGGATGGGGAAAATCAACGTGACGAAAAACAGCGCCACACCGCCGAACCAAGCAAGCTGGGACAACCGTGCAGAATGAACGGCGGGGACTTTTTTCAGCACGACGGCGAGACTGAGCAGGGACGGAATCGCGAACACCGCTGGCAAGAGGCCCATCACGGAGTTCGGCCACGCAGTTTTTACGAGGCGGAAAACGAGGAGGAATTGCGCCGGACCAGCGAGCGCCGCGGCTGCCCACGGGCCGGTCTTTTCCAGAAATTTTTTAAGAAACAAAAACGGGAAGGCCGCGAACACTCCGAGGAACACGAGATACCATGTGAGCGGCAATTGCGCCGACACTCGTTCGACATCGAATCTCCCGAAGTGCCACACGCACTCCAGCGCGAACACGCCGGCGAGACCGATCAGCGGCAATGCCTCCATTGCGAACAGCACTGCCATGCCCAGCAGCAGTGCGACGAGCAGGAGAGCGAGACCAAAGACGGGCGAAGGGTTGAGAAGCGGCAGCCGCAGCGTCGCCATGACGAGGAGCAAAAACGGCAGCATGGCAGAGGTCGCCGGCAGCATCGCTCCGAGTGATTCGGCTGAAGCAAAGTTGCCCGATATTTTTCCGCCGGCTTTCAACGCACCGGGCGCCACTCTCCGCACGAGCCAGACACTCGCGACCACGAAGAAAACTGCGAACGCGCCGAGCAGGAAAAACGACGACGGCAGGCCGGTGAGCGTCGCGGGGATTTTCGCGATGAGCGCCCCCGTGGCGACCAGCGTGAGCAGCAAAACCACGAACACAGGAATCAGTGTGAGGGACAATGCCGCCAGGACGATCGCAAGCAGGTCCACGAGCAACACAAACGGCCAGACGACGAACGAAAGCTCGCTGATATTGAAAATCGGCACCAGCACGAGCACCAACGCCAGAGGAGGGAAGCAATTGCTCCAGACGGCGGTGCCAGCCTCCCCACCGCTCCGGCGATGAAGAAATGCCGACACCACGGAATGAAACACTGCAAAAATGAAGTAGAACCCAAGCGCGGCATTCAGCAATTCGCCGGTCAGATGATCCGCTGTCCAGAGTCCCAGAAGCCCGAATGCGCACAACCCGGCGACCGGTTGCGCTCGTCCCGTCCTCGCGTCCATCCGCGTCAGTGCGAAGACCACCAGATCGACGAGGAACACATAACTAAAAAGAAGCACCGGCCGCCCGGCAAGAGGAGGGAAGTCAAAGAAGTAAACGGTGAACGCGAGCGCAACGGCGGCGAGCCCGAGATTCGCACCGGCGAACCACCAGTTCGACTGCGCACGGCGTTTCGCGAGCCAGTTCGCAGCGAGGTAGAGCGCGTTGAAGCCAAGCAGCACGGCCAGCGGAACGAGGATTTTGTTTCCCTCGAAATACATCTCCCTGATGAAAAATCTGTCCGCCCATCCCACTTGCATGATCGCCGTTCCAAGTGCGGCAAGCGAGGCGAGGAAATACCAGCGACGGTTCAGCGCGACGAGGATCAGCCCCGCATCAAGGATGGCGATGTATCCGAACAGACCGAGCGGGTTGTCGTGCCCGGTCGAGAGCAATATCGGCGTCAGGAACCCGCCCAGCATGCCGAGAATGGCGACCACGAGCGCTTCCAGCCGCACCGCGAGCAGGAACGCGGTGGTCGTGATAAGCACCATGAGCAAAAACGTGGGAACCGTTCCGAAGAATTCGAAATGGTAAATTGAGCGACAGGCAAAGGTCGCCGCGTAGAGGATCAGCACGCCCGTCGCGCAAAGCGTCTCCGAAAGGGTCGCGAATTTTTTGCGCGACATGAGCACTCCGCCTACGAGCAGCCCGATGCCGGTGAGAAAGCCGAGCGCCATTCGCATCTGCGGCGGGATCAAATTGTTGTCGAACGAGTACTTGATGAAAAACGACACGCCGAGGAAGAGCGCAAAGCCTCCAATCCACGCGAAGCCTTTCACGCCCATGAACTGCTCCCAATTAATCGAGGGCCTGACCGCTGCCGGCTTGCGAACGTTTGAAGGTTTGGGTGAGCGAACCCACCGCGGCGCGGCGGGGAATTCTTCTGGTTCCAGAGGCGGATCTGAAACAGCGGCCGGCTCCATTTCGATTTCCTCCGGAGCAACGACCGCTGCGGCTTCCGCTTTTGGTTCCACTGGCCGTGGCTGCACTCGCGCCGCTGGCTGCAAGGGCGGCGCACTTCGCTCCACGCGCCCGATTTCCTTCTCCAGTTTGGTGACACGCTGAGTGAGTTCGGCGATCCGGTTTTTGCTCCGGATGGCTAACACGATCAACCAGCACACCCCGAAAAAAGCGACTACATCCATGGCGGATTCGAATGGGATGAGCAAACGTTCAACGGAGCACCCGACGACGACGATGGCATCCTCAGACGGAAGCGAAGAGCAGTGGTGCCGAGAGGGACGGATTTTGTGTTCACGCGCAGAGACTAATCCCGCGCCCTTCTCGGCGTATATCTAAAAACCGAGCGTCCGAAAGCTGCCTCATTCAGAGTTCATGGAGCCTTTCGTCCTCCACGCGCCCTCGACTTGGCCTATTTGAGCGAGCCGAGGTATTTCAGACTTTGCGGGATCTGCGTCACTGCGTCCGGATGCTCGTCCTCAATGAAGTAATGCTTTACGCCGCTCGCGGCCGCAGCCTTTAGAATCGCCGGCCAATCCATGCGGCCCGTGCCCACGACGACACCTTCCGTCACAGGTGCATGGCCGGTGTAGATGCCGACACGCGCGGTTTTCAGCATGTCTTTGATGTGCAGGAGCTGCCAGCGACCGGGATATTTCTTGAGATACTTCACGGGATCCGCGCCGGGATGCGTGACCCAGAAGACATCCATCTCAAACGCGACGAACTCCGGTTTTGTTTTCTCCATCAACACATCCATGAACGTCTTGTCCGAGCCCTCGGCAACCGGTTTGAATTCGTAGCCGTGGCAGTGATACATGAATTTCAGACCCTGCTTGGAAAGCGCTTCGCCAAACTGGTTGAAATCCGCCGCCGCCTTTTCGGCAGACTCCATGTCAAATTCCGCGACCGTGTGCGGAATCCACGCGACCCCCACGTATTCAAGCCCGAGTGCTTTGGCAGACGACACGACTCCGGCGAGGTCTTTTTGAAATGCATCATAGCCGAAATGACCGCTCACGGCCTTGATTCCACGATCATCGAGCATCTTGCGCAAGTCCGCCGGCGCGGGCGTTGGCGTATTGTATGTCTCGACGATTTTGACGCCGAACGACTTTACTTTATCGAGCGCAGCAGCGGCGTCCGTTTTATAAATGTCGCGGAGGCTGTAAAGCTGGAGGCCCGACTCGCCGGCGAAATCTCCGGCGAGAACAGTGGTGGTGGTGGCGCATGCAAGGAGCGAGAAAAAGAGGCGTTTCATCCGGAAGACGATGTTCCCTTGACGGTACGCAGGGCAAGCCTGTTCTTCGCTCCATCGCGCCTTTTCAGCCGGACATCGCAACCAATGTCCGGCATACGGCAAAAATCGGTGACGGGAAAACGTTGAACACTTCCCGCTGCGGTGCGTAGCTTGCGATATGGCGGAAGTCCAAAAATCCAATCAAACGTCCGAACTCACGGAGACGTTTCTCCAATTCATCATGATGCAAACGCAGCAGGCGTTGCTGGCACTTGGACGGCATCCCAGCCGCCCGCCGAACGCGCCTCCACCGAATCTGCAACTCGGAAAAGTGTTCATCGACCATCTCGTCATGATCCGATGGAAGACTGAAGGGAACTTGAATCCCGACGAAAAGAATTCGCTGAACAACGCGATTACCCATCTGCAAAATGCCTTCGTGGAAGTCACCAAGGAGAGCGTGAAATGAGGCCGCAGTTTGACGTCGGAAACGTGACTTGGGGCGGAGAACTCCCCGTCTTTATCCTAGGGCCGTGCGTGATCGAATCCGAGGAATTCGTGTGGCGAATGGCGAAGGCACTCCACGCGATCTGCAAGGAAGTCGGCGCGCCGTTCATTTTCAAAGCGAGCTACGACAAGGCCAACCGGACAAGCGGCAAGAGCTTTCGCGGACCCGGCGTGCGGGGGGGCTGCAAAATCCTCGCAGAAATCGGCCGCGAGCTGAATGTCCCCGTGACGACGGACGTCCACTCGCCGGAAGATACCGTAGTGGCGGCGGAGTATATCGACCTCCTGCAAATACCGGCCTTCCTTTGCCGACAGACGGATTTGATCCAGACCGCGGCGGAAACCGGACGTGCCGTGAATGTGAAAAAAGGGCAGTTCCTCGCACCCGGTGACGTGAAGAACATCGGCGACAAACTCGTCTCCTTCGGATGCAAGCGGTTCATGTTTACGGAACGCGGCACGACTTTTGGCTACAACAATCTCGTCGCGGACATGCGCTCGCTCTATTGGATGCGCGAACTTGGTTACCTCGCCGTTTTCGATGCGACCCACAGCGTGCAACGCCCCGGAGGCGGCGGTGACAAGACAAGCGGCGACGGCATTCTCGCTCCAGTGCTTGCGCGGGCGGCGATGGCAGCCGGTTGCGACGGCCTTTTTATCGAAACGCACGAAAATCCCGCCGAAGCAATGAGTGATGGTCCCAATCAGATTCCGCTGGCGCAAATCGCTCCGTTGCTCAAGACTCTCCTTCAAATCCATGCACTCGTTCAGTAGGTCCACGATACTTTTCCTGATTGCGGCATCCGGCATGGCCCTGCCTGCCTTTGCCCAGGACAAAAAGAAGGAGCCAAAGAAACCGGTCGCACCGGCTTCAAAGCCCGCAAAGCCCGCGGTGAAGGCTCCCGAGCAAAAGAAAGGACTCGACGGTCTCGCTGATCTGCCAATCCCGAAAGGATCACCCCAAAAGGAAATCCGCTTTCCGGTTTACAGCCCGGACGGAAAAAAAACGATGTACTACCGGATCGGCGTCGCGAAATGGGCTGACGACGAAAACATCGAGATGCGCGAAATGGAGCTCCAGACGTTTGATGCTGACGGCAAGCAGGAGTACACCGTGAAACTTCCCGATGCTGTCCTCAATGTCCCCACAAACGTCATCACCGCAAAAGCGCGGGTGACCATTCGCGACGAACATATGGAGGTCATCGCAAATTCGCTGAGCTACAACATGGCTGCCAAAACAGACGATGGAAAACCCGACCGCGTGGCGACGTTGGGCGGCGGCGTGAAAATGACGATTTATGACATCGACTCCGTTACCGGGCCGAGGAAAAAAGCCGACGGTCCGCAGATCGAAATCGAACCTATAAAAGACGAACCCACTACGAAATGAAACCACTGCTATTCCTCGCCCTCATCGCGCCCTTTTCCCTCGCACAGGACCCCGCAACGCCCGAACCGGTAAAACCTGCACAGGGTGCGAAGCTCGCCGTACCGGCAGTTCCAGGAGCAGCCCCGGTTGCCAAGCCGGCCAAAAAGGCGGAAGGACCGACTGTGATTGTCAGTCGCGATATGACGTTTAAGAACAGCACCCAGACTGCCGATTTCAAAGGCGAGGTGAATGTGAAGGCACCGGGCTTCGAGGTTTCGTGTGACCGGCTGAGAGTTATCCTCAAGCCAAAATCCGCACCTGGAGCCCCGCCGCCGCCCGCAGCACCCGGCGGTGGCGGAATGGGAAACATCGAAGAGGCGATCGCCGAAGGAAACGTGGTCATTACCCAGGACAAACCTGGAAAGCCCGGCGAGCCTCCATCCCGCTATCTTGCGAAAGGAAAGAAAGCTGTGTTCACGGATTCGAAAGGCTCGATCGTCATCACCGGTTGGCCGCAGATTCTGGAGTCGCAGGATGGAAAACCGGCCAAGCAAACAAACGCCTTGGAAGAAGGAACAAAAGTGACACTCTTTCAGTCCAACGACATGATCATCGAAGGTCGCTCCGAGGTCATTCTCCACGGAAAACAATAGGATGCCGACTCTCGCCGAACCAGAAGCACTGCCGCAGACGCCCCCGCCCGGCCCTGCAATGCTTCAAACGCATGGTCTCGTGAAGACCTACGGCGGGCGCAACGTGGTCAACGGAGTCGATATCAACTGCCATCGAGGCGAGATTGTCGGTCTGCTCGGGCCGAATGGTGCGGGAAAAACGACGAGCTTTTACATGATTGTCGGTCTCGTCCGTCCGAATGCCGGAACTGTACTTTTCGACGGAAAGGATGTCACGGACCTTGCGATGTATAAGCGCGCCCGGATGGGAATGGGCTACCTCCCGCAAGAGGAGAGCATCTTCCGAAAACTCACCGTCGAGCAAAACATCATGGCCATCCTCGAGACCACCGGAATGAACAAGGCCCGGCGCAATGCACGTTGCGAGGAACTGCTCGAACAGTTCGGCATCGCGCACGTCAGGAAGCAGCTCGCGCTCACACTTTCAGGCGGCGAAAAACGCAGGCTTACGATTGCGAGGTCGCTCGTTACGGATCCAAGCCTCATAATGCTCGACGAGCCTTTTGCCGGAGTGGACCCGCTTGCAGTGGAGGATATTCAAGTCATTGTCGGTGGTCTTCGGAAGTTGGGAATCGGGATTCTGATTACCGACCACAATGCGCGGGTCCTGCTTTCGGTCGTGGACCGGGCATACATCATCTACGAAGGACGGGTGCTGATGGAAGGCTCCTCGACATTTCTAGTGAACAACGAAGAAGCGCGCCGACTTTACCTCGGCGAGAATTTCACCATGTAAAATTTCCCCGGAACAAAAAAACAAAGCAGAAACAAAAAACACACCATGCAAACTGCGAACGTAAACGTGCCAATCCGTATCACCGGGCGTCACCTCAACATCACCGATGCAATCCGTGAATACGCCCAAAGCAAAGTCGAGCACATCCACCTCGATTATCCGCGCATCATCGAGGTCCACGTGATTCTCGATGTAGCCAAGCACCGGCATTTTGCCGAAATCGTGCTTCATTGCGCAAATCACATCACGATCGAGGCAGACCATGAATGCGAAGACATGTATGCCGCAATCGATGGCGTAATTGCGAAAATCACCCGGCAAATGCGCAAGTACAAGACGAAGATGCTCCGGACCCACCGCCCCCGCCGGACGGAACCTCACCACTTCGACGAACAAATCCTTCACGTCGATGAGAAGTTTGAGGAGCACGCCGAGTCCGAGCCAAATCACGTCCAGACCGAGAGGACGGTCGTAAAGCAACTGTTCGTGGACGAGGCAGTCCTCCAGCTCGAAATGGTTGCAAACCGGCAATTCGTCGTGTTTTTGAATGCCAAGACCGATAAACTCAACATCCTCCAGCGCCGAAGGGACAATACCTACGGGCTCATTGAGCTGACGATGCCATCATAACGGGATAAACTATTAATCTGCGTCAAAAACGCCGTGCTGAGCGCTGGAATAAGCGTTTTGCGCGGCGTTTTTGTTTTTTGCGAATCCGCAGCGTTTCACCAAGGCTCATCTGAAGCGTAAACCACTCCCGCATACTCACTTATTTTCTTCCAGAAAAAACGCTGGAAATCTCTTGCAAACAGTGCAGAACCGTAGATTCTCCGCGCCGCGCGCACACCTGTAATTCTGCTTCCCCGCCGAATCCCTCCGCCCCGGCATAGCGATAGCTATAGAATTACCATAATGCAGCAGCCCGACACAACAGCCTCGCCCATGACCCGAATCGTTTCGGCACTCCTATTGAAAGTAGTGCTTTTATCATTATTATTCATCAACGCCTTGCCATTGAAGGCGGGGATTCTCAACGCTCAGGAGCAGGGAATCGCGAATTACCTCGTGAATTCTTCGGGGCAAAAACGCAATCGCGCAGTCATGCAGGTCGATGCGACACTGACCGCGGTCGCCCGCGCAAAAGCAAAGGACATGGCAACGCGCCGTTACTTTGACCACACGACACCGAGCGGCACGGGGCCAAATTATGCCATTCGCAGCGCAGGATATCCCCTGCCCTTGTGGTGGGGCACGGCGAGGAACGACAATACCGTGGAATCGATCGGTGCCGGCTACACGTCGCCTTCCGAGGCATGGAATGCCCTGATGACTTCGGCCGCGCATCGTACACACCTGCTCGCAACTGATTCATTTTACGCGGACCAGACCGCCTACGGCGTAGGATATTACTACGATCCGGAATCGCCCTACTGGCATTACTACGTAATTATCACGGCCCCGCCACGGGCCGGCTCTACCCTGACCATTTCAACTCCGGCCAGCGGAGCACGCGTGGAAACCGGCACGATCGCGGTTACCGGAACATCGGGAGGAAGCGGCGTGCTTTCCTCGCTCGATATTCGCCTCGAAAACTCAGCCGGAGCGTCTGCATGGGCGCACGTGAACCTGCCCGGCGGCTCGGGAATCGGAACCTGGACGACCA
This sequence comes from Verrucomicrobiaceae bacterium, assembly GCA_031374705.1. GTDB lineage: Bacteria > Verrucomicrobiota > Verrucomicrobiia > Chthoniobacterales > Chthoniobacteraceae > SXWH01. The sequence goes on along the minus strand of JANMGP010000116.1, from coordinate 20,399 downwards.
ACGTCAGCGGCATTCTCCCTGGCTCGAATACGATTCACCTCCGCAGCTACGCAGGCGGTGGAAATCTGATGGCTGAAACCACGCGGACGGTTCGCTGGGTGATGCTTCGCCCTCTCACAGTCACGGTGTATGGCGACGGACGTATCTCCTCGGGATTCCTCGGCACGTCCACCCGTGAAGTGGGTGCCACCTACACAATCACAGGAGTACCGCTCGATGGGAGCACGATGTTCAGCCACTGGACCGGCCTGCCACCCGGCGCGAACGCAAACGCCTCCCGCCAGACTTTCAGGATGGCGGAAGGGCTTTCGTTCACAGCGAACTTCGTCCCCAACCCATTTTGGGAACGCCGCGGGAGTTTTGTCGGTGTGCTGAGTGGTGCAGAGCCTTCCAACGCGGGAGCCATTCGAATCCAAGTCGGTGCCACGGGCGGGTTCACGGGTCGTCTCTTCTATGGCAAAGTCGCTTACTCCATCGCCGGGACTTTCGATATCAACGGCCAGGCCATCGTCACTATCCCGCGTTCCACCAGCGGCGCAATCAGCCTGGGCTTGACTCTCGACCTCAGCGGCGCGACCGACCAACTCACGGGCATCGTGAGTGAAAACGGAGCGATTACCACCGTTACGGCCGACCGGCGCGACATCGCGGGCGAGTCACACGAGCCGGGACGATTCACGGTTCGCATCAGTCCTGATGCCGCGGTTCCAGGCGCGCCGGTCGGCAACGGATACATGATGATTTCGACAAACGAAACCGGTGCCGCTCGCATTGCGGGAACACTGGCGGATGGACGTGCCTTCACAGCAAACTCCATCATTTCTAAAACCGGAATCATTCCGATTTACGTCCGCCTTTTTTCGGGCGCAGGAGCCATCGCTGGGAGCGTGACACTCGCCGACACCGCTACGAGTGACATCGCAGGAACTGTCCGTTGGTTCAAGCCGGAGCGCCCGCTCGACAAGTATTACCCGGATGCGTTCACCGCGCAGAATGAACTCACCGGATCACGCTATGTGCGACCCATCAAAGGCACGCCTTTCATCGACTTCCAAACGGCGGCGAATCGCGGACTTCTGCTACTCACTCAAGGCAACATCGACACGCAAATCAGCCAATCCCTCGAAGTCGCGCCGGACAATCGAATTGCCCTTCAGCTGCCCAGCTACACCGGGCTCAAAGTGATCGTGAATCCAAACAACGGCCGCTTCTCAGGCAAGTTCGTGCACCCGTCGGCAGGAGTCCGACCATTCTCGGGTGTGGTGAGTCAAAAAGAACATTCCGGCTGGGGCTTTTTCCTCGGCTTGGACCAAGCCGGTTCCACGAGTCTGCAACCGGAGCAATGAGACTCCGCTCCCACCAAGTTCGCTGACCGCTGGCTCAATACTCCCGCGCGAGGAGATAGTCAGCTAGTTGGCGGAGGTCGCCACCTTTTGGACCAAAGATCGCGAGGCTACGGTGGGCTGCGGATGTGAGGCGGCGGGCTTCCTTGCGGCTTTTCTCAAGGCCGAAAACGGCAGGATAGGTGGCCTTTTGCGAATGGACATCCTTGCCGGCGGTCTTGCCGAGTTTTTCGCTGGATTGCGTCACGTCGAGGATGTCGTCGATGATCTGAAATGCGAGGCCGACGCTCTGGCCAAATGTGGTGAGCGCCTTGAGTTGCGCGGGCGTGGCGTTCGCGCTCATCGCTCCAAGGCGGATGCTGGTGGTAAGAAGCGCGGCGGTCTTGCAGCGGTGAATGTATTGCAACCCGGCACCAGTGAGTTTCTTCCCCTCACCTTCCAGATCGGCCACTTGTCCTCCGACGAGCCATCGGCTGCCGGAGGCGTGCGCGAGTTCGGTGATTTGCGCACCAGTGCCGTATCTTTTTGAAGGCGCGGACTGGGCGAGAATCTCAAAGGCGACGGTGAGCAGCGCATCGCCGGCGAGGACCGCGATCCCATCGCCGAATACTTTGTGATTTGTCGGGCGTCCGCGGCGAAGATCGTCGTCGTCCATGCACGGGAGATCGTCATGAATGAGCGAGTAAGTATGGATGCACTCCACAGCGCATGCGGCGGCCAGCGCTGCGTCGAGCCCTCCCCCGCAGGCCTCGGCGGCAGCGAGGGCCAGCACGGGACGCAGTCGCTTTCCACCGGCAAAGATGGAGTAGCGCATCGCTTTATGAATGGTGAAGGGCTTGACGCTCTCCTTCGGGAGAAAGCGGTTCAGTGCGCGATCGACGCGCTTCGTTCGCCCGGTGAGGTAGGCGGCGATGTCCATTTACAACACGCCTTTGGTGCTCGGGATGCCAGTCACGCGCGGGTCGAGCTGGCAGGCCTGGTCCACTGCTTTCGAGAGCCCCTTGAAAAGGGCCTCGGCCATGTGGTGGGCGTCGCGTCCGTAAAGGACCTCGGTGTGCAGATTGCACCCGGCATGGACGCTGAATGCGCGCATGAATTCCTCCACGAGCTGAAACGGAAAGCCGTTGATGCTGCCCACGCCGGCGGGCACACGGTGCTCCAAAAACGGCCGTCCGGAGAAATCGATGACCACGCGTGCGAGCGTCTCGTCCATCGGCAAATAAGCCCAGCCATAGCGGCGCACGCCTTTTTTATCGCCGAGCGCCTTTGCAAACGCCTGACCGAGCGCGATGCCGGTATCCTCGACGGTGTGATGAAAATCCACCTCGATATCGCCGACCGCATTCACCTCCAGATCGAAGAGCCCGTGCCGCGCGAAGAGCGTGAGCATGTGGTCAAAGAACGGGATGCGGGTCGAGATCTTGCTGGAACCCGAACCCTCGATAGTGAGGCCGATTCGGATATCGGTCTCGCCGGTCTTCCGGTGAATCTGCGCAGTGCGTGACATGTGGAACTATTGGTCGAGGATGTTGGAAGACGGGTCTTTGAACTTGTGCAGCGCCTTTCGAATCATCGCGCCGGCGGCGATTAAAATGACGAGGAATATCCAAAAAACGGGCTTGGAAAGAAAGGACTCCTCCTTTTTCTTGGGTTCCTCCTCCACCACTGCGACTGGCTCGGGTGTCGGCACCGGTTTCAGGGAAGCATCAATCGCGGCTTTCTTCGCCGCTGCCTCGGCTTCGGACGCAGCCTTCACCGCTTCGGCGGCGGCGATCTTATCGGCTGCAACCTTGTCCACCTCCGCTTTGCGAGCGGAGGCGATACTGGCGATCCCGCGCTGCACTTGTTCGTTGGCGTTCCAAAGCTGTCCGGCCTTTGTAAATGCGGCGGTTGCGCCCTCGAGATCGCCGCTGGCGACCGCTGCCTTCGCCTTCTCCACTTCGCGGAGGGACTGCTTCATATTCTCCACCTGAATGGAGTTCAGTCGGGAAATCTCCGAGCCGGCCTTGGAGGAAATGCTCGAAAGGCTACGCTCCGTCGCCGGGTTCAGCGGCAGCCATTTTCCGCCGCTCCGTTCGATCGCCGCGATGGTCGCCTCTGCACGATCGCGCATGGCTTTAAGTTCCTTGGCAGTCTGCGATTTCTTGGGCTCGCTGAGTTTCTCCAGCATTGCCTTTTCCTCGGCGGCCTGGGATTTCATCTTCACGAGCCCGGCTTCCGCTCCCTGCTTGAATGCCGTGAGCGAAAGGCGCGCGAGTTCCACAGCTTCGGGATAAGCAGCCGAGCCCGGAGCCTGCTTCTCCAATTGCTCAAAAGCCGTCATCGCTTCGGCAATCGCGCCACCCGCCGCGAATCGCTTCATCTGCTGCAAGTAAGCGTTGCCTAGGAGCTGGACGCGCTCTTTTTGGACCTGCTCCTTGCTGAGCCACTTGTTGTCGAACTTGAATTCGCCGGCATCCACGCGTTTCTTCTCGGCCTCGAGCGCGGCGATGGAGGCCTTCGCCGCCGCTGCATTTGCGCTCGCGGGGAACTGCGTCACGAAGCTGTTGAGCAAATTCAAGTAATGCGTGTAAACGGCTGGTTCGAGAGAGTCGGATTTGACCTTAAATTCTTTGAGCGAATTCCACGCTTCGACGTCAGGCGATGCTTTTTCGATCTTTTCAACATCCGTCTTCTTGATCGTGCGCTCGTCCTTGATGGTCGCCGATGCATTGTACTGGATGGTGACTTCCGTATCAGTCTCGCTGAGGATTTTTCCTTCGATCCGCTCGCCACCCTTGATGACGACAGCGTCAGCAAGCGCGCGCGGCGAATGCGCGGTGATACCTAGGATGACCGCCACAGTGAAGGATGCGGCGCGAAAATGGAGTGCGGGTTTCAGCATGAAGAGGGCCGGAATGAAGCAGACGCACACAAAAGGAAAAGCAGAAACCTGCACCCACCGACGGAGCCTTTATCTGGTGCGAAGGTAATGGACGATGGTTTCGGCAATGCGCGGGCTGATTCCCGGAACCTGCTTGAGCTCGTCCACCGTAGCCCTGCGCAAACGGGTGACGCTGCCAAAACGCTTGAGCAAAGCCTGCTTCCGCGACTCGCTGACGCCGGGGCAGTCATCGAGAAGACTCTCCGAAACCCGGCGCTTCATGAGAAGCTGGTGATAGCCGTTTGCCCACCGGTGCGCCTCATCGCGGATGCGCTGCATGAGCTTCAAAGCGCCCGTTTCGTGGGGAAGCACGATGGGCTCCGCCCGTCCGGGGCGGAAGATCTCCTCGCGTTCCTTTGCGAGGCCCACGATGGGGACATCGTCAAAAAGCCCGAGCTTCTGAAGCTCCGCGCACGCAGACCCGAGCTGGCCTTTTCCACCATCCACAATGATCAAATCCGGCAGCCGTGGAATCGACGGGTCCTCGTCGTTCTCCTCCACCCGGCGCACCGCATCGCGAAGGCGCTCCTGGGAAAAATCAGGCTCGTATTCCACATGAGTTCCGTCGTCCCGCTCAGGCCCGGCCGCCCGCGCAGCCTGCGTTGCCGCTTCACGAATCACGCGGGCGTATCGACGGCGGACGACTTCGGCCATCGCTGCGAAATCGTTCTGTCGGCCATCCAGCGTCTTGATGCGATACCGGCGATAGAGATGGGTCGCGGGACGTCCATCGATAAAGCACACCATGCTCGCGACGACATGCGTGGTGCTGATGTTCGAAATATCGAAACACTCCATCCGTCGCGGAGCCCTGGAAAGCAAGAGCGCCTCTCCGAGCTCGACGATGTCCGCAGCAGGATCGATCGCACCGGGGAGCTTCAGCCGGTGCCGCATGGTCGTGGTGTAGCGCGTCATCGGCTTTGTCGTCTGCCGCAAATCGTCAAGCATGTTGCGCAGCTCGGCAGCGCGCTCAAATTCAAGCTTTGCGGCGGCTGCGCGCATTTCCAGCTCCAGCTCGTCCAGTAGCTCCTTCGACTTCCCCTCCATGAATTCACACGCTTTCAGAATCCGCTCGCGGTATTGCTCCGACGTGATGTCCGCAAGCCGCATCGGCACTTGATACGTGCTGCTTTTCAGCTCGCGCTCCGTCGGCGAACCCCGTCCAAACGTGAGCACGCCGAATTTTTTCCGCATGAATGTCATCGTCTGCCGGAGTGCGCCGGAATGCGCAAACGGACCAAAGTAACGGCACCCGTCCTCGGTGGATTTCATCCGCGTGAGCCGGAAGCGCGGCCAGTCCTCACGCTCGTCCACTTTCACGAGCAGGAAGCGTTTATCATCGCGAAAGCTCACGTTGTAGCGCGGGCGGTATTCCTTGATGAGCTTGCCTTCGAGCAGCAGCGCCTCCGGTTCGCTGGCGGCGACATGCCAGTCGAAATCATAGATCGCATCGAGCAGCGCGAGAGTCTTTCGGTCGGCGCGCATCTGGCGGCTGGGCGTGAAGTAATTGGCCAGCCGCTTCCGAAGGTCGCGCGCCTTTCCCACGTAAATCACGCGATCGAAGCGGTCGCGATGAAGGTACACGCCGGGTTTGTGCGGCACTTCACCGAGCTTCTTTCTAAAATCCACCTTCCCTCGCGGAGACGTCATTGCCCCAAGTATCCACGCAACGCAGCCATCGGCAACCCAACGTTCGCCAAACCGCAGTTGAGTGTTGAACAGTGCGCCCTCCGTCCGGCATCTTGGCCCGACATGTCCAAGCCGTTTTTTATCACCACTGCGATCGATTACACCAATGCGCCGCCGCACATCGGCCACGCGTATGAAAAGATCCTGGCCGACGTCATTGCCCGCTACCACCGGCTGAAGGGCGACAACGTGTATTTCCTCACCGGCGTGGACCAGCACGGTCAGAAAGTCCAGCAGTCGGCGGCACGCGATGGCGTGGCGCCGCAGGCATTTGTGGATGCGCTCAGCGGGAAGTTCAGCGCGCTTTGGAAAAAGCTCGATGTGCAATATGACGGCTGGGCCGCGACGACGGACCCGCTGCATAAAGAATGCGTCCGCGAAATCCTCCGGGCGCTGTTCGACGCAGGCGAGATCTACTCCGCGCCCTACAAGGGTTTTTACAGCGAACGGCAGGAGCAGTTTCTCACGGACAAAGACCGCGGCCCCGATGGAACGTTTGGCCCCGAGTGGGGAAAAGTGGAGGAACTCGAGGAGACGAATTGGTATTTCCGCCTCACCAAATACAAGGAATGGCTCATCGAGTTCATCGACCATACGCCGGGCCTCATCACACCCGCCTACCGCCAAACGGAGTTGCGCAATGCGGCGGCGAAAATCGAGGGCGACCTGTCCATTTCCCGGCCAAAATCGCGGCTCTCGTGGGGTATCGAGATCCCGTTCGATCCGGAGTGCGTCACGTTCGTCTGGTTCGATGCGCTCGTAAACTACATCAGCTTTGCAGGCTACAAGCAGGCAGTCGCCGATGGAAAATTGCTCCCCTCTTTTCCAAACGCCCCGGCATCCGGTTGCGCGTGGCCAGCGCTGCATGTGATCGGCAAGGACATCATCATCCCCGCACACGGCATCTACTGGCTCTGCATGCTCAAAGCGATGGGCTTTAGCGATGCCGACATGCCGAAGATTCTCGTGCACGGATACGTGAATATTGGCGGCGAAAAAATGAGCAAATCGCTCGGCAATATCAAAGACCCGAACTCTGTCGCGGAGGGAGTGGCCGCAGGAATTCGGCTGGGCTTTGCGAAGCAGAACGAAGGGAATGCAAAGAAAGGCAAACCCGTGACACCGGAGGAGGAGATCAGCGAATTTGCGGATCGGTGCGGACCGGAAGCCCTACGCTACTATCTCATGCGCGATTGCTCGGTCGGCGGCGACATGGATTTCACGGATGACCGGCTGCTCTCGCGCTACGCGACCGACCTTGGCAACAGCATCGGCAACCTGCTCAACCGCTCGCTCAATATGGCCAACAAATACCGCGAGGGACGGCTCGTGCGCCAGGCGGTTTCGCCGGGCCCCGCGCCCGACGCATTCGTGACCGTGTATCGCGAGGCCATGGACGAGCACCGCGTTCACAGCGCCCTCGAAAGCGCCGTTCAGTTCGCCACCGCGTGCAATCAGTATATCGACACGGAGAAACCGTTCAGCCTCGCCGCGGACCCTGCGCAGGCCGACAAGCTCGACGCCGTACTCTACACGCTCGCAGAAAACCTCCGCATCATCGCGATTCTCATCTCGCCAGTCGTGCCGCGCGCTGCGGCTGCCATCTTCGGCCAGCTCGGGATCTCCGCCGCACCGTCGCTCGCCGACGCAAAATGGGGCGGACTGCCGGATGGCCATCAGCTTGGCAGCCCGACGCCGCTTTTCCCTCGCATCGAACAGGAAAAACCGGCCGCATAGATAAGCGGAATTTAATCGGGACAATGCCATCCGCTGTGGCATCCTAAGCGGTCCGAACTATGCCAAACGAGTATCCAGAAGACGATTCCCGCACCGCGCCATTTCAAAGCCCGGCGAGCGAAAGCGCATTACGCCGTGCGCCCGAAAGCAAGACACGCTACGTGGACTTGCCGCCATCGCCGGAGAACTCCGCTGCACAGCGGAATCTCGCGTGGGCTGTGATCCTGACGGTCGTAGCACTATGCGCACTCCGGTTTGCCCTGATGATTCCGGGCTACAACGCCGTTCGCACCGTGGTGGCATGTCTCGGGACGTTTGGTTTGATCGCTCTCTTTTATAATCTGCGCATCCTTCGCCAGCGCAACGGCGTGTTCCTCGCGCTCGCCGTCGTGATCCTTTTCGGCGCTGCAATGCCGCTGGTTGAGCGGGGCTTTACCAGCCTGGACCGCCTAGCCCGCGAGCGGCTCAGCGATGAAGACAGACCAGCCAAAGTTGACGTCGCCCCGCCGCCGCCGCCCACGGCCAGGAATGTTCCACCGGCACCCGTGACGCCGGAACTTCCGCCGGCTCTGGAAGAAAAAGAAAAGCCCTCAGGAAAGCCTCCCGGTGACGACGTCGTCCGCGAACTGGCAGTTCCGCCGCCGCCCGCCACGGCAAAGAAGATCATCGAAATCACGGACGACGTGGAGGTCAAAATCAGCGGCAGGCCTTTCCTCGTCAAGAAAGGCAACACGTTTGAATTCGTCAGCATGCAGGACGGAATGACCACCTTCAAAGCAGGCGACCAAACGCTCTCCGTCAGCTCGGATTTTACCATCCTCAAAATCGACTACGCCGAACGCTACGCAAGCGCTCAGAAAGAAGCGGTCCGCCTTTACCCCGGACTCGCAGAGAAATTCTCCGAACAGCATGACCTCTTTCTGGAGGCATCGAGAGATCTGCTGGATACGCTGCCGGATTTCCGCAAATCGCCAGAATGGCCGCTCCGCCTCGCCGAACAACTCGCGGCCGCACACGGCTGGAAATCAACCAAGGACCTCGAGGAAGAAGCCCGGAAGGCAAATTCCGAACCACCCGACGAAGCCGACCCCAAGCCAGCCGCGCCGCCCGATGAACCCGACGTCCCGCAGGAAAATCCACTCCCGCCGATTCCCGACGAAAAACGTTAACTCTACTTTGTTACGCCTTGTGGGAAAGTAGGGGCCGTCCCGGTCCCTCGCTCTCTTCCCCGAGGTCCCAGAGTTTCACAGATCTCGGGGCCGAGACGGCCCCCTACTAACTCGATCTGCTCATCAGCAATGATCAGGAACGCTCCCGCGGTGTATCTGGATTGCCCCAAGGAGGGGGAACGGCCCGTTCCACTGAGGCGCGAAGCGTCTCCTTAAACTGCGAGCATCTTGGGAACCACTTCGTGGTTTAGGGGAACGGGACGTTACCCCCTCCTTGATGCTACCGACATACGCGGCGGTAATGGAGGGAGACCTGGCAACCCTTCGCTGGATCCACGAGCAGTCGCGGTAAAGAAAAAAAGCGCCCGCAACTCTCGCTGCGGGCGCTTGGGAAAACACTTTAAAGCAGGGCTACTCTTTCACGAGGAGCGGACCGGCGGGATCGCGGAACCAGTTCGGCGACATCATCTCGGACATCGGCGGGTCGGGATCGCACGACTGGTCGAGCTTCCGAACGGAGTGCCCATATTTCTTATCCTCGGGCTGGGTCGATGCGATGTTTACGGGCGTGCCGAGTTTCACCAGCGCAAAGAACCGTGCGGCCGCTTCACGATGAAGGCGAATGCAACCGTGCGAGCGCGGATGCGGATGGACAAAGCCCTCGTGGAACCCATAGGCGGTCTTCCATGCACACCAATAAGCCATCGGGTATCCGGCACCCGGTTCACTGGCACGACGTTTGGTTTTGATCTTCTCCATGATCCGGTAATTCCCGGAGCCTGTGGAACCACCGACGCCGACGCAGCCCTGCACGGCCATGAGGAGGCGATCGCCTTCCATGACGTAGATGTGCTGCGTCGAGGTGGAGACCTTGACGCTCACGTTGTTTGGATTGTGCGGCGCGAGCGCCTTTACGGAATAGCGCCCGATACCGGCGCCGCCGACGCATGCACTGAGAGCGAGCGTGGCCGCGAGTGCGAAGAATCTAATGAGGTTTTTCATCGCCGCGGAGAAAACGTGAGAACGCGCGATTTGTCAATCCGCACGTGGCGGGGGTTCGCGGTTGACGCGATGCGCAATTCCCCGAATTCTCCCGCACTCTTTTTCGCTCAAGAAACCCGCACACAACATGGCAGACCGACCACTCACCATTCGCACCGAAGCTTTCGCCCGCGCAGGCCTCATCGGCAATCCGTCGGATGGTTACTTCGGCAAGACGATCTCTTTTATCGTGCGGAACTACTCGGCCCGGGTGGAACTCATCGAGTCCGACAAAATCGAGATCCTGCCGAATGAGCGCGACCATTCCCGGTTCGATAGCCTCGACGAACTCGTGGCCGATGTGGCCCTCTACGGTTACTACGGCGGCGTGCGACTGCTCAAGGCGACGGTCCGGCGCTTTCATCGCGAATGCAAGGAACGCCAGATCACGCTGCATGACCGGTGCTTCCGCTTAAAATACCACAGCACCATCCCGTCGCGTGTCGGGATGGCTGGCTCGTCCGCGATCATCACGGCGTGTTTCCGCGCGCTGATGCAGTTTTACGGAGTCACGGACAAGGAAATCCCCCGCCAGCTCCAGCCAAGCATCATCCTCAGCGTGGAGAACGAGGAACTCGGCATCCCGGCGGGTTTGCAGGATCGGGTGATCCAAGTGTACGAAGGTGCGGTGTTCATGGATTTTGATAAAGCCCAGATGGAGCGCAACGGGCACGGTCAATACGAGGAAATCGACCCGAAGCTTCTTCCTCCGCTGTATGTGGCCTTTAAGACCAAGCTCGGCGAGGGCACCGAAGTTCCGCACAACGACATCCGCAAACGCTGGAATGCCGGCGACAAGGAAGTGCACGACGCGATGAAAACGTGGGCCAGCCTCGCCCAGCAGGCGCGCGACCTTCTCGTGAATTCGCGCGGCTCGGAGCTCGCACCGTTGCTGAACGCAAACTTCGACCTTCGGCGCAAAGTATATGGCGACATGATGGGGCTCGGAAACATCCAGATGGTCGAGACCGCACGCAGCGTGGGATGCTCGGCGAAATTCACCGGCAGCGGCGGCGCAATCGTCGGCACATACGACGATGCGGCGATGTTTTCCGCTCTCGTGAAAAAGATGGAGCCGCTCGGTGTCGTGGTCTGCAAACCGCAGATCCTGCCCCGCCAGCGGGGCTGATTACAGGCCGAGCAACAGACGCTGGGGCTGCTCGATGCCTTCCTTCACTTTGATGAGGAACGTCACGGCTTCCTTGCCGTCCACCACACGGTGATCGTAGCTGAGCGCGAGATACATCATCGGGCGGATGACGACCTGGCCTTTCTCCGCCATCGGGCGCTCCTGGATCTTATGCATTCCAAGGATGCCGCTCTGCGGAGGGTTCAAAATCGGCGTGCTCAGCAGGCTGCCGTAGATGCCGCCATTGCTGATCGTAAAGACACCGCCTTGCAGGTCTTCGATGGTGATTTTCCCCTCGCGGGCCTTCACCGCGTAAGCAGCGAGGTCGCGCTCTATATCGGCGAATGATTTCTCCCGGGCACCGCGGATGACGGGGACCACCAGTCCACGCTCGGTCCCGACCGCGACGCCGACATCATGGAAATGGTTTTGCACGATATCGTCGCCATCGACCCGGACATTGATCTGCGGCACTGCTTCCAGCGCGGCGACGGTTGCTTTGATGAAGAATGACATGAAGCCGAGCTTCACACCGTGCTGGGCGAGGAACGCTTCGCCGAGTTCTTTGCGCATCCGCATCACGGCGGACATATCGACTTCATTGAACGTCGTGAGGATCGCCGCCGTATGCTGCGCCATTACGAGTTGCGCGGCGATTTTGCGGCGCAAAGGCGAGAGCCGCTTGCGCGTCGTGCGTCCATCCGTGACGGGCGCGACGTTTTCGGAAATGGCAGCGAGCGACTGATTGGCGGATTCAACCGCGGCGGAGATGCTCAGCGGAGCGGCGACCGATGGCGATGGCGCGACCGGCGTTGGTCTCGGCTCGGTTGCGGGCTTCGGCGAGGCTTTCTTTTCAGCAACAGGTTGCGGAGTTGCGGTCTTCGGAGCCTCGACTTTCGGAGCAGGCGCCGCAGCGCTGCCGACCGGCTCAAGAGTCGCCACCACCTGCCCGATCAACACTTCCGCACCCGCAGGTGCCTTGATCCGCAGCACGCCGGCGATCTCAGCGCCGACCTCGCTTGATACTTTGTCCGTCTCCAGCGTGAACAAGGCGTCGCCCTTTGCCACGGTGTCTCCGTCGTTTTTATGCCATGTGGAGATCATGCCACTGGTGATGGATTCGCCGACTGCTGGAATTTTGACTTCGAGACTCATGAATAAAATGTAGGGGATTGTTATCCGCCTTTGCGCGACTGCGGCAACCGCAAACCGAAGTTTCGCTGCATTTAAGGTGTGCGCAGGATGAGTCGGACGGCGTCGAGTCTCAGCCGGGTGGACGCAATCGCGGCTTGAAGTGCGGCTTTCTGGCTCTGGAGCATTTCGATTTCCTCGGGGCGGACATGATCATTGATGGAGCGCAGCGTCTCCAATCGTTCGACCTCCGCGTCGAGTTGCGTGGTCATTTCCTTCGTCGCGCTCTGAATCAACGCCGGGAGCTGCCTGGCCGCAATCGCCTGTGCAGCGGCGAGCATCGCCGGGAGGAGCTTCTGTTTCATCGGTCCACGATCGAGCAGGCGGAAAATATCCGCTTTCTCGAGCTTCGCAGCCGCGAGCCGCGCGTCTGCGGAATGGTCGGCGAGCGAATGATCTACTACGACGCGAATCGGGAGCGGCGGAAGAAAACGATCCATGTGCAGCGAAGCCGGTGCCGCGCATTCGGCAACCGTCAGGATTTCGAGCAGGATGGCCTCGGAGCCGCTGCCCTTCCAAACGCCAAACGCGCTGTTTCCACCCTCGGAGCATAGGAGCAAATCGAGCGCACCGGTGAGGATGGGATGGTCGCCCGACATGAGCACAAGATCCTCGCGGCTGAGCGCACGCGGACGGTCGAACGTAATCGTGATTCCTTCCTCCGGCAGCGCTGGGAACGCGTCGGTGAGCAGGTGGCCGGGCTTTAGTAAATACGCGTTCGCGCTGTGGTCATCGACCTGCACGCCGAAATGGTCAAACAGATCCACGCAAAACTCCCGGAACGACGCATCCGCATCCGCCGCGCGAATGTGGCGGATCGTTTCGGCGGCCACGGCGGGCTTGCAGGAATTCAGCTCCAGAAGCCGGTCGTTTCCGCGCTCCAGCTTGCGAGTGAGTTTGGCGTGCTGCTCCTTGGTCTTCTTCACGAGCGCTGCGAGCTTTTTTGCAGAAAACTTCCCGCAAAGCGCATCCAGTTCCTTCCGCACCGCCGCAGCAATTTCTCCCGCCCCGTGCGGGTGATGCTCGAACGCGTCGAGCCCGTCGTGATACCACTTCGCGAGCACCTCGCCGGCCGTTCCCGGAAGGTGCGGAACGTGGATGTGAATCGTCGCCGTCTGCCCGATCCTGTCGAGACGCCCGATGCGCTGTTCGAGCAACTCCGGGTTTTCCGGCAGGTCGAAAAGCACGAGGTGATGCGCAAACTGGAAGTTGCGACCCTCGCTGCCGATCTCCGAGCACAGAAGGACGCGGGCGCCATCCTCCTCGGAAAAGTAGGCGGCGTTTCTATCGCGCTGAATCAGCGTGAGTCCTTCATGGAAAACGCCGGCATTCACCGCGATTTCGCGCTGGAGGAGCTCGGCGATTTGCTCGACGAGCTTCCGGGTTTTGCAAATGAGCAGCACCTTTTCCTTCGCATGCTTTTTGAGGAATGCTGCCAGCCATTTTACTTTCGCGGCGAGCTCGCCTCCATCGGGGAGTTCCACGAGATGCGCCTTGCGCTTCGGAAACCCCGTGAGTGCCGCGCGCGTATTGCGAAACATCACGCGGCCGGTGCCGAACGCATCCAGGAGCTCGCCGACGAGTCGCTCGCTCGACCCGCCTTCGCTGAGATGCGCGGCGACACGAGGTGATTGCGAGGTGAAAAGTTTGCGGTCCGCGGCACTCAGCGCATCGCCCGCCAGCAGCCGATCGAGAGCGCGCGCGACCTGCTCGTATTGCGAAGATTCATCGAGGAATTTCGCGAGATCCGAGTAACGGTCCGGGTCGAGCAATCGCAGTCGTGCGAAATGTCCCTCAGGCCCGAGTTGCTGGGGAGTCGCGGTGAGAAGCAGCAGGCCCGGCGTCCGCTGTGCGAGCTGCTCCACCAGCGTGTATTGCTCACCCGGAGCTTCCGGCGACCACTCCAAATGATGCGCCTCATCGACGACGAGCAAGTCCCACTCCGCTGCCACTGCCTGCCCGGCGCGCTCCGGATTCTTCGCGAGAAAGCCGACATCGCAAATCACGAGCTGGCTGTCGAGGAACGGGTTCGCCGCTTCATCGTGCTCGACGATGGATTCGCAGCGGTCCTCGTCGAAAATACTGAACAGCAAATTGAACCGGCGGAGCAATTCTACAAACCACTGGTTCACCAGCGCCTCCGGAAGAAGGATCAAAATGCGCGCCGCCCGTCCTGTGAGATGCAACCGGTGGAGCACGAGTCCGGCCTCTATGGTTTTGCCGAGTCCCACTTCATCCGCCAGCAACACCCGCGGAACCAGCCGCGCTGCGACGTCCGTGGCGATGGACATCTGGTGCGGCAGCAAATCCACGCGACCACCGACAAATCCGCGCACCGGCGACTGACGAAGCTCGCATCTCCGACGCAATGCCTGCACTCGCAAGTCAAACGTGTGCAACTCGTCCACCTGTCCTGCGAACAAGCGGTCCTCAGGCCTGCTGAAGCTCGTCGCGTCTGAAAGCAGCGCCTCAGGGATTTCGCCGTGCTCCGTCTCATATGCGAGCAGCCCGTTTTTTTCCTCCACCGCCGCGACCATAGCCTCCGAGCCATCGCGGAGCGCGACCGTATCGCCGGGCGCAAACCGGACGCGACGCAACGGCGCAGACTCCGTGGCATACTGCCGGCGCTCGTCCGCGGCAGGAAAAAAGACCTCCACACGTCCGAACTCGCACTTCTCGATCATTCCGAGACCGAGTTCCGGTTCGCTGTTGCTCACCCATCTTTGTCCGCGTACTGGCAATCCATGTGTCATAAAAAGGGCGCGGAACTTACCTGCCTTCGCCGCGCTCACAAGGTTGATCTCCAGCCTGCCCCGCCCTACACCCACCGAATGAAGTCGTTTCTTTTCCTAGCCTGCCTATCCGTCACAGCCATCGCGGACGATGTCGCGCTGCTCGAGTTTCGCTTCCACGGCGACAAGACCGCGCGCACCGTGGCGATCGAGTTTTACGAAGGCGACGCACCGCAGACCGTGGCCAATTTCAAGAAGCTCGCCCACGACGGCTTTTACAAAGGCTGCGCGGTCCATCGCGCAATTCCGAACACCTTGGTGCAGACCGGCGACCCGCTCAGCAAAAAGAGCGACCGCACGAAAGTCGGCACAGGCGGACCGGGCTACACGCTTTCCGCAGAGATCCGCCGCAAGCACACCAAAGGCGCAGTCGCCGCCGCGCGCCTGCCGGACAAAATCAATCCGCAGCGCCAAAGCAATGGCAGCCAGTTCTACTTTTGCATAACGCCGCAACCCGCGTTCGATGGAAAGTACACCGTCTTCGGCAACGTCATTAAAGGAATGGATGTTCTCGAGCGAATCGCAGCGCTTCCGGCCGACCCCAACGACTACCCCGTCGATCGCGTGGAACTGCGCAGGGTGAAAATCGTGCCGCGCGAGAGTTTGTAAAACCTATTGTAGAAACGGATTCGTCCGCTTCTCAATTCCGATCTTCGTCGCCGGTCCGTGGCCGGGCAGCACAGTGACATTGTCATCGAGCAGCCACAGCTTTTCGCGGATGCCGCGCAGCAGCAGCGCGTGGTCGCCGCCGGGCAAATCCGTGCGTCCGATTCCGCCTGCAAAAAGCACGTCGCCGCCGAAGAGAATCTGATTTTCCTTTTCCAAAAAGCACAGGCTGCCGGGACAATGGCCGGGCACGAGAAGCACCTGAAACTCCACGCCCGCGAGTCGGTCCGACTCGCTCTCCTCGATCATGTGGTCGGGCGTCACTGGCTCGATTTCCCAATTCATGCCGAACTGTTTATAAAAGCTCCGGTCCACGATGCTCGGCACTGTGTCGCGGTGGCAGCCGACGCGGCAGCCGTGATCCGCTTTGATGCGTGCGGCGTCCCAAACGTGGTCGATGTGTCCGTGTGTGAGCAGCAGCCATTGCACGCGGTGGCCGCTCTCCGACAGCCAGTCGGCGGCACCTTGTGGCGCGTCGATGAGGATGCCGCTGTCGGGCAGAAAAAAGCAGTTCGTGTCGAAGATGCCGCCGGTGAATACGTCGATGTTCATAGATGCCGATTGTATGTCCACGGAAGACACGAAATGACACGGAAACTTTCTGTGAAATTCCACGGTCGCTTCATGACTGTTTGCGCGCGCAGAGCGCGTTCGTCGCGGCGACCCATTCGGTCACAGGGATGCCGCCCATGAGATGCTCCGAGAGAATTCGCTCGAAGCGTTCTTTCGTCATATCGCCGTACCACACGCCTTCCGGATACACGACGATCCACGGCCCACCGGTGCAAATGCGAAAGCACTGCGCCTTCGTCCGCATGGCCTGCACGCCCGTTTCGCGGACACGTTGTTTGACGTGCTCCCAAAGCGCCTCGGCGTCGGCAGGCAAGCAGCAGTCCGGGCCCATGCACAAAAAGAGATGCCGTTGAGCGGTGGCGATGGTGGCTTTTTTCAACCCGGCGGAAAGTGCGTCCATGATGAAACCACGAATGACCAAGGGGAACCCGTTGCGCAAGCGCGGGAATTCTTTCCGGAGGATGAACGCGAAGCGTCCCGGTTCGTCCGCGCCGTTTTCAGCACTTCGCGCCCTTCGCGCTCTTCGTAGTCCCGCAGCCTTCTACTTGGATGGTGTAGAAGACGCGATTGTACCGAGGTCGGCGAGGCCCTTTTCGAACTGCGGACCGCACATCTTCTCGCAATCCATGAACAAGCTGATCGCTTTACCCATGAAGGTCTGCGGGCCGTACATGGCCCACGTCACCACGGTTTTGTCGCCATCGGGTTTGAAAGTGAAATCCACCGTGCTCGTTCCTTCCATCGGCTTCTTCCAGTCCATGCGCATCCGCACGAGTTCGCCGGGCTTGCTTTCGGTGATGGTTGCGGAGCCGGTGCCCACTTCCTTGCCCTCCCAACTTGCCACTGCGCCGACGCCCGACTGCGGGCCGCTGTAAGTGTTCTTCGCAGCGGGGTCGAGCTTGATCCATGGGTTCCACTCGTTGAATTTCCGGTGGTCATTTACCTGCTCAAACAGTGCGATGGGCGAGGCCGCGATGGTGGCGCTTCGTTCGACGCGGAAGCTGTTTGGCTGCATCGCCACGACGATGAGAAAGATAACGATGATGGCCGCGAGGCCGATAAGGATTTTCTTGATCATGATGTGTTGCCGGTTGGTTAACTCCGCTGCCGAAAAGCTCAAACGTTTTTCACCGTGTGTTCCGCCAGCAGTCCGCCGTTCCGCGCAGTTCCGACGAAGTCCGCGACTCCCGGTTCAATTTTCATGAACCTTCACACGTTCGAAAAAGAAAGGGTGCCAGCTTTCACCGGCACCCTTTCGAAACTTGAAGATGTTTCGGTTGTCGAAGGTCGGTTACTTGACGATGTCGAGCAGTTCCACTTCGAAGACGAGCGTCTCGTTGGGCCCGATCTTTGGGGCGCTGCCGCGCTCACCGTAGGCGAGCTTGCCAGGGATTGTGAACTTGAACTTGGCTCCCTTGTTCATGAGTTGCACGCCTTCGGTCCAGCCGGGGATGACGCCGTTGAGAGGGAAGGTCGCGGGTTCGTTGCGGGAGTAGCTGCTGTCGAACTCCTCTCCGCTGATGAGCGTGCCTTTGTAGTGGACTTTGACGGTATCCGTTGCGGCGGGCTTTGCGCCTTCGCCGGCCTTGAGGACTTCGTATTGGAGGCCGCTCGCGGTGGTTTTCACGCCGGCTTTCTTGGCGTTATCGACAAGATACTGCTCGCCGGCTTTTCCCGCCTCGGCGCGTTTCTTTTCGCTGACGGCCATCATGGCGGTCTGGAATGTTTCCATGGCGGCCTGGAGCTCCTTGTCGTTAAATTTCGGCTCCTTGCCTTCGAAGGTGTCGTTCATGCCGGCGGCGAGCTGGTCCATGAGGGGCTTGAAGCCCTGTTGCTTCATGTTGCCCGCGATGTTGCGGCCGATGAAGTAGCTGACTTTGTCCATGGGCACGGCGGCGAGCGGGTCGCCGGCGGGTGCCGCGGGCTTTTCGGTTCCCGGCGCGGCGGCCGCGGGTTTTGCGGGCTTGTCCTGGGCGCTGGCGTTGATATTGAAGACGGTCGCGGCGAGCGCGAGAGTGAGAATGCGATGTTTCATGAAAGGCGGACGCTACTCAACCGGCCTTTTGGAGGTCAAAGGGAAAGGTGGATTTTGTGGTGCGAGGGGGAGGAAAAAGGGGATTGCATTCGATTTGAGGAGCGTTACTCCATCTACAAAACGCCGTATCCTTATGATCCGTCTAGCCATGATCATGCTCTTTTTCATCGTGCTGGCGGTGGTCATCCGGGGCCTCATCCAAGCCAACATCCTCACCATGAAAAACGCACCGACCACGCTGATCTCAATCATCAGTATCGCCCTGCTCGCTGCAGGTATTTATTTCATCCACACGTGCGTTCAGGATTATCCGCAACTCCCGGTGGAAACACGGAAATTTGCGCTCATCGGCGGGATAACGTGTGTCGTGCTGGCGGTCGGGATGGCGCTGTTCGCGGTGGTTTTTGCCAAAAAGAACGAGTAGCCGCCGGATTACGCGCTTTTTCGGGGTGACGAGAGTCTGCCTCACAAAACCCTAAGCTCGCGGCGACCAGCGTGCTTTATCAAGCGAACGCTTATTTTGATATGAACGAACTTTCGCGACGCACGGTTTTACGGGGATTGGGAACGATGATCGCGCTTCCGTGGCTGGAAGCGATGGGGAATCTGAACGCCTGGGCGCAAGGCGCTGCCGTTAAGAAGACGGCACCGACGCGGATGGCGTTTGTGTATGTGCCGAACGGCAAGGATATGGCGAACTGGACGCCTAAGACGGAGGGCGAGAATTTCGAGCTCCCGGAGATTTTGCAGCCACTGTCGCCGTTTCAGCGCGACCTAAATGTGCTGACAGGCCTCGCGGCGGATAAAGCGCGGCCACATGGCGACGGCGGCGGCGACCATGCACGGGCGATGGCGGCTTTTCTGACAGGGTGCCAGGCGCGCAAGACCGACGGAACGGATATCCGCGCCGGGACATCGGTGGACCAGCTCGCTGCGGCGAAGGTCGCGGATTTGACGCATCTGCCGTCGCTGGAAATCGGCTGCGAACCGGGGGCGATGGCGGGCGGATGCGACAGCGGCTATTCTTGCGTGTATTCCAACACGATGTCGTGGCGCTCGGCGACGCAGCCGCTGCCAAAAGAGGTGAACCCAAAGCTGGTGTTCGAGCGCATTTTTGGCGGCGGGGATGATTCCGAGCGCAAGGCGCGGCAGGCTTCACGGAAGAGTGTGCTGGATTTCATTCGCGAGGACTCGAAGTCGCTTTCCGGCAAGCTCGGGAAGGGCGACCAGCAGAAGCTCGACGAGTATTTTACCAGCATCCGCGACATCGAGCAACGGATGCAGCGTGCGCAATCGCTCCCGCAGTTGGTGGCCCCTGCGGACTTCCCAAAGCCGGCGCGCGTGCCGTCGAAATACGACGAGTATATTCGCACGATGAGCGATTTGATGGTGCTCGCATTCCGCACCGACGCGACACGGGTGTGCTCGTTTGTTTTCGCCAATGAAGGCAGCAATAAATCGTATCCGGACATTGGCGTGCAGGAGGGGCATCACGAACTCTCGCACCACGGTCGCGACGCGAAGAAGCTGGCGAAGATCCGGGAGATCAACAAATTCCACGTCCGGCAGTTTGCATATCTCCTCGAGAAGCTGAAATCTGTGAAGGAAGGCGACGGGACGCTGCTGGATAACTGCATGATCGCTTACGGAAGCGGAAACTCGGACGGCGACCGTCACAACCACGACGACCTGCCGATTTTGCTCGCAGGCGGCGGCGGAGGGACGATTAAAACCGGACGTCACATCCGCTTCGCAGGCGAGACTCCCGTCTCGAACCTCTGGGTATCAATGCTCGAGCGAATCGACGTGCGCGTGCCAGTCGGAGACAGCACGGGCGGATTGAAGCTGGGGTAAGCCGGAGGTCGGCGGTCAGACCCTCCAGCGCCGCAAGAAAAAATAATAGCGACAGCACCGCCGCCAATCGTCGGCACGCAGCCACCCGCTCGTATCCCGCACTTCTCACACCTTTTTCCAGCAGATTCAGGGAGGCCAACAGATTTCCACCTGCAAAGAATCTGCGGGCCTCCCTGAATCTGCTGGAAATCTACATACGCGGTGGTGGGGCGCTTCTCAAAGTGTGAGAAATTCGGGCTATCTCCGATACGACTCCT
>JANMGP010000065.1:0-18795 GCA_031374705.1 Verrucomicrobiaceae bacterium | reverse complement strand
TTCATTCTGAGTCAACGTTCCATTTCCTCTCCTCTCTTTCTCACCGGCCTGGTGTCTTTTGATTTGAGTCAATTCGCTGTTCAAGAGCCGAGATGATTTGTGTTGTCGTTTGTTGTCCGAAAAGGTATATTACCGTCTCTTCTCGAGCGCAGGAAAACCCGACTTCCCGCATGCTCGCGTTTTTTTTAATTTTAGTCAAAGCAACCAACGTAAACCATCCGTGCAAAACGACGCGAACTCTTCATCCACACAAAGTCATCAAACGCTGGCACCCGGCCAGAAGCTCGCAGGTTGCTATGTTTTAGCCCGCGAAATCCCTTCGGAATCCGGCCTTTCGGTCTGGCTCGCCCAGGACGAGGTTCTTGGAAAAGATGTTACGCTCCATTTTGTTCCGGCAGAGATTTTGGGAGATACGCGTGCAATGGCGGAACTTCGGCAGGAGGTAAAACGCAACCGGCAGTTGATTCACCCGAATATTTTGCGCGTCTATGACTTTGTGGAAGACGGCGGCTATGCGGCGATATCCATGGATATTCTAGAGGGAGAGTCACTTTCGAAGCGGCTGAAGGACAACGGAATGTTTGAGCCATCGGAGATTCGCGGGTGGTTCAAGGAACTGGCCGGGACGCTTGACGATGCACATCGGGTGCAGCTTTTTCACCGGGACCTTTCGCCATCGAACATTTACGTCCGGCCAGGGGGCGGAATCGTGGTAACAAATTTCGGCGTTTCCCGGACTGTGAAGGAGGGATTGGAGCGGGCGCGGACTGTAGCTCCGGAGTCGTTGCATATGTCATATATGAGCCCTCAACAGCTCGACGGAGAGAAGCCTTCGAAGAGCGATGACGTTTATGGGTTGGGAGTCCTCGCATTTCAGCTTCTGTCGAGTTCGGTCCCATTTTCCGGGCCGGAAATCGTGACTGCCATCCGGGCGACTCCGGCACCGAGGATTTCGGATTTCAGAGGAGGGGCCGTCCCTGAGGAATGGGAGAGTTTTGCCGAGGCTTGCCTGGCGAAGAAAGCGGAGCACCGCCCTCCGACGTGCTGCGCTGCGCTGGCCATTCTGGATGGAGCGGGAACGGACACCGCTCCTGCGATTCCCAGAGAGTCAGTTGCCGCAGCAGTCACGGAACGCGAGGAATCCGTCGTCGGAGTCATGGCTGGGGCGGCAACGGTAATGGGTGCCGGGCTGGGCTCGGGCGGATCCGGTTCGCGGAGCGCCGGGGCGGAACGGCGCGTGTCATTCGGAGGTGCACTGGATGAACCGCTTTCCTCCCCGGTGAGGCAGGAGGTTGAGCAGGTCGCGACGGCGAGCGCTGCATCCGCCAAAGCGGAGAGTTCCGACAAGCCGAGTGTGTCGAAGTCTTCGCAATTTCCACCGCCTCCGCCGTCGGCAGGGAAAGGGACTCCGGCGCTTAAATCCAACCTGCCCGCAAATTTTCCGCAGTTGTCGCGTCCCAATTCGAAACTGCCATTTGTGATCGTCGGATCAATCGCTGCGGCGGTCGCTTTTCTAGTCTTCAAAAAGCTGAATCCTCCGGAGAATATGGACGGTGATCCGGCTGCGTCGATGGCAGTGGAAAAGGTCGGCGCGGGAACTGTTGACGGTGCCGTGGACCCGAAGTCGGTCGCGTCATCCGCACAACCGGCTTCCGGAGTGCCGCTGCCCGATCCTGGCGCAGAAACGCCCGCTGAGAATGCCGTGCCTTCGGAACTTCCCAAGCCCGACGAGTCCGAACCGACCGGTCTGGATAAGCCGCCGGGAGAGTTGATCGCCGTAAGCGCCGAAGCGGGCCAGCCTCCTGCCGACCCTGCGGTGAAGCCGCCTAAACCGGTGCCGAAGAAGCCCGCAATCATCGGTGAAAACCCACAGATTACGAATCCTCCGCATGCCCCGGTCGATCCGAAGGCGGTGGCGACTCCCACGGCACCCGTTGAGGCACCAAAGCCGCCAGATGTCGCTGTTACATCGGACAAGGTGGTTGCGGGACTCTCGGTAAAAATACCGACTTTGCCGATAGCTCCTCCGAAATTGCAGATTCCTTCCGATGCGGATGCAGCAGCGCTGGAGCGATTACTTGCCGAACGCGTCCAATCCGAGGCTGCGTTCAAGGAGGCATCTGTCGCGGCGGAACGTGCCCTGCAGGATACATCCCGCCTCGCCGAGGCCTCGAAGAAGGCACAGGAGATTCTCCGTAAATCGATGGAGGATCGGAAAAAGGCGCTTACACCAGTTTTGAAAGAAAACGATGCGTTGCTCGCCGAACAAAAGAAGCGGGAGGTCGAGGCCCAGCGGGCGGAGGCCGCAGCGATGGAAGCCCGTAAAGCCGCGGATTCCGCGAAGGCGGCACTCGAAACGCTCGCTGAGCAGTCCGCGTCCAAACTCGAGGCAGTGAAAAAAGCGGATGACGAACTTAAGCAACTCGCACAAGAAGTGGCGGCGCAAGCGAGGCAGGCGGACGATCTTGGCAAGACGCAGACGCAGATCGCTTCGCTCCGCCAGCAGGCAGGCCTCGGTCTGCAGCAAATCGAACGGGAGAAAGCGCTGCTCAGTTCGACTATCGAGAAAGCAAAGAACGCGGCCGCTGAAGCGATGCGTGCCCAAAATCAGACGAAGATTGCAGAGCTCCTCAAGCAGGCGCGACCGTTCGAGGCGGAAATTAAAAAAGCGAACGACGTCCTCGCCCAGCTCAAGGAACTCGGCGACGCCGGAGTGGCGGCATCGAAGCCGATTTCCGAGCGCCTCGCGACTTCGTCGGCGGAACTTAAGAAGCTCCAGGACGAAATATCGAAGCTCGGCGGAGCCGGTGCCCCCCCGTCACCGCTCCCCAAGAATCCTCCTCATTCGCCACCCGCGAAATCTTCATCGACGAATTCTGAGAACGGAGCGAACTCCCTCGGGATGGAGTTTATCCGCATTGGAGACGTTGATTTCTCAAAGAACCTCGTTACACGACGCGACTATGAGGGGTTTGCGGTGGAAAAAGGGTTGAAAGGCGGAGCGTGGCGTTCTCCGGGATTTGTCCAGAACCCTGATCATCCTGTGGTAAACGTGACATGGAAGGAAGCCGACGCATTTTGCAAGTGGCTGACGGACCGGGAGCTGAAGTCCGGTGCGCTCTCTCCAAATGAATCTTATCGACTGCCGACGGACCTTGAATGGAGTCACGCCGTGGGCCTCTCGTCGGAGCAGGGATTGACTCCGGAAGAGCGCGATCTGGGAGTCGATGGCGTTTTTCCATGGGGTTTGGATTGGCCGCCGCCGCAGGGAGCGGGGAATTATGCCGGTGAGGAAACGGAGTCGGAAGTCCGCCTCCAAGGTTACCGCGACGAATACCAGTGGACTTCGCCGGTCGGCGCGTTTAAGCCGAACAAGTTCGGTCTCAACGACATGGGCGGCAACGTCTGGCAGTGGACCAGCGACTATTTTAACGGAGCCAGGGATAGGCGGGTTTTGCGCGGAGGCTCCTGGTACAATGGCGGGATGAAGCAAGCACTACTTTCTTCGTGCCGGTATGGGGCCAAACCTGATGAGAGCAACGATACCTATGGGTTCCGTGTGGTTAAGACACACGATGCCACGAAAACGGGTGCGAACCAAAAATAGGACCGTTTTATTTTCCAATATATTCCAATTGCCATTCCCTTGTTGAATAAATACTTACGTCAAACGCTAAAGACTTTATGAAAATTCTTGCCACCCGTGTCAGCCCGATTCTCGTTGCTGGCGCTCTCCTTTCCTTTGCCGGACCTGTGTTTTCGCAGGAATTCTTCCGGGAATTCGGGACCTCCCGTAGTTCCAGCGGCATCGGGAGACTTTCGCCTTCCGCAGATGTTTTCACAGGCAATACGCCCGATGGAATGTCGCCGGTCAATTCACTCAATCCGCAAGAGGTGGATCAGGCGTATAATTTCCGCCTTGGATTGGTCGATTTCGTGATCGCCGCAGGAATCGGTGTCGAGTTTAACGACAACATTACTCTATCGAACTCGAACGAATTGAGTGACATCATCCTTCGTCCGGAAATCAACATCGAAGGTATTCTCCGACTTTCGGAGTTGAACACCCTCCGTTTCGGCCTCGGGCTTGGATACGCAAAGTATCTGAGTCACAGTGAGTTTGACTCGGAATCCTTGATCGTCTCGCCCACTTCATCGCTCGTATGGAGCGCGAAGTCCGGCAACCTTACTTTCACCGTTCGTGAGCGCATTTCCTATCAGGAAGATGCGTTTGACCTTCCCGTTCTCAGCAATGTCGCCAACTACCGGCGATGGGAGAATCAGGCCGGTTTTGAAATCAATTGGGACGCTACCGAATATGCCCGGGTCGCAGTAGGTTACGATCGCTTCGATCTTTGGGCCAAAGACGACACCTTTTCATCGCAGGACCGCTCCATCAATACGGTCTTTGTCCGCCCGAGTGTGGATATCAATCCGCGTCTCACGGTCGGTCTTAATGGCTCGGTAAGCTGGATCAACTACTCCGAGAACGTCCAGGCAGATGGAAAAATCATTTTGGTGGGTCCTTTTGTGCAGGTGAAGGTATCTGATGTTACTGACTTCTACGCAGAAATAGGATGGCAGAAGGCCGACTTCAGCGGCGGGACGCTTCAGCAGATTCGGCCCGCAGTGAACGGCGTCGTGCCGCCGGGTTCATTTGTAGAAGACACTCAGGACAGTGCATCGCTGTATTTCAAAGTCCAGATTTCCAATCGTCCTACGGAGGGCTTCCGCCACTCGTTGAGTGCGTCGCGCACCACCGAAAGTGGGCTGGGATCGAATTTTTACGATCTGTATCACTTCGAGTATTCTGCCGATTGGAAGATACAGGAAAAGACATCTATTACTCCGACAGCATTTTACGAATACTACGAGACATCCGGAAATGTTTCTGAACAGGCGAGCCGAATCGGGCTCGCTCTCGGAATTAACCACGCGTTCACAGATTCTATCACGCTTGGGCTCGATTATCGCTTTCTCATGAAGGACTCAAACCAGCCGAACTCTGACTACAAACAGAATCTCGGCATGTTGAGCCTTTACTACAAATTCTAACCAAATGAAATCCTATGCGTAGCTTGCCGTTTCACGTTTCTAGTGCCGTCGCGCTTGCGCTCATAACGGCTGGTTCGGCAAGTGCGCAGGTGAATTTCGGACGAAAACCGGAGCGCCCGATTGCAGCACCGGAACCGCCTGCTGAGATCGCGGGAACGTCACCGATTTCCGCGGGCAGACCTTCTTCTGGACGCCGGGTAAATGCGTCGCCGAACTCGCCATTGGTCCCGGGAGCTGAGGTTTCGTTTTCGATTGTTGAAGAGAATGAGCCGCCGGTCCGCGCAATTGTGACATCCACCGGGGAATTGGAAATCCCGGGCGGTCTCGGTCGTGTTGAAGTAAATGGAATGACAACCGACCGTGCCGCAGCCAAGGTAAAATCCTACCTGGAAGGACGATATTACAAACCGGGGAAGGCGACCGTTAAAATAGGCATCAACTTTATCCCTGAGGGTGGCGAGAAGCGGTCAAAAGTCATCGTTTCCGGCAAAGTCCTTCGAAACGGTGCCGTTGAATTCTATGCATCGGAGCCCAAGACACTTTCTGAGGCAGTCAATGAAGCTGGGATTGGTGCGTACTCCGATACAAAGAAGGTCAAGGTCACGCGCGGAAGTACGACTTACGAATACAATGTGAAGGATATTCTGGAGAACGGAAACACGAAGAAAGACTTCCCGCTTCAGGACGGCGATCGAATTTACGTCCCCGAGGTCAATTTCCGCTTCCGGTAAACCGCTACTAATCAGCCATGGAACAGCAACCTTATCCCGTGGGCGGAGCCTCGGAGCTCGGTTCGAAACTTGGAGTTCGTTTCTATCGCTATCGCGCCGTCCTCAAGCGTTACTGGTGGATTCTGGCGCTGACAATTGGCGTGGGCCTTCTCTATGAGGCATACGTCGTGGTCTCGAAACCGACGCGCTATGTTTCTTTTGGAAAACTGAGCGTCCGACTGACTGGCACGGATGAGGCCGCAAACGGGCTGCTGAACACTCCTTCATGGTATGGCCATGTGATTTCCCAATTAAAGGGACTTCAGGTCCGTGATCGCGCGAAGGCTCAGATCGCCGTTCATCGGCCTGAGTGGCTCGGGGAAGTGGATCGGACGGAGATTCATGCTGAGAACGAGAACCAGACCTATTTTTTCATCGTCACTGGAACAGGGCGAAACCCGGATTTCACCCAGTTTTACGTCGATAACGTCATGAAGGAATTCCTCGCAATCCGCGAGGACGAATGGACCATGAAAATGGCTAAAGACATGGGGAACATCACCAAGCGACACAGCGAGGAGATCCGGATGGCGAAGGAAGCGGAAGAGAACATTTTCAAGTTTCTTGAGGAAATTCAGGTGCCGCTCCCAGAAGACCGCGAGAAACAGTTGACCGACCAGACCAACAAGATTCAAGACTCCATCAGCAAGCTGGAGAGTGAGTTGAACATCTATAAATCGATGACGGATAGCGATGTTTTGCGCGGGAGTGGCGGCGGAAAGGAAGATGCATCGACACCAGCCGGGAACAGTCTGATCGTTGTTGAGCAACAGAGGGCGAGGAGGGCGGCTGAATTCACGAGGAAGAAGGCGATATGGGAGCCCGCTCACCCGATGTACGTCGCCATGGCCGCTGAATTGGCTGCGCTGGATGCGGAGCTGCAGACATTGACGGAATTTGCAAAGCTGGGCAGGGACGCGCAGCTCAAACGCATCGAAAACGAGTTGACCCAAGCTCGCGACAAGTACCGGGATGTGAAGGAGGAGTCCGTAAAATGGAGCTCCGTGATGGTGAAGTATCGTCAACTCAAGATGAACGTGGATTCCTCCCAGGAAAAGGTGAAGGCGACCGACGAACTCATTGCGAAGATCAAAAATGAGCAGCGCACCAGTGGAGAGATTATAGGCATTCATCATCAGGCGCTCTCGGCAGTCGAAGAGCCCCGGGGAGTGGTTCGCCATCTGATGACGGGATTGATCGGGGGGCTCCTTCTCGGTATGGGAATCCTGTTCCTCTTGGACCGGGCCGACGATCGGCTCGCCTCCTCTAGCGAGATGATCGAGCAATTTGCGGAGCCGATTCTGGGTCAGATTCCCGATGTGGCGGACACCCGCACCGAGTCCGGTCTGGCACTTCTCCACGACGACGACACCCGGTACATGTTCGCCGAGGCGTTTCGCAGCCTTCGTTCGTCACTGATTTTCATGCCGAACCAGACGGAATTAAAGACGCTGATTGTCACCAGCGCGATTCCGAATGAAGGCAAATCCACGGTCGCGAGCAATCTCGCCATCACCATGAGTGCCGCCGGTGCAAGGGTTTTGCTCGTGGATGCGGACCTCCGACGCGGGGATATTGCCGCGTTGTTTGATATCGATGGACGTCAGGGTCTTTCCAATATTCTACGCAGCGAAGCCACATGGCAGGATTCCGTTCAAACGGTGCGTGCCGGCAAGCTGCACGTCATCCCCCGAGGCCCGGTGACAAATCAATCGGGTGAATTGCTATTGCTTCCGATCGTGCAAAAGCTGCTCACCGAATGGAAGGCACGCTACGATTTGGTGATTTTTAACACGGCCCCGATTCTCGCGACGGACGATACGCCGACTCTGGCGCCGAACTTCGACGGGACTCTGATGGTTATCCGCGCATCGTTCACATCGGCGCGCCTCACCCGAAATGCGTTGAATGCACTCTATCAGAGACAGGTGAATGTTTTGGGCCTCATCATGAACTGCGTCGATACCGAGCTTCCTGATTATTACTACTACCGTTACCCGAAGTACTACGCTACCTAAAGCGTCCCAAATGGGAGGAGGCGACGTAATCAATTACAGAAGTGGCACTATTTTCCTCGTGACGTGACGGTGAAAACATCGTTCATTGACGAAATTGCAGGCTGATTCTTCCAACATATAAAACGCATGAAAAAAGCCACCGGCTTCCTTGTAACTTCGATCGCAGTAACCCTGATGGCGGTCCCTTTCGTGACCGGTGCTCCAGAGCCCGATTATCGAAAGGTGGCGTCCAACGTGGGCGACTTGCTCGAAAAAATCCACTACAGCAAACGGCGTCTCGACGACTCCGTTTCTAAACAGTTCTTGAAGAACTATCTGGAGCGACTCGACTACAACCACCTCTTCTTTACCCAGAAGGACGTCGATAATTTCTCCGCGAAGTTCGGTACGATACTGGACGATGATATCAGCAAAGGCGACACGAAGCCCGCCCTGGAGATTTACGATGTCTTCAAACAGCGCGTGAAAGATCGCGTTGCGAAGGTGAAGGAGTTGCTGAAGGAAAAGTTTGAGTTTACCGGCAATCGGACCGTTGAACTTCGTCGCGACAAGGCACCGTGGCCGAAAGATGCTACGGAAGCGGACCGGATATGGCGGGACCGGGTGGAGGGCGAACTGCTCGACCGGACGTTGATGAATGACAAAGTCGATCCGCCGGTAAAGGTCATCACGAAGCGCTATGACCAGCTTTTGCGGAATCTGAATGACCAAACCGAGGAAGAGATCATATCGAGCTTCCTCTCGGTTCTATCGGAGACTTACGACCCTCACTCGGAGTACATGAGCAAATCACAGCTCGATAGTTTTAACATCAACATGCGTCTTTCGCTGGTCGGAATCGGCGCAGTGCTGGCGACCGATGAAGGATACGCGAAAATCCGGGAACTCGTCGTGGGCGGACCGGCTTTCAAGGATGGGCGACTCAAAGTCGGTGACCGCGTATGTGCCGTTGCGCAAGGAGACAGCGAGTTTGTGGAGACCGTGGACATGCGGCTCGATAGAGTCGTTGAGATGATCCGTGGTAAAAAGGATACGGTTGTCCGACTGCGGGTAATTCCCGTAAACTCCGCCGACCCTTCGAAGCGCAACGTCATCGAGATTAAGCGCAGCGAAGTGAAACTCACTGAACAGGAGGCGAAGGCCGAGATTGTTGACCATGTGATGCCGGACGGCTCCACACAACGCATCGGATGGATCATTCTGCCGTCGTTCTACGCGGACATGGAGCGCAGTCGCCGTGCGGCGGATGCGAAGAGCACGACGAAGGACGTCCTCGTCCTTCTCGAGCGGTTGAAAAAGGAAAAGATCGACGGAATCGTCATGGACCTGCGGCGCAATGGCGGCGGTTCTCTTGAAGAGGCGGTCAACCTCACGGGACTCTTCATCAAGAGCGGTTATGTTGTTGTCGCGCAAAACGCCGCGGGCGAGGCATCGAAGTTGAGGGACCCCGATACATCAATCGCGTATGATGGGCCGATGGTGGTGCTCACGAACAAGCTCAGCGCCTCAGCGAGCGAGATTTTTGCAGCTGCCCTCCAGGATTACAATCGAGCGGTTGTTGTCGGCGACAGTTCCACATTTGGAAAAGGCACGGTCCAGACAATGATCGACATGGGCAACATCATCCCGCTCAGCAGTGGTGCCGGCGCTTTGAAGCTGACGATTCAAAAATTCTACCGTGTTTCCGGCGGCAGCACTCAGCTTCGTGGCGTCATTAGCGACGTCAAGCTCCCGTCGCTTTGGGACCAGTCCGACATTGGGGAGGTTTCGCTCAAAGGACCGCTGGGCTACGATACGATTGCTCCGGTTTCCTACGACAAAGTCGAGAAGCCGCTTTTCGTCCCCGAATTGAAGCAATTGTCCGCTGCTCGTGTCGTGCAGGACCAGGAGTTCAAGTGGGTCATGGAAGATGCGGAGCGTCTCAAGAAGCGAGTCGCTGAGAACAAAGTGTCGCTGAACGAAAAAGTCAGAAAGGCTGAAGTGGACGAAGATAAGGCCCGCAAGGACGCTCGCAAGGCTGAGCGGAACAAGCTCAAGGTCGATGCCGAGAAGGTCTATTCCGTGACTCTTGCAAATGCTGCGAAGCCGGAACTCGAACCAAAGATCGAGACGAAGCCGATGCCGGATGTTACTGCCGGCAAACCGGAAGTGAAAAAGTCGGATGATGACGAGGATGACGCCGAGGACGCCGAAGTCGCGCCGCGGATAGATCCGATCCGTCGCGAAACGCTGAATATTGTGGGCGATTTGATTCGCTTCAACCGCGTCCCGCCTCCAGCGACTGAGGACAAGACTGCGCTGAAGAAGTAAGGCAGGAAACGCGGACTTTCTCCGACGCTAAGCAGTGCGGTGCACCGCCATGGTAAAGCGCGTCCCCGCTCTCCGGAGGGAGAGCTTTGCGTCGAACGCGAGGCTCAGGTTTTTCGTCGTCAGGACGGTGTCCTTTGACCCGAACGCAAACACTTCACCTTTTGAAAGGAGGAGTGCGTGGGTCAACGCAGGGATGATTTCTTCCACGTGATGCGTCACGAAAAGGACTGAGGGAGCACCCGGTGAAGGAATTAATCGTTCCAGAAAATCGAGGAACTTTTCACGGGTAACCGGGTCGAGGCCTGCGCACGGTTCATCAAGAATGAGGACGTCTGGTCTGGCGATGAGTGCCCGTGCGATAAGAATCCGCTGGCGTTCGCCCTGACTGAGGACGCCCCAGTCGCGCTTCGCCAAGTGGGCGCATTCCGCGCGTTCCATCGCGTTTTTTGCTTCGATGCGATCGGATTTTTTGATCGGCCCCCAATAGTCGAGCATCGCATATTTGCCACCGATAACGACAAGTTCGCCGGGGTCCCAGTCGGGGACTTTCTGGCGGATGGAACTGCTCACAATTCCAACGCGCTCCCGGAGCTTGCGCCAGTCCGTTTC
The DNA here is from genome assembly GCA_031374705.1 of Verrucomicrobiaceae bacterium. GTDB lineage: Bacteria > Verrucomicrobiota > Verrucomicrobiia > Chthoniobacterales > Chthoniobacteraceae > SXWH01. Next base: position 8,033 of record JANMGP010000065.1, on the reverse strand, counting down.
GCCGAAGGTCTCTCCGAGGAGCGATATGCTGCCGCTCGATGGCGTCAGGTAGCCAGTGAGCGCGGAGAGGAGCGATGTTTTCCCCGACCCGTTCGAGCCGAGGATGACCCAGTGCTCGCCGGGATGGACCGTCCAGTTGATGGCGGACAAAATGGAAGTGCCGTCGCGGGAAATCGACAGGTTTTCGACTCGAAGAATGGGGATCATGGTGGTGGTAGTAAATCGGGGCGCCGTTCGCGCGTACGTGCGGTGGCTTGTTCGAGCCGCCATTTGGCGATCTTCGCGTGGTGACCGCTTAATAGAATATCCGGCACTTTCCACCCGCGAAAATCAAACGGCCGGGTGTAGTGCGGAAACTCCAGCAACCCATTGGAAAAGCTGTCGTCCCCGGCGCTCGCATCGTCGCCCAGCACGCCGGGGAGCAGGCGCACGATGGCATCCACGACAACGCACGCGCTGATCACGCCGTTTGTCAGCACGTAATCGCCGATGCTGATTTCGTCGTCCACGAGATGATCGAGCACCCGTTGATCGACGCCTTCGTAGTGACCGCTGAGAAGCACGACATGTCCGCGTCGATCGGCATACTCCTGGGCAATCTTCTGGTCAAAGCGCCGCCCGCATGGGCTCATGTACACGACGCGCGTCGCGGGGGTCTTGATGGATTCGATCGCCTCAAAGATCGGTTCGCATTTAAGGACCATTCCTTGACCGCCTCCGTACGGCATGTCATCGGCGGTGCGGTGGCGGTCGTGCGTCCAGTCGCGGAGGTCCAGCGAGCGAAAGGCGACGGCACCTTTCTCCTGCGCACGTTTCATGATGCTCTCGCCGAGGACCGCCGAGGCGATGCCGGGAAAGAGGCTCAGGATGTCTATCTGCATCGCGGATGTCGTCATTCTCGCTCGTTGGATGAAAGAAACTTGCGGGCTCGGCAAGCGCAGGTTCGTTCGGACGTTGCTTCCGGCGCGAATATTCCGCAATTCCTCATGCATCGCATTTTCAAAGATCCATATTTTTTGGTGGCATGTGGCCCGTTATGTCCGGCGACATCCCGTGCTCGCAGTGCTCAACGTGCTGAGCATCGCGCTCGGCATATCCGTGTATCTGGCAATTCGGATTGCGAACGAAAGCGCGACGAAATCGTTTGCCGCGAGTGTCGATATGGTCGCGGGAAAAGCGCACGTGGAAATCCGTGGCGACGTGGAGGAGTTGCTTTGGCCCAAAGTGGAGCAGCTTCCCGGGATCGAAGCGGTGACGGGCGTTGTGGATGCCCTCGCGACGCTGCCGGAAAAGCCGGGCGAGTATTTGCGGCTCATCGGCATCGACGTCTTGAGCGGTGCGGCCTTTCGAACATTTGAATTGTCCGGCGGCGACGCTGTGGCGGTGGGTGAGCGATGGCTGAATACACCGGGTGGAGTCGCTGTGACGCGCGCATTTTCAGAACGTCAGGGGCTCCGGATTGGCTCGGAGTTTCCCGTGATCGTGGACGGACGCTCGGCGGTACTTTCGGTGCTCGCGATTATCGACGATGGGGATTTGCCGGTGAGTGACTCACGGGTCGCTGTGATGGACATCGGCTGGGCACAGGAGCTCTTGCGCAGGCCCGGAAAGCTGAATTCGTTGCAAGTCCGGTTGCGCGATCCGCTCAAGGTCGGCGACGCTGTTGCAGCGATTCAGGTTCTCGCGCCGGGGCTGACGGTGGGGCCGCCGAGGCAGCGCAGCGAGCAGATGGGGAAAATGCTGGCGGCTTTTCAATTAAACCTGACTGCCCTGAGCATGGTCTCGCTTCTCGTCGCGGTGTTCCTGGTTTTCAACACCGTCTCGACTTCCGTTGCGCGGCGCCGGCGCGAGATTGGAATCATCCGCGCGCTGGGAGTGACGCGGAATGGAGTACGGATCATGTATCTTTGCGAGGCGCTGCTTTATGCGGTGCCCGGCGTGTTACTGGGCGGATTTGCGGGCGTTGCGCTCGCGCGATTGCTGACGGGTGCCGTCGAGCAAACCGTCACCGCGCTCTATGCGTTGGTGAATGTCGAGCGACTCTGGCTGGACCCGGCGCAATTTGCCGTCGCAGCTTTTTACGGTATCGCCGCGGCGCTCGTCGGTGCGTGGGGGCCGGCTGCGGAGGCTTCGCGGGTGGAGCCCGTGGAAGCGTTGCGCGGAATTACTGGTGCTGTGCGGGAGGAGATCCATATCAGGCGTTGGTGGATCGGAGGCGTTGTGTGCCTTACGTTTGCGGCCGGCGCGATTGCGTTGGCGCTCACCAGCGGTCCGCCATGGATGGCGTTTTGCGCGGCCTTTTTGGTGCTCGGCGGTTTTTCATTGCTCTCGCCGGTTTTGATTCCCGGTGTCCGCGAGGTATTTCGACGGGTAAAGTGGCTGCCGCTCCGGCTTGCGGCGGAGCGCCTCCGGAGATCATTGCGGCGAAATGCGGTGACCGTCTCGGCGCTCGCTGCGGCGGTGTCGATGCTCGTTGCGCTGATTGTCATGGTGCACTCATTTCGTAGCAGCCTCGAAGCATGGATAGGGCGGGGGATTGTCGCGGATTACTTCATCGCGCCGGCCGCGAACGAAACGCACGGCCTCAATTCCTATCTCCCGCCAGAGTCGGTCGCCTGGCTGCGGGCGCGTCCGGAAGCCGGGGGCGTGGACACTTTCACAGAGTTTTCCATCGATGCCGGTTTCACGCTCGCGGTTGTGGATGGACGCTATCGCGACAACCTTTCGTTTCGCGGGACCGATGGACGCGAAGCCATGGCGCGCGTTTTCGATGGCGACGCTGTCGTGGTCACGGAGCCATACGCGCGGCGGCATGGAAAAGGGCGCGCATCGGTGCGTTTGGACACTCCGTCCGGTGCTGTGGAATTTCCAATCGCGGGCGTTTACTCCGACTATTCCCGGGATCGCGGAATGATCATCATGGGTTCGCGAAACTATGCAAAATGGTGGAGCCCGGCGCGGCCGATGTCCGCGGCAGTTTACCTGCACCCCGGCGCAGACGGCGCTGCATTGGAGCGGGATTTCCGGGCGGCGTTTGCGGATGCCGGGCAATTCTCCATCAACACGAGCCGCGCACTCAGAGAAAGGGTATTGAAAGTTTTTGATCAGACATTCGCGGTAACAGAGGTGCTCCGCTCCGTCGCCGTGATTGTCGCGATCGTGGGTGTCTTTCTGACGATGACCGCGCTCGTCGTGGAGCGTCGCCGTGAGCTCGCGCTTCTTCGCGCGCTTGGCGGAACCGCGCGATTCGTGGGACTTGTGGTGCTCTGCGAAGCCGGCTTGCTCGGGCTCTCCGCCGCTGTGCTGGGGCTGCTTTCCGGCATCCCGCTCGCCATGGTGCTCACGTGGGTCGTGAACCCGGCATTCTTCGGCTGGACGATTTCGTTCGACGTTCCAGCTTGGACAATTGCTGCGATCCCATTCTGGCTCACGGCTGTGGCTGTTCTAGCGGCTTGGTGGCCAGCGAGAGTTGCGCAGCGGGCGGAAATGGCGGACGCTTTGAGGGGAGAATAATGCACATGCGACTTCGATTGTTTTTATGGCTGGCCGTGTTTGTGATGGCGCGCAGCAATTCGTCTGCTGGGGAGGGTTGGCGGGCTGCGCTTCCCGGCTGGCAGTATCAATGGCCGCGCGATCACTCGGTACATCGCGACTTCAAAACAGAGTGGTGGTATTTCACCGGGAATCTTCGAGCCAGCGATGGACGGCGATTCGGCTACCAGATTACGTTCTTTCGCCAGGGACTGCGTCCGCCCGGCTCGCCGGATGTCAAATCGCGCTTCGTTTCGGATGCGCTTAAGTTCGGTCATTTTGCAATCACCGACGTCAAAGCGGGCGACTTTCACTTTGCTCAATCTATGAAACGTGGAGCGTTTGGAGAGGCGGGTTTTGATGACGGCAATCGCATCGCGTGGCTCGGAGAATGGTCGCTCGAACTGGCTCCCGACGGCGCGTTTTTGCTCCGCGCCGCCGAGGCGGGTCGCTCCCTTTCACTTCGCTTGGAGGATGCGAAGCCGCGCGCAGTTCATGGCGAAGGCGGCATCAGTCGAAAGGCCGAGGAGGACGGTCACGCATCGCACTACTACTCGGCGACACGCATGAAGTCCGTGGGAAAACTGGGCGTCGGTGGAGAGGAGTTCGCCGTTGAAGGAGAAAGCTGGTTCGACCACGAGTGGGCGACGAATCAACTCGCCCGCGGCCAGTCCGGTTGGGATTGGTTCAGCGTGCAACTCGATGACGGCACCGAGTTGATGATCTATCAGCTTCGGCGCAAAGACGGGACAATCGATCCGGCGTCGAGCGGATCATGGATTGCGTCGGATGGAAGCGTGCGCCATCTCAAGCGTGACGACATCTCGCTCGAGCCGGAGCGCATTTGGAAGAGCCCGAAAACCGGCGGGCAGTATCCGATCGGCTGGCGGATCAAAGTCACATCCCTCGGGCTGGATATCACCGTTAAGACTCCGGTGGACGCGCAGGAACTCGTCTTGCAACCGGTCGTTTACTGGGAAGGTCTCATCGACGTCGCGGGCACACGCGATGGCCGTGCGGTGAAAGGCCACGGCTACCTCGAGCTTACCGGATACGCCGGAGCACTGGTGGGGCTGTCCGGACCGTAGTCATTCGACCGAACCAACATTGACGCCCTTGCGGCCACCATGAAAGACTTCGCAACAAGGTTCTTACCGCACTTCTTTGTGCCAGCCGTTCATCGCTTACTCAAATGCCGTCCCTAATTCGCAGCTCCATCCGCCACAACTGGCGCACGCATCTTGGCGTTGTGCTTGGTTGCGCGCTTGCGGCGCTCGTGCTCACCGGTGCTCTCATGGTGGGCGATTCGGTGAAGGGGACGCTGCGAGCGCAGGCGGAGGCGCGTGTGGGGAAAATCGGCGAGGCGCTTTTGTGTGGCGAGCGCTTCGTGCCGTGGCCTGCGGATAAGGCAAAGCGACCGGCGGTCGTCGCTCGGATGTTTTTCCCCGGCGAAAACGCAGCAGGCGTGTTGCTCATGCAAGGCTCCGCGACTCGCGCGGATGGCAAGGCTCGGGCGAACAAAGTGCAGGTGATTGGTGTGGATGAGGATTTTTGGAAGTTAGCGCCGGGTAGGGTGGGCGTCTCGCCCGCCGCGCCGGGCGTCCCGCCTGGTGCATCGAACGTCGAGTCTGCGTCGCCACGCCAACCGACGCTCGATGGTTCACGCGAGACGCGCGAACCGGCGGGCGGGACGCCCACCCTACCCGTCGCACTCAACCAACGCCTCGCCGCCCAGCTCGCCGTAAAAGCCGGCGACGACCTCTCGCTCTACGTCGAAAAGCCGGGCGCGTTTTCCAAGGACGCGCCGCTCTCGGGCGAGGAAGCGGCGCTCGTCACCGTGAAGGCGCGGGTCGGGCGCATCGTGGGCGACGAAGACTTCGGGCGCTTCGCCCTCACCGCCAGCCAGGTCCCGCCGAATACGGTGTTTGTGCCGCTGGGGGAGTTGCAGGCGAAGATCGCTTTGGGGGAGAAGGTGAACGTGGTATGTAATACGGGGCGTTCTTCGTCACTTCTGAGCGATGAAATGCGCGCCAAGTATAGTCGCCGAAAGCTTCTCAACCGAATCACGCTCGGTATAGTCGTTGTATATCCGGTCCAATTTGAACCTCCGGATTTCATTCACGAAGAAGGGGAGTTGCTGCGGCAATTCGATGGGGAGTTTACAGTTAAGGAAACATCGGCATCGGGCGTTGAGCTTCGGAGCCCCCGCGTTTTTCTGGACGCCTCGTTGGTGCGCGCGGTGAGGGAGAACGAACGGAATGCAGCGCGTTCGATAACAGAGTCCATTCACGTGGCCCCTCAGGATGCGGAGTTCTATTCAGGCGGAGTCGATTCCGTCTCGTATCTGGTGCCTTCGTCACCACCTCCGCTCGGCCTCGACTCCCTCACCTACTTCGTCACCGCCATCGAAAAGGGCGCGCCGACGGCGACGCGCGAGAGGAGCGGCGACATTCCTGTCGCCGACAGCGCGACAATCACAAGCGACGCGCAAACTCCGAACACCCCGAAGGCTGGCCCTGATTCCAAAGCACCCTCGGACCATAACACTGTCGGCGACAAGAATGTCGCCGCTCCTGTCCGCTCCACTCCGTATTCCATGGTCACTGCGATTGATGCGCCCGCTTCCGGCTTTGTGCAGGCCGAGCTTGCCGATGATGAAATACAGATTTCCCGCTGGCTCGCCGACGACCTCGACGCCAAGCCCGGCGACACGCTCACCCTGCGCTACGGCATCATGGGCGAGCGGCGCGAACTCATCGAGAAGACGCGCACTTTCACCGTCCTCGCGCCCATCATCGAGATGGATGAGCCGCAGCTCGACAGCTCGTGGATGCCCGATTTTCCAAACATCCCCGACAAGGACAGCTTTTCGAAATGGAAGCCCGGCTTCCCGTTTGACTCTAAGCGCATCCGCAAAAAGGACGAGGAGTATTGGGAGAAACACCGCGGCACGCCCAAGGCATTTGTGAACCTCAAAGTCGGTCAGGAAATGTGGGGCAACCGCTGGGGAAACCTCACCAGCATCCGCTACCCCGCAGGCACCAAGCGCGAGCAGGTCGAGCGCATCGCCGCATTCATCGACCCGAAAGCCCTCGGCTTCCGCGTCGTGAATCTCCGCGAGCAAGCCCTCGCCGCCACGGATGCGCCGGTCGATTTCGGGCAACTCTTCGCGTCGTTTTCCTTCTTCCTCATCGCCGCCGCCGCCGTGCTCACCGGGCTGCTCTTTACCTTCACTATCGAGCAACGCTCCGCCGAAGCCGGGCTGCTCCTCGCCGTCGGCTGGACGCGAAAGCAAGTCCGGCGATTGTTCCTCAAAGAAGGCGCGCTGCTCGCCCTCATCGGCGCGACCCTCGGAGTCGCCGGAGCCGCGCTCTACACCAAAGCCGTGCTTTCCGCGCTAGGCGGCGTGTGGAGCGGCGCGACCGGCGGGACGGCGTTTCTCTTTGTAGTAAAAACGGGCACCATCCTCGGCGGCATCGTCGGCAGCGTGCTCATGGCGCTCTTCGCCATGTGGCTGGCGAGCCGCCGCATCTTCAAACACGAAGCCGCCGCGCTGATGAGCGGTAACTTAGGGGAGGTGAGGAAATGAACGGCATAGGAGCGGCGACATTCCTGTCGCCGACAGCGCGATTCCGAAGAGCGGCGCGCGGATTGCAAATGCCCCAAAACGGGCTGGCTTCCAGTTCCGCCCGTTCACGAACTACCTTGCTGTCGGCGACAAGAATGTTGCCGCTCCTATGCGCAAGCGGACGTTTCGCCACACCCTGCTATCAGGGCACCCAAAAGCACCTATGAATCCCAAGCTCTCTCCCAACAAACACACCAAAGTTCCGGTGGATATTTGGCTGACGATTTTTCCGGTCGTCGTTGTAATTCTAGTTGGTATTATCGTCATGGCGTTGCGCTGAATTATGAACCCTGTCGAATGAAGATCCTCAGCACTCTCATTACTTCGATTATACTATTCGAGGTTTCATATATTTTACTCTCGAGGGCCACATTAAATCCCATGGCCTTCTTCGGCATCGGCTTCGCGCTTCTTGGCCTGGGCATCTGGCTCTGCCGCGTCGTCATGCGCCGGCTCGATTCCGGCTCGACGCTCGACTCTGCGAACGACCTCGCCCTGCGCAATACCACCCGCCGACGCGGTCGCTCCATGGCCACCATCGGCGTGCTGGCGAGCGGCGTCTTTATGGTCGTCGCTGTCGATTCCTTCCGCAAAACCGGCGACATCGACGCCACGCGCCACGACTCCGGCACCGGTGGCTTCGCCCTCATCGGCGAAAGCGCCTCGCCCATTTACGAAGACCTCAACTCGCAAAAAGGACGCGAGGCTTACGCGCTGGATGACAAAATCATGGCTGGCGTCCGCGTGGTGCAAATGCGCGTGCGCGATGGCGACGATGCGAGTTGCTTGAACCTCAATCGCGCCGTGCAGCCACGGGTGCTCGGGGTGAAATTCGACGAACTCGCACGTGGCACGAACGCCCTCGTTCGTGATC
>JANMGP010000080.1:0-1885 GCA_031374705.1 Verrucomicrobiaceae bacterium | reverse complement strand
CGGGGAAAGGCACGCGGTTGGCCGGGTCTTTCGTGAGGCAGAGCCGGAAGCTATAGACCATCACGTTCTTGTCGCCCTCATCCTCGGGGCCTGCGTCGTCCGTCGTGATGAGCGGCAGCAGTTTGCCCGCATCATCACGGCCCGAAATGCGCATCAGCGGCTTCGGGTAACGCTTGCCGGCGAGCGATTCGCCGAAGTCCTTCCGCCCTTCGCGCCCGATGGTCCACGACACGTCCGCCGCCGCCATGAGATCGCCCTCATAGCTGCCATCGATGAACACCTTCGCGCTGAAATCCCCATCGCTGGTCCGCAGCCGCGTGATGCGCGCGCCGTCCTTCGTGACCGACTTCAACACGCGCTTCGTCAGCACCTGCACCTTCGCTTCATCGAGCATCTGCGTTGTGATCCGCATGGCCACGCTCGGCTCATAGGTCCAGTGCTTCTGATCCTTTTCGCTGACCTTGTAAGGCAGCTTGATCCCGCGCGACGTGTAGTCCGCCTCGATGCGCGTGTGCCATTCGTCAAAGAGCCCCATCACCGTGCTGCGCACCGTCTGGTTCGAATCGCTGAAACACAGCCCGCCCGTATTCACCCCGCCGACATGATCCGTCGGCTCCAGCAAAATGACCGAAGCTCCCTCGCGAGACGCAGCGATGGCCGCGCAAAAACCTCCCGGCGTGGAACCATAGACGATCACATCCGCTTCCGCAGCGTGAGGCGCTGCAAGCGGAGCCAGCAGCAGGGCGGTGAGAAGTGCGAGAAGTGTTTTCATGGCGAGGCAGTCTTGGGTGTCCAGTGAGCGTCGAGCTTCGTGCGGAGTTGGGTCATAATTTCCGGATGCTTGCTGGCGAGGTTGTTTTCCTCCGCCGGATCGGTTTGCAAATCATAGAGCATTGGCTGCGCGGACAGCAGCGTGGCCTTGAGTGCGGAGCTGAGATATTTGTCCGATGGAATCGTCTTGAGCGCGCCTTCGGCTTCGAAGGTGCGGGGAAGCACCAAGCGCCAGCGCCCGTCGGTGACCCAGCGCCACAAAATATTGGCCGCCGGATCATCCAACGTTTGTGAGCGGATCGTGAAATCCTCTCCAAACACGTGCTGGCGGGCTTCGACAGTCTTGCTGTCGAGCAGGTTGATGCCCTTGAGGCCTTGCGGGACCGGCAATTCGAGCGCCGCCAGCACCGTAGGCATGATGTCGATCGACGACGCTAATGAGGCTGATTCGGCTGGCGTGACTCGTCCAGGCCAACGGATCAGGATGGGCGTGCGATGCCCGGCATCAAAAGGTGTGGTTTTATTCTTGGGGGCAAAATTCGCGGATGATGGCGACTGGATCCATCCGTTGTCCGCAAGGTAGATGACGATGGTATTCTCCGCCAATTTTTCGCTCTCGAGGTGTGCCAGCAGTTCCCCGCAGGTTTCGTCAAACCACTCGCACATGGCCCAGTAGCGAGCGATGTGCGGGGACTCCGTCTTTGCAGCATACTTTTGGAATAATCGATCGGGAGGAGTGTGCGGTGTGTGCGGAATCATGGGCGCATACCACACGAGGAAGGGCTTCTGCTGCTGGCGCGCTGCTGCCATGAAATCATAGATTGGCTGCAATCCCTCGCGACCGATCGTGAGCCCGGCATCGCCATGACGGCTGCCCTGCGTCATGCCTTGGGTGAACCCGCCGTGCGAGAAATCACCCTGCCACCATTTGCCAGTCTGGAAGCTGAGATAACCCGCACCCGCAAGCAACCGCGGCAGCGTGGGCACGTGATCGAGCATCGTGTTCCATTTCGTGGTCAACTCGGCGGTGGAGCCGCGTCCACCTTTGAGGGCGCCAGCTCGCGGCAACGGCGGGTCATTGGCTGTGACCTTGTGCTGATGCGGATAAAGCCCG
>JANMGP010000039.1:0-28907 GCA_031374705.1 Verrucomicrobiaceae bacterium | reverse complement strand
ACTTCCGCGCAAAGGCCGCTATGGGCCTCGCGGAGTAAAGCGAAAGATGTCTGGCTACCCCATCCATCGCTCTCGTGGCCCGACTCTGAGGCGAGTTGTGACCGAAATTCACAGAAAGCGCATTAAGTGAACAGTATTGGCCTTAGCCTGCATCTCGCACAGGTGGAGGTCGAAGGCCGCAGAGTGTTTGGAGTTCCGCCTTTAGGCGTTTGCGCGCGCGTCCGATGTAAACAGGCGACCCGCCTAACTAAATCTACTGCCTCCTTCCGCTTCTCGGCGGGCGGTCCGCTACCGCCTCGGCGACGCTTACGGGTGCAGCGTTCCGTGGATGGTCGAAAGCAGCGAGCGTTCGCCTTTCACATCGTAATCGAGTGACCAGATCATCACGCCTCCCAGCCCTTCGTCCGCAACATACCGCGCCTTTGACCGAATCGTCGGAATCCCATTATAAAACACCGTAGTTCCCGCTTCGTCCGCATTCTCCGCGCCGGGAAACTCCGACAAGATCGCCGCATACGGATAGTCGCGTTTCTTAAACGCTGCGCCGAAACCGTATCCGTAAAACGGCACTCCCAACACCGCCTTCGATTTCGGCAATCCGCGCCCCAGCCAGTAGGCGACGTTTCGCTTGGCAAACTCCATGGACGAATGCTGGCCGGGGGCTTTGGGGTTCCACGGACCGGTCGCGTCGTACGCCATGATGTTCACAAAATCGAACTCACCCAGCGCCGAGTCCGGAACGTTCTCCCCGCCGTAGCCTTTGGAAAGCGCACACGTCAGCAGCTTTCCGCGCGGCTTCAGCACAAGCGACAGTTCATGGATGAAAGCGCCGTAGTCCTTGTTGATCGACGGCCCTTCGATATCGACATCCAGCCCGTCCAGCCCGTGCGCCGACACAAACTCCGCGAGCTTTGCTGCGAACCTGGCGCGCTTCCCCTCACCCATCAGCGCGAAATAACGGGGCTTCAAAACCCGATCGTCTGCTGCCGAACCGCCGCCGATTGAAACCAGCACTTTCACCCCGCTCGCGTGCGCCTTTGAAATCAGGGCGTCATTCTTTTTACTAAAGGAAATGTCACCCTCATCATTCGACGGATTCTCAAAAGCGATGTTGATGTGCGTCAGCTTCTTGTAATCGATCCCATCTGCGAATGCCTTCACATCGATCCAGTTCGGCACGTAGCCGACCACTCGAAACTCCGCAGCCGACGCGAGTGAAAACATCCCAGCGACAGCAACGGCCAGAAGCGATTTGAGAAATGAAGAAAGCACCTTCCCATCATCCAAGGCGCTCATGCCGATGACACGCCTTTTCATTGCGAGTGAATGCGTGATCGATCGCTCCCGCAAGCAACGCGCTTGATTCACTTGCACTTGTGCGCCGCGTCCCCTAAACCGCGCGTCATGTCGCTCAATAAGAAATTTCCACGGCTTCTTCCAAATTCCATCCGCAAAGGGCTCAGCGTTGCGCAACTTGTCGATGACACATTCAAAGCCTATAACGGCGGACGACTGGCGGAAGCGTGCCGCCTTTTTACGCAGAAGATGGTCGCGGGCAATGGCACCGTGGGAATGTCGCTGACCGGGGCATTGACTCCGGCGGGGCTTGGAAAGGCGGCGATCGTGCCTCTCATGAAGGCGGGGTTCGTGGACTGGATCATCAGCACCGGAGCGAATCTTTACCACGATTTGCACTACGGGCTCGGGATGGAGATGTATGCAGGCTCGCCGTTCTTGAACGATGTGACACTGCGGGAAGAGGGCATCATCCGGATCTATGATGTGTTGTTTGATTATGATGTGCTCCTCGATACGGACGCGTTTGTCCGAGAGGTCATTCAAGGCCCGGAATTCCAGCGGACGATGGGGACGGATGAGTTCCACTACCTCCTCGGAAAATATGTCGCGGCGCGCGAGAAGAAGCTCGGGCTCTCCGAGACAAGCGTGCTCGCGGCGGCCTACAAATACGGCGTGCCGATTTTCACCAGCAGCCCCGGCGACAGCAGCATCGGCATGAACGTGGCGGCGATGGCGCTGCGCGATTCCAAGCTGCTGATGGACGTGAACCGCGATGTGAACCAGACCGCCGCGATCGTCTATGATGCGAAGTCCGGCGGGCAGATGAGCAGTGTGTTCATTCTCGGCGGCGGATCGCCAAAGAATTTCATGCTGCAAACGGAGCCGCAGATTCAGGAAGTCATGGGCATCGAAGAACGCGGGCATGATTACTTTTTGCAATGCACGGACGCGCGCCCGGATACCGGCGGTCTCAGCGGTGCGACACCGGCCGAGGCCGTGAGTTGGGGCAAAGTGGACCCGGACAATCTCCCGGACTGCGTGGTGTGCTACGCGGATTCGACCATCACTTTACCCATCATCACCGCCTACGCTTTGACGAAGGCCAAGCCCCGCAAGCTGAAGCGCCTCTACGACCGCCGCGATCCCATGCTGGAGCGCATCCGCGAGATGTATCTAAAGCACGGCCGCGTCGCGAAAATCGAACACCGCACCGACCTCGCGAAGTCGAAGAAGAAACCGGTGAAAGGCCGCAGCGGGCGGAGTGTGACCGGAACAAAACGCTAAGTGCGAGGAGAACGGGATTGCATCCAAGGCTTGGGCGGCATAGTTCCGCTGCGCATGAAAATCCTTTCCAGCATTCTTGCCCTCAGCGCAGCCACTACGTTCGCGGGAGACTGGCCGCAATGGCGCGGCCCGAATCGCGACGATAATTCCACGGAAACCGGGCTTCTAAAATCCTGGCCAGCCGAAGGGCCGCAGCGAGCTTGGCTCTTTGAAAATGCCGGCATGGGATACTCCGGCTTCAGCATCGCGTCGGGGAAGCTCTTTACGATCGGCACACGCGACGGAAAGGAAATCCTCCTCGCACTTGATGCGAACACCGGCAAGTAACCGCCGCGATGCTTCGTTGAGAGGCAATCCCTACCCGAACGGCCGCATTTGGACTGAACCTCATCAAACGAATGGAAACTTCGGAACTCAGCCCCATGGAGCAAATGGCCTACGACAGGGCCTTGGAGATCATTGAAGCCTGCTTCGCGCAGAAGGGCACGGATATCAGCCTGAAAGGTCTTGGTCTCACACGGTTGCCGCCGGAGATCGGCAAACTCACCCACTTATCCGAGCTCTTCCTCCAAAACAACAAATTGCGGGAACTGCCTCCGGAGATCGGAAAGCTCTCCTCCCTGACAGTGCTTCGCCTCGACAACAATCAACTGACCGGACTTCCGCCGGAAATTGGCTTCCTCGGCAGTCTGACGGTACTGAGACTCGACAGCAATCAATTGAGCACGGTCCCGCCGGAAATCAGCATGCTCGGACGCCTTACATGGCTGTCGTTGTTTGGAAACCGACTGGCCAGCCTTCCGAAGGAGATCGGGGCGCTGGCGAGGCTCTCGTGGCTCCAGCTATCCGAGAATCAACTCGGCTCACTCCCCGTCGAAATCGGCAAACTCGCAAACCTCGCCGAGCTCCATTTGTCCAACAACCAATTGGGCACGCTACCACCGGAGATCGGCGGACTCGAGGATCTGGCCGTGCTCCACCTCGATAACAATCAACTGTGGTCTCTCCCGCCTGAAATCGGCAGGCTCGCGAGCCTCACTAAACTCTTCCTCTCCAATAACCAGCTCAGCTCGCTGCCACCCGAAATCGCCCGCCTCAGCAACCTCACGCTCTTGCGCCTCGACAGCAATCAAATGAGCGCACTACCGCCAGAAATCGGGAGCCTCGCGAAGCTGCAACGACTCTCGGTTTCCGACAATCAACTGACAGCACTCCCCCCGGAGTTCGCCCGACTTTCGAGGCTGACGTGGCTGCAACTCTCCGACAACATGCTCGTCACGCTGCCGCCGGACATTGGCCGGCTTACGGAGCTGACTGAGCTTTATGTCTCCAGCAATCAACTCTCCGAGCTTCCTCCGGAAATCGGCAACCTCACGCACCTCACAAAACTTTTCGCCTCCAACAATCAATTGACCATGCTGCCGCCGGAAATCGGGAAACTGGCCTCGCTTTCCTGGATGGCGCTATACGGCAACCGTCTTGGCTCCCTTCCTCCGGAAATGGGCGCGCTCGTGAGCCTCACACGGCTCGCGCTTTCCGACAATCAACTGGCCGACCTTCCGCCGCAAATCGGACAAGTCACACGGCTCTCGCACCTCCACCTCTTCAACAACAGACTGACCACTCTCCCGCAGGAAATCGGCCGACTCACGCAGTTGGAACTGTTGATTTTGGAAAACAACGCCCTCCGCGAACTCCCTGCAACCATGCGTGGGCTCGTCAGGCTCAAAGTGCTGACGCTTCACGGAAACGACGGCCTCAATCTCCCGCCGGACCTACTCGGACCGACCTTTGCAAAATCCGCCGACGACAATCCTCCGGCGAAACCGACGGACATCCTGCACCATTACTTCTCGCAAAACGGAATCCCTGCCGCCGCCGTAGATTCCCCGCGCCCTCTGAGCACATCGGGCGGAGGCGCGGTTGCGTCAGCGACGAAGCGGAAGTGGTGGAAGTTTTGGGAATAGTTCGATTTCCACATTGAACGATCAAGACAGTGACACAGGCTTTTCAGCCTGTGAGGGAGTCTTCACAGGCTGAAAAGCCTGTGTCACTTTCAAATCATGCTCACCGTAGAAATCGTACCCGGCATGGAGAGTCCTAACCCGCACTTCTCACACCTTTTTTTCCAGCAGATTCAGGGAGGCCAACAGATTTCCACCTGCAAAGAATCTGCGGGCCTCCCTGAATCTGCTGGAAAACTACATACGCGGTGGTGGGGCGCTTCTCAGAGTGTGAGAAATTCGGGCTAAAGTCGCGCACCACCGCGAGAACACAATACCGCTCCCTCCAAGGTGCCCGAACTCCACATGCTTCACGAAAGAACGAATAATTCACGTTTCGTGAATTAGCAATTTGACAGCATTGGAGACGGGTATGAATATCACGGCTCAAGCCTGCCCGTGAGCCCATCCTGACCCATGAAAATTCGCACTCTACTTCGCGCCATCATTCCTGTTGCAATGATTGTACCGGCCTTCGCTGGCAGTTACGGTCCACAGAATTTCGAGAGCTACGCCGTCGGCACTTTCACTTTGAACGCCGCCGACGGGACGCTGGTGAGCTCGACCGGAAGCACGACGACTACTTCAATCCAGACGCCCCTCGGCGGAGGGACGCCACGAGCCGTTCGGCTCACTGCCACGGGGATCGGTTCATACTACGGGGCATGGAAGCTGCCCGTGCTCGATCCAGCCGGCGCAGTGACTTCGTTCGACGCCACGTTTAAATGCCAGCTCTACAACACCGGCGACATGGCGGACGGCTTCACGTTCAACTTTGGCGCAATCCCCGGAGGGACGGATGCCGGCTCCGGCGAAACCGGCTTTTCCATGGCGAACGGGATGTACATCACGTTCGACACATATCCCGGCAGCGGAGGTGACGGGAAGCAAATCCGAGTTTATGCGAACGGTATCGCTATCGGGGCGGCATATACAGGCGGGCTGTTTCCGTTGGGTAACTCCGCGTTGCACTCAGTGGCGATTCATTGGGACGCGAACGGGCTGGACATGACCTACGACGGTGCGCAGGTGTTCCTGGACAGGCAGCTCCCCGGCTTTATTCCGGCGCAAGGTAATAGCTTCGCATTCAGCGCGCGCACTGGTGGTGTGACGGAGGACGTTTATATCGACGACCTCCAGATCACCACGACGGTTCTCCCACCACTCGCGACGAGTGATGTCATCGTCTCTGAGTTTGTCGCGGACAATGGAAACGGCATCGAAGATGAAGATGGGGACACCGCCGACTGGATTGAACTTTACAACGGCACTTCAGCGGCTGTGGATTTGAACGGCTGGCGGCTGACAAACCTTACCACGAACAACGCACTATGGACGTTCCCTACCGTCTCGATTCCGCCATATAACTACCTCCGTGTCTTCGCGAGCGCGAAAAACCGGACGACGCCGGTGCTACATACGAATTTCACGCTGGTAAAATCCGGAGGATACCTCGCGCTGGTGAAACCCGATGGTACTACCAAGACCAGCCAATTCAACTATCCCCAGCAGAGCGAGGACGTCAGCTTCGGGACTTACGGCACTTCGCAATCGCTGAAGTTCATGTACCCGCCGACCCCCGGCACGAACAACGAATCGACATCGGTCATCGCCGCCGATGGACGTCCATCCGAGGAAGTCATTTTCAGCCGGGAGGGCGGACTCTTTTCAGGAACGGTGCAGCTCGGAGTGACTGCGTCCATCGATCCAGCCGCGGTTATTCGGTACACGACAGATGGAACGGTGCCGACGGAAACATCCCCGGTGTTTAACCCGGCGGCCCCATTGAACATTTCCGCGAGCACCCAGATCCGTGCGCGGACTTTCCAGCCGGGGCGACTGCCGGGCGACGTCAGCAGCCGCGTTTTCCTTTTGCTCGATCCATCGCTCACGAGCTACGCGACGACAGGGCAGCCGTTTAAATCGAACCTTCCCATCATCGTAGTCGAGAGCTGGGGAGTGAACATTGATGCGGTCAAGAATCCCGGCGGTGCCCGACCGCACCGTCCGGTTTACACGGTGGCGATCAACAAAGATCCACTCGCTGGAAACATCACGAACATCACGGCGCTGCCCGATTTCCAAGGGCGCGGCGGAATGCACGTCCGCGGTCAAACGTCCTCGGACTTCGGCCAGAAACCGTACGCGTGGGAAGTCTGGACGAACGAAGACAACGACAAAAATGTGCCGCTACTCGGAATGCCTTCGGAAGCGGACTGGGTGCTCCAGACCATCTACAACGATAAGACCGGGATGCGGAACATGCTGCCTCATGCGCTCATTCAGGAGGCGGACGGAATCGGCGCGGGAGTCCGTGCGAAGTTCGTAGAAGTCTTTTTCAATCAGGACGGCGGACCGATCAGCTACGCGGATTACCGCGGTGTCTATGTTCTGATGGAACACATTGAGCGCGGTGCCGATCGCGTGGACATCTCAAAGCTCAGCCCTCTGGCGACAGACCCGGCGGTCATCTCGGGCGGCTACATTTTCAAAAGGGACAAGCTTCCTCAAGCGCCGCTTTATACTACGACTTCGACCGGCGCGTGGGGAGGCCAGACCCACGAAATTGTGGAGCCCGACACCGCGAGTGTGGCCGAGGTGACTGCGCTAAAGAACTACGTCCAAGCTTTCGACAACGCCCTGAGCGGTGCAAATTTCGCCGACCCCGTGGTCGGCTACAAAGCTTACATCGAGCCGCAGACGTTCATGGACAACCACCTGTGGGTCGAGGTCTTCAAGCAGATCGATGGCTACCGCCTCTCGACCTATTACACGAAAGACCGAGGCCAGAAAATCAAGGCGCTGCCGATTTGGGACTACAATCTTTCCGGCGGCAACGCCAACTACGGCGGCCCGCTCAACACGACTCTGGCCGACAATCCGGTAGGATGGTACTACAACAACTGCAACGCCTCCGAGTACCCTTATTACCCGAGATTGTTTGCCGATAACGATTTCAAGCAGAAATACTGGGACAGATACTGGAAGCTGCGCCGGGGCATTTTTGCGACGAGCTATGTCCTCGGAAAAGTTGACGCATGGGCGAATGAGCTGACCAACAATCAATTCGCAACCGCCGTCACCAATGGAGCGTCCGTGGCAACGGGGGGCGGTGACTTTTTCCCGACGGATAAAGCCAACAACCTTTCTCCCTCGACGGAAACGCCCGCACGGCTTGAAAGCGCCATCGCACGGCACTTCGACCGCTGGCCGATTCTCGGAGTCTATGTATGGCCCAACCCGGCAGGCTTCGCTTCCCGCACGACCTTCCAGAGCGAGGTGCAATGGATGAAGGACTGGCTCACAAACCGCCTTGCGTGGATTGACTCGCAATGGAACAAGCCGCCGGATTTCAGCGTCCCCGGCGGCAACATTGTTTCCGGCACGCCGTTGACAATTACCAATCCGAATCCCGGCGGTGCTATCTACTACACGACGGACGGCACCGATCCGTCCGTACCGGCGGCATCCACGGAGACGATTCTGGTCAATGCGGGCGCACCGGTTAAATGGGTGGTCCCGAGCGTGGCGAATGGAGGCTCGACCCTCACCGCTGCCGCTGGCGCAAATCAATGGACCACATTTACCGACCCGCCAAATATCGCCAACTGGCTCACCGGAGTCGGAGGCGTGGGCTATGATCGAAGCGCGGCGGATGGAGACTTTACCTCCAACATTGGCGCGGGATCAAACCCCGACTCCCCCACTGTGCTCATGTATGGAATTAACACCACGTGCTACATACGAATGACGTTTACCATACCCGATCAGGCGACGATCGACGGCATGACTGCGCTAAAGCTCTCGATGAAGTTCGACGATGGGTTCCGCGCATACATCAATGGCACCTCGGTTTACGGCGTGAATGATCAGGATTCCTCCATGACCTCAAGCCCGTACACGGCGAGAAGCACGAATGGAATCAACGTCAACAACGCGAGCGCCATCGCCTTTCAAACGACGGACATCACTACGCTCGGCAAGCCGGCGCTGAGGGTCGGGACCAACGTCCTCGCGATCCACGGCCTCAATTCGAGCCTCACGAACAACGACTTCCTCAACTCGGCAAAGCTTGTTTTCACAACACCGCCTCCGGGAGGCACGGGACAGCAGCTCTACACCGGCCCGCTGACTGTTGTGAACAGCTCGGTGGTCCGCGCCCGTGTGTTTTACAACGGCTTCTATGGCGCGGTCACGGAAGGCGCCTTCATCGTCGGCGCGCAGCCAGCGTCCGCGGCGAATCTTGTAGTATCGGAACTGTGCTACGACCCGGCACCATCCGGTATCTATTCATCGAAAGACCTGGAGTTTATCACGCTCAGAAACATCAGCCCCGGCAACGTGGACCTCACAGGCATCCGGCTCACGAGCGGCGTTCTTTACAACATCAGCGGCACGACCTCGCAACTCGTCCTGCCGCCGGGCGGTGAGATAGTCATCGCGGCAAACAACGCAGCTTTGCAAGCGGTCCATGGAGCACCGCCGGTGGGCGTGACGCTCTTCGGACCATTCGAAGGCGCGCTCGACAACAGTGGCGAGCTCATCAGCCTCCGCACCGTTTCAGGTGCGATTATCAAAGAGTTTGCTTACTCGGCCACCCCGCCGTGGCCGTCCGCGCTTGGAGGCTCGCTCGTCCTTCAGCAGCCGTCCTCAAATCCCGACCACGCGATCGGCTATAACTGGCGCAATGGCAGCGGAACCCGTGGCACCCCATACACGAACGACTCCGTCCCATTCACGGGGAACTGGGCCGCGGATACCGACGGCGACGGCTATCCGGATGGCATCGGTTACGCGCTTGGAAATCCGCCGCAGATCGACGTCGTCACCGCAAGCGAGACCGTCGGCACCGTCACAGGAAACTTCCTGCGCGTGACCTTTCGGCGCAGTCTGGTGAATGATGCCGGCGCGGTTGTTCCGGAGCTTTCGACCGATCTCGGGCAAGCATGGCAGTCGGGAACCAGCGCCTTCGAACGCATCTTCATAGCAAATAATGGCGACGGCACCGTTACCGAGACGTGGCGCACGCTCGCACCGATCACGTCCCAGCAGGCGTTCACTCGCGTAAAGGCGACGACTCCGTAACGCATCCCCGGCAGCGCAGATTGCCATCCCAATTCGAGCATAAAACCAACAGCAAGTTGAAAGTCACCCGTCCGAATACAAAACCCGGACAAAGCCTTACATCATGAATCCCAACCAGCACTCCACACGGATCAAAGCCACGAAGAAACCGCGCGCAATCCTCTCAACCATGATCACTGCGGCCGCCGCGATGTTCACCGCGCATCACGCGCAGGCGCAGGACACATTCACCTGGGACGGCGGCGGAGCCGATGGAAACTGGCAGGCATCTCCGCTCAACTGGGCGGGCGATCTCGCGCCGGATGGAAATGACATCCTGCGATTCGGGGGCAGCTTGAATCCGCTCACGAACAATGATTTCGCGGGCTACAACGGCTTCCGTATCCTTTTCGACGCGGGCGCGGCGAACTTCACGCTCGCGGGAAATGCTCTGACGCTTGTCGATTTCGGCGGCGGCGCGCCGCGGATTGAAAACAACTCGGCGGGCAGCACGCAGACCATCAGCCTCGCAAACCTCACGCTCAACGGGGCAGGCGGCGGCAGCTTCGCCGAGTTGAATCCAGTGGACGGAAACCTCGTCTTCAACAGCACATTGACACTCTCACCCACCACGCAGCTCCGCGTTGGCGGCGGGAACGGGAACACGATCTCGTTCAACGGCGCGATCACAGGCGGCGCAAACAGCTTTGCGCTGAATCAGAACAGCACTGCGATCTTCAACGCTGCCAACGTGTACACTGGCGATACTTTCGTGAACGCGGGCGCTCTCCAGATCAACGAAGGCGCATCGGTTTCAGGCGGCGTGTTCCGCATCGGCGACACGACAGGCGCCGCGAATTCAAAGCTCCGTTTTGCAGACGCCACCGGCGGCGCAGTCCACGGAAACGCGTTCAACTCCCGCGCCGGATCGAGCGGCACTCGAACCATTGAGCACCTCAACAGCGCCGGCACCAATACCCTCGGCGGCGCGATGACTGTGGACTCCAGCCTGATCAGCGCCAACACCGCAGGCGGCACTGTCGCTTATACCAGCAACACCGTGCTGAACAACAACAGTAGCATCACGTTGAATGGCGGAGGAAATACGTTCTTCACTGGAAACATCACGCAAGGCGCTGCGAGCCTCGGCTCGATCACTAAGAACGGGAATGGAACTCTCGTCCTGCTCGGAGCGAACGTCTTCGGAGCGGCGGCAACGTCCAACACCATCCTCACTGTGAACGGCGGCAAGGTCGAAGTCCTGAGCGGAGCCGGCCTGGGCAACGCGGTCAATCTGAACAACGGAAAAATCATCGTGGCCAATGGCGGACAGGTTGATTTCAACGGACAGGCACTTACCGGCGGAGGAAAGGGCTTCACCATCGCAGGTGCCGGGCCGGATGGACGCGGCGCGCTCGTAAATGACTACGCCGAACGCGGCGCGGACTCGATCATCTCGAACGTCACGCTTACCGGTAATGCGACCATCGGCGGCACCCGCCGGATCGACGTCGGAACGGGCACGGCTGGAGCGGCCAGCGGGTATTTCTTCGATGGCGGAGGCTTCAATCTCACATCCGAAGCCACCACAAATTTCAACATTCGCGGCACGATCTCGAATCTGCCGAACATGATCATCAACAAAGGCTTCACACAGACAGAGGGGTTCGACTGGCCGGCGGCGACGACGATCACCGTGAACACCAAAGCCCACCTCGGCGCATGGGTTTCGGCAAACCGCGTCGCGGCAGGCAATGTCATCCTGAATAATGGAAACATTGGGGCTCAGAGCAACACCGTCGGCACGTTCTTCATCATTGGCACGACGGGCAGTTCCACTGTGCAGGTCAATGGCGAGGGCCGCATCAACCCGAACACCGTTGAGTTCAACGATTGGTCCGGCATCGCCAGCCAAAACAACATTCGTGTGGATGGCGCTCTCACCGGAACCGGACGGCTCTACACCCATTACTACGGAGCAAGCGGCAACGGCACAACCGCCGTGCTTAATAGCAACAACCCCGGTTTCAGCGGCGATGTTGTCGTCGGTGCCGGAACGATTGCCAGCGTTCTGCAGCTTGGGACCGGAGGCACCACCGGAAACCTTGGAAACGCGCCGGGCGTAGTTTTTACAGCCACGACCAACACTGTCCCGGGACAACTTTTGGTCAACCGAAGCGATACGTTCTCGTTTAATCAAACGCTCACTGGAGTGGGAAGCCTCTTCATTCAAGGCGGCGCAACGGTAACACTAAATGGCGCGAACACGACGGGCGGCTCGCAGACGACTGGAACGGTTACGACCACGGTGCGGCAGGGCACGTTGATTCTGGGTGGAGCGAACGTACTTTCACCGCGCTCGAACCTCGAAGTGGGCTCCGCCACCGGACCTACGAGTGGTCAGGTCCGGCTCAATGGATTTAGCCCGACGGTCGAGCGCCTCGATGACGCGGGCACGACGGCCAGCGTAAACAACCGCATCGTGAACGGATCGTCCACATACGCGACGCTTACATTCAATATCCAAAACGCCGGCCCGGTTTTCGGCGATTTCGGCGGTCAAATCGGGCACACTTCTGCAACGCCGGATGAAAACAACTTCGGCATCACGAAACTCGGTGCCAGCGACTGGACATTCACCGGCAATACACACGGCTACACCGGGCTCACCACCATCAAGGGCGGGCGCTTCCGACTCGGCGCAAACGCGACCTTCGGCAACGCGGTCCTCGGAGCGACCGGCCTGCCTTCAAACGGAACGGTCATCGAACCCGGTGGCTCGCTGGACTTTCAGGGCGTGGCGGGTTTCACCAGCGGCGCGGGTAATGAAGTGTTGATTATTGCCGGCCGAGGCAATGGATACACGGCCAGCGGCTTTGAAAACGGCGCGCTCGTGAATGCCGGCACGGCCAACGCAACGACTGCGGCGAACAACGTCATCCTCGCCGGCAACGCCTCGATTGGCAAAAACGGCAACAGCATCGTGGCAGGAACGGACTGGGATATTCGCGCGGTGAATTCTTCGGCGGTCGTCGCATTCAATGGCTTCACTCTGACGAAAGTCGGCAGGAACACCGTCACGCTGGCCGACGTTGTGGACGGCACCGGCGACGGCGACATCATCGTGCGCCAGGGAACGCTCAACATTGAGCACGGTTCGATAGTTGACGGCACGGGGACCATCCGGGTCCTCCACGGAGCAAACCTCGCTTTGAACGATACAAATTCTGCCCTCGGATATGCCGTCCCGACAAGCCCGGTATCTGTCACAAAAAACATCGCCCTGAACGGCAGCGAACTCACCAATACGAACGGATCGCACGCTCTTCCGCAGGGAATCAGCACATCGGGAGACTTCCGTGTTTATAACAACGACGCGACCTCCACAGTGACGCTTGGCAACATCGTCCAGCCTGTCCGCGGCGCTGGCGGTCAATTCGGCACCGTCGGAAGCGTGGCGCTGACGACGATCAATGGCACCGCTGTTTCGGTCGGTCGCCTCGGAGCCGGGTGGACGGCCGGAACCACGCCCGCCACAACCACGTTTGCCACTTGGAATGGAACGAGCGTCCAGCCAATCGCGCTGACGTTCAACACCACGGCCACAAACATCAACACCGCGACGGCGGCGGACGACATCCTCAACAACAACGCTACGCTCGGCGTGAATAACACGGTCACTGCCGATTTGACCATCGGTTCGCTGACCAACGATCAGGTGCTGACCGTGAACAACGGCGCGCTCCTCCGGATCCAGACCGGCGGCGTCGTGTTCCGGAATCTCAGCAACGGCGCATTCCTTACACACGCAGCAGCGGGGCCTGTCGGGCGGATTACATCGGGCGCGGCGAATGGGGAGTTGCACTTCTCGACTCCGGTCCAGTTTGAAACCACAGGTGGACAGAACGGACTGCGGTTGAAAATCGTGGATAACCCCGGGTCGGGTGGATTGTTCACACCCGTCACCTTCGTTAAAAATGGTCCGGGCGGCCTCAACAACTTCGGCATGGACGCCGCTACGGCCAACGCCCCGGTCAACTCCGAATTTACCGGCGGCAGTGTGCTCGACAGCGGTCGTATGGAGGTGACGTCTGCCACCGGTTTTGGCACCGGTCCGATCAGCGTGCGCGACGGTGCAACGCTCTCGCAGATTGGCGGCGCGGCGAACGGAACGAACATCTTCAACAAGCTCACTCTTGGTGGCTTTGGATTCTATGAAAATGGCGGTATCAACGGCACCGTCCGATACCAAAACGGCGCAGCGGTCACCGTGTTGAGCGGAAACGTGACGCTCCAAACGGACGTCCGCCTTCACACCAATAATGCAACCGACATCGGCACGCAGGCAGGCATCATTAGCGGCGCGTATGGAGTGGACAAGACAGGTCCCGGCCTCCTCGCTGTTCCATCCGCTCACCGCTTCACAGGCGGCACTACCATCACCAACGGCGCACTGATCACCTATCAACTGCAGAATGGCGGCATCGCATCGAGCATCGGTGCTTCCAGCAATGCGGCATCCAATCTGGTTCTGAATGGAGGCACATTGCGCTATCAGGCACCAGGCGCGACCACCGACCGCAATTTCACGCTCGATATTCAAGGCGGCGCAATCAGTAACGAATACCACACAGGCGCGCTCGTCATAAACGGCACGCCAACCCTCGCGACAGGGGGCGATCGGACGCTCACGTTTACGGGCTTGAATGGCGGCAACAACACTTTCGCCGGTTCCATCGGAGACTCAAATGCCGGACGCACCGCGGTGACGAAAGACGGTCTCGGAAAGTGGATCTTCACCGGTAATCACACCTTCGGCGGCACACTCACTGTGACGAACGGCGGCACGCTCGTAGTCGGCGATGGCGGCACAAATGGCACCGTCGGAAACGGCATGTACATCAACATGCTTGGCAACGCCGATATCGTATTCAACCGCTCCGACAGCGTGACCATCGGGCAGAAAATCAGCGGTCTTGCCAGTGGCGAATCCCAGTTGGTCTGGCCCGGCCCCGGAACACTCACTTTAAACGGCTACGAGGACAATAACTCGGGCTGCCCCGTGGTGAATGGCGGCACCCTCGTCCTCGCAAAAACGAGCAATCTCAACGTTCACGCAGCCGCCAATTTCCTCACGCAAAACGCAGGAGTCGTGCAGCTCGGAGGAATCGGAGGCGACCAGATTTTTAACGGCGGCCGTTATTACCTCAACTCGGGCACATTTGATTTAAACGGACGCGACGAAGCCGTCGGTGACATCGCGCAGAACGTCGGGTCGGCGGGCGGTACGATCACGAACAGCGGCGCCACGCCATCCGAGTTGCGACTCGGGACATCCACCAGCAACGTTTCCGTTCTATTCAACTTCTCGAATCCAGGAACCGCGAGCGTCATTCAGGACGGCACCGGCGGCATCAATGTCGTCAAGGACGGCAGCGGTACATCTATTCTGCGTGGAAACAACACCTACTCCGGCGGCACGAGAATCCTCCACGGCACGCTCCAAATCGGTCAGGGAACGCCCACCGGCGCGGTCGGCACGGGCCCGATTTTTGTAGGCAGTGTGGACACCACCGCAGCCACATTGCGCGTGGACAGGACAGGAACGCTCACGCTCAATCAAGTCATCAGCGGTCCTGGCAACGTCGCGATGATCGGCGAGGGTGAACTCAAGCTCACCGGCGCGAATTCCTATCAGGGACTGACGACCGTCCGCCGCGGCACACTCACCGTGGATCTCGCGAATCAGGACAACACACTGCCCCAGTTCGCGAACTTCCTCGGCGAAGGCGGCAAGGTGAACATCGTCGGCCGCCCGACCGGTACATCGGTGCAGAACTTCACGCCCGCGAGTATCGTCGGCGGCACTGCACTTTTCCAGATCGCGGGCACCGATATCACAGGTGACAATAATGGTGCCAATCTCATCGTAGGGCTACCCAACTCGTGGACCCGTAACGCAGGCGGCAGCGTAAATTTCGCCACAGCCGGTGCGGGCACGACTACCTTCTCCAGTGGCATCCCGAACAACAACGGAATTATCTCCACGGGCGCGGCCGCCCCTGCATATGCCACCTACAACGGCACCACGTGGGCGGTGCAAACCGCCAGCCAAATCACCGGACTTCCAATCGCAGGCTACAACACCGCTGCTGGCCATCTGGACCTCGTCGCAGGAACTACTGTCACAGGAACTTTAACAGTAGCCACTGCCCGACTCAACGCGCCCGGAACCACAACAGTCGATGCAGGCGGCGGAACGATCACATTTGCGCAAGGCGGTATGCTCGAGACAGCCGCGGTCGGGGCAAACCCTGTGACCATCCAGAACGGATCACTCACCAGCACCAGCGGCGAATTCGTCGTCCACCAGCACAACACTGCAGGAGACCTCACCATCGCAGCGACCATCGGGGGCGCAAACATCCTCACCAAGGCCGGCCCCGGCAAAGTGATCCTCGCCGGGGCAAACGCCTCGACTGGTGTCATCCACATCAATCAAGGCACACTCCAAATCGGGAACGGAGCCACTGCCGGCACGTGGGGCAACGGCGCCATCACGAACGACGGCACCCTCATCTACAGTCGATCGGACGGCACGTTCGCCGCACCAGTGGCTTTCGGCGGCCTGATCAGCGGCTCGGGCAAATTGGTCATCAGCGGCGGCGGCGTCATGTCCGCTAATGCGACCCACACTCTCACCGGCGGTGTCACCATCGAAAACGGGGCGCTCACGGCAAGCCTCTTCGCCGGTAACTATGCGCCGCTGGTTCTTGGCAACGCGACCACTGGAGCAAATAACTACAACGTCGCCTACCTTCCTTCCGGCACGACCATCACCAACCCCGTTCCAATTCAAGTTCCCAACACGGGCAGCACCGGAACCGTCATGCTCGGCACCTCTGGTGGCACGTCCGCCTACATATTCGCCGGCACCATTGAAGTGAACCGCCCGCTCACGCTCGTCGCTTACAACAGCGATCGTACGACCTTCATCAATTCGACCACGGTCAACAACACCACCGCCGCCAATGGCATCAGCGGAAATATCGGCACGCTCACCATCGACGTTCCGGTATTGAGCGGACTGACGGCTCCAGCGGCGGGCGTCGGCGTCCGCCGAATCGATCTCCAGAGCGACAACACGTTCACTGCGAGCACCGTCAACGTTCTGAATGGATGCACACTTCAGCTCGGCAGCGGTATCTCTTCCATACCGCGCAACCAGCTTCCGGACAACGTCACCGTGAATCTCGTCAATCCCGGCCTCGCCGCAAACGGTGCGACATTCCAGTTTAACGGAGAGGGTGAAGTCATCGACACCATCAACGGCGACATCGGCACGACCATCCGCGCCATCGCGGGCGGCGGAGTCCACATGAATCTCACGGTGAATGGCGGCACGTTTAACGGAACCTTCGATGGCGGCGTAAACAGTGGCATGTATATTCAGAAACTCGGCAATGGCATTCTCACGCTCGGCGGCACGGCTGATAATCCCACCGGCAAGGTGCGTATGGATTCCGGCACGCTCCTGCTCAACAAAGCCAGCACCGCAGCGGTTCATGCCATCGGAGTCGAGCTCACGCAAACGGCCGGTCTCACGAAGATCACCGGCACCGGAGGCGACCAGATTAGCGACGCCACGGTCGTCACTCTTCACGGCGGCACGATTGATTTGAACGGCAATAGCGAGACACTCGGCCAGCTGCAAGGTCTCGGCGGAATCGTCACGAACACCGCCGCCGCAACCACCGTAACGCTCGGAATCGGGAGCACGTCCGCCGCCGGAAGCAGCGTTTTTTACGGCTCGATTAATGACGGAGCGGGCGGCGGAATCATCTCCCTGACCAAGAATACCGTCAACGGACTCGCCCTCGCCGGCGACAGCACGTACAGCGGAATTACCACGGTCAGTGCAGGGAATTTCCAAATCGGCATTGGCGGCGACACAGGAAGTATCGGTGGCGGCGACATCAACACGGCTGCCAACACGAACGTGATCATTGACCGCGCTGGCTCGTATCCGCTGATCAATAAGATCACCGGCCCCGGTCGCTACATTCAGGACGGGACCGCCGTCGTCACGATTAGCAACACCAACACCTACACCGGCAGCACCACCATCAACGGCGGAACGCTCATCGTCTCCGGCAGCATAAGCGGCAGTTCGGTGACTGTAAACGACACTGCCACGCTCGGTGGCACAGGCACCACCGGACCGGTCGCCGTCGCCGCAGGCGGTACACTGAGCCCCGGCCTCAGCCCAGGCACACTGAATACCGGTTCGCTAAACATGCTCGCCGGCTCCGCGCTCTCGATCGAACTCGGCGGCACCTCGCTCTACGACAGCGTAAATGTCACAGGAAGCATCAGTATCGCAGGGAATCTCTCGACTTCCTTGGTCGGCGGATTCATCCCCGATAACAGCTTCCAGCTATTCTTCATCGGAGTGAACGACGGAACCGACCCGATCATCGGAACATTCGCCGGTCTCGCCGACGGCGCAAATTTGAACATCGGAGGCTACGTGTTCACGATCGATTACGACGGAGACACCGTCGGGGGAACCAACTATGGCGGTAACGACATCGTCCTCTCGATTCCGGAGCCCGGCAGCGCCGTCATGCTCTTCGGCGGCCTTGCAACACTGCTCGCCGCCCGTCGCCGCAGAAGATAGTCCCAAAGTGCGACGACTAACCGTTCGCCATTCATTCACCCATCAGTTCAACGCCTCAAACGTTTCCAGCAATGGACCGAGGTCGATACACTCGTTTGCCGCCGTCTTTAATCCCGCGCCGAGAGTCGGTGCGGTCGAGGCCACTTCCACGCGGATCCCCCGCCGCCGCAACTGGAGGGCAAGGTGCGCAAAATCCGCATCGCCTGTGAGAAGAATGACGACATCGGGATTCATGCCTATCGAAAGCTCCATGGCGTCGATGGCCATCATGACGTCCACATTCGCCTTGTAGTGGGATTCCGCACCGGGCGAGCCGTCCTTCGTCATAACGAGGAATCCATGGGAGCGCAGCCAGTGGAGAAACTTGTTCTTTTTGTCCCGCTCGCCCTGCCACTCCGCCATCGCGGGAGGCAGTCCGGCATATACGACCATCTCGATCAGCTCGCGCGCGCCGACGAGCGAATCGCGGAGCTTGAGCCAGTCGAGCTTGCGGTTGGCCGCTTTCGCGGAACTGGTGACGTTGGATTCATCGACGAGAACAAGGACTCGTCGCACGACGGCTGGATTTGGAATGGTGCGCTTCACTGTTTAAGAGAATGAAGGCGCGACCACCGGCGGACGAGCAGGAATTGATCGCCGGGCCAAATCACGTCCCACCCGTGACCGTGTATCCTTGCGCGCGCAGCTCCTCGGCGAGCTCTTTTTCCATCTGCACGGCCGCCTCAAAGGGCATTGGATTCAAGTGTTCGAAGAGTTCAGGCATCAGGCAGATCCCGTATTTCTCAACGGTCCACGCCGCTTTGTATCCGTGCTTGTGATTCTCAAACCGATGCTCGACCGGCAGGCCCGTCATGCCGACATAGACGCACGGCTTCGATGCGTCCCGATTGGGATTCAAGCGGAGAACCGACGGATGCAGAGCAACGGCGGCATCGAGCAGAATCACGTAAACGTTGTGGTGATGTTTCACAGGTATCGTTCAAAGTTTGAGGAAAGCAGCGAGTGTCGCCGGATAGGAGCCAAAAACAGCGCAGTGCCCTGCAATTCTTCATACCATGGCAGAGCCGATGTCGGGCGGGCACCGAACCTCTGCCCCAGTGATTTACAAAGCGCCCGTCGGGGTAGAGCATGTCCGCGTAGCGAAACGTGCGAGTCTCGACGGGTAAACCGAATTCCTGAAACACGCGCTCTGGTATCGAAATCGCCTCCACGCCCTGCGTGACGATTTCAAATGCGGCGGCCTGCAAAATGATTTCCGGATCGGCCTTGTGGAGCGCGTCGGCGTAGGGCTTCGCCGTTTCCAAAAAAGCGAGCAGCTCCTTTTCACGGCCCCAAACCATAAGCGCGCGCCCGACAAATTTTGCCTTCGTTTCAAGAATCAGCCGGAGGTTGTCGCGCGGGTCAACGCCGCGATGGTTACGCGGCTTGGTGAGGTCGTCGTGGAGCAGCTCGGTGAATGAAATCGAGCGCTCGAGATAGTTTTCCAACACCGCGCGCGACATCGTGGAGTCGAAACGAAAATCCTGCGCCTGAGCGGAGAAGGCGCACAAGAGGCAGGCGGTGATGAACGTGGCGAGTTTGATTTTGGCTGCCATCACTCTGCCGTCGGCATCGCGTAGCGCGTAACTTTTCGGGAAGCGTATTCGATCACCCACAGCTCGCGTCCGTCGCGCGTGAGGAACTGGCCCCACGACCAGTCTGCCTCCACGCCGCTGAAACGCTGCACGGGTTTGCCGCGATTGTCGGTGATGAGCGTTTCGCCTTTCCGCAGGAAGACGGCGTGTTTTCCGTTATAGCCGGAGAGTTGCATGAAGCCTTGAAGACTCGCCGTGTGCAGTGGCTCGCCTGCGGCGGAGAAGAACGTCACGAATGAATCGCGCTCGTCATACTGCTTCGAGGTGATGGCAAACGAACCGTCGCCTGCGACTGCGGCACCGTCGGGGTTTGCGAGCCAGTTGCGGTCGGCCCGACGAGTGATGGTGCGGAGCTTTTTACCATCGCTGCCGACGAAGTATGCCGCCTCATAGGTGAGGGCGAACATGTCGTTGTTGCGCGGAAACCATGATTCCATGACGGAATCGAAGCCGAGCTTTTTCGCGAGCGAGACCGTGCCGTCCTTGGCGATGCGAATGTAGCCACTGCGCTCCAGCTTCTTCGCGAGTTCCGCGGTGCGCTCGTTCGCGGCAGCAACGGTCATTCGCTCGTGAATGGCCGCAGGATCTTTTCCCGGGTTGAACACGCGGAGCTTGCGGCCCTCGGAGTCGAACTGATGCAGCGCGCCCGTCCGCTCGTCTTTCGCGTAAAGCCTGCCTTGCGAATCACCAAGCACGTCGCTGATGTTGGTGAGCGAGCCAGGCTTTGCTGCGACACCGAGGATGGTCGTCACCGTGCGTTTCGCGTTGAGTTTCAGGATCGCGTGCCCGTCCGAGCACCACAAATTGCCGTCCGGCGCGACGTGCATACTGCGATTCGCGCTGACTGCACGCCCATCGATGAACTTCGGGTTGAACTGCTCTCGCACCGTGCCGTTTGCTCTCATCCAAACGAAAGGCGGTTTGCCATCGAAATCTCCGACGATGAAGCCGCCGTCGTTGTCCGCGGAGATGTCGGCCGGGTAGTTCGGCTTCCTTTTCCATGCCTTCGCCAGATCAAGCGTGCGCAGATAGCGGCCCTTCGTGTCGAAAAATTGCACCGCGCCACGGATGTTATCGAGCAATGCGATCTCACTTTTCGTCGTGCAGGTCACGGCGTCCGGGCTGAGCAGTTCATCCGGCTTGCCGCTGTATCCGGCCTCGGCTTTCCGCCATCGCTGTTTTCCCTCCGCGTCGAAGACGATCAGTTGGTCGGTCATGGTGTATCGGTGATGCTGCGTCGCGAGCGCGACGAAGCCGCCATCGCCCGTGGGGGCGAGCGACTTCACTGGAGGGCACGTGAACCCTTCGATCTTCGTCCGAGTTTTCTTTTCCACATCCAGCCAGTACGCGCGCGGCCGCGCTTCATTTCCGTATAGCGACGAGGTGATAAGCCAGCGATCACCCGCGATCCACGCGATGATCGTTGATTCTTCCTTCGGGAATTTGAGCGGCATCTCGACGAGCACCTTCCCCGTTTGTTCAATGAGCACGAAAGTCTCCGCGTTTTCCTCCCGGCGCAAAAAGCCGATGCGCCCACGGTCGTCGAATTCGAACTGCACGACGTCGCGCACGGGCGACTCCGCCGGTTTGTCGTCGAGGGTGAACGTACCGAGCTTTTCCAGCGCGCGCTCTGGAATCTGCGGCTCGGCGGGCTTGTCGTCTGGCGGTGTGTAGGCGCGGCGCGCGGTCTCCGCCACGCGCCAGCCGTCGCCGTCGCGCGCAATGGAGAAAAACACGCGCTGCTTTTCCGACGGGAACCACACCTCGAATTTCCCAGGCTGCTTCGTGTCGAGAATGACGCCTTTTTCCATCACGAGGGCCCGGAGTTTATCTTCAGCGTCCTCGTTGCCGGGCACCTCGTAGTCGCCCGGTCTCGTGAGCGACCACACGCGCTTACCGTCAAGCGTCACAATCGTGAAAAGCCCCGAGATCTTGCTGGTGGCGTCATCGTAGCACCACCAGTGCACGAGCGTCAGGGGAGTGCCCGCGACCGGCTCCGCGTTCACGATGTAGCGCGCGCTGTCCATGCCTGCGGCTGCTGCGTCCGTCGCGAACTCGCCCGCCTCTTTTCCCGTCGAGAGCGTGAACACGCGCCACTTCTCCGTGCTCGTCGTCACGCGCACGGTGAAGCGGTCGTCTTTCTCGTGGAGCATGATGCCCGCGACAGTCGGCTCCGGCCCGCCGTGGATGACGAGCGTGCGGTGACGTGGGATTTTCTCATCGAGCCGAAAGCCGCCGCTCGGATCGAGGATCGCGATGCGGATGTCGCCCGGCCCCGCCTTGTAGCCGCCCTTCGCCCAGCCGCGAACGCCCTCCGTGTAGCCGTAGCCCGCGACCGTGCCATCGTCCGCCACCACCGCTTCGGAGAAAGTGAACGGCAACTCCTTGCTCCACGCCTCGTGTCCATTTTCCATGAGCACGCAGCGCGCGGGGCCGCGTCCGTAGAGGTCGGTCGGGTCCACTTCGAGCGACCAACGCCCTGACGCCGACGCGTAGGATTTCACATTCACCATGGGCGGCGGGGATTCGGAGGCAAAAGCGCACACCAGCAACGCAAAGATGAACGCGATGCTTTTCATTGCGCAGTGGTGGAAGCTGCGGACTTCAGACCGGCGCTCTTCACCGCGATGATGATGTAGGCGTGTTTTTCGCCCAGCTTGGCGGTGGCGTCCACGTAGCGCATTTGCGCGAGTGGCTGGGCTGGTGTGTCGTGGTAGGTCATGGATTGAAAGAGCGCGCGGCCATATTTGCCCACGGGCTTTTCCGGTACGCTCGCAAGCTCTTGTCCGTCCCGCAGCACGATGAAGCTGGCAATGCCGCTCTCGAAATCCGCCTCGCGCTCCAAGTGATTTCTCCTGTTGTGCAGTCCCACTTCTTCGCGAGCGCCTGCCAGTGCAGGTCGTAAGCGGCAGTCGAGCCTTCGATGGACGCCGTCGTGCCCGCGCCGTGCTGGTGGACGATGATGCCGCGCAGCCGCTCCGCCCCGTCGGGAATCCACAGCGTGTAAGTCACGGCGACCTGCAATTCATCGGCGGCGGTCGAGGCCGGGTAATCCACCTTCACGTAGCGCCCGCCACTGCGCGCCTCGCCCGCGGTGAGGGGCACCCGTTTCGTGATGAAATCCACCACCGCCTTCGGATCGCGGGGACCGAGCGGATAGTGGCCTTCGCCTTCCTTCACCATGACAGTGATGGACGAGCCGAATCCGAGGTAGCGCTTCTCCAGCGCGCGCGTGTGTTCCTCCAGCGCCGGATCGAGCCCACCGGAGACAACGAGCATGGAGACGCCAGCCCTCGACAGCGGCGCGAGATTTTCGAGCAGCGGAGCTTTGAGCATGAAGCTGCGCAGCACAGGATTCTCGGCGTAGATGAAGCCGACCTTGTCCGGGTTGCCGAGCGCCCAGCCGAGGACTTCGCCAGCTGCGCGGCCCGCGCCTTCCATCACGGGCTTTTTGGAAAAGCCGTGAGCGACCAAGTGCTCATACACCGCATTCCAGTGCGCGATGTTCGGGCCGTCGGCGTTGTAGGGCACCGGGCCGGTGACGATGTGAAATCCCTTCGCCAGCAGCGCCAAATCCACCACCGCATCGCGCCCCACAACGCCCGCTCGAAACACCCACGGCCTTCCCTCCGCAGTCGTCTTCGGCGCGATGACGCCGATCGCTCCCTCGACGCCCGCCAACTCGAACGAATAGCGGTCGTAACACTCCGTGAACCAAGCGCCGCGAGTAGTGACGGCGGTCCCTTCGCCCGGAACATCACGGTAGGAATTTTCGATGCTATAAAACGACGTCTTCACCACTTTGCTGCCGAGCCAGTCCGGCGCGACCCCGCTCACGGGCTGGATGCTCTGCGTGATGAAATCCGCAATCGGCTTCGGGTCGCGCAGGCTATGCGGATGATGCCCCGCGCCGTCTTTGATCATCACCGAAATGCGACCGCCAAGCGCGTGATAGATCCCCTCGATGGCCGACGAAAACTTTCCCAGCAGCGGATCGATGCTCCCGCAGACATGCAGAAGTGGAACGTCATTCGCGGCGAGTTCGCCGAGCTTCGTCATCATCTCGCGATTGCCGCCGGGATTGTCGGCGTAAATGCACGAAACTTTATCCGGATGCGCCCCGGCCCACGTGTAGGCGTATTCGCCGCCGCGGCTCGTGCCGATAAATGCGGGCTTTGCCGACAGCCCGTGCTTTTCAGTGAGGAACGCATACCACGCGTCCCATTCCTTGCCGGGCTTCAGCGTTGCGTTCGCCGAAATGTAGGCGATGTGAAAACCGCGCCGCAGCAGCTCGACCTCCGCCTGCGGTTGGTGATCCCAATAGCAGCCCTGCCACGACCACGGGTTTCCCGGCGCGGCTTGTTTTGGCACGATTATGATGCAACGCCTCTGCCCTTTAGCCGGATCTTTCACGCCAAACTTTTCGCCCTCCGGCGCCTTAATGGGCGCGATTGCAAGCGTCTCCTCATCCATCACGTAGTCGTATCGGGCGAACCCGTCGTGCCACTCCGACCGCTCGCCATCAAACGGCACGTAAGCCTCGGCCGCTCCCAACTGTGTAGGATTCCAAAGCATCGCCGTGAGGAGTGAAATCGCAAAAAGAACAGCAACCGCAGGCACTCGTGGTTTCATCATTCGGGAAACGTCTCAGCCGTGGCGAACGAGAGCAAGCGTCGTCTCCCACGGCAGCGGTTTTCATCGGAATCCCGGCGCGAGTCCAGGCTTTGCGGAGAGTATTGAAAACGATGCCGATTGCGGTTCCACGCGTCCGAGCACTGCGTTCAGGATATTGGCCGGCACCGAGGCTCGAACGAGCAGCGCCGATTTCACAGCGACGGGAACGAACAAGTGCAGCCGCCGTTGAAAATATGGTTGTCGGCATTCGGAGCTGATGACCATGGTCAACAACAACAACCACAGAGCGCATGAACCTTTTCGCCGCAACAACCCGCACTCGGAACTCCGTATTTCTTCCCTGTGTCGCTTTCGCGTTTCTCGCCGCCGCCATCGCGTCGGCGGAAACGAATTCCAACTGGCCCCGTTGGCGCGGTCCGCGCGACAACGGCAGCACGGAGAGCGGCTCTTACCCGACCAAGTGGGACGCGACTACGAACGTCCTTTGGTCCGCTCCACTTCCCGGCAAAGGCTGCTCCACGCCTATTGTCTGGAACGAACGCATCTACGTCACCGCGCCATCCGACGGCCAGGACTCGCTGCTCTCATTCGACTGGGCCGGCAAGCCGCTCTGGCAGACTGCGGTCGGCCCTGAGAAGCCCGGAAAGAACCGCAACGGCTCCGGCAGCAACCCGTCGCCAGCCACGGACGGCACCGCCATTTTCACCCACTTCAAGAGCGGGAACCTCGCGGCCTTCGAGCTGGACGGCAAGCTGCGCTGGAAGACGAATCTCATTGAGCGATTTGGAAAAGACACGCTGTATTGGGACTACGGCTCGTCACCCGTGCTCACGGAGAAAGACGTGATCGCCACGCTCATGCACCACGGCGAATCGTACATCGCCGCGTTCGACAAAATAACCGGCGATCTGCGCTGGAAGGTCGCGCGCAATTTCACAACGCCCACCGAGGGTGACCACAGCTACGCGACACCGATCGTCATCCGCCACGCGGGAAAAGAAGCGCTGCTCGTGTGGGGCGCGGAGCATCTCACTGCGCACGACGCAGCGACCGGCGCGACTTTGTGGAGTTGCGGCGATTTTAACCCCGAGTCGAAAAACAACTGGGTGGCAGTCTCGTCGCCCGTGGTCGTCGGCGACATGGCAGTCGTGCCGTTCGGACGCGGCGCACGGCTCCACGGGATCAAGCTCGGCGGCATGGGCGATGTCACCGCCACGCACCGCGCCTGGGTGAGTAATGAAACGGGCAGCTTCGTCCCCACGCCGGTCGAATACAAAGGCCTCATCTATGTCGTGCGCGATCGCGGCCAGGTCGTGTGCATCAATCCCGCCGACGGCACCACGGTCTGGACCGGCGATCTCCCGAAGGGCGCGCAGAGCTACTATTCCTCGCCCGCCGTAGCCGATAGGAAACTCTACGCCGCCCGCGAGGACGGCACCGTCTTCGTCGCGAAGATCGACGGCGGATTCGAAGTGCTCTCGGAAAACAAAATGGGCGAGCCAGTCATCGCATCACCCGTCCCCGTCGCCGGACGCCTGCTCATCCGCGGCGAGAAACACCTGTTTTGCATCGGCGCAGGGAAGTGATGCGGACCGAGCGCCACGCCCGCTACCCCGCACTTCTCACACCTTTTTCCAGCAGATTTAGGGAGGCCAACAGATTTCCACCTGCAAAGAATCTGCGGGCCTCCGTGAATCTGCTGGAAAATTACATACGCGGTGGTGGGCGCTTCTCAGAGTGTGAGAAATTCGGGCTACTACGGGATGTCCCAGCTCGGCGGGTGGCCACCCATTACTCGCCTTTCGTCATCCTCGCATCGTCTTTTTCGACACCACTGTTCCAGTAGGCATTCATTTCCTCGGCACTCGGAGTCTTGAGCGGGCGAACGATTCGCATACCGAGAAACTGGGCGTCGGTATGAAACCAGACGCTTTTCGGCAATTGCGGATCCTGCCGCTTCCATTTCGGTTCGCTCGCCCGCCGCGATGCGGCCCGTAGCTTCCCAAGTTCGGCGTCATCCCAGGAACCACCGCGGACGGAGTGAGGATAGGGCGTCTTTGCTTTGTTCCACGGATTCGCGGAAGGCATCGTCGCGTAAAACTTCGGGTCATATTGGTCCAGCGTCCACTCTGCGACATTGCCGAGCATGTCGTACAATCCCCACGGGTTTGGCTTTTTCCGCCCGACCTTGTGGTATCCGTTATTCGCGTTTGCTTCGTACCATTCGTAGTCCTTTGCGAGCGCCGAATCGTCGCCCCAATAATAGGCGGTCTTCGTTCCGGCCCGCGCCGCATATTCCCATTCTGCCTCGGTCGGGAGACGGTAAAAATGACCGGTCTTCGCGCTGAGCCACTGGCAGTATTTATTGGCGGCGTGCTGGGTCATGGCGATTGCCGGGTAGCCGTCGGTGCCCATTCCAAAACTCATGTCCACGTATGGTTGCGTCGGTCTTCCGACCGCGTCGGTTACCGCGTTCAGTTCCACCGGCAGCTGCTTCGCCTGACGCGACAGCATCTCCTCTTTCCGATACATGAAGAGCTGATATTCGTCCCATCGCACTTCGTGTTTCCCGATCCAGAATGCATCGACGGAAACTTCCTTTTGCGGACCTTCGTCGTCCTTGCGGCCTGCTTCGCCACTCGGCGAGCCCATGAGAAACTTCCCGCCTTTAATCGGCACCATGTGAAACATCACATCGCTCCCTGCGATGGTGGATGAATACGGCTGCATCTCGGGCTCGGTGATTTCCTTGGAGTTCGCCACGATTCGTTTGTGGACAGCCGCGGCGGCGAGCGGAACGTTCTCTTTAAATCCGAGTTCCTGTTTCCGGGCGATCAGCGTGACGCCGTCAGGCCAGTTTGCGCCCTCGTCGATCCACTTCTTTAGCATCGCTGTCTCTTCCTTGGTGAGCCGACGACTGGCGTCCTTCTCGATTTGCTTCAGCGGCGGCATCAGGTCTTCATCGGCATCGTCGGCGATCGAGGTCGTGTAAACCTTCGACTTTGCGCCATCACCGGGGATGATAAACTTCCCGCGAATGGCGACCGCCTTGTTGTCCATGCGATACGACGTGTTCTTTTCGATCACTTCGGTCGATTTCTCGCTGTGACAACGGACACAGTTGAATTCAAAAATCGGCTGCACATCTTTGACAAAGTCCACCGCACAGACCGGAGAAAGGGCCGCCGCGCAGAGGGTGGCAATGGCGATGGCGGAGATGGTGATTGCGCGATGTTTCATATGACTATGTGGAAGGTTGTCACGCATCCGCCTGCACATCAAGCGGGCGCTTGGGTTCCGCACCAGCGGTTCGGTTACTGGCGTCGCTTTACCTTGCATTGAAAACTTCGGCAGACGCTTCGATTACCAGTTGCGTTTGTTCAAGTGCGTCTTGTAGCGTCCCAGCGTGTTCCGACTGTATGCGCTCAGCTACCGACTTTGCCATTTCCCCGTTTGGGGCGGTTCACGACTCCCCTCATGATGGCATCCGGCACAGTGACTCTCAGCCAGCTCGAATCCCACCTATGGGAATCCGCGAACATTCTGCGCGGGCCGGTGGATGCGGCGGACTTCAAGTCGTATGTCTTCCCGCTGCTGTTGCATTGGAGTGGTAAAGTCCAAGAACGCAGTATCGACGTTCAACTCACGTCTCTCGTTCGCAAAACTTCGGCGACTCGATCTCGATTCATTCAAATCACTTTTGGCCGCATTGGGAGAACGACGGCACCAAAGTCTCCTTCAAAGTCAACTCGGCAGTCTGGCATTCTCTTCCGTGCTCAGTCCGAAACTGAGTTCGAGGATCATTTCCGTGCTTTGGAAGAAGCGCTTCAATCGCACTGCTCTCGAAGCGACTCTTTTCCACCTTCCCCGCTTTCGCCGGCTCTCAGTCGGCGAGTGGGGGCAGCGTGATGCCATCAAGCTTGCGATGGCTGTTTTTGGCCTGCCCGCCTCCGAGAAGCCCGAACGTGCGACTGTCAAGGCCAACTCAGACTCCGCATTCGATCATATCGACGGACGGCTGTTGGAAGACAACGTGATTGGCGCCGACGCCAGCGCGATACCGGGCTTCTCACTTATTGAGAAAACCTGGACCGGGCGTGCTGTGTTCGAGAAGGGAGGCGAGCGGCTCGAAGTTTATACTGCCAATCGAGGGCCCTTGGAGAAAATGCGTTTCTTCCGGGGTCATAGTGGCGAAAGATCGAGCTTGCCGCAGAAGAAGAGGATGCGAGTCCGGTAATTGAAGAAGTTACGGAAGCCTCTGGCGTTGGCTTTGAGCGCTTGGATTTTCGAGTTGAGCCCTTCGGCGGT
>JANMGP010000025.1:0-6821 GCA_031374705.1 Verrucomicrobiaceae bacterium | reverse complement strand
TTTTGCACGGCTTGCAGGACGAGACTTCGCTCAAGTCGGGTTCGCGGCATGGACTGGATATAGCTCCATTCCTTCGGGTTCTTTTCGATGAAGGCGTCGATCTTCGCATTCACTTCTGCATTTTCGCGGAAGGATTGCGCTTCATTCGCTGCATCGGGTTTTGGTTCAGTGGAAGTGCCACTTTGGGCACCTTCGGCGTTGGTTCGTTTGATGGCCATAGTTTAGAGAGCGGGTTTCGACTCGCGGAGCGTTTCGATGATTTCTGCGATGCAGAGCCCGGAAAGCTCGAAGGGATCTGCGTGCTCGATAGCAAGGCTCATCAGGAATTGCCGACACAAGTGTCGCCCTTCGGGCTGTGCTGCGCACAGGCTATCTCGCTGCGCTCGGTTCCGGGCCGGGCGAGAGGCCGAGCTTTTCGACGATGTCCTGACTCGCTTCGGAGTAGCGTGTGAGTGTCGCCGATGCGATGGATACGACGATGGGTTGGTTTCTGTGGTTGCTCATAAATTCGTGTCTGGGCCGGGGTTTACCACTTGTCGTCCACTGCGGGCTTTAAAGGAGCGGTTCCTTCTGGTTTTCGCTCGCGGAGTTGGGAGTCGAATGCGTCGATTCGCTGCTGCAAGGCCGCGACATCGCGCTTCAAAGCGAGGTTCTGCCGGGCGATTTCCTGCGACTGCCCGGCGGCTTGTGAAAGCTCGCCGAGCTTTTGGTTCAGCGTCGTGGTCTGTTCGATGAAAGCCCGCGTCGCGGCGCGTTGTTTGTTCACCTCGGCGACTACCGCATCACTTGCTGCGACCCGTTGCGGCGCGGATGTTTCGCGCGGAACGGGCACGCTGGCGGCGGCTTGATTGAGATTCCAGTTCGCGGCGGATTCGATGCGATAAACCGGATGACTTTCGTGCATCACTCGCGGGTCACGGGAGTCTGCGTAACGCCCGAAGCGATACTCCCGAATCTCTTCGGAAGTCCGCAGCGGCGCGACGATCCCACGGGACGGCTCGGTGTGTGCGATGATGATTTTATTCGGCGGGCGGGATGCGCACGCTGCGAGGAATACGACTGAAATGATCAGTATGTGTTTCATGATTAAAGGGTGCTATTTGGCTGCCGGATGGCGCTGAGCGTGAGTGGATGTGGTGCGCGGCTCGTTCTCTGTAGTCTTGGCGCCCGCGACCTTTGCGTTGTCGCGGTCCATCGTTTGCGTGATGTAGAGGTAGAACTGCTTGCCGGCAGGCACGCGGACGTAAAAACCTTCGCGCTCGATGCTCGCGAGAATCTGCTGCGCGTATCGGTCCAACACGCTTTGTGCGCCTTTGAGCGGAGCGTTTGTGAGAGCCGGTGCGGTGAAGGAACCGAACGCCGAAGCACTCTTTTCGGTGAAAACATCCGCCGCTCCGCTGAGCAGCGAAGCAGCGTAGAGCTTCAGCTCGGCGAGATTGTCGCTCTTGATGAGCCGTCCGCGAAGCCCGGCGCTGCCATCGGAAATCGCCCAGGTGTCGGTGGGTTCGTCGCGCTCATGATCGAGCGCGATGCCGGACACGCCGAGGTCTCTAATCCGGCAGATAAGAATCTACCACACACGGCTTGACTTCATGCTCGCGGCTGACGAAGGCGGCTCAACAGGTTGGGGTTAAGCTCGAATACTTTAAGCAGCCTGACATCATTTCCGACAGTCCCAGAAGTTGCTCGGCACCAAAACTCTAAGTCGGTTACGGCCAGTGCGTTTTTACGCAACTGACGGCATCTTGTATCAGAGTCAGCTTACGCTTCATTTCAGAAATGTTCGAATCGACCCTTGCTGTATCTTGTTTGAAGGCCGCTTCTATCCTCTCCGTGTCTGCTTTGTAGGCGGCTTTAGCGTCTACTCGAATTTTCCCAGCGCTAGAGTTGGCTATACTTGCATTGTTCAGGCGGCGTATCAATGTGATAGTATATAGCGAAACCCAGAATAAGAATAAAAACACAAAAAATAATACAAAACCTAGAATCAAAGCTCCAATAAAATATCCAATTAGTCCAATTAAACTTTTGATCACTTTATTTAAGTCTGATGCATCCCAATATTCAATAACCGCCTTCCCAACGATGTATAGCGTGAGTAGGACGGAAGCTGATATTGCGTAGCCTTCAAAGCTGTCCCGATTTGGACTGCTCACGTATTCTGATGAGCCAGCGACTTTCAACGCTTGGCCCATTGCGGCTTCCAGCCTGCTCTCCACAGACCGCTTTTCGTTTTCAAATTTGCGGTCCAATGATTGGTTCTCGCGT
Organism: Verrucomicrobiaceae bacterium; assembly: GCA_031374705.1. Taxonomy (GTDB): domain Bacteria; phylum Verrucomicrobiota; class Verrucomicrobiia; order Chthoniobacterales; family Chthoniobacteraceae; genus SXWH01. The sequence continues at coordinate 4,553 of JANMGP010000025.1, read as the reverse complement.
TTAAGGTCTTCGAGAACCCTTTCCAGCGCCTTTGATGCTACATCCAAGTCACTCGATACGGTATGCCTCGCATTCGATAGATTGGATAGAACGGAGTTGGCGCGGATGTAATCGAGACGGCGAACAGCCTCGATTTGTTGCAGATAGCCCGTCAATTCAGATTCAGAAAATTTGAAGGGTGTTGGGGTGGCATCGAATGCCCTCCGAATCGCAGCGGCGCATTTTTCCGCGCAAGCCAGTTGTGTCGATAGTTGCCCTCGAATCGCCTGTGTGCGACCGCGAACCAAACTCAATAAGTCCGCACTCATGCTAAGAAGTCAGCCTCCGAAAATATGATTCCGACCGTCTCCGGCCTGAGTGTGATACACTCGTCGAGCAGTTTTAGCATCTCGACGCGGTTTCCGAGTTTGGCGTGATAACGGGCCAGATTGTAGAGCGTCTCGTATTCTCGTTTGACTCCAACGGCTTTCAGAGCTGTGTCGCGAGCCTCAGTATAGCGTTCTTGCAGGTATTGCATCTCTGCCATGTGACGCAGGCTTTTCGTGTGCCAGGGGTCGCGCGCCGGGGCGCTATATCGCTGTGCGTTGGAAAATGATTTTTCTGCGGTCGCAGGATCGTTCAGGAGATTCCATTCGAGATACCCGGCATTGAACCACGCGACATAGTTTTGTCTGCCGATGTCGTTTTCAAAGACGGCGCGGAAAAGGCGAAGTGCATCTCTCCAGTTTTCCTCCTTTTCGGTTCCTTTCGATTCTGCGCCAGCTTCCAACCATCGTTGGCCTTCGCGGAGTAGCTCACGAGCTTTGGTTTCGTAGGGAGTCGAAAGGGTGTGCGAAATTGCGCTCAACACCTGTGTCTGCTCACAGATTGCCATCACGGTTCTATTAAAGCCAACGATGAGGGTGTCGTTAATTTCACTGAGCGTATCGTTAATCTCCCTGAGAGTGCCCTCAATCTGACCGAAACCACGATTGAGGGAATCCTCAATGCTTTCGAGATAGGACACCATTTGCTTAGTAAGACCGACTAACTCGTCAATTCCGCCATCAACGCTTTCCAGCAAGGTGTTTGCGGCAAGCTGAGATTCGGACATTTCGCCCAAGAGTTTCAGAGTTTCGGCTGAACTGTCAGCCTGCATTCGTAACTGCTCAGCCTGCATTATGGCGATTGCAGTCGTCGTCTTCGCGGTAAGTTCCGTGTAGTATTCACGATTGATGGCGCGAATCGAGGCACTTTTCTTTGCGATAAGCTGGCTGTCGAAGAAGGGTGCGTTTTTGGGCGTTGTATCCGTGGGTGCAGGTTTCATTAAAATTGTGGTCTGTCGTGTTATATGGGTGTCTCCCCGCCTCAAGTCGGGGGCTACTTTGCGCTTCGCTTCGATTGCTCCCTGCTTGCCATGTTTCGAGCTTGGCGGAAAGGCTTCTCCTTTACGCTCGGATCGTCTCACTCACTGCTGCGCTCCACGGGCCGCGTTCGCCTCGGGTGCTCGTCCAGCAGCCAATCATCCAGGCTAGTTTGCCGCCGTCGGCGGGGTCGAAGCCTACGATGTTGGGGCTGGCGGGGTCGTTGACCCGGTAGTAGGTGTAGGCGTCCGGGTCGGCGGGGGCGGGCTGGCCTTGGGCTACTACGGCTACGCGGAGTTCGAGATCTTTTACTCCGGCGGGTTTGGCGCGGCTGGCGGGGGTGGTTTCGTCGGTCCAGGTGACTTTGTGTTCAAGGCGTTGGTCCGGGTGGATGGCTAATACGGGGCGCGTGGTTGGTGCGGCGCTGGCGGTGCGGCCTCCGTCTAGCACGGGCATCCCGGCGGCGGCGATTTGGGCATCGGTGAGGATGTCGCTCAGGCGTTTTGCCCGCAGTTGTTTACCGAGCGGACGGGCAGCACCTTCGAGCAAGTCGCGCGAGGTTGCTTTGCCTGCGGTGATAGGGAGGCCCGCTGTGTCATGGGCTTTTTTGGCCGCGTAGGTGGTTTTCCAGTTTGTGTAGTTGTTGTTAAACCGGTTCACTTCGGTGCTGGAGAAGCCAGCGAGGCCGGCGTTGGCAGGGACGGTGATCCAAAGGTGGAAGGCGTCCATTTGTTCGTCGAATGCTTCGTCGTCAGATTTAATCCAGTCGGGCATATTGCTTGGTGTTCTATGGTTGGGTTGTTTTGGTAAATCGCTGCGGGCGAGGGAGTAAAAGATTTACTCCTTGGGGAATGCGGCCCGCTCTTTGCGGAAAATCAATCGCTCCGTGGAGGGAGCCCGCGCCCTCTTGGCGGGAGATCGTCGCCTCTTGGTGGGAGATTCCGACCTTTCGGCGACGGATGGTCGCTCGTGGATGCGGGCGGCTGGCACCGGGAGTAGTTAGCTCGCTCCTTGGAGTGCGCCCCGCGCTCCGTGGAGCGGCGGTCAGACTTCCTAAAGCAGCGGTCTGCCACCAATGCGCGGCGATGGGATTCCCAACCGGCTTGATCGCGCTCCGAGAGGGAGTGGACTCGCTGCGAAAGGCGGCACTTTGCGAAACGGGAGCCGAACGTTCCCCGACATGCGCAGAGTCTTGCGCGCTGTTTCTATTATCGACGCTCCAACGCTCCGACGCGTTCGGTGTGTTTGTTGTGATGGAAAAGTTGGGCTTCATCTCGGGCGCGGGCCGGAGTCCAGCGAGCGGGGCTTTTTGAGTCAACGGAAATATGACGAGAATGGGAAATATTTTTCGCCCGCCTGCAAATCCGAGCAGGAACGACACTCCAATCGAGTGCAACGTGCGCACAGCTAGGAATCCAATGAACAACGGCGCGAATCCATACGCGAGGTATAGGATGAATTTTTGGGTGAGGTGCGCGTAGAAAACAATGATTCCCGCGAACCATCCGAAGCACCACAAAATGCCCGTCACGATGCTCTCGAATATCGCCTGCGCATCGAGCAAGTCCCACCACGATCCGTCTTTGCCCGTGCCCTTTTGCATCGCGAGCGCTTTTTGATACTCAGCATGGACTGCGGCGGGGTCCGCCTTGAGCGTGTCTTTAACCGTGCTGTCGATCCCGTTTGCGATGTCACCGCCCCAGACCAGCAACAGCGCGAGCACTGCGACATAGGCGCACGTCCGTGCGATGGTTCGCAAATACGCCCCCGGACTTCGCTGGCCCGTGATTGTCGAGGACACAATGCCGACGACGAACAACACCACGGCGACCGGCGTGAGTGCGCGATTCAGCTCGGTGCATTGCGTGAGGAAATTCGGGAAGAGTGTTTGAAAGTCGCTCATAGATTCTTACCTGCGCGGAAATACCGGGGCCGATGTATCGATGCGGAATGCTTCGCTGGAACGGCGGAACCCTTCTTCGATTTGTGCGCGGCGTTCTTCGCGACGCGCAGCGTTTTGCCGCTCCTGATCCGCGCGGTTTTCGATGTCCTGTGCAGTGAGCTGCGTGGCGGCGTGTTCGATTTCACGATCCACTGCGGAAAGTTCCGCATTGTAGCCGACAAGCACACCGGTGAGTTTTTGTGTTTCCGCATCGGTCGTCGCGGACTCGAGCTGCTGCGTGGTATTGGCGATTTGCTGGCGCAGCGCGTCGCGTCGCGCGAACACGTCGGTGGTGACGGATTGCAGATTGAGCGAGCTTTGCTGAATCGCGCCGAACTTCCGATACACCTCTTCGGCCCGCGGAAGCTGTGCGCCGTTTGGTGTGGTGAACTGCGTGCCGATACTGCGGTAGAGGCCGTTTGCGTCGTAGCGCAATGCATCGCTTCCGCTCGCCCCGCTTCGCAATGCGTCGAGCGACTTGCCCACTCCGCCTTGGCGCAGGCTCGTCATGAGCCCGTCCGCGCCGACGATGCTGGTGAGCTTTTCCGGGTCGCCAAACGCTTTGACGTAAGCCTGCACCTGCTGGAGCTGTTTGGTGAGCGTATTGATTTGCTCGACCTGGTTTTCGATAATCTCGATTTGCTTCGCGATGTCCTCGATATGAAGCGTCTGGTTGAGGATGTCCGAGATCGGGTCGGTGACGACGAGTTGCGCGTGGACGAGCGGCGTAGTGGCAAGAATTGCCGTGAATACGATGATGCGTTTCATGGCTATTCGTGGATGCGAAGGGTTGCGGTCGCCGGGGCAAAGTGAACGCCGTGGACCGTTCGTTCCGGCAGCGGGACTTCGAGCAACGACACGCGTGCTTCATCCGCCTCCATCGGCCCGACCCGCTGCTGTTCTATGAGTGACTGATACTTCCGCTTCGCCGAATCACTCTGCGCTTTTTCATACCCGGCGGCGAACGTCCGCTCCTGCGCCGAGTCGAGGGTGAGATTGAGCGCTTCGCTTGCAATCAGCCCGGCACTAGCGCCCAACGCCGTCGGCAGCGCTTCGCGTTTGCCAATCGTATGCCCCGCAATCGCGCCGCCGGCAGATCCGACGACATTGCTAATGATCCGCCCCGGCCGACTGGTCGCACACCCGCAAGTGAGCATCGCTGCGACGATGGAAGTGAAAATATGGATTCGTGTTTGCATGGTTCCGTTCTATCGCCAATCGCCGCCCCCGCTGCGCCCGTCCGGGAGCAAGCGATGCGCAACTCGCGG
>JANMGP010000017.1:0-8302 GCA_031374705.1 Verrucomicrobiaceae bacterium | reverse complement strand
AGCACTATCGCCCGCTGTCCCGCTATTTTGCAGGGCTTTTCGCTTTATTCAGCGTTTCCCTAGTAAAATCCACACCGCTCGTAGCCGTGCCGCTAAGACTGAAATTTACGGTCAAGGCATTCGTAGTGTTGCCAGTGCGCGTGAAAGTGAAGCTGCCCGTGTTGCTCGGCTCGGCGGCAACTTGGGTCGCTATCAATGACAGATACCACAGGCAGCGGCGGCGAATCATCATCGGCGATGCTCACAGCGGCAGTAGATGGTGTGCCGAGATTGTAGGCTGCATTCACTGTGAGCGTGAGGACCACGGTTTCGGTGCTTTCGAGTGCCGAATCATTGATCGTGTTGATTGTGATGGTGGCACTGCTTTGACCTGCGGGGATTACTAAAGTGCTGCCGAGAGTGGTGTAGTCCGTTCCATTCGTCGCGGAGCCGCTGATGCTGAAGTTCACCATCAGCGCCGGAGTCGTAGCACCGGTGCGAGTGAGCGTGAAAGTGCCCGTGTCCGCATTCTCCGTGGCGGCGGCATCTGTCGCCGTCACGGAAACCGATGGCAGTGTTTGCGAGGATAGCGGCTTCACAAAGGTAAGATAGAAAGCGCCGCCCGCACCGCCGTTGCCGCCGAGAGTCACGGTGGAGTTCGCGGTGAAAGTCTTTTTATAGACGCTCATCACGCTACCCGAGACGAGGTTTCCAGAGGTGACTTGCAGATTGTCGCCCGTGTCCGTGTAGCTGCTCATCCAAGCAGGTTTCGCGGCGATCTGGTCGCTGTGCGCGATAAAGACATCTGCGTCTGCCGTCACCCGAAAAGTAGCGATAGGGTCCGCGGTATAATCGTTGTATTTTTTTGCCTTTGATGATCGGCCTGATCCAATCCAGCCCCGCGATGCTCGCAGGCGGAGCGCCGAAGACCCACCACTTGGGAAACGCTGAATAAAGCGAAAAGCCCTGCAAAATAGCGGGACAGCGGGCGATAGTGCTGATAGACATGCGTATGGAAAAGCAAATGAGTTTCGCGGCAGCGGAGTACAGTGAAAAAAAGAAAACCACCCGGCGGGAAAAATTTCTGAGCGAGATGGAACAAATCGTCCCGTGGGCGAGACTCATCGCCCTCATCGTGCCGCATTATCCCGAAGGGAAACGCGGGCGACCGCCGTTTGGCATCGAGAAAATGCTGCGGCTCTACTTCCTCCAAGCGTGGTATGCGCTGGCCGACGAAGCGATGGAGGACGCTCTTTACGACAGCCACGCGCTACGCAATTTTGCGGGAATCGACCTCGGCGCAGACGCCATTCCAGACGCGACTACGCTGCTCAACTTCCGGCATCTGCTCGAAGCCCACAGCCTCACCAAAGCCATCTTCGAGGAAATCAACCTCATGCTGCGCGAGCGCAAAATCCAAATGCGCGAAGGCACCATGGTGGATGCGACCATCATCCCCGCGCCGCCCTCGACCAAGAACCAGAGCGGCAAGCGCGACCCCGACATGCACCAAACCAAAAAAGGCAACCAGTGGTATTTTGGGATGAAAGCGCACACCGGAACCGACGTGGAAAGCGGCACCGTCCACACATTGCACAGCACGGCGGCGAACGTCTCCGACATCACCCCCGCGAATAAAGTCCTGCACGGCGAAGAACAATCCGTGTTCATGGACGCAGGCTACACCGGAGCGCAAAAGCGGGAAGAAATCGTAGAAAAAGCGCCGGAAGCCGAGTTTTACATCGCCGCCAAGAGAGGCAAAATCAAAGCGATGAAGGAAGGGCTGCTCAAAATGCTCGCGCAAGGGCTGGAGCGGGTGAAGGCGCAAATCCGAGCGCGAGTGGAGCACCCCTATCATGTTGTAAAAAACCTCTTCCGGCACCGCAAAACGCGCTACCGAGGGCTGCCCAAAAACGACGCGCACCTGCACACATTGTTCGCGCTAGCCAACCTCGTCATAGTCAAGCGCCGCCTGCTCGCCCTCACGGCTTGACCGTGCCCGCATCGCACCAAAACGGGGCAAAAACAGCAATTCTTCGATGATTTTCCACCTCAGAACCCCACTCACTACCACCCTGCGTCGCGCTTCTCCGCTCAACTCGCTTTATTCAGCGTTTCCCTAGAAGCGCGGCCATGTCACAAACTCCGTGACCCAGTCCTTCGCGGCTTTCATCCAATCGCGGGTTGTGTTTGCCGGCTCCGGTTCGGGCTCGGGGAGCCGGATATGTGACGGCGTAAAGCGGAACTTCGGTTTCGGCGGTGGCGGCGTCTTTTTCGCGAACCACTTTGTTGAGGGCTTCTGCGCGCGCCTGGCCAAGAGCGCTTGCGTGTGTTCGCGGAGTTGATCGGCCGTAAAACTCATCCCCAGTCGTTGCAGGGTGGAGCCTTCCGCGAGGTGCAATTCCAGTGCGGCCCGCTCTGCGGCGACCTGGGCTTCCGCGAGGCCTTGTTTGACTTCGTAAAGTCCGGCTTCCACTTCGAGAATCCGGCGTCCTTCCACTTTGCCGAGAGACACGCGCTCGCGCTCGCTTTTCAATAGATCCTCGCTGAACTTGATCATCGTCCGGTATTCCGACGCGTTGCTGCGCGATGTCTTCATCTTCTTCATCGCGACATTCAGAGCGTTGCCGAGCTGCGTCTCAACCCCTGCGATCTGGCGGCGAACCTGGTCCGCACTGAGTTGAGCGGCGCGGTACTCGTGGTCGCTGCGGACTCCACCGCCGAGGGGCACGCGCATTTCCAGCCCGACCGACCACGACGCAAAATGGTTTTCGGCGGTTTCTTCGAACGAGCTCCTGGCGGTGTCGCCAAGTCCATTGAGCCCGGCGCTTGCTTTGAGATTCAGTTCAGGCAGCCGCATGTTTTTTGCCACGCTGACCTTTAGCAGTGCTTCATCGAGTTTCTTTTTCTGGATGAGGTAATCCGGATTCAAGGCTTTCGCTGTGCTCCAGCTTTCCGCGAGTGAAGTGGCGGGCTGCGCTTCCTGCGGTCGGTCGGCAATCGTGAAATCCGGGGCGTTTCGCGGCGAAATACCCGCCTGCACGAGCATTTGGGAGATTGCTTCGGAGTGCCGCTGGGCGGCTTCGCTGCGTTTGGTGCGGCGCAGTGCAAGGCCGGCATTGGCTTCGAGGACATCGAGCTCTGTGCCTTTGCCCGCCTTCACTTTCTCCCGGCTGTCGTTTAAGAGCGACTCAGCCACCGAAACCGATTCATCGAGAAAGCGGAGTTGTTCCTGCGCGAAGTAAACGGTCCAATAGGCCACCTCGGCCTGCGAGAGCGTGACCATGAGTTGCCGGCGATATTCCTGAAACGCGGATTCCGATTGGATCGCTGCGAGCCGGAGACTGGCGAGGGCGGCAGTGCGCCCGCCGTTTTTCAAGAGCGGCTGCGTGATGTTGATGCCTGCAAAGCTTTGCCATTCGTCCGTATTCCCGGGATTGGTTGCGGTTCCTCCAAGCGGCTGCAGGTTGTTGCGAAAATTGTTCAACGTATAGCCGAGCCGCACTTTCGCTCCTGTCACCGTGAGGGTTTCGATGCCCGTGTCGATCGTGCGATTGTTCTCATTCAAGACGGGAATGCCGGAGAGGTTCCGCTGCTGTTCGACGGAATTGGGCCGGTCGTTCGCCGTGTTCTGGAGCGTTGTCACCAATTCCGGCTCGAATGCGCCGCGCTCGGCCAATGCTTTGTGGCGGGCGGCCTCGGTGCCGAGGAGTTGCGCCTGAATGGTTTCGTTATTCTCGAGAACCATATTCAGGTAATCGCGAAGCCTCAGAGACTGTCCGGCGAAGGCAGAAGTAGTGCAAATAATGAGGGCGGTTAAGCCAGCGGCCGAGTGGTATGTCTTGCGTCCGATGGAACCAGAAATGCGAGCGTGTATCACGATGGGTTCCTTTTGCGCGGTTTCGCGCTTCCCTCGCAAGCTCATTTTCCAATCACTCAAAAAATAAGCCCGACCTGCGCATCATGCTCGACACGACCGGCTTTTTTGGGGATATAGCCTTCCCATTATGAACACTCCCTTTTGCTCTACGGTGCGTTTCGGAATGCAACGCGCAGCTTTGGCCCTGACGTGGGTGTCGGTTTTTGCCGCGGCGCGCGATGTCCGTGCGGTGGTTCTTTCGTCCAATCTGGATCAGCGGCCGGACGGTGTGGAAGCAATCACGAGAACCCGCTGGGTAGGTTCCCGTTTTTTCACAGACGAGAAGAACTACCTGCTCACGGATGTTGCCGTCCGGCTCCAGCGGACGCTGGCCGGGACTGTGGAGGCGGCGCTGTATTCCGACAATAACGGAAAGCCGGGCGCACTCGTTGCCGTTCTGAAAGGCCCGGGGAGTATTTCATCCGTCCCGAGCAACGTGGTTTTTAGCGCGGAAGGAAACTCCGGGAGCTTTTCTCGCACGGTTGATGCCCGCACGTCCGGCAATCTAGTCCTCCCGAAAGGACTCAATCCGAAGGATCTACCGTCCGGTGAGTTCAGCGTGAGCGGCGAGCGCCCATCGGGAATCGGTCTCGCGCCGAACACCGCTTACTGGGTGGTCACGCGTGCTCAGAGCGGCGAGTTTGCAGCGATTTACACGGATTCCGAAACGGGCACCGGTTCAGGTTTTACGCCGGAGTGGGCGAGAAGCACGGATGCGGGCCAGCAGTGGAGCACGCAGGGAACTTCGCCGCTTCTTTTTGCGGCAAATGGTGCACTCGATTTCGCGGTGCTGGAACTCCGGACGGATGAGGAGGCGATTGCGTCGGCGATTTTTAGCGGACTCCCCACTGCGCTGGTTCAAACAGAACTCGCCATCGCCGCAGCAAACGCCGCGACCCGCGATGTGAACTCGCGACTTTTCCGGCACAGGGCAGGGGAGAAAGTGGAGAAAGGAGTGGAGGTTTTCGCCGCCGGACAGTTTGCAGCTGCTGACATCGATGCAGCGGGTCGCGCCACCGGAGCGGAGGGTGACACTTACACCCAGACGCTTGGGGTGGAGTGGCGTCCATCTTCCCAATTTGCGCTCGGCGTCGCGGTGACGCATCTGGAGAGCGATAGTTCGCTGGCCTTCGGCCTCGGGAATGTGGAAATCAGCGGAGACGCGATTTCCGCGTATGCTTCGTTCGGTGTAGGCGGGTTTTATGCCGATGCCCTCTATAGTTACATGGAGTTTGAGCACGACATCCGCCGTGAAACGCTGTTCGGCGATATTGCGAGTGCCCAGCCGGACAGTCAGGCTCACAAGCTCGAGCTGAATGTGGGCTACAATCACGAAATCGGGGGATTTGTCCTCGGTGTATTTGGCGGTTTTGATTATGTGAACGGGGACCTGAGCGGCTACACAGAGCGCGGCAGGAGCACTGCAAATGTGCGCATCCCCACCCAGGATTTCGAGTCGATGGTGACGCGATTCGGATTGAGCGCCTCGCGGACATTCGCCGTTCGCCGGATGGTAGTCACTCCGCAGCTTCGTTTCGCGGTGGCGCACGAGTTTATGAATGAAGCGCAGTTTGTGAGGGCGAGCCTCGTGCAGTCGCCTTACGAAATCGGTGACGGGCGCAAATTCCAGCGCTTCGGGAGCTTTTCCGCAGGAGCGAACACGCATCCGCGGAACGACGACTGGATGGAACTTGGTGCGGCAGTCGGGCTGCGCGTGACGGATCGCTTCAAGGTGCTTTGCGATTATGAAGCGCGTCTTTTCCAAGGCGACGGGCAGGTTCACTCCGTCGGAATCACCGGTTCCTGGAGTTTTTGAGGTTCCCCGCGAAAAACAGCTTCTTCCGTAAATGCAGACTGACTATCCCTTGCGCTTCATGCGCCACGTCCCAATCATCCTGTCACTTGCACTCGTTTCCAGCAGCGTCGCTGCGCCGTGGGAGGTCCCCGGAGTGACAGAGCCGTTTATGGACGTGGTCCTCAGTTCATCCGTTCAGGGGCAAATCGGAGCCGAGCGATTCAAGGAAGGCGAATCCGTGAAGGCAAACGATGTCATTCTCGAACTCGACAGCAGCCTCGAGCTCCTCGAAGTCGAACGCCGGAAATTTGTCGCCGAGCGCACACGCACCGACCTGGATTCAACGAAGCAGCTTTTTGAAAAAACGAAGGCCGTTAGCAAGGACGAGCTGGACAAAAAGCGGATGGAGGCGGCGGTGGCTGAGGCCGAATCGAGCATCGCGCAGGAGCAGTTGCGGCGCAGGCGAATCGTGGCACCTTTCTCGGGAACGATCGTGGAGATTTTCCTTCAGGCGGGCGCGAGCTGCGAGCCATACAAGCCACTCGTGCGGCTCGTGGATACGAAGCAGGTTTACTTTGTCGGCCACGTCGAGGGCGTGAAAGCTTCGGATTTGAAGCTCGGCCAAGCGGTGAAGATCCAGGTCGCCGGGACGAAGGAACCTGTGAAGGCGACACTGTCGCTGATTGCGCCGGTCGTCGATCAGGCCAGCGGACTTGCTCGGGTCAAAGCGGTTTTTGACAACGCCGATGGGAAGGTCCGGCCAGGACTCGCGGCGAAAATGATCCTCGAATAACCATGGATACGAATCTTTCCGGAGTGGATGAGCGTTATGCGCGGGCCGTCGGGGAACTGGTTGCTCTGCGTTCGTTTTCGGGCGCAGCAAAGGATTTCTGGGCGGGACTTGTCGGCGCTTGCACGAAGCTTGCGCAGGCTGAGGTCGGGGTGCTCCTGCTCGGACGGCCCACCGTGCCGCCGCGCTGGCTGAAGATTGGCGAATCGGAAACCGGCGGCGGAAAATCGAAGCTGCGGACGAATTTCAACGCGTTCCTCGAGCAGGCTGCGGAGCGAGCATTGAAAGAGGGCGGATTCGTGGAGGCCGACGATGAAGCGAGCGGTGCTTACACGATTGCGATCAAGCTCAGGCTGTTGAAGCCCGAGGACGAGGTCGTGTTCATCGCGCAGGTTCTCGATTTCACCGAGGATGCCGCTCGCGATGCATTGGCGCGGCTCGCGCTCGCCGCGGATACGCCGGCGCTCTATCAAGGGCACTCCGGCAGTCGCCAGGCTGCGGTGGATGTGGAGAAATTTGCGACGGTGCTCGATTTGATGGTGCCCGTAAACGCCGAGTCGCGTTTCCTCGCCGCGCTGCTCGCACTGTGCAATGGCGTGGCTTCGCGACTGGGCTGTGATCGTGCCAGCGCCGGCTGGAAGGAACGCGGATATTTCCGGCTGAAATCGATGAGCCGCACGGAGAAATTCGATCGCCAGATGGAAGCGGCGCAATTGCTGGAGGCGGCATTTGAGGAATGCGCGGATCAAGATGACGAGATCGTGTTTCCTTCGCAGGAGGGGGCTTCGGTGGTTTCGCGTGATCATGAAAAATACGCGCGCGCCCAGCAGTCCGGTCATCTCGCATCAGTGCCGCTGCGGCATGATGGCAAAGTCGTCGCCGTGGTGACCTGTGAACGCGCCTCGCGTCCATTCACCGCTACGGAACTCCAGCAACTACGGCTGCTCGGCGACCAACTCACGCCGCGTCTGGCTTCGCTGCATCGCTCGGATCGCTGGTTTGGCGCGCGTCTCGCGGCTTCGATTCGCGAAGGTGCAGCAAAGCTTCTCGGCCCTGAGCACACGTGGGCGAAAGTGGGCGCAATTCTAGGACTGCTGCTGCTTGCGGCGCTTTTTCTCGTGCGCGTCGATTACCGAGTGGAGGGCAAGTTTATTGTAAAGAGTGAGGCGGTTTCGTTCATCACGTCGCCATTTGACGGCTACATCGAGCGCGTCGCTGCGAAGCCCGGCGATGCATTGAAGAAAGGCGACGAAATCGTGGCGCTGGATCGCACGGAAGTGCTCCTGCAAAAAGCGGAGTCACTCGCGCAGATTGAGCGTTACGAGCGCGAGGCGCAGAAGGCGCAATCGGTAAAGAATCTCGCCGAGATGAAGATCAACGAAGCGCTCGCAAAGCAGGCCCGCGCGGAACTCGGAACGATCGAACACCGCTTGCAGGCGGCCATTTTGCGGGCTCCGTTTGATGGCGTGATTGTAGAGGGCGATTTGCGCGAGCGGATTTCCGCGCCCGTGAAAGTCGGCGAGGCGATGTATAAAGTCGCGCGAATTGACGGACTCTACGTGGAGGCGGAAATCGAGGAGCGCGACGTCACGGAAGTTCTCAAAAGCGGTAAGGCCGAGTTCGCATTCGTCTCGCAGCCGAAACAGACGTATAAGGCCACAGTCGTGAGTCTGGAGCCGGCGGCGATTCCAAAGAAAGAGGGCAACGTTTTCATCATGCGGCTCAAGCCCGATGCCGCCGCGGATCAATGGTGGCGTCCGGGCATGACGGGTCTGGCGAAGGTGCAGGTGGAGAAGCGCTCGCTATGGTGGATTTTTAC
>JANMGP010000354.1:0-15527 GCA_031374705.1 Verrucomicrobiaceae bacterium | reverse complement strand
CGCCGACGTCTTCCTGGATGAGGATGGTGCCGCGTTTGTTGACGGTGAGGTTGTCCATCATCTTCGGCCCCGTGGTGCCATTGAGCAGCACGGTGGCGGTGCCTCCGGCTGCGGGATCCGCTGGGTTATTGAAGTGCAGGTGCCAGAGGCGGCTCTTGCCGGTGAACGATGCGGTGGTGACGAAGTAGAGGTCGTTCGGGCTGCTCGGGTCCCAGCAGGAATCTTCGGGGCGGTTAAAGTTGGTCGCGCCAGCGGTGTTGCTGGCGGTTTCCAACTGTGCACCGGTGAGACTGGTGACGTTGCCGAGGCTGACGCCCGTGAAGCTGCCAGTGGTGAACGTGGTGCCGTCGTTTTCCGCGACGACGCCCGCGACCTTGATGCCGAAAAGGGTGCCGCCGCTCAGGCCGGCCGCAGCGACGCGGTCCGGCGAGGAGCTCTTGTCGCCGACATAGACATAGACTTGGCCGCCGGTGCCGTCATCAGTCGAGACGACGACGGTCTTGTCGCCGGTGGCGGGGTTGGCAGTGGAGTTTTCAAACCCCATCTTGCCGAAGGCCGGAAGCTCATAGGAGTTCCCATCGAGGAAGTGAGCAAAGGCGCGGCCCGTGGTGCCGTTCTCTTCGCCATTCAGGTAGATGCGTCCGTTGTAGCCCGCGCCCGTCGCAGAATTGAAGAATGCGCTCGGAGCAGCGAGGTCGCCGGAGCAAAAGCGCGACATCGGCGCGGCGAGGGGCGCATAGGAGGCGGTGGTGGTGTCCCAGCGATAGACCGATTTCATGAGGTCTTCGCCGTGGAGCGCCGTGAGCCCATCTTTGTCGATGATCCACTTCGAGACGAAGGCGCCTTTGAAGCCGTGATCGCGCGCGATACCCACGGAGCCTGTCAGTTCCTGATTCATCAGCACGGTGAAGGTGCCGTTGCCGTTGTCGAATGCACCGAGGCCGTCGGGGATGCCGACCATCCGGTAGGGCGTGATGCCGTCAGTCTTGTAGTTCACCGCGTCGCCGACCGTAAGGATCGAGCGGGTGAGAACGTTCTTGCGCGTCGGGACGAGGTAAGGCGTCTGCGAGCTGCTGTCGGAGGTCTGCTCCTGCCCTGCGAACACGCTGATTGGCAGTGTCGCGAGGATGGCCAGATAGGTTAGTTTGTTGGTTTTCATGGAACTATGGATTGTTGGTTTTTTTGTTATGTATGCGGCGCGTGTTGCGCTGCGTTCTCCTTGTAGAAATGCAGCCTCCCGTCCGACAAGCCCTGCACAGTAAAGCTTTGGCGTCGGGTTTGTGCTGAGTGGGTCGGATGTGTGAACATTGGGTGTACTCGCCCCTGGTCGCGCGGATCGCATAAGACGTATGGTGCGGTCCCTTTGTGTTGTCCTTTCCCAAGTGTGACGAACAACTTGCCACAGAGGCGAGGCGCGCGGGCGGCGCGAGTGATGGATGGCGGGCATGAGTGCCCGTGGGAACATTCGTCGGTCCAGCGCTCTCCGGTGCGGACCGAAGGAACGGCACAACGAACCCGCCAAAACCGTTTAATCTGAGAGAATAGAGGCCTAAACCGTCCGCTCGCAAATACCCAACAGAGCCAATGAAAGCGGCTCTCGCCGCGTCCGGACCGCCTTGTTTGTCACCCGTCGGCGACGAGTGCGGAGTAGTCGGCCACGGCAACGGGTGGGGAAAGCAACTACGGAATCAAAAATCCACCGGGGATTCCTGCGTCCAGCGTCGCCAGTTCGGCTTGGTGTGCTTTTGCCAGAGCGAGGAGATGAGCGTCGGTTGTGCGGGCGGCACCTTGGCACCATGCAGGCCAGATGCGGGCCTGCTGATCGTCAAAGTCTTCATGCGGTATTTCGGTATGACTTTCAGATATAAACGCAAGGACTACTCCCATCCGGAAATGGTTCCCAGAGCTGGCCGCGGGGTCGCCGCAGTATCGTCATCGGCCCAAACTGCTTTCCATCCACATGCGCAAACGCCGCCAGTCTCCGCTCATCGGGCCGGCGGTGTTGGTATCGAGGTGCCACGTCTGCCAGCCTTGCGCCTGGGCGGGCGCGATGTCGTTATCGAGTCGATCGCCGACCATCAAGATTTCGGCGGCAGATACGCCGGCTGCCCGAAGGCGGGCGGTGAGGATGCGGAAAACGTGTACGTCCGGTTTGCTGAAGCCGTGCGCGAAGGACCAAAAGCAGAGGTCCGGATTGAAGAGCGCGAGGCTCAGGCCGGTAGCCTCGATTTCCCGCAGTGTGTACGGCTGCGCGTTCGAGGCGATACCGAGCATCACACCCGCATCGCGAAGCATGTAAAGCGCTTCCGCGGCACCGGGCATGAGCCGGACCGTGCGGATGATTTGCGTGTGGCGAAAGAGAAACTCGTCGCGCGAGGCGAAGGAGAGTTCCGACAATTCCGGGAGCACATCGGCCACGATCGCAGGCCAGAAAACTTCGGAAAACGAGATGCCCGCCTTTCGGGCGACCGCATGCTCGCGGGCGATCAATGCATCACAAGCGGCGGTAAACTCAGTGAGACTCAAGCGGGCGGCGGTATTCAATTGCTCGTGCCATAGTTTCTCCCAGCGCGCCGCCGGGTCGGCGGGCGGCGGACCGACTTCGAGCAGCGTCTGATAGACATCGAAAATGACGGCGCGGATTCTCATGTCTCAGTCGCCCAAAGGAGCGGAAACAAATGTGCAGCGTCGAGCCGCTCGCGGATGAATTCCTCCTGCGCTGCGAGGCTCGCGCCGGGTTTCGCGACGCGCTGAGGTGTGTTGCTTAAGAGTTCTGCGAACCGCTCTGCGTAGGCTGGACCGCCCAGTCGCTTGGACGCACCACGCGGCCATGGAGTCGCCTGCAATCGCCCCGCAGCCGCGCGCGTTTTCCACGTTTGGAGAAACGGATTCAGCGGCGCGCAAAGGTTCCACGAATCCTCCGCACGATGACACAGCACCTCCAACTGCGCGGTGAAAGTCAGTCGGCTAAACGGAACCGGCTGCGGGGTGACACCGCACGCAATTACCACCGGTCGTCCTACGGATTTCCGGCAGGAGCGGGGAAGGCGAAGTAACCACGAACGAAAAAGCCCGGCCTGCCTACGGACCTCCGCCTGCCAGTCAAAAAGGCCCGGTGCAACGAGCAGCTCGTCGTACGACTGCGGGAAGCGGAAGCCGAATTCGGCGAGATCCGGAGCGACGTTCGGCAGGCGACGCGCTATGAGCGGACGGGCGGCGGCGGCGGCTTCGACATTGGCCAATCCGAAGCCCTCCATAATCGATGTGAGCACGACGGCTTCGCTGGCGGCCATGAGTTCCGCGACGTCCGGCTTTGTCCGCCGGTCTCCTTCCAAGATGCCGAGTTTCAGTGGCCATCCGTTTTTTCGCGCAGCCTCTGCCAGCTTTGCTCCATACTGTTCTTCGTCGGCAGAACTGACGCCGCCAAGCGTCACCACATGCGCCTCCGGCCGAAGCCAGCGCGCGAGCAGGAGTGCCTCGGCGATGTTCTTCCGGCGAAGGAGACGGCAGGGGAGAAGCCACACGGGAGCCGCCCGCCCGATTTGACCATGCAACCATCGGCGGGCGCTTTCGACGCGCTCGGGAACGGGCTGCGAGACTCGACCGACTGGATTGGGAAGTGCATGCACGCGACCGGGGAAATGCTTCGCGAGAATGGTCGTGTCTTCGCGATTGATTGCCACATGCACGACGTTCCGGGCGGCAGGAAACACAGCCTCCGCGACAGCACGCAAAGTCCGGAAGCCACAGCGCCGCAGCTCCGGCCAGCGCTGCCACCGATTGTCGAACCACCAGTCGTGCTGATGCGCAATCAGCGGAATGTGGCGGGCTCTACACTCCCGCGAAAGTTCGCGTGTTAGCACGAGGTTTCGACCGAGGCCGAGGTTATGCGCCCAGACCACCAGGTCTCCGGTATCGATTCCATCAAAGAGTTCACACAGCTCCCCGCGGACGCTTCGCTGCAACTCCTCCCCGCTCTTTCGCTGCTCGGAATAATAAGCGAAAGCGGGCAGCGTCCGGATTTCCAAGCGCATCGGCGCGAGCGACTGCCGGACTTCCTGAAGCCATCCAGTGTCCGGGGCTTCACCAATCGCAAGTGTCACGACGCCGGACTTTCCGCCCAGCCGCTGCATGATGTGCGGCACCGCCAGCTCGATGACGCGGCGGACTCCGCCCGGCCGCAGATGGTAGTGGACGACAATCAGATTCATGTCCGCCCAGCGTTTCACACTTCCGCCGCCACCGCCAGCATACAGCCACTCCGCGCTTGCACATTTGCGCTCCGGCTCATCAGTTTCATCTCGTATGGCTGATTTCTTTCAAACCGGCGCCATCGCCACTCTGCACCGGCTCGGTAAACCCGACACCGGGCGCCTTGAGCGGGAGCTGATCGAGTTTTCCCGCGAACGCCCGATTTCCCTCGTCCTGCCGTGCCACATCCGCGAGCTCGGTACACGCGGACTGAAACAAATCGCGCGCGAGCTGAAAGATGTTCCATACCTGAAACAGATCGTCGTCGGCATCGATGGAGCGACCCGCCGTCAGGATTGGGAGAAGGCGCGGACTTTCTTCCGCCAGCTCCCGCAGAAGCCTGTGCTGCTCTGGAACGATGGCCCCAGAATGCGCGCGGTATTTGATCGACTGGAAAAGAACGAGCTCAGCGCCGGAGTCAGCGGAAAGGGGCGGAATGTCTGGATCTGTTTTGGCTACGCGATCGCCAGCGAGCAGGCGAGCATGGTTGCCGTGCACGACTGCGACGTTCTCACCTACAGCCGCGAGATGCTCGCAAGGCTGTGCTACCCGGTGGCCCACCACAGCCTCGGCTTTGATTTCTGCAAGGGCTATTACCCGCGGGTGACCGACAAGCTGAACGGCCGCGTCATGCGTCTGCTGATGACCCCACTGCTCCGGGCGCTCCGGACAATCGTCGGACAGCATCCTTACCTCGTTTTTTTGGACACCTTTCGATATCCGCTCGCGGGCGAATTCGCGATGGAGATGGATCTCGCGCGCCGGCTGCGGATTCCATGCGACTGGGCGCTGGAAGTCGGGATGCTGGCGGAGGTTTTCCGCAACTGTTCACCGCGGGCAATCTGCCAGTCGGAGCTGTGCGAGAACTACGATCACAAGCATCAGGAACTCTCGCCGCGCGATCCGGAAAAGGGCCTGAACCGAATGGCGACCGATATCGCAAAGTCGATTTTCCAGCGGATGACCGCCGAAGGCATCCGCGTGGATGCCGGCGTATTTGACAGCCTGCTGAGCGCCTACATGCGCCACGCCGAGGACAGCCTGCGATTCTACGCGGTCGATGCGGGAATCAACGGCCTGGCGTACTCGCGGCACGATGAGGAATGCGCCGTGAATACATTCGTTCGCAGCATCCAGAAAGCGACCAGGGCGTTTCAGGAAGATCCCCTCGCGAGCCCGCTCATTCCCAACTGGAACCGCGTTGAGTCCGCGCTGCCAACGTTCCTGCCCGAGCTGCGGGAAGCGGTGCGGCTGGACAACGCGTGAGCTCGCGCCTCACTTCACCGTCCCGCGAAACCACTCCGCAAATTTCGGGATGCCTTCGACGATCTTGGTGTGCGGGTTGTAGCCGAGAAGCGTGCGCGCTTTTGAGATGTCCGCGTACGTCACCGGCACATCGCCGGGCTGGTCGGGCTTCTTCTCTATGACCGCTTTTTTTTCCAGCGAAGCCTCAATCGTGGAGATGAGGTCGCTCAGCGTGGTGGTCTGGCTTTCGCCGAGATTGAACACGTCGCAAAGCTGCCCCTCGTAACTCAGGCAAGCCTCCATGCCCTGCATGATGTCGTCCACATAAGTGTAGTCGCGCCGCGTGGTGCCGTCTCCGAATTGATGGATCGATCGCCCCTCCCAAATCGCCCGCGAAAACGAATGGATCGCGAGGTCGGGACGCTGACGCGGACCATAGACTGTGAAGAAGCGGAGATTGATCGTCCGCAGCCCGAAGAGGTGGCTGTAGTTCGAGCAAATCTGCTCGCCCGCAAGTTTCGTTGCCGCATACGGAGAGATGGTCTGGGTGAGCGCGAGATCCTCGCGGAAGGGAAGTGTTTTCAACACGCCATAAACGCTGCTGCTGCTAGCGCAAATGAAGCGCGGGACGTTCGCCTGCTTTGCCGCTTCGAGAAGATTCAGCGTTCCGAGAATGTTCGTCTCAACATACAGGCGCGGGTCTTTGATCGAAGGCCGCACGCCGGCACGCGCTGCAAGATGCACGATGCTGTCGTAGCGACCTTCCTTGATCAGACGCAGCATCGCGTCGGCGTTGCGGATGTCGAGTTCATGGACCGCTACGTCGCCGTTGAACGCCGCGACATTCGCACGCTTGATCGCAGGGTCGTAGAAGTCGTTGAAGTCATCCACCACATCCACGCTGTGCCCCAACCGCAAACAGCGCTCAACAAAGTGGGACCCGATAAAGCCAGCGCCGCCGGTAATGAGAATTTTCATGCCTCCACGATATTTTCGCACCCCCGTTGTCGGCAAGAGCGAACCGTTGGACCATTCTTTTGCTGGTGCGGGAGTTCACTCGCGTATCACGCGTTTTTCTTCGTATGCCGACTCGGGAAAAGCTTGGCAAAGAACGTGCCGGTCACCAAACGATGACCGCTGAATCTCATGGGCCTCGATCAACCAGCAATCCGCGTCTCGCAATGACTGCACGCACCGGCATCACAGCGGTCCTGCGTATCACCGTCACGGCGCTCCTTCTCGCATGGGTGGTGTCACGGGAAGAGGTCCGGCAGGGTCTTCGCTCCGCGGAATTCCAGCACCCTTGGTGGCTGGTTGTCGCGATCGCATGCGGCGGGGTGGCCGCTCTTTTCGCTGCGTGGCGCTGGCACGCGTGCCTTCGCGCCTGCGAATGCCCGCTGCCATTTGTCACCGCCCTGCGGATCTCGCTGGCGGGGAATGCGGCGGGGCTCCTCTCCGTCGGAACGGTGGGCGAGGACGCCGTACGCGTCGCACTCGCCGCGAAGCATCTGCCAGAGCGAAAGCGCGCCTTGCTCGCGTCCGTGGCACTCGATCATGTCAGCGCCATTCCGGTGATGATCGTGGTCGGCACATTGATCGTGGGGAGCATCGGATTATCCGCGTCGATCAACCGCGCCACATGGATCACCGTCGGCGTGTCCTTCGCAGCATTCATGGGCACCGGGCTATGGCTTCGCTTTTTCCGGCAGGAGCTCCACGATCGGATTCTCGGCTACGTAAAAAAGTGCCTCTTCTCGCCCGGGGCAGCTACTGCGATGGTCATCTCTGTTCCTCTTGCGCTCCTATATCACGGAATCTTCTGGTGTGCGGCATCGGCTCTCCCGCTGCCGGCACCCCCTGTTGGAGTGTTCAGCGCATTTGTTGTCGCAGACACCGTCGCCGCCCTGCCGGTCACTGTCGCAGGACTCGGTGTGCGCGAAAAATCGATCGAGCTTCTTCTGCACAAATGGCACGGCGTCGCGCCCGCGCTTTCTGTAAAAGCCTCGCTCACCGGCGTCGCCATCCTCGCCTTGTGGGCTGCAGTCGGTGCGGCCTGCCTGCCGCTGCGAAGCGTAAAGCAAACCCTGCAACCATGAGCGGAGCGTCCGTGAATATCCGCGAGCTATCCGCGCGGTTTCCCGGCATGCACGCACGATATTACGCGTGGTGCAAATTCGCGACCGACCCTCTCTACGACGCCGTATTTAAAGCACTCGCGGGAACCACCGCACCGCTGCTCGACGTCGGATGCGGGATGGGACTGTGTTCGTTTTACCTCCGCGAGCGCGGTTGCAAATTCCCGATGCGAGGCATCGATTACGATGCCTCGAAAATCGCCGTCGCTCAAAAAGTCGCGTCAGCCCGCGAGTCGGATCTCGTCTTTGAAACCACAGACGCCCGCTCTGGTCTGCCCGCGCACAGCGGCAGCGTCACATTGCTGGACGTCCTCCAATATCTCACAACAGACGACCAAACCGCGCTCCTCCGCGAAGCCGCAGCCTGCGTCGCGCCCGGCGGCAAGCTCGTCATCCGGACAGGAATGGAAGCTCCGGGCTGGCGTTTCCAACTCACCAAACTGACCGATTGGTTCGCGGTGTTGTGCTTCTGGATGAAGGGCAAACCCGTCCACTACCCGCGGCTGGAGACCCTCGCCGCGACGCTGGAAGCGTGCGGCCTCCGGGGCGCCATTCGCCCGTTGTGGGGACGCACTCCGTTTAATAACTGGCTCGCCGTTTTCGAGCGGCCTACAGCGTGTTGAGAAATTTCGCGAGGTCCGCGATCTTCGGGCTTTTTGCCGTGCGCACGTAGTAGCCGCTCGTGCCGACGCCGCATTGCAGGCTCTCCGCGAGCGAGAGGCCCGCGAGACGGCCAAGGCAGAAGCCCGCATTAAAATGATCGCCCGCTCCCGTGGTGATCTTCGGAACCGCACAGAACGGCCCTTCGACATGTGCGGAACCGGATGCGTCCGAACCGGCGGCAAATTGCACGGGATGCACGACCACCGTATCCACCTTCAGCTTCGCACGAATCTCCGCCGCCGCGTGGGAAACGGTGCCGTAGGTCTCCTCCACCGGCCCGAGCCCGAGGACTTCGCTCACCTGCCGTGCTTCACCGAGATTCAGGCCAAGGATGACGCGCGCATGTTTTTCGAATCCGCTTACCAATTTCAGCGCCGCCGCGAGATCTTCGCGCGAACGTTTTGCAGGATCGGTGAGGTCGAAAAAGATCCACGGCTTCGGGCCCTTCAGCTTTGGCATGACAGTGGTGAGCAGCTTTTTGAAGATCTCCGAGAGGTGCATGAGCATCGTCCAGTTCACCATCGCGACGAGCTTCGAAGACGAGAACAGCTTCACGAGTTCCGCCTCGGAGATGTGCTTGGTGAGCTGCTTCCAATTCACATCCTTGAGCCCCACGTGATTGCCGCACATCAGTTTCCCGTCGTCGAACTCATACGCATCGGTGTAACCGGGTTCTGCGATGGAGATAACCTTGGCGCGCTTTGCAAAGTCGGTGAAAACCGGATGCAGATTCGGGTTGCCGAGGTTGCCGATGTAAGTCGTGGAAAAATCAAACGCTTCGAGCGCATTCGCCATGATCGGCCCATTGCCTCCCAGCTTCACCATTTTCACCGCGAGCTCGAAGTTCGCGCTCACGCCCGACGCCGCCGTTATGCGTTTCGCCCAATCGACCATTGTCGTGTAGCGGTCAAACTTCGTCGGCGATTGCCGGGTTTTGACCACCTCAATGATCGTATCCACAAAGCCGTCGAAGCCGACAACGACTTTCTGCTTCGCGATGGATTTTGCGGCGGACTTGAGAGCCGCGGCTGTGGTTTTCGACAGGTTTTGTGACATCGCCGCGCTGTATATCGCCCCGCGTGTGAATGGTCCAGTGACGATCCGTTGAAGTTGCGCTCGACACTGCGGCCCCATGCGGCGAAATTGCCATTGCACCCAACGCTGGGGTGGCGAAATTGGCAGACGCGCCAGACTTAGGATCTGGTTCCGAAAGGAGTATGGGTTCAAGTCCCTTCCCCAGCACCAATTCGCGAAACCGCATGCCGCATGATTCGCGCCTCATGACATTTACCCAACGGTGTCCTAATACGGTGTCTGCGCAGCGGGCGATCAGGTCTGCGGCGTTGGAGAAGTGGGATAGATCTTGCCACGGCTCAATGCGGAACTTTCGCGCCCGCTACCGCATCTAGTCGAATGTGAACAAGTTTGCTGACGCCCCGCTAATTATCGCGTGGCGGGGTTCTACTTCGCACCGCACAGAAAACACACTTCCATCGCCAGCCAGCCGGCCAGTGCTGCTGCGGGGAGTGTGAGCACCCACGCGATAAGAATTCGGGCAACGACGCTCAGTTTCAGCGCACTCCAACGGCGGGCACATCCCACGCCCATGATGCTGGTGGTGATTGCGTGGGTGGTGGAGACGGGCATTCCGTTTCCGGCTGCGATGATAAGGACGGTTGCGGCCGTGGCGTCTGCGGTGAAGCCGTTTAAGGGGAGCACCTTGACCATTTTTTGTCCCATCGTTTTGATGATTCGCCATCCGCCGGCGGCAGTTCCGGCGGCCATGGTGATTGCGCAGACAAGCTTGATCCAGACGGGAATCGAACCGCTCGGGTGCCCCAGAGTCTTGACCAGTTGCCATGCTCCGTATGCGGATGCTGCGCCGATGACCAGGGAAGCTAAGGTTTTTACACGCGTTGAGAGGTGCCCGGCAGCGTCGGAAATCGCCCAGGCAAGCCCGGCACCCACGGTGGCAAAGAACCCAGTGAAAACGAGCATGAACCAAAACGGGAAATGCATTCCCATGTCGGTGGTTTTGTCGATTCGAAGGAAGGACGCCCACTGCGGCAGAGTGTTCAAATCGCCCGCTGCGGTGGCGCCGGTGAGCGCGAGCGCGATGACGCCCATGGTTTTCTGTGCGTCGTTGCTCCCGTGGCTGAAGCCCATGAAGCTGCCGCTGAAAACCTGCCCAATCCGAAAGGTGCGATCGACGGTTCCGGGCCGCCAGTTCCTCACGAGAAGGTAGATGACCGTCATGAGGATGAGCCCGAGGAAAAATCCGACAAATGGCGAGACGACCATGGGAATGATCACTTTTCCTATGACGCCGCCGGGGGCGTACCAGTGCTCTTTTCCCGGCGTAAACCAGATGATCGAACCAACGTTGCCGTGGCTCGCCGCGAGGGCGGCTCCGACGACTCCGCCGACGAGTGCATGGCTGGAAGAGGACGGGAGGCCGAACCACCACGTCAGAAGATTCCAAATGATGGCCCCCAGCAGCGCGCTGATGACGAGGTAGCTGGTGAGGGATTTCGGGATGACTCCGTCCAGCAACAAGCCCTTGGAAATCGTGTTTGCGACCGCAGTGCCGACGAGTGCGCCGACGAGGTTCATGATGGCCGCCATCGTGAGCGCGGCGCGTGGTGTGAGTGCGCGGGTGGAGACACCCATCGCGATAGAGTTGGCCGTGTCGTGGAAGCCGTTGATGTATTCAAACACCAGCGCCACAAAGACGACGATGAGGACGAGCGTCATGTCGAAGGCCTAGGAGTTTTTCAGCGCGATGTGGAAGATGACGTTGCCCACGTCCCGGCAGCGATCGGTGCACTTCTCCATGAGGTCGTAGAGGTCTTTCCAGAAAATGATGAGCCGTGCGTCTTGCTCGCTGCTGTAAAGTGCGCGGAGATGTTCGAGCAGGTTTTTGTCTGCATCCCCTTCGAGCTCCTGCACCCGCTCGTGTGCGTCCTTGATGTTGGCAAGCGTGACGCCGTGGCGAAGCTGGCCAACGAGGGTGGTGACCACGGTGGATGCGCGCTCGATGGCGGCCAGTTCCTTTTCCAGCGAGTTCAGCTTTGCGCCGGGAGGGCAAATGGTGAGACGTTCGGCGGCCTTCTCAACGGTTTTGCTGATGCGGTAGAGAGAGCTCGAGAGCTTCTCGATGTCTTCGCGGTCGATCGGCGTCATGAAGACCTTCGTGAGTTCCTCGCTGATCTCGATGGTGATGCGCTTGTGATTCCTGCGGCTCTGGGCGACATCGGCCAGGAGCGTGTCGGTGTTTCCGTTGCCGAGGGTGTTCGCGAGTTTTGTGAGAAACGCAGCGCCTACTTTGGCTTCTGCCGCGCTCGTTTCGAGCAGGTCAAAGAACCGCATATCGCGACCGAAGAAATTCAGGAGAGCCATGTGAGAGTGTGTTGATTGATTGAGTTGGAGTGGAATGAGCGCACCGAGCGCAGTGGACCGCGAGAATCCGCCCTTTTTGTTACAGTTACGTGACGCTGGGGTGTCGTTTGTGGAGAATTGTTACGAACCGGTGTCGGCAATGTGGCAAATTGGTGGATTTTCACAGAGGGGTGAAGGGCGGGCGTCATGTCACGGACACGGCACAACCTCGCCATCTTTTCGTAACAATTGCAGGCGAATGTTCGGAACAAACAAATGCCATCGCACTACGAAGAATCACTCGAACGGGACGTGAGCCGCATCCGCGGGAAAGTCTCCGAAATGGCCAAGCTCGCCGAAGACGCGCTCAATGCGTGCATCGGCGCGCTCGTCGCTCAGGATCGCAAAAAGGCCTACGCCGTAATCCTTCGCGACCGCCGCATCGACGAACTGGAGAAAGAAGTGGATCGCCTTTGCCTGGAGTTCCTCGTCCGCCAGCAACCCGTCGCCCGCCACCTGCGCTTTGCCTACATCACCATCAAGGTGAACCTCGAGCTGGAGCGCGTCGGTGATTACGCCGAGAGCATTGCGCGGCAGATCATCAAGCTTTCGAAAACCTCTGCGACTGTGCCGATGGAGCGTTTTCAGCAACTCGCCGCCATCGCTATCCCGATGTTGCGCGACTCGGTGAAGGCGTTCGTGACCGGCGATGCGGACCTCGCCCGCGATGTGATGAAGCGCGAGGCCGAGACCGATGCGCTCCGCTCACAAATCAACGCCGACATTTTCCAGCTCGTGAAAGACGGCAAGATTCCGCAGGAGGCGGCGAACCCGCTCCAGACCATTGCCCGCCGTTACGAGCGGGTGGCTGATCAGTCCACCAACATCGCGGAAGAAGTGATCTATATGGTGACGGGCGAAGACCCAAAAGCGCACGGTGGCGACACATGGCGCATGGTGTTCATCGACGAACACAATCACTGCCGCAGCCAGCTCGCAGAGGCGATCGCGAATCAACTCGAACAACCGCATTTCATCTTCGCCAGCGCGGGTCTCGACCCGCAACCGATTGATCCCGCGACGGCGGCATTCCTGGAGAGCAAAGGCATCGCCCCGCGCAATCCACAGAGCAAAAGCATCGGCCAGCTTCCGAACCTCGAGGCCGCGCAAATCATCGTCGCGCTCGACCCCGCGGCGAAGCGCGCATTCCCAAAACCGACAAAGGCCGTCTGCCTCGACTGGAGCCTTCCGGACCCGAGCGTCATCACCGACCCGGCAGAACGCCAGGCCGCATTCGAGAAAACCTACACATTTCTCTACGAACAGATCTCCGACCTCTGCGAAGGAGTGCTCGGCGACAGAATCTCCTGATTTCCTACAAGAAAAAACAAAAACAAACCCAAGACACACACACAATGAAACGAATCCTCACACTGAGCATCGCAACGTTCGCAGCAACCAGCCTCATGCTGACTGGTTGCGGCAAGAAATCCGCTGACGGCGGCGGCAAGAAAGACGGCGGCGTCTCCATCCAAAACATCGGCTCCGACACGATGGTGAACGTCGCGCAAGCCTGGGCGGAAGCTTACCACGCGGTAGTCCCGGCAGTATCCGTCGAAGTCTCCGGCGGCGGCAGCGGCATCGGCGTCGCAGCGCTTATCAACGGCACTTGCGACATCGCAAACAGCTCGCGCCACCTCGAAGAAGAGGAAGAGGCAAAAGCCACGGCAAAGTACGGCGGGAAACACCCTGCTCAGCACGTCGTCGGCTACGACGCGCTCGCTATCTATGTGCATCCGAGCAATCCAATCACGGAGATCTCTGTTGACCAGCTCAGCGAGATTTACAAGGAAGGCGGCAAGATTTCAAAATGGAGCGATATCGGCGTCACGATGCCGGCCGGTCAGGATGAAATTGCCCGCGTAAGCCGCCAGAACAACTCGGGCACTTATCACTACTTCCGCGAGGCAGTCGTAGGAAAAAAGAACGACTTCAAAGCAGGTTCGCGCGACATGAACGGCTCGAAAGAAGTCGTCGATCTCGTCAGTACCACCGCCAGCTCCATCGGCTACAGCGGCATTGGCTACCGGACCGACAAAGTGAAAGTCATCAAGGTCTCGAAGAAGACTGGTGAGCCAAGCGTGGAGCCCACCATTAAGACGACTCTCGACAAGACATACCCAATCGCACGTCCGATGTTCATGTATGTTCCGCCGGGAGCGAAACCGGAAGTTGATGCTTACATCAAGTGGATCGTGTCTGCGCCCGGCCAGAAGCTCGTCATCGATAACGGCTACGTCCCGCTCCCCGAGTTCGCGCCGAAAGACAAATAACCGACCGTAAACCAATCACGGGCGGACGGCGTGTATCCAAACGCCGTCCGCCCTTTCTCCCAAAGGCATGACAAATTCGCGTTCAACATTCAGCATCTACGGCGAGAAACTGATCGAGCTGCTCATCCGGCTTTCCGGAATGAGCGCGATCATCTTTGTGTTCGCGATTTTCTACTTCGTGTTCCGCGAAGCGCTTCCGATTTTTGGCAGCGACAAGTTCAGCCTTTGGAAATTTCTCACGAGCACCGAGTGGTATCCCACGTCGATGAGCAACATCCGCTACGGCACGTTCGCTCTTATCGCAGGAACTCTCAGTGTTACCGGTGTCGCGATGCTGATCGCGGTTCCGTTTGGTCTCGGTGCGGCGATTTTTGTCTCGGAGTTTTCCACTGGGAAAACGCGTGAGGGACTCAAGATCGTCATCGAGCTGCTCGCCGCGATTCCGAGCATCGTCTGGGGCTTCATCGGCCTTACAGTGATGAATCCGCTCATCCAGAAATTCTTCGGCGTGCAAGTCGGACTCTGCGTGCTGAACGCCGCCATCCTTCTCGCGCTGATGAGCATCCCGGTCATGGTCAGCATCGGGGAAGACGCGCTGAAGGCCGTGCCCGACAGCTACCGTGAAGCCGCAGTCGCACTCGGCGCCACCCGCTGGCAAATGATTTGGCGGGTGCTTCTGCCAGCCGCGAAAAACGGACTGCTCGCCGCAATCCTACTCGGCGTCGGACGCGCAGTCGGTGAAACAATGGCCGTCCTCATGGCCACAGGACATGCCGTAAACGTGCCGCACAGCGTCTTCGACAGCGTCCGTACACTCACCGCCACCATCGCCGCCGAACTCGGCGAAGCACCGGAACATTCGCCTCACTACAGCGTCCTGTTCCTCATCGGCATCCTGCTTTTCACCATCACGTTTATCGTCAACCTCGTCGCCGACCTCGTCGTGAAAGGCATCAAAAACAAATGACCATGAACGCTCCGCCACAATCCGCATCCCAGTTTGGCGAAACCGCCTTCACGAGAAAGAAGCAGCGCTCCGAGAAAATCGCGCGCGGCATTTTCGCCCTCATGGTGGCCTGCATCGTCATCCCGCTTTTCCTTATCGTCGGCTACCTCATCAAAGAGGGCGTCTCGCTGATCAATTGGGAGTTTCTCACCACAAACCCCATCGGCGGAATGCGCAAAGGCGGCATCTGGAGCGCGCTCCTCGGAACGTTCTGGCTCGTCATCGTGTCGCTCTGCATCAGCGCACCAATCGGCGTTCTCGCCGCCGTGTATCTCAACGAATACGCGAAGGATAACTGGTTCAACCGAGTCGTGAATCTCGCAGTCGTGAACCTCGCCGGCGTGCCCAGCATCGTTCACGCGCTGTTCGGACTCGGCGCATTCGTGCTCTTCGCCGGGATGGGCCGCAGCATCATAGCCGCTGCGCTCACGCTCGCGATTATGACGATGCCCGTCATCATTGCTTCAACAAAGGAAGCGCTCGCCTCGGTTCCTCGCCAGTTCCGCGAAGCGTGCT
>JANMGP010000306.1:0-3648 GCA_031374705.1 Verrucomicrobiaceae bacterium | reverse complement strand
CGGGAATCGTCGCGCCCATCAACCGCTCGACTGCGCCCGCGTAGTAACGAAACACGCTGGCGACCGCAGCGATCTCCCACCGCGCCCCGCTGAGCGGCTTGCCCGCGTTGCGAGCCTCGAGCAATACTAAGCGCTCCAAGTGACGCTCAACGCCGTCCGCGAGTGCCCGCAATAAGCGAGCGCGTTCGGCGGGCGCAACTTTGCGCCAAAACTCTGGGGCGGACGGTTTCCGTACCAGGTGAAGGTGGCGCTACTCCTGTCGAAGATCATCGAGGTGCCGAAGGGGATCCTGACGGCGCACGGCATGGACGCAAAGTTGGGACGGTTTGATGGCGCGATGGAGCAGCAGATCGCGGATGAGGTCGTACAGGCGATGGCGACTCAATGATGAAAGGGGAATGGTTATGAGCCTCAACGAATCCATCGTCGAAGACGCCGCCCTCGAATGGTTCGGGGAGCTGGGCTATGCGGACGGGCACGGGCCGCATCTCGCGCCCGGTGAACCGGCGGCGGAGCGGGATTCGTTTTCTGAGGTGGTGCTGGTGGGGCGCTTGCGCGAGGCCATCCGGCGGCTGAACCCGGCCATTCCATCCCGCACCCTCGCCACCCTGCGCGATCCCGAGAGGTCCGGACTGCCGAAGCTGCTGAGCGGGGAGTTGGAGGTTGAACCCGTCAACGAGAGCAAGTAAAATAACCATCACGAACATGCGCCCGCTGTCACTGCCAAACATCGAATCGGAATTGAGCTACGCCTACCTGCACGCGGTGGCGTCGAAGGCGGGCATGTCTTGCCGGGATGGCAACCGCCACGAGGACAACAACGGCATTGATGCCCAATTGACGGCGTGGCTGCCCTACGTGGACGCCACCACGCAAACCGAGGTGGACATCAAGGTTCAACTCAAGGCAACCATTGCGGTCCCAGACGACGATGGCGCGAATTACTTATACCGCCTCAAAGGTGTTAACCGATTCAAAGACCTGAGATGTGAGACTGTCGCCATTCCGCGCATCTTGGTCGTCCTTTTCTTGCCGAGGGACGCAGCGGAATGGCTGAATCACTCACCCGATCAACTTGTTCTGAGACGTTGTGGTTACTGGGAAAGCCTTCGTGGAGCACCTGACATTGCTGGAGACAGCACGGTCGTGAAGCTTCCCAAGACGCAGCATTTCTCGCCCGACGGCCTCACCGAACTCGCCACGCGACTGTCGCGCCGCAACTTCCCGCTTTATCCTGCTGTATGAATCTTGAAACTCTCATCGCCCCGACCGACTTGCGCGATTACGCGAAAGACCAAGGGTGGATTCTGGTCAAGGAGGCCGCGAAGGACCGCCTCTATGTGATGACGAATCCGCGCTTTGAACGTCGTCAGTTGGTGTTCCCGATGGATACGACTGCGCCGGACTATTCCGAAGCGGTCATGCTGATCGTGGACAAGCTGTCTGCAATCGAGGGGCGGAGTCAGCAAGCCGTCTTCAAGAGCCTTGTGGAAGTGGGTGATGACGGCATCGCGTTTCGTGTGACCACGCCGCGACCGGACGAACGGTCTTTGCCGCTGGCCTTCGCGGGATCCATGGTGGCGGGCGCTCAACAACTGCTGCTGGCGTCTGCCTGCACGGTGCTGAAACCGCAGGCACACCATCCGCGACTGAGCCGAACGGAAGCCCAACAGTTTCTCGAAACCGCCAAGTTCCGGCACACACAGCCCGGAAGTTTCGTGCTCAACGTCTCCTGTCCTGTTCAAGGTCTCGACGTTCAGGCTCCGCTGCTTCCTGATGAAGTGGAGGCTCCGTTTGTGCGCCGGACGACGCTGACTCTGCGCCGCTCGCTGCGCGACTTGGTGACATCCATCGAGACGGATTCACTCGAGGAGTTGATTGCGACGTCTAAGAAGGGCGAAGGGGCCGTTGTTTCGTCGAACCTTTGCGAAGCCCTAACGCGGTTTGAGGACGAATCGCTCAAGAACTCGGTCGAGATCGGCATTACTTGGGCGGCGTGCATTCAACGTCCAGCGGATGAGCCACGGGTTTCGGTTGTGCGCATCCAGCACGATTACTTTGCGAGAATTGAAGAGGTTCGCCGTGAACTGCGCTCCAAGGAGCAGCATTTGGAGGACGTCTTTCCCGGAACCGTGGAGCGATTGGACGGAGAAATGGGGCAAGACGGAAAGCGCTCGGGTGAAGTGATTTTGTCCTTGCTCTCGCCCGATGGCGAACAAGTGCGGGTGCGGGCAAATCTTGATGCCCAACAGTATGATCAGGCGGACAAGGCCCACATGACCGACGGAGCCTACGTGAAGGTTACTGGCAAATTGCATCCGGGACGTCAGCCACGGCAACTCAGCGACATCAAATCTTTCGAGCTAATGCTCAAATAGTCCCAAGCCATGATCGCGACAGGAATCCCGTCATGGTGTCGCGATAGGCACTCCCAACCCTTTCTCTGCTCCGGCGCTCGCAAAGCTGCCGGAGATTTTCCAGACGATGCCGCATCTGGACATCTGGACGGGGACGAAAGTCTGCCCGTGCAATTGGAACAGAAATTGGTATTTGAAACCCTGTCGCGAGCGTTTACCGATGCCGCGAGCTTTTGGAGTCGCACATGAAACAAACCACGCAATATGCCTGCAATTACGCAGTGCTGAGATTTTTACCTTACCCGGAGACGGGCGAGTTTGTGAATCTCGGCGTGGTTGTGCATTGTCCTGCGCTGGGTTTCCTCGGGGCGGAACTGGAGGGAAGAAAGACGCGGAGAGTGACGAATTTTTTCCCGGAACTGGAGCGCACCGCATTCACGGACGCACGCCGGGCGATTGCCGCTGAACTCTGGCGACTGGAGAAGCTGGTGGTGGCGGAGAAGGATACGGAACTGGGGCGGCGGATATTCCGGGAATTTGTGCGTCCAAGGGAGACTGTGTTCCGCTTTGGGGAGATTCGCACGATTTTGACGGATGACCCGACGACGGTGGCGGAGACCCTTTTCAAGCAGTATGTGAACCGGGATTTTGCGCAGCCGAAGGTGTATCAGGAAACGGTGATGGCGCAGCGGTTCTATGATGCGCTGCGTGAGTTTCGGCCGGATCGGATTTTCCATCGCGGCAGGCTGGTGGGCACGGAGGAGTATCATGTGCGGATTCCGATCACGACGGGCTTGCTCGGCGCGAATGATACGCCACTGCGGGCAATCAAGCCGCTCGATTTGCAGCGAACCGAGCCGACTGCCGTGATCGAACACGGCGACGCGTGGATTCAGCGTGTCCGGCGGCTGAAGGCGATCGAGAGGATGCCGGAGCGGTTCATCTTTGCCGTCCGCCACCCAGACGCAGGAAACTGCATGGACGCAGCGGAAAAGATTGTCGCCGATTTGAAGGCGGAAGGCGCGATGATTATCGGCGCTGACGAAACGGAGAATCTGGTCGCTCTGGCAGCGGACTAAGCTGTGTCATCACCTCTCAACGAATCCATCGTCGAAGACGCCGCGCTCGAATGGTTCGGGGAGCTGGGCTATGCGGTGGGGCACGGGCCGCATCTCGCGCCCGGTGAACCGGCGGCGGAGAGGCAATCATTTGGCGAAGTGGTGCTGGTGGGGCGCTTGCGCGAGGCCATCCGGCGGCTGAACCCGGCCATTCCCGAGGAGGCACGGGAGGA
>JANMGP010000301.1:0-16454 GCA_031374705.1 Verrucomicrobiaceae bacterium | reverse complement strand
GCCTCCCTGAATCTGCTGGAAAACTACATACGCGGTGGTGGGGCGCTTCTCAGAGTGTGAGGAATTCGGGGTAGTGCTCTTGCCGGGGCTAACCACATACTCGCGTCTCCGGAGAGACCACGCGTATCGCGGAGCTCTTTGCATCTGTTTACCCACACCAAAACGAAGCGGAATGGCATAGGCCTGCGCTCCATTTTACCCTGCTGCCACCCGGCCTCGCGAAGCTGAGCGACTGCGGCTCACGGAACAGATGCTACACCTTGCGCCCGAATTTCTTTTCGAGCTCGGCGTAGCTGAGCTGAATCATTGTCGGGCGGCCATGGGGGCAGCAGTAAGGGAGCTCGCAGGCGAGGAGGTCCTGGATGAGACGAAGGCATTCGGGCTCGCGGAGGACGTCGTTTGCTTTCACCGCGTGGCGGCACACGGTCTTGGCGATCATGTCTTCGCCGAGTCGGAGTTTGCTGGTCTGGGCGGAGGTTTCGCGGAGATCGTCGATCATATCGCGGAGCATTTGCGATGGGTCGTCGGCTTTGAGAAACTGCGGGAGGGCGTCGATTTTGAAGGTGCCGCCGCCGAAGGGCTCCAGGCCGATGCCGGCGCGGTTCATCACTTCGAGGTGTTGTTCCAGCCAGTCGGCGTCCTTGGGCGGGACTTGCAGGGTGAACGGGAGCAGCAGACGCTGTGTCGGGACGCTCTGGCTTTCCATGCGGCGGCTCATTTCTTCGAAAAGGATGCGCTCGTGCGCGGCATGCTGGTCCACGAGGACAAGCCCCGTCGCGTTTTCCATGAGGATGTAAAGTTTGCCGAGCACGCCGAGAATCTTGAAGTCGGACATCGGTCGCGGTGTGGCGGGCGCGGGTGCCGGTGGCTGTGGCTCGGGGGGCGGAATGGGCGAGGGCGCTGCGTTCCCCGGAAGCGGCTCCGCTGCTTGCACAGGCGGCATGGGCTGCGGGATCGGAAACGACGGCGTCCATTCCCGACGCAATGCAAACGGCTCGGCCGGCAGCGGGAGCGGGACAGTGTGGTCCTCCGCGACGACGCGGCGCGGCTCGGGGGCGGTGAACGTTTTAGTCCACGAGGCGCGGTCGGTTTCGAGCGTGCGGCGAGCGATTTCCACGATGACTTCCCGGACGTGGGCAGGATCGCGGAATCTGACTTCGCGCTTCGCGGGATGGACGTTTACATCGACGGCTGCCGGGTCCATTTTGAGAAAGAGAAACGTCACGGGATGCTGCCCTTTCATGAGCGCCGTGTGGTAGCCTTCGCGGAGGGCAAAATTGATCGTCTGGTTCTCGATCGGGCGTCCGTTTAGAAACACGATCTGCTGCTGGCGGGACGAGCGGCTCACTCCGGCGCGCCCCATGAACCCACGCACGCGGATGCCGGCGATTTCCTGTTCCTGCACTTCCAGAAGTTCCGCCACCATCGCCGCCCCGGCGAGGTCGCGGATACGTTCGCGGAGAGTCTGTCCCGGTGGGAGTTGATACACGAGCCGCTCGTCGTTCAGGAAAACGAACCCGGTCTGCGGATGGCCCACGGCCTGGAGGAAAAGGACGTGCTCCACGTGGCTGGCCTCCGTGTTTTCCGTGCGGAGAAACTTCCGCCTCGCGGGAAGATTGTAGAAGAGTGAGCGCACTTCGATCTGGGTTCCCTCGGCCTCGCCGCAATCGCGCACGGCTTCGATTTTCCCCGCGTTGACAATGACTTCCGTGCCGGCGATCGCGCCGTGTTCGCGGGTGGCGAGCCGGAAGCGGGAGACGCTGGCGATGCTCGGCAGCGCTTCACCGCGAAAGCCCAGCGTGTGGATGGCCATGAGGTCCGCGCCTGTGCGAATCTTGCTCGTGGCGTGGCGCTCGAGGCAGAGCAGCGCGTCGTCGCGGTCCATGCCGATGCCATTGTCCACAACGCGGATCGAGCTGTTGCCGCCTTTTCGGATGAGGACTTCGACCCGGGTGGCACCGGCATCCAGGGAATTTTCGACGAGCTCTTTTACCACGCTTGCAGGGCGTTCCACGACTTCGCCGGCTGCGACCTGGCAGGCGACGGCTTCGGAAAGAAGAGCGATGCGGGACATGCGTGACAGGTGTCCGCTCGGATTAGCCGTAGATGGCGAAAATGCACGACAACACCAGCGCTGTGAAAACGAGCAGTGAAGTGCGGCGGTTTGGCTCAAACAGGAAGAGCGGCATGGCTTGTCGTTATGCCGGTCGTTTTCCCAAAGCGAGCGCAATTTCTCGTCGCATCCGAAGAAATAAATTCCCTCCACACTCCGCTGGCTCTATGGGTGACGCCGATGAAACGCATCTCACTCGCTCTCCTCGCAATCGGTCCGCTCGTTTGGGCGGACGTCACCGTCACTGAAAAAGTCGGCGCTGTCGCCATCGCCGTCGATGGCCAGCCTTTCACCGAGTACCATTTCGGCGACGCGCCGCATGTGTATTACTACCCGGTCATCGGACCGGGCGGGGCGAAGTTGACGCGCGCGTATCCGATGGAAAAAGTAGAAGGCGAGGAGAGCGATCACCCGCATCACCGCTCAATCTGGTTTTCGCATGGGGACGTGAACGGGGTGGATTTTTGGGGCGAGGACGCGAGCTACAAAGGAACGCCGAAGCATCCCGTTGGAAAGATCGAGCACGACGTCGTGGTGAAAGCGCAGAGCGGGAAAGAGTCGGGCTTCGTCGAAACCCGCCAGAAATGGAACGCCCCCGACGGCACGACGCCGCTGCGGAGTACACAGATTTTCCGGGTGCATTCCAGCCCGGCTACGGAGCGGGTGGTGGACTTTGAGGTGACTCTGACCGCCGGGGAAAAGGATGTGGTTTTTGGTGACACAAAGGAAGGCAGTGCCGGAATCCGCATCGCCGAGAGCATGCGCTTGAAGCTCCCGAAAGCGCCCGGCAAGGGGACTATCGTGAACAGTGAGGGCGACCAAAACGACAAGGTTTGGGGAAGGCACGCCAAATGGGTGACGATGGATGGCCCCGTCGGCGATAAGACATACTCGATCACGTTCATGGATCACCCGTCGAACCTCCGCCACCCCACTCGGTGGCACGCCCGCGACTACGGCCTTTTTGCTGCAAATCCATTTTGCGAATTCGAGATGGATAAGACCAAGGAGAAAGGCTCCGGCGCCTACACACTGGCGGCCGGCAAGTCACTTACGTTCAAATACCGCATTATTTTTTCCGAAGGAAATGCCGCAGCGGCCAAAGGTGCCGAGCGTTTCGCGGCGTGGAAGTAGCGTGCGCGCGACGGCGGACGGGGAATGATTCGCGATTCGTGGCGCTGGCGGGCTGCTTTGACATTGATTGAACAATTCCAGGTGCATTCCGCTGCGAGTGCGCTAAAGAGATGTGTTCCATGCTCAGCGTTCTTAAGTTCATCGGCATCTTTTTGGAGGTGTTGCTGCTATTCAACTTCGTCATTTTTTTTCACGAACTCGGTCATTTCCTTGCGGCGAAATGGCGCGGCCTCATCGTCGAGGAGTTCGCCATCTGGTTTGGAAAACCCATCTGGCGGAAGAAAATCGGCGGCGTCTGGTTTGCACTGAATTCGATCCCGTTTGGCGGATACGTGAAGCTTCCGCAGCTCGCAAACGGCGACGTGGAAGGTTCGTCGGAGATCGACAAGGCCGATGTCCCGGTCGCCAAGCCCCTCGATAAGATCATCGTGGCCGCAGCGGGCCCCCTGTTCTCTTTTCTGCTCGCGTGCATTTTCGCCGTGGTCGTCTGGCAAATCGGGCATCCTGTGCAGGAATCCTCTGCGACCACGACGATCGGTGCCATCGGGCCTGATAGTCCTGCTGAGAAGGCCGGACTGAAAGTAGGCGACACGATTAAGTCCATCGACGGTTATGAGGTGAAGCGTTGGATTGGGCAGGGCGATGACGCGATCATGTGGCGCATCGTGCGTAGCGAAACCGACACGATTCCATTGGTGGTGGAACGGGACGGAAAGGAACTTACGCTCCAGGCGTCGCCGAAACGCCCGGAGAAAACGTACCTCACGCGAACGAAGACCCGGGAACTCGGCATCGGTCCGGCGATCACGCCTTTCATTGAAAAGGTCGAGCCCAAGAGCCCTGCTGCGGCGGCGGGGCTGAAGCGCCACGACTATATCACCCATGTGAACGGCCAAAAGCTGGTCACACTGGACGGCATTTCGGATTACCTCGCCGATCATCCGGCTGACGAGCTTGAACTGACAGTTGCTTCCGGACTGGTTGCCTGGGGGCCCAAGAAGGATTTGACGAATCGAACCGTGAAATTTCGTCCGAACTTGCCAGTCATCGGACATATTCAGAAAGACAGTCCTGCTGAACGTGCAGGACTGAAGGAGGAAGACATCGTCGTGAACGTGGACGGCAAGCCGCTCAGATCATCCACTGCACTTTTGAAGTATGTAAAGAGTCGGAAGAAGGAGGCGATGAAGTTTACGGTTGAGCGGAACGGATCGACACTGCCTGAAATCACTGTGACGCCCGCGGATGCGAAGGACGACGACGGTACGGTGCGTCCGCGCATCGGCATCGCGTTCGACGACAAGTTTGGAATTACCTACGACCCATACGGCATGGGCGACACGAGGCATCCCAAGCCGCTCGAGCAGGTAAAGCAAAGCGCGACGGCGATTTTCAATACGTTTGGCGCGGTCACGAGTAGTAGGAGCGACATCAGCATCCAGCATCTCGGCGGGCCTGTGATGATGATGCGTGTGTATTATCTCCTGTTCGAGCAGGCCGACGGCTGGAAGCTCGCGCTGTGGTTCTCGGTTGTGCTTAACGTCAACCTTGCGTTGATGAACCTGCTACCCATCCCGCCGCTCGACGGCAGCCACATTACGTTTGCGACGATCGCCGCAATCAAGGGCCGGCCCGAAGCAGCGGACGAACTCGCGAACAGTAAACCGGTGCAGTGGTTTGTCACAGCGGGCACGATGCTCATTTTAGGGTTCATGCTCTACGTAACCTTCTTCGACTTGCAGGACGTCTTCGGCGGGCGGAAATCCGACAAGTTTCCGTACGCCGACAAGGCGCAGGCAGAGGCCGCAGCACAGTAACGCGCCATGGAATTCTGCCCGTCGCTTTTCAACAGCCAGCGGAGAAAAACGCGCGTTGTCCGCGTCGGCGAGGTTGCCATCGGCGGCGAAAACCCCATCCGCGTGCAGAGCATGATTACATGCGACACGATGGACACCACGGCGTCCATCCAGCAGACAATCGACCTCGCAAACGTAGGGTGCGAAATCGTTCGCATCACCGCGCCGACGGTGAAAGACGCGGCGAATCTTCAACACATCGTTACCGGGCTGCGCGAGCGCGGATGCACGGTGGCAATCGTCGCCGATATTCACTTCAAGCCCGATGCCGCCATGGAGGCCGCTAAATGGGTGGAGAAAATTCGCGTGAATCCCGGCAATTACGCCGATTCGAAAAAGTTCGCGGTTAAAGAATACACCGACGCTGACTACGCGGCGGAGTTGGAACGGATCCACGAGCGGTTCTCGCCGCTGGTGAAGTTTTGCAAGGAACACGGACGCGCCATGCGCATCGGCACGAACCACGGTTCGTTGTCCGACCGAATCATGAACCGTTACGGCGATACGCCGCTTGGCATGGTGGAGAGCGCGCTGGAGTTTGCCCGCATTGCCCGCGAGCTCGACTATCACGAATTCGTATTCTCGATGAAATCGAGCAACCCGAAGGTGATGATCCAGGCCTACCGCATGCTCGTCGCGCGGCTCGCTGCCGAGGGTGACGATTGGAATTACCCCATTCACCTCGGCGTAACCGAGGCGGGCGACGGCGAGGATGGGCGCATCAAGTCCGCCATCGGAATCGGCTCCCTGCTCAACGATGGAATCGGCGACACCATCCGCGTCTCCCTCACTGAGGATAGCGTGCACGAAATTCCCGTGGCGCAGGCACTGGTGAAATCGGTGCGTTATTCGACGGCGCAAATCGAAGCGCCAAAACCGTTCGATCCTTTTTCATACCGCCGCCGTGAAACTGCGCCGCTTTCCATCCATGGCGTCAAAGTCGGCGGGGAGTCGGTCACCGCAGTGGCGATTCGGCAGGCGAAATTCGATGCTATCGCTCACAAACTCGATGCGATGGGCGATTTCAAACCGGACTTCGTTTACGAATCGGCCGGCGTGGTTGAAGTGGACCCTCGCGATGGTGCCGCGATCGCTTTGCTGGACGAATCGGAGCCGCGCCTCGTGAGCATTCCCGACGGCATTGAGCTGCTTCCGGTCGCCGCTTTCCGGCTCCTCGCGGCGCGTCTTGCGGAGCGGCATTCCATTTTGTTGAAGGACACGTTTCTCCCCTCGGAGAATCCCGAGCGTCCATTCCTCGAGGCGCTGCTCGAAAGTTCCGCTGCAATCGGCTCGCTGCTCTGCGACGGCATCGGTGACGCCATTCTCATTCAGGGGGAACACGCGCCGGGTCAGTCGCTGCGGCTCGCGTTCAACATTCTCCAGGCCGCTGGTGCGCGCATTTTCAAAACCGACTACGTCGCGTGTCCGAGTTGCGGCCGCACGCTTTTCAATCTTCAGGAAACCACCGCGCGCATCAAAGCCGCGACGCTTCATCTCAAGGGCGTGAAAATCGCCATCATGGGCTGCATCGTGAACGGACCCGGCGAAATGGCGGACGCAGACTTTGGCTACGTCGGCGGTGCGCCGAACAAGATCAATCTCTACGTCGGCAAAAAGCCTGTGAAGTTCAACATCCCGCAGGATGAAGCCGTGGAACGGCTGAAGGAGCTTATCAAAGAGCATGGCAAGTGGGTGGAGCCGGTTACGTAAGCCGCCCATATTTCTGCATGTCCAAATTTTTGCCTTGAGAGTTTCCCAGGCGCAGCGCCGCTCGGATGCCCATGCCACCGAGTGCAAATTGCGCGAGCCGTTCGCGGTCGAATTCATGCCGTGCGCCTCGTCGTTCCCGGCCTCGAAAAAGTCAGTGTGCGACCACGAGTGCGATTGACCAGACCGCGGGAAACTGCTCGTTTTCAAGGATGTCCACAAACCAACTCCAAATCGAAGTAATCACCACCGGCACCGGTGCCTCGCCGAAAAAGGGAGATCGGGTGTCCGTCCATTACACAGGCTGGTTTACTGACGGAGCGAAGTTTGACAGTTCCGTGGACCGTGACGAACCGTTCGAATTCACCCTGGGTGCC
The DNA here is from genome assembly GCA_031374705.1 of Verrucomicrobiaceae bacterium. Lineage (GTDB taxonomy): Bacteria > Verrucomicrobiota > Verrucomicrobiia > Chthoniobacterales > Chthoniobacteraceae > SXWH01. Next base: position 9,267 of record JANMGP010000301.1, on the reverse strand, counting down.
CGTCAGGTGATTTCCGGATGGGACCTCGGCGTTGCACAGATGAAAGTCGGCGACAAAGTGAAATTGACCATCCCTCCGGATCTTGCTTATGGCGCGCAGGGTTACCCCGGTGCGATCCCGCCAAATTCGACGCTCGTTTTCGAAGTCGAATTGCTTGCCATCAACTGAGCCGCTGAACTGGCGCGGAAAGAATCGGTAGCCGAAGCGCGAATGGATGCGCGGCAGAGAGACTTTCGGTTTCTGGTGTTCCGAGAACATCGTGTCACGCGTTGAAGTCGGCAATCGGTCGCCCACTGGAATTTCGCAAGACCCCGGAAAAAACCCTTATGAAATGAAGCCCTATTATCCCGAACGGCGCGATTAGGAGCCCGCGAAAGTCGCGAAATGCCGCGGAACTGAAGACAAGCGAATCGGTGGGGCGGGACGATTCCGGACTTCGGCGGAATGTTTGAAGTCGAGCGTTTCGTGGCTTTTGCGCCTTTCGCGGGCAAAATATCGCGGCGTTCGGGATTATCCGCAGGCGAGGGCTGGTGTTCGCTAGGACGGAGTCGTTTCCGTGTTTGGACGCTCAATATCCCGAATTAATGGTGCGTGCCGGTAGTTTCACTGAGATTCGGTCAATTATCCTTCCGTTTCCAAGTATCTCATGACCTATCGCTTATAGGGGTTTTCCCTGATCTATCTCAGGGTGTCCACCGCATCGGGCAGTGAAATTGCTTAGGGAGATGCCGTGATTTTTAGAGCAACAGCATGGGCAGGTTAAACAAAGCCTTTCGACATAAGGCGTTCGTCGCTGCTGTTTGGGCATTGTTGCTCGCGGGGACCCGCGAACAGAGTGTTGCCGCCACTTTGACGTGGACGGGAGCCGCCGGAGACAACAACACCGCCAATGCGGCGAATTGGAGCCCCGCGCAGGCTCCCATAAATGGAGATGTTCTCATTTTTGCGGGAGCGAACGGCCTGGCACCGCAAATGAACACGGCACTGACGACTGCATCCCTGAGCTTCAGCACTACGGCGAAGGCGTTCACGCTCGGTGGCACGGGAACGTATACGGTCAATTCTGGAATCACCAACAACAGCACCAGCACGGAGACCATCAATTCGGCCCTGCGCCTCGGCGGGAATCAAAACTGGAAGGCCGGCACCGGGAACCTGATAATCAACGGTGCAGTTAATTTGCAGGCGTTCACGATGACCGATACCGGAGGTAAGGCGGTAACTATCAACGGAGCGATATCGGGAACAGGCGGCATCACACAAAACGGCAAGGGAAGCCTGACGCTGAACGGGAACAACACCTACTCGGGTCTTACAACTCTCAGGAGCGGCACACTGAACATCGGGAGCAATACTGCGCTCGGGACCGGGGCGCTCACCATCACTGGCGGAGGAAAACTCGACGCAACCGGCGGCGCGCGCACCATCGGTAATACGCTGCAAATCGGCAACAACTTCACCTATCTTGGCACCAACGCACTGACCATCAACGGCGCCTCGAGCATTTCGAACAATGCCACGGCAACAGTGAACGGAACCGCGGCGCTCACGCTGGCCGGGACGCTCTCCGGAAACAAGACTCTAACAAAAGCGGGCACCGGCACACTTGGATTGTTCGGCGCAAATGGCGCGACTTTCACCGGCCAGATCAAGGTCAACGCAGGTCGACTGCTCATCGGAAACATTGGCGCGACCGGCACGGGAGCGATGACGATTGGCACGGCTACCATCGAGGCAGCGGGTGCGGCGCGCACAGTTCCGAATGCCCTGACTCTGAGCGGCAACCCTACTTTTGCAGGAGCTTACGATCTAACCTTCAGCGGCGTGCCGACATTCGGTGGAATTCGCACTTTGAATGTAAACAACCCGATGACGACATTTTCGGGAGCGATCGCCGGTGGAGGAACAGGCATCGTCAAGAACGGCACCGGTTCGCTGGTTCTGAGCGGTACGAACACATTCGGGAGCGGAACAGTTGTGCAGGACGGCACGCTCATTCTCGACTCGAGCACCGCAGCGGGGGCCTTAACGTCAACCATCACCGTCGGAAACTCCACTGTCGGCAGCACGACACCGGCTACGCTCCTTTTTTCCGCCACGGCGGGCCGGACAGTGGCGAACCCAATCATCGTTCCAGTCGGCAGCACAGGCTTGCGGACCATCGGCGGACTGAACGCGACGGGTGTGAATACGTTCAGCGGTGCGCTGACCCTAGGCACGAGCGTCACCGTCACCGAAGCGGGGGGTGGCGAAGTGAATTTTACCGGCATAACGTCCGGCACAGGCGGCATCACGAAAACCGGGGCGGGCACGGTCCGCTTGAGCAATACCAATACATTTACCGGTGCGACACTCGTATCCGAAGGCACGCTCGCCTACGGTGCCAGCAATGCGCTGGGAACCGGGACCGTGACCATTAACGGCGGCGTCCTCGACATGGGTCCCAACCGCACGGACATCGTCGGGGCAGTCACTCTTGAAAACGGCTCCATCGTTGGAACCGGCACTTCTGCGCTCACCAGCACCACAGGATTTACCGTTCGCAATGGCACCGTCACGAGCATACTCGCGGGAACAGTCGGGCTTACAAAGGACACATCTGGAAGCGTAACCCTCTTCGGCGCAAATACCTACACCGGCGCAACAAATGTGAATTCCGGCACACTTGCATTTGGAGCGTCGAACATCCTGGCGAACACCAACGCCGTGACGATCAACGGCGGCATTCTGGATATCGGCACATTCTCGGACACTGTGGGTGTTGTCACTCTTGCAAGCGGTTCGATCCTTGGCACCAGCGGAGTATTGACTGGCACCAGCTATACGTTGCAAAGCGGTACCGTCACCGCGGCGCTCGGCGGTGCCGGCGTGAGCCTGACCAAGAATACCGCAGGAACCGTGCTCGTCTCGGGAGCAAACAGCTACACGGGTGCCACCACCATCAGCGCCGGCACACTTCGCCTCGGCGCATTGAACAGCCTTCCGGCGACAACAGCCGTAACGATGTCCGCAGGCACGACGCTCGACCTTAACAACTTCAACGATACCGTCGGGTCGTTTGCCGGTGCGGGCACCATTTCCCTCGGTGCAGGCCGGCTCACCACAGGCGGCCTGAACAGCTCCACGGCATTCAGCGGCGCAATCGGCGGAACCGGCGGACTCACAAAAAATGGGACGGGCACACTCACGCTGAGCGGCGTGAATTCTTACACCGGCAGCACGGACGTAAATACGGGCACGCTCACGCTCGGCAGCGCGGCGTCGGGACCATCCGCATCGCGCGTGAATCTGGCGGCAGGCGCGACTTTCAATGCCGCGGGATTCAGCGCGACCATCGGCTCGCTCGCAGGAGCCGGCAATGTCACGCTCGGCGCAGGCACGCTCACGGCGGGCGGAGATCAGACATCCTCGGCATTCAGCGGAGCGATTTCCGGAACCGGCGGCTTCATCAAATCAGGAACAGGAACCACGACCCTGACGGGAACGAACACATTCACCGGCAGCATGACAGTCAACTCCGGCACAGTAACGCTGTCGGGAGCCAACGGACGCGCCGCCTCCGCATCGCGCGTCATCGTCCAGACCGGCGCGGCGCTCAACCTGGACAACACAGCGGGCGAAAACCTTAACCGCATCGGCGATACCACGCCTATCGACATTCAAGGCGGCGACCTTCGTTTCATCTCGGACTCCAACGGATCGACGGAGACCGTGGGCGCTCTGAGCTTCCTCGTCGGCCCTGCAAATGTGACCATCGTGCACAATGGTGCGGCGACCGACCGCACCGCACTGACGTTCAGTTCCGTGGGAAGTATCGCGTCCGGCATCGCGCTCAATTTCGCAGCGCAGGGCGGGACACTCGGTGCTGACTCAACCGGCCCGCAGATTTTCTTCACAGGAATGGCGACCGGCCTCATCGGCTCGTGGGCGCGTGTCGGCGCGGACTTCGCGGAATACAGCGTCCATGGCGTCCGTGCATTCAGCGACTACTACTCGGGCAGCTACGGCATCAACCTGAACGATCCCACGAAAATCGTCCGCCTCAGCGCGACGTCACCGCTCAGCGCCTACACGCTCACGAATGCAGGAACGACCAAAGACGGCGGACTCAGCGTCACCGACCTGGCCCTCGTCGATTTAAACACCGACGCCACCCGTACGCTGAATATCGTCGGCGGCGGCCTCATCAAGAGCGGCGCACCGGCTACAACCATTTCGGGTGCCGGACGACTCACCGCTGGCGGTACGGCAGCAGCATCTTTCAACATCACCGTCGATACCGGAAGCAGACTCGCAATCGCATCGCGAATCATCGACAATTCCGGCACCGACAGCATTTACGGCAACGTGGGCGACGGCAGCGTCGGCCTCGTGAAGTCCGGCACCGGCACGCTCGCCCTCTCCGGTGTGAATTCATTTAGCGGTGGAATCACGGTAAACGATGGTTTCGTCGAGGCGGGTGCGGACACGGCATTCGGTGCCGCAGGAAACGACTTCTTCATCAACGGCGGCGGCCTGAGCGCCACGACGGGATTCACCATGGGTAGCGGACGCCGGTTCGTTGTCACGGCGGGCCTCGCAGGCGTGCTCGACGTCGCCGCCGGACAAACGCTTTCTTTCACCGCAGCGAGCGACCAGCTCGCCACCGGAAATTCCGCGAGCCGCATCCTCAAGAGCGGCGCGGGCGACCTCGTCCTCGGCAGCGCGAGTCCGAACTTCACCGGCACAATCGAGATTTCGGCGGGCGCACTCGAACTTCGCAATGGGGACGCGCTCGGTAGCGCAGCACAGCGCGGAACGATAGACCTCAACGGTGGCACCCTCCGTTTGCGCTCAGACGCGAGCACATCATTCAGCAATCCTTTCAGGTTGCTCGCGAGCAGCACCATCGAAGCCGCACCGATCACCTCAGGCACACCTGTCCATTCGCTTGGCACCGTGAGCATCGGCGGTCAGGTCCTCACTGTGGCCGCGAACAGCGGGGCGACGCTGGCGCTCGCGGGCGCAAATCTCACAGGGGATGCAACGTTTAACGCCACCGCAGGAACCACCACACTAGGCGCGATTTCCGGGTCGTATGGCTTCACGAAAACGGGAGTTGGAGTTTTGCAGTTGAACGCACCCGGCACCTACGCGGGCAGCACAAGCGTGAACGGCGGCACACTGCGCCTCGCAAGCGCCACGGCCATCCCGCTCACGTCGCAGGTCAATGTTGGCGCAAGCGGCACGGTCAACGTAAACGGCCTGGCGGTTAACTTCGGAGGCATTTCCGGCAGCGGTGCCATTCAGCTCGGCGCGGGAAGTTTGACCATCGGTGGAAACCTGGCGGACTCGACCTTCAGCGGCGTCATCTCCGGCGGCGGCAGCCTCGTTAAGACCGGCAGCGAGACCCTCACACTAGGCGGCGCAAACACCTATACGGGTGCGACGAACATCAACGCTGGCATCGTCCGACTCGCGGCAAACAACGCCTTGCCAGCATCGACCTTTGTCGCGATTGCAACGGGTGCGACACTGGAGCTTGCGACGTTCAACCAGACCGTGGCAAGCGTCACAGGAACCGGCACCGTTGCACTGGGAGCAGGAAGCCTGAACATCGCCGACTCTGTAAACACGACTTTCGCGGGAACAATCACCGGAAGCGGAAGCCTGACAAAAGCCGGGCCCGGGACACTCATACTTTCCGGAAACAGCACGACCACGGGAATCATCACGGTCGCAGCAGGCGCGGTCGAAATCCTCTCACCAACCGGCCTTGGCAGCGGCAGTGGCGCAACCAGCGTATCCTCCGGTGGAAAAATCCGCCTCTCGGCCGGTCTCACAATCGCCTCCGAACCGCTCAATATCGCAGGCTCCGGCAATGCCGGCGAAGGCGCGTTGGAAGTTCCGTCGGGAGCTGCATCCTGGAATGGACCAGTCGCTCTCAGCAGCGCAGCCACGATCGGAGCGACTGGCTCGTTGACGGTTGGCGGCCCCATCTCCCTTTCGGGAAACCAACTCACCGTCACCGGTAGCGGCAGCGTTACGAGCACAGGTAACATCAGCGGAAGCGGCTCCATTCGCAAAACCGGGAGCGGCACCGTCACGCTATCTGGAGCGAGTACTTTCATCGGTAAAGTGATTGTCAGCGCGGGCGAACTCCGAATCCTGGACGACCTCGCACTTGGAGCCAGCGGCGTCGGAAATGAAACCGAGATTCAAAACGGTGCAAGCCTTGTGCTCGACGGCGCGTCCGACATCAACAGCGATGAGTCCCTCTTGATCATCGGAAATGGCTCCACAGGAACCGGCGCGATTCGAGTGCTGAACCAAGTCAACATCGCCGCAGGGACAATTCGCATGACAGGCGACGCCGGGCTCGACACATCGATTGACGGCTACTTCGCAGTAGGCCCCGTCAGTGACGGCGGCGCGGGCTTCGACCTCACGAAGAACGGCGCCGGACTCCTTACGCTCACAGGCTCAAACACTTTTTCCGGCAGCCTGATCGTCACAGCCGGGACCGTGAATATCGACGGGGATGATCGGTTCAACGGTCTCTCCGGACTCTCTCTGGCAGCCGGAGCCAAACTGGATCTTAACGACTTCAGTGACAGCCTCGGTGACCTTTCCGGCGCAGGCACGATCACGTTCGGCGCAATCGGCGGAGGCACTCTCATCGTTGGTACGAAGAATACGAACAGCATTTTCTCGGGCACGATCATCGGCACCGGTGATTTCGTGAAAACAGGCGCGGGAACACTCGTCGTGACATCCAGTAATGCATTTCCTGACATCACGACTCTTAGAGTTGAAGACGGCACGCTCGACATCGGAGGAACCACACAGTCCACGGGTGACGTCTCGGTCGTCAGCGGAGCCATCTCAGGAAGCACCGGCACGCTCCTCGCCCCATCGTATGAACTACAGGACGGCACCATCTCCGCGAAGCTAACCGGAAGCACGTCCGACCTGCTCGTCAGCGGCGGCAACAACTTCCTGACCGCGCTCAATTCCTACGGAGGAACCACTCAGATCGCCGCGGGAACCCTGGAAATTGCAATGGGCGGCGGACTCACGGGCACCAGCGGCGTAGTCGTCAGCGCAGGCTCGACGCTCGTCAACCGCGGCGTCATCAACAGCACCATCTCAGTCTTCGGGACACTCGCTGGAACCGGCTCCAACACAGGTGCCGTGACAGTGAACGCCGGTGGAGCGGTTTCTCCTGGGACCGATACCACGGTGGGAACATTCAGCACCGGTCCCCTCTCCATTGCAGCAGGCGGAATCTACCGGCTCACTCTCGACTCAAACACGGACACCACCGACCGAATCACCACGACTGGCGCAATCACCCTCGGCACTGGAGTTGCGGCCCTTGCGGCGACAGATTTGTTCACACAGTGGTTCATCCTCGGAAGCACGCTCACCATTTTGGAATCGACTACCGGCGTCAGTGGATTCTTCGCCGGGCTTCCTGAGGGAACGATCTTCACCGCAGGCTCGAACGACTTCCGAATCAGCTACGCTGCGGACAGCGGACGCGACGTTACGCTCACCGTCGTCGTTCCTGAGCCATCACAAGGACTGCTCATCGCCTGCGGCCTTGCGACGCTCCACCTTGTCCGCACTAGGCGCTCCCAAATCCGGAGATAAAGCCAGACCGTGACGTAGGGGCACGCGTGACGGAGACAGGGACGTTTCCGACTTCGCGACCTTCGCGGTTGACACTAACTACCGGCAGCGTTGATCACTTCAACAGCTCATTCAGCATCGTCGCAAGACGGTGGCCGGCGATGACTACCCGGCGTTCGGCGATCTTTCTGGAGCCTTGCACCCATTCGGGATCGAGTTTGCGAACTTCGATCTCCGTCGGGTGGTCGCCGGGCGGATAGGCTTTGGTGCAGCCGATGATGTGACTTTCCTTCGCCCATGCCTCGGCGTCCTGCGGGAGTTTCAACTCATCGAGCGCCGATGCCGGCAGCGCTGCGAGCATTTCCTTCGCCCGCTCGGCGATGATTCCTTCACCCGGTGCTTTCGGGCGTTCGGCGGGAGTCTTCCACGCCTCCACGATTTTCCCGCCGGCTGCGTCGAAACGAAACGCCTTGTCCCAGTAAGTGTGCAGGTTCGATGATTGTCCCGGTATGAGGTCGCTAAACGTAACTCCGTAAATCAAATATCCGTTGCCGCCGCGGTCGTTGTTCCAAGTGGTCGTGTGCATCGGCTGATGAATATCGCCGACCCAGTGAATCAACTGTCCGAGCGCCTCGGCGCGCTTCTCTTTTGTCGCGGACGCGTCCTTCAACGTCGCGATATTTTCGCCGATGGCCCATACGACGTGCGGCGGTTCGGGAAGCTTGAATGCGGAGCCGTCGGCGGTTTTTTCGCCGTCCACATAATGCCATTTGCTCCACGGATAATCCTTCTTTGGGAGCGAGCGCAGGTCATCCATCCAGCATCCCACGGTCACGAAATTATACGGCTGGCCGCCGTTGAATTTCCCGTCGAGTAGAACCACCAGCTCGGACGCTTTCGCGCGGGCGGCTGGTGTCATAAACTCCCACGCGACCTGCCCCACCAGCATGTGCCCGGCGGGGTCCCATGCGCGGGCGGTTGTGGTGAGAGCGAAGGCGATGAGTAGATGTCTTTTCATTCGACGGTTTTGATTTGATCCAGTGACGTCATCTTGATCTGAAGCGAGCCGTTGTATTCCGTGAGTTCGCCATTCACGCGGACTTTCTTGCCGACAAATTCCGCCAGCTTTTCCTTGGTGAATTTCCCATCTCCTGCGCTCGCGAAAAACGTGAGCGAGACGGACTGGCGGAAGTTCGTCGTGAAGTTCAAGTAGCGCACCGTTCCGCCTTTATTCTCGCCCTGCACGACGATGGGGCCTTCCACCGTGACGACTTTGCCTTTTACCGCTTTCAGCTCTTCCAGCGCCGTGGGAGCAAAGACCTTGTCCGCCGCCGGAGTCTCGGGCGCAGCCGGTTCCGCAGGTTTTGCGGGCTCGGCTGGCTTGGCGGGTTCAGGCTTCTTTTCCTCGGCAAAAGCGAGCGGTGAAAAAAGAAGAGCGGCGATGACGGATGCGTGGAGTTTCATGGCGCACAGACTCAACACCGATTCCTGCGCGCTGACCAACGAATTTTCTGTCGGCGACGGAACAAAAGTGGAATTCTCGCCGGAACAAAAGTGGACAGCGAATTACAGAGTAAAAGCGGCTAAAACTGGTGGCCAAATGTCCTTTGGAGGATGTTCGACGACCCAGAGCTTGTTTTTGGGGTGGTGGAT
>JANMGP010000297.1:0-22013 GCA_031374705.1 Verrucomicrobiaceae bacterium | reverse complement strand
CCTGCCGCATATCGGCGTGGTGCTCGTGAGCTTTGCAAAAGAGTGGTATCGCACCGTGTTGCCGGGCCAGTGGACCGGCGAACACTATGAGGCCGCGATGGGGCATTACCTCACGGTGCCGAGCATCATCAACAGCCTGAAATACGCGGGATGCAGCGTCATCTTCGACATCATCCTCGGCCTCGCCATCGCCTACGTCATCGTCCGCACGAAACTCCCCGGACGCGGACTGCTCGACGCTATCTCGATGCTCCCGCTCGCTGTGCCGGGGCTCGTGCTCGCATTCGGATACCTTGCCATCACGCGGCCGGGGCGCTTTTTCGAAGCGCTCGATCCATCGAATGATCCGACGCTGCTGCTCATCATCGCATACGGAGTCCGTCGTTTGCCCTATGTCGTCCGCAGCGCCGTCGCCGGGCTCCAGCAAACGAGCGAGACGCTCGAAGAAGCCGCGCAGAATCTTGGCTGCACGCCGTTCCGCACGCTGCGTCGGATTACATTTCCGCTCATCGCGGCAAACATCCTTGCCGGCGGATTGCTGGCGTTCAGCTTCGCGATGCTGGAGGTCAGCGACTCGCTCATCCTCGCGGTGAAGCAGCAGGACTTCCCGATCACCAAAGCGATTTACGAGCTCTTCCAACTCATCGGCGACGGCAAGTATCTCGCCGCCGCGCTCGGCGTCTGGGCCATGGTCTTCCTCGGCCTCACCATTGCCATCGCGAGCAAAGTGCTCGGGAAAAAAATGGGCGCGCTCTTTCGGGCCTGAGTGCGCACGAACAAGAGGTCGGGCTTACTTCTTCGGGGCGAACATCTTCTTCCCCATGTCCATTCCGAACTTCTGCATGTCGCGCATCTGTTGCAGGGATTTGGTCAACGTGTTTACCTGATCGGGACTGAGGATTCCGTTCGCTTGTGAGAGGACGCGGTTGTGGAGTTCCTCCTCGCTCTTCAGCCAGTCGCTGACCACCTTGTCGTCCTGCAATGCACGCATTCCTTCGGTGGGGTCGCTGTTGCCCTGCTCCAGCGCGGACCGCGGTGTTTTCAGTCGTTCCTGCGCCATGAGCCCGAGCACTCCATCGCGTTGTTCCGGCGTGAGCGGCGTGCCGGCCGCGCTGAACTGGCTCTCGACCTGGCTGAACATCATCCGGTCGCCGACGGTACGCTCGTAGGTTTTCAGTTCCTCCATTTTTGCTTCGCCAATGGTCGCGGTAAGTTTCTTGTCGAACTCTGCTTTTTGCTCCTGAATCTTCGCTTGCGCCGCTTTCGGATCGGCTGCGTTCATTGCTTCGATTCCGGCGGACGCCATCATTCCCTGGCGCTCGGCGAGCAACGCCATGACGGTGTCTGCAGTCGCGGGGTCGAGCTTCTTGGTAAAGTCGCCATACATCATACGAGCGCCCATCTCGGACTGCATTTTCAGCATCTTCTTGCCTTCCTCGCCCTTAAACATGTCAGCCAGGCCCTTGGTGAGCCCTCCTGCGTCTGAAGCGGGTTTCTCGACAGCGGGTGGCGCGGCGGGAACTTCGGTGACCTTCGCCCGGGCAGCGTCGCGTTCTGCGATGAGGCGCTTGGTGTTCTCCTCAGCCGTCTGCGCGTCTTCGTCGGCTTTCTTGCGGATATTCGCCGTGCTTTCCTGAACTGCCCGAAGTGAGGCTACTTCGGCACGCAACGCGGCATTCTCCGCGTCGCGGTTCGCGATTTGACCATAGAGAACAAATGCGAGGGCAGCGAGGGCGACCGCGGCGACGGCGAGGAGCGGCTTCATGCCTTCTCCGGTACGATGTAAGGCGCGCGGTAATCGCGGGTCAGGAGCTTGTCGGCGGCAGGGTTGCCGACGAACTTCTCGGTCTTCACATCCATGGTGAGGAATTCGCCGAGCGTGAGTTGTTCCTTCTCAATATCGACGCCGTTCTTTTTGAGATGCTCGGCCATGCGCTCGTAGCTGTCGGTGGCTTCTTTGTTGGCTTTGACCTTTTCCAGAATGGCACCGGGAGCCTGTTTGGATCCGAGACGCAGCGAGATGTTGCCGGTGTGGCAGAGTCCGCTGCTGAGATGTCCGTCGAGGATCTCGGCGTTGAGTTCGCCGGGTTTGCGGCTGCGGATGGCTTTGGTCCAGTTTTCGTGATGCGAGCCCATTCCGCTGTTGTCGGGTTTTCCGGGATCGGGGCCGTCTTTCGGAGCAGGATAATTGCCGAAGCGTTTCACGATTTTGCCGTCTTTGTCGAAGGCCGCAGCGCTGTTGTAGTCGGGCACGACGACGTAGCCGTTCTCATATTGGACATACACGCCCACGCCCGCATAGCCGCGGTATTTGTCCATCTCACCCTGCTGGTTTGCCGCAGGAAGACCGCGCACTTCAAAAATAAGCGGTGCCTTTGCGTAGTCGTGCACCACGAACATCGTGTTGGGCGTTTCGCCATCGTCCACGTAGCCGAGCCGGCCGCCGACGCTCCAGACTTTCGGTGAGAGCGTTTGCTCGCCCAGAAACCAGCGGGCGATATCCATCTGATGGATGCCCTGATTGCCGAGGTCGCCGTTGCCGGTGTTCCAGTCCCAGTGCCAGTCGTAATGGAGCTTCTTCCGCATGAGCGGTTTGATCGCTGCCGGGCCAAACCACAGATCCTTGTCGATGCCTGCCGGCCATGGCTGTTCGCCTTCCACTTTACCAATGCTCGCGCGGCGCTTGTAGCACGTGCCGCGAGCCCACAGAAGTTTTCCGAGTCCGCCGGCTTGTGTCCACGCGACGGCCTGATGAAGACCCACGGTCGAGCGGCTTTGCGTGCCGCATTGGACGATGCGTCCGTATTTCTTTGCGGCTTCCGCGAGCACGCGGCCCTCGAAGACGTTGTGGGAGACAGGTTTTTCGATATAGGCGTCCTTGCCGGCCTGACAGGCCCAGATGCCGATGAGCGAGTGCCAGTGATTGGGCGTCGCTGTGGAAATGGAGTCGATTTCCTTGGATTCAAGCATCTTCCGAACGTCCATGAACGTGCCCACCGTCTGGCCTTTTTTGTCGAGCTGATCCTTGCCTTTCGAAAGGACGCTCTCGTCCACGTCGCACAACGCAGTGATTTTCACTCCACCGATTTTCAGCAAGTCGGAGATATGGCTTTGGCCGCGGCCTCCGAAGCCGATGATGCCGACTCGAATATCGCTATTCGGCGACTGCGAGCGCGTGATGGCCGGGAAGCCGATGGCGGCAACGGCGGTGGTCTTCAGGAATGTTCTGCGGTTGATGTTGGTAGGAATCATAATGAAAGGATGCGCGTGGTTAATCGGAAAGCGCCAGCCGTAATTAGCAGGAAGTTTTGCCGGGACAGTGTTTATGCGACTTTGTGAGTGCAGGCGAGATCGCGGGCGGGCTCGATGTGCCAGCGGGCGGCGACGTCGAGGAGTTCGGGATTGAGCGACCAGCGGTCCGGCGCGGGCTCGCCGGTATGGCCGGGATTTCCGCCTTTCAGGTCCATGCAGCCTTTGTTGTTCCCGATCTCTGCGATCTCCGCGACTTCCTCGGCGGAAAGCGTGACGTTGGGTGTGGCGGCGAGCTCTTCGATTTTCGCTTCGATGGACTTCACGGTGACTCCGTTGGTCTGCGGCACTTCCTGAGTGAGTGTTGGGATCACGCTCTTCACCGGCGACTGGCTGAGATTCCACACACACGCGAGCTGGAGCATCGTAAGGCCGTGCTTCTCCGCGATGGGGCGGATCGCGTCGAGCTTCGCGCTTCCGCTTTCCACCCAGCCGGCCGGGCGGAATGCGCGGTGGTCGCGCTGGCCGAAGACGTGACCGGGGCGTACGTCGTCGTGGAAAAGTCCGCCGTGATCGACGACGCGCGTCATAAGATCCACGCCGTGCTTCTGCGCCGCCGCGAGCGCCATTCCGCCGGGCCAGGGCTCTAGCGGGTTGAGGATGATCATCGCCCAATCGATGAGTGAACTGAACCGCTCGAAGCTCAGGATGAGGTCCAGCGTGAATCCGTTCGCCGGTCCCGGTGCGATGCCGAGCTTGTCGGTCATATTTTCCTCCTGCATGCGGGACATCGCCTTCCATACGGACTCCTGCGAGTAACCGATGCTGTCCGGATTGTGCAGCATCAGGCAATCGAGCCGGTCCGTGCCGAGCGAGCGCAACTGCCGTTCCGTGGCCATCTTGACGTAGTCGGCAAAATCTCGCGGCTGGCGCAGGCGCGGGTCGGTGAAACGCGGAAAGCCCTTCGAGCCATCGCGCGGCGCGGCGTAGTCGTGGCCGATGATACCCACGAGGCAATAGCTCTTGCGGTCCACACCTTTCAGCGCGCGACCGAGGGCTTCGTCCGCGGCTCCGTTGCCATAGACGTCGGCGGTCATAAAAGTGCGGATGCCCGCGTCGTAAGCGTGGCGGATGCAGGCGTCGAATCGGCCCTCGTCGATTGCTTCGCCGAAGTTCATGTAGCGGCCCCCGTTCCAGGTGCCGTAAGCGGTGCGTGTAATATTCATAGTGCGTGTGAAGTTGGATTGAATTGCGTGCCGAGGGAAACCCCGATCTTGGCCGGAGCTTTGCAGGACTTGCTTCTACTCCTCGTTCACCGAGTCGATCACCCGGCGGATGCGGGCGAAGTTCTTTTTGTGCGGCTGGAAGACCAGACGCGGAAGGTGCGCGATCTCCGGCTCGCCGCGCTCCTCGGGAAACGCGGGGAGGTTCTCAAATCCGCCGAGGGCCAGCACGTCGGTGAACTCCTTGTTCATCTCCGCGAGCTTCGCCGCCGTCAGCGGGCGTTGCATACGCAAAATCACGCGTGGCCCCAGCCAGCGATAGCTGTGAAAATTTGAGTAGAATTTCAGCACGTGCTCCACCGCCTCATCGACTGTGCAGAGCTTCAGGAAATTAAAATCGTCCTGCGAAATCAGCCCGAGCCGGAGCAGATGGTTTTGCAGGAATCCCATCACCTGATTCCAGTAATGGCCGCCTGGTGCATCGACCAGCACCAGCGGGAAAATGCGCGCCTTTCCGGTCTGCATCAGCGTCAGTGCCTCAAAGCCTTCGTCCATCGTCCCAAAGCCGCCCGGGAAGAGCGCGATGGCGTGACTTTCCTTCACGAAGTTTAGTTTTCGCGTGAAGAAATAATTGAAGTTCACCAGCTTCTTGTCGCCGTCGATCGTGTCGTTCGCAGATTGCTCAAACGGCAGCTTGATGTTCAGCCCGAACGACCGCTCGCGCCCCGCGCCTTTGTGCGCCGCGCCCATGATTCCGTCGCCGCCGCCTGTAATGACCATCCAGCCGCGCTCGCGCATTTTCCGCCCGAATTCCTCCGCAGCGATATACTCCGGTGCATCCTGCTTCGTCCGTGCGCTGCCAAAGACCGAAATCTTTCGCTCGGCCCGATAAGGGGCAAACACCCGGCTCGCCCAGCGCATTTCTTTCATCGCCCGATTCAGCATTTTCAAATCGGCCACTGTCGTCTGGTCACGTGCCATCTTCAGCGCAGTGATGATCATTTCCTCGATGAGTTCATTAGGCTTCTCTCCTCCCATATCCAGCACAAGCTGGCGGATGCGTGCATCAATCGCCGGGTCGCCGATGGTACTCGGCTGACGCTGGCGTGGTGTGGAATCGGCAGTGATCGTTCTCATGAATCCCGAAGCATTGCCGAAGACCCATGCTCGGGAGAAGCATGAAGTGAGGGAGGCGTCGCGGTATCGGTAAAGGCGTGGCACGACCGCCCTCGTTCGTGGCTGTGTGCCGGACGCCCCGTCCGGATCTCCCAAATGGCGAAGCAGCCCCCGATGAGCCGCCTGAAGTTGAAACCGAGCCTCTGCCTGGCGGGCAGTGCCGGACGGGCGTCCGGGACACACTCACGAACGAGGGCGTTCATGCCGCGCTGCGTCGCCGCGCGACCGGCTATCCCGCACTTCTCACACCTTTTTCCAGCAGATTCAGGGAGGCCAACAGGTTTCCACATGCAAAGAATCTGCGGGCCTCCCTGAATCTGCTGGAAAACTACATCCGCGGTGGTGGGGCGCTTCTCAGCGTGTGAGAAATTCGGGCTATTTCTTTTCCACGGTGCGCGCGTGATGAAAGAGCATCTGCTGCGCGTAGCCGGCGTATGGGCCGAAATGACGGGCGGCGAACTCTTTGAGTTGTGCAGGGTTGGAGCGTGTTTTGCGGTACGTGTCGCGGAGGATGCGGGCGATCCAGACGTCGATGGGGACGGCGTCGAGGCGCTCGTAGGCAAAGAGAAGCGCGCAGTTCGCGACTTTTTCGCCGACGCCGGAAAGGCGGGTGAGCTCCGCAAGTGCGGCGTCCGTTTTTAGCGTGGCGAGTTGTTCGAGATCGATTTCACCATTGGTGATCATCCTGGCGGTTTTGAGCAGGGTCGGAGCCCGATAGCCAAGGGCGCAGGCTCGCAGGTCGCTCTCTGCGAGCGCGGCCAGCGCGGCGGGCTCCGGATAGGCGTAAAGCGTTTCGTTTTGAAAGGAAAGCGGGCGGCCGTAGCGCTTGCGGAGGGTGTGTGAGATCGCGGTGATGTGCGGAAGCGCTTTTTGGGCGCTGGTGATGAAGGTGGCGATGCATTCCCAGTAAGGCTGACGGATGATGCGGAGTCCGCCAAATGCCGCGGCGGCTGCTTGCATGGTCGGGTCGCCTGGGAGGGTAGCGCGGATGACTGCGATGTCGTGGTCGAGGGCGAGGTAGCGGACGGCTGTTGCTTCCATGCCGGTTGTGACAAGGAGAGTATCGCTGCGCTGCTCAAGGTAGCACGGTTCATCGCCGATGACGCCGACCCAGCCCGCGCCGCGCGGGACCCAGTGGAAGACCTGGCCGCAGTTGAGCGTGAGCCGGAGGTCGAAGCCGGGGCAGGGGACGTTATTCAAGGAATGTGTCATCGTGGGAATAAGGCGGGGCACAGCAGCACAGGAAGCGGAGAGTGGTTTCGGCGGTGATGGTGTGCCATTCGCCGGGCGGGATGAGGATGGCGTCGCCGGCACCGACCGGGCAGGTCTCGATACCGACATTGATTTTTCCCTCTCCACTGAGAATGTAATAAAATTCTTCGCTCTCGCGGTGGTAGTGCCGCTGGGTGGTGAGTCCGGCGGGGACTGTGGCCTCGGCGAGCGATTGCTTGCGGACGGGTGCATTGGTGCGATCGAGGATGCTTCGAATCGTGGAGCCGTCCTTCGTGGTAAAGGGTGCTTGGGTGTCGATGTGGACGATATGCATGGCGCTTTCCGGCGAGGGAACGGGAATTTCCGCGGAGGTGGCGAGAAAAACGCGTGAGTTTGGCGGCGTGACACGGCATCCTCGGCGGATGAATTCATTCCAAGGTTGTACGGCATTGATCACAGGAGCGTCGTCGGGGTTAGGGACGGAGTTCGCGCGACAGCTCGCGCCTTACGCGAGCAGGCTGATCCTCGTGGCGCGGGGTCGCGAGGCGATGGAACGTGTGGCTGGGAAAATCGCGCGGCCCGGCCTGGAAGTGCGAATCGAAGCGGCGGATCTCGGCGAGCCCGCGCAAGTCGATGGGCTCATTGCCGCGGTCGCGGGAGAGAAGGTGGATTTTCTGATCAACAATGCCGGTCTCGGGGATCACGGATTGTTCGAGCGCAGCGACTGGGCGAAAGTGAAGGCGATGATCGATGTGAACATCACCGCTCTATCGAGACTCACGTACGCGCTCCTCCCGGCAATGGTCGCCGCCAAGCGCGGGCGGATTCTCAATGTGAGTAGCATCGCCGGTGATGTGCCCGTGCCGAGCATGGCCGTATATGCCGCGACGAAATCCTATGTGACGAGTCTGTCCGAGGCGCTGCGGTGCGAGTTGCACGGGACGGGTGTGACCGTGACCGCGGTGTGTCCCGGTCCGGTGGATACAGGCTTTTCCGGGAAGGCTTCAC
Organism: Verrucomicrobiaceae bacterium; assembly: GCA_031374705.1. GTDB lineage: Bacteria > Verrucomicrobiota > Verrucomicrobiia > Chthoniobacterales > Chthoniobacteraceae > SXWH01. Next base: position 14,145 of record JANMGP010000297.1, on the reverse strand, counting down.
GGGCCGGGGAGCACGATGACATGGTGTCGCCGCCCTCGATGAAGGTGAGCATCCCGCAAGTCGTTCGCGAGGGGCTGCGAGCCGTGGAGCGGGGTCGCGCAAGAATTGTCCCGGGTTGGGTGCCGGCAGCGCTGGCCGTGGCGCTCGCGGTGGTGCCGATGTTTGCGATCCGCGTTTTTCTCAATCGCCGACGCTGCTAAGCTGGGAGCTACCAGTTCTTAATCCACTTCGCCTGCTCGGTGGCTTTGTCTTTCGCACCGGTGATAGGGTTTGAAGGGCTGCTGCCCCCGGTGCTCCATAGGTCGAAGGTTGCTCCGTTAAAGCCTTTCATCTCATCACCCTGCGGGCGCTCCGCGCTACCGTTTTTTCTTAGGTCGTCCTGATATTTGCGCTCAATCTTGTAGGCTGCCGTGGAGTAGCCGTACGGAAGTCCAAACGGGTCCATGAAATAGCGGACTTCCTTTTTCTTCTCGCTGTTGACCGATACTTTGAGGATTCGGGGATCGAATTCCTTCAAATACTGCGGTTGATCCTTGTCAGGAATGCCATCGGGGTGGTCGCCTTCTTTATCGCCGGTGAGTTCGCGGTAGAAGTCTAGTGAGGCGTCCTCATAGACTGATTTCGTGGGCTGGAAATCGACGCGCGGCGACAGCTTGTTGGTCTTGTCGGTCTGAGGGTAGCTGCCATTGTCGGATTTGTAAGCCTCGGCGGCAGTGTTGAGCATCGCAATCTCAGCCCCGGCGCGCGCTTTGGCGCTCTTGGTTTGCACGAGGCCGGCCACGCCGACGACGAGGCCTGTGAGGACGACGATGACCGCAAGAACAGTCATCAGTTCAAGAAGCGTGAAGCCGGAGCTGAAGGGGCGTTTTTTCATGGTAAGTTTAAGGTAGGCGCGAATTGCGGGTTCGCACGTTTATTTGTTGTTACTGCGGCGCCTGCATGCCCTCGATGATTTTGATGAGCGGAAGGAAGAGCGCGATGACGATGGTTCCAACGATGAACGCAAGGAGGACGATCATGATGGGCTCGAGGAGCGACGTGAGACTCTCGACGGCGTTGTCCACTTCATCGTCATAAACCTCGGCGACCTTCAGGAGCATCTCGGGCAATTGTCCGGTTTCTTCGCCAACGTCCACCATGGAAATCACCATGGGCGGGAATACACCGCTCGCTTCGAGCGGCGCTACGATGCTTTCGCCCTCTTTGACCGCGTCGTGGACTTTGGTGATGGCCTCGGCGAGGACGACGTTGCCGGCCGTTTCCTTGGTGATGTTGAGCGCCTGAAGAATCGGGACACCGCTGGTCACAAGCGTGCCGAGCGTCCGGGTGAACCGCGCGATGGAGCTCTTGCGGATGAGGTCCCCAAACACCGGTGCCTTCAACTTTAAGCGGTCAAAAAACTCGATGCCCTTCGCCGTATTGTTCAGCGCCCACCAACCGGAGCTGATTGCCGCGGTGATGATGAGGGTGATCCAGAGATACGGCGGAACAAACATGTTCTTCACGAAGTCCGAGAGCTGCATGACTCGCAGGGTGAGCGCGGGGAGCTCTGCTTTGTCACCGAGCATATCTTTGAAAATGGTCGCGAACTTCGGGACAATCATCGTGAGGAGGAACACGAGAATGATGAGCGCGATGGCGAGAACGACGACGGGATACGTCATCGCCGACTTCACCTTGTTCTTAATCTTTTGCGCCTTCTCCTGGAACTCCGCGAGACGTGTGAGGACGAGCTCGAGCACACCGCCGAGCTCCCCGGCCTTGACCATGCTGACGTAGAGCTTGTTGAAAATCTTCGGGTGCTGGCCCATGGCCTCGGAGAACGTGCTGCCGCCCTGCACGCCGTCGGCCATGCTGTTGATGGCGACTTTGAGCGTGAGGTTTTTTTCCTGCTTGGCGAGAACACCGAGACCCTTGAGGAGCGGCAGACCGGCGTCGATGAGCGTCGCAAGCTGCCGGGTGAAAATCATGAGGGTCTTGCTGGGAACCGTTTTCTTGGCGAAAACGCTGGGACCTCCCGCTTTTTTCACCGCGGGTGTTCCGGGCGTGGCGGCTGGAGCAGACTTGCCTTTTTTCGCTACTTTCGCCCCGCCTCCCTGGCCCTCGACCACGACGCTCGTGGGAAAGTATCCGGACTGACGGAGATGGTTGACGACGTCGTTTTGGGAATTGGCTTCCAGGACTCCGCGATTTTCGGTTCCGCGGGCGTCGAGGGCGATGTATTCAAAGCGTGGCATTGTTGGACGGAGAAAAGTTGGTTGTGTTCCGGAGGTTGAGTGAGCCTTTGTTTAGAGAGCGGTTTCAGTATTGTCCACCTGGATGTAGTTCGCGACTCGAAAATGAAGGGTCACGGCTTTTTCACGATACGCATCAGGTGTACTTCAGGACTTCCTCGATGGTGGTGAGTCCTTCGTAGATGGATCGCAGGCCGTCGTCTCGCAGCGTCATCATGCCGAGTTCGATGGCTTTTTGCTTCAGCACGACGGAGGGTGCGCGCTGGTTGATCATTTCGCGAATCGGATCGGAGATCTGAAGGAGTTCGTAAATGCCTTTGCGGCCTTTGTAGCCGGTGTTGTTGCAAACGTCGCAGCCTTTGCCGAAGTAGAACGTCTTCTCGCCGATGTCGATCGGCGAGAGGCCGAGCTGCGCGAGGACCGTTTCACTCGGTTCGTATTCCTGGCGGCACATGGTGCAGACCCGGCGCATCAGGCGCTGGCCGAGCACGCCTTCGAGAGAGGCGGAGATAAGGAACGGTTCCACTCCCATGTCGATAAGTCGTGTGACGGCACCGGGAGCGTCGTTTGTGTGGAGCGTGGTAAAAACCAAGTGTCCCGTGAGCGACGCCTGAATGGCGATCTGCGCGGTCTCCTTGTCGCGGGTTTCCCCCACCATGATGCGGTCGGGGTCCTGACGCAAAAATGCGCGCAGCACGCTTGCGAAGGTGAGCCCGATGGATTCCTGAATCGGCACCTGGATGATGCCGTCAATGTCGTATTCAACAGGGTCTTCGCAGGTAAGTACCTTTGAATCGATCGTGTTGATTTTGTTCAAGCAGGCGTAAAGCGTCGTCGTCTTTCCCGATCCGGTCGGGCCGGTGACGATGAAGATGCCGTTGGGCTTCTCGATGGTGTGCAGCACATAACTGTGGATGTAATCCGGCATGCCGAGAGTCTCGAGTTCCAGCTTCACGGCGGAGCGATCGAGAACGCGGAGCACGACCGATTCACCAAACTGCGTGGGCAGCGTGCTCACACGAAGATCGACGGGGCGTCCCGCGATCTGCATCTGGATTCGACCGTCCTGCGGGATCCGGCGTTCGGCGATGTTCAGATTGCTCATGACCTTCACGCGAGAGGTCACGGGCGCTGCGAGATGCCGTGGCGGCGGGGCCATTTCATAAAGCGCACCGTCCACGCGATACCGAATTTTGAAGTCTGTCTCGAAAGGCTCGAAGTGAATGTCGCTCGCACGATCCTGAATCGCCTGCGCAAGGACGAGGTCCACGTAGCGGATGATCGGTGCGGCATTCGCCTCGCTCTCGAGCTCCTTCATGTCGATCTGGCCGTCGTCTCCGAATGTGATGGCACCGCCGAGTTCCTTCAGGATGTCATCAAGGCTGCCGGAATCTGCGCCGTAGTATTTCTTGATGAGGTCCTCGATTTGATAGAGCGGTGCGATGACCGGCTGGATGTCTTTGCCAAGCGCAAAACGCAGATCCTCAAGGCCCTGTAAATTCAGCGGATCATAAAGGGCGAGCTGGATGACGTGATCTTCCGTTCCCAGCGGAAACGCCCGGTGCTGCTGCGCGAGCGGCCCCGGTAGAAGACGGATGATTTCCGGTGGTGCCTCGAAGCCGGATAGATTCACGTATTCCGCGCCGATTGCTTCGGCGATCGTCTGGTAAAATACGTCCTCGGTGCAGAAACTGAAATCGGTGATGACCTGAGGCAGGGTTTTTCCGGTCTGCGCGACCTCCTGCATCACGTCATCAAATTGCGACCGGTCCACTACGCCGGCTTCTACGAGGATGTTGAGTGCTTGCTTGGGATTCATATGAAATTAACGTCGGGTTTCGCGGCCTGCCAGGAGCTGGGCTGCAAGTTCGGGGTCCTGGGCTTTGGAAAAGACTTCGTCGCGGGCGATGACCCCGGCGAGGTAAAGATCCACGAGTGATTGTTCGATGGTGACCATGCCGACCTTTGCGCCGGTCTGGATTTCCGTGGCGATTCGGAATGTCTTGTTGTCCCGGATCAGTGCGGCGACGGCATGGGTGTTGACCATAATCTCGAACACGGCGATTCGGCCCGGGCGGTCGATGCGAGGGACGAGAAGTTGCGAGATGACGGCTTTCAGGTTGGTCGAAAGCTGCACGCGTATTTGTTCCTGCTGGTGCGCAGGGAATGAGTCCACGACCCGGTCCACCGTGCGGCCCGCGCCAGTCGTGTGGAGGGTGGAGAAAACAAGATGGCCCGTCTCTGCCGCACGAATGGCGGTTTCCATCGTCTCCAGATCCCGCATTTCGCCGACGAGAATGACATCCGGATCCTGCCGCAGTGCGCGGCGCAGACCTTCGGGAAAGCTGGTGACGTCCGTGCCGACTTCACGTTGGTTCACCATGCCTGACTGATGCTCGTGGATATATTCCACAGGGTCTTCAATCGTGACGATGTGATCGCCGAGCTTTGCGTTGATGGCGTTGAGCATTGCGGCGAGCGTGGTGGTCTTGCCCGAGCCGGTCGGTCCGGTGACCAGAACCAGTCCGCGCGGCATCCGGATAAGTTCGGACGCGATGGGCGGCAGTCCGATCTCATCCATGGAAAGCATCCGCTTCGGCAGGAGGCGCATCGCCATGGCCGTGGTGCCTTTCTGTTTGTAAAGGCTGACGCGGAAACGATTCCGTCCATCGTGCGACATTGCAAAATCGACGCTGCCCTCCGTCTGTAATGCATGAATCTGTGTTCCGTTTGCGAGATCACGGGCGAAATTGTCCGTGTCCTCCGGGAATAAAGCGCGGGTCTCCAGGCGAACCAGGGAGCCGTTGATTCGAAAAGTCGGAGGGGTGCCGACGGTGAGGTGGATGTCCGAGGCATCGGATTCCACTGCGAGTCGCAGGATGTCGCCAATGGGCGCAAATGCACCGCGTTCGCCCGTGGGAAGTCCCGGTGCCGGGCGCGATTGCGCGGCGGCGAGCACGGGTTCGGTTGCGGACTTTTTTGTGAAGAGGCCCATGGTTTTCTGGCGGGTGTCGTCGGTCTATTCCGCGTCGGACATGGTTGCGCTGATGACTTCGTCGGCGGTGGTCATGCCGGCGAGCACCTTGCGGATCCCGTCCTCGCGAAGGGTGCGCATTCCCATTTCCCGGGCGCGTTTGCGCAGTTCCACGGTGGTGGACTTATTGTTGACCATGTGGCGGACTTCGTCGTCCACGACGAAGATTTCGAAAATGCCGGCGCGACCTTTGTAGCCGCGGTGTTTGCAGCTCTCGCAGCCTGCACCGTGAAGGATGTTCGCGTCGTGAATTTGCGAACGATCAAGGCCCAGTCCGCGGACTTCGGCGTCGGTGAGTTCGTAGGGTTGCTTGCAGTTCGGGCAGATTTTACGGACGAGTCGTTGAGCCACCATCGCGCGGACGGCGGACGACACGAGGAACGGCTGGACGCCGATATCCACCAGACGTGCGACGGCGCTCGGGGCGTCGTTCGTGTGAAGCGTGGAGAAAACGAGATGTCCGGTGAGCGCCGCGTTGATCGCGATATTCGCGGTCTCGGCGTCACGAATCTCTCCGATCATGATAATGTTCGGCGCCTGACGGAGCATGGCGCGCAGTGCGGCGGGGAAGGACATTCCTACGTCTGCGTTCACCTGGACCTGATTAATGCCCGCCATTTGATACTCGACAGGATCTTCGACGGTGATGAGTTTTTTGTCCGGTTTGTTGATCGTGTTTAAGCAGGCGTAAAGCGTGGTCGTTTTTCCCGAGCCGGTAGGGCCGGTGACGAGTAGGATGCCGTCCGGAAGCGTGATGAGCTTTTCAAACAACTCCTGATCGTCGCTGAGGAAGCCGAGCTGCGGCAGACCGAGCGAGAGCGCCGACTTATCGAGAATACGCATGACCACCGATTCGCCGTTCGTCGTCGGGATGATGCTGACGCGAAGATCGACCTGCTTTTTGCCCATTTTCACCTGGATGCGCCCGTCTTGCGGAAGGCGCTTCTCGGCGATGGACATCGTGTTCGTCATGATCTTCAGCCGCGAGATGATCGCGCTCGCGAGCTTCTTCGGCGGCTGTTGCGTTTCCACAAGTACGCCGTCGATCCGGAACCGGACCCGCAGCGTTTTTTCCATCGGCTCGATGTGAATATCCGAGGCCCGCATGTTGTAAGCCTCCAGCAACATCATCGTGGCGAGCTTGATGATCGGTGCCTCGCCGACATCGCCTTCGGCGGAACCGGTGACGTCCACTTCGCTGCCGCCGATCATGATATTCTTCAGCCCTTCCTCCATCCGCTCGATGGCATCCTGCGCAGTGCCATAGAGCTTCACGAGCGCAGTACTGAGTGCATCCGGAGTAGTGCAAATAAATTCCACTTCGCGCTGGAGCACCGCCTGGATCGCATCGAGTGAGTTGAAATTAAGCGGGTTGTCCACTGCCACGACGACCGCGCCGACATCGTTTGTCCCGATGGGGACCACGCGATAGCGGCGGGCAACGTCTGCGGTGATCAAATTCGCGACGTTCTCCGAGATTTGGATCTCTTCGAGATTGACGAAGTCCATCGCCGCGTTCGAGGCGATCGCGCGATACACGTCCTCCTGCGTGACGATGCCTTCGCGGATGAGCACTTCGAGCGTGGATTCCGTCCCTTGACGGTTATGGAGTGCGTGCTCCACCTGCTGGCCGGATACCAGACTGTTTTCCTGGAGGATTTCGAGAATGTAGTCGTCGTTGGCTGCCACAGTGATTGATTCGGTTGTTGTGAAAGTGAAGTTTGGTTGGAAGTGCCGGGAGGCAAGGTCCTCTCTCGGAATGGCAGTGCGTGATGTTCGCCGCAATACCAATCTTTCAGCAAATGAAATTCCTGTGCATTCCACCGTGGTTTTCTGCCCAAAATCGCCCGGTCGCTTATAAAACACAGACAATCGCCGCCTGTGGCCCGCGGTATTTCTCGGCGAAAGAGTGACGCCGCCCCGGTTCCTCGCATACACTCGCGGCATGCCAAAGCCTTGCACAGTTCAACAGCCTGCCGAATTACTCGCGTTCCTTTTTGCCGTGTGGCCGGAGCAGAAGAAAAAGCAGATCCGCACGTGGCTGAAATTCCAGGCTGTTATGGTGAACGGTCGTGCTGTGACGCAATACAATCACCCGCTCGAGCGTGGTGATGTCGTCTCAATCCGCACGGACCGCTTCGCCGTTCCAAAGACCACGCTGTCCAAAGGGATGAAGGTTTATTTCGAAGACTCCGTCATCATCGTCATCGATAAACCCGAAGGCCTTCTGAGCATTGCGAGCGAGGCCGAGCAGGAAAAAACCGCCTACTTTCAGCTCACCGATTACGTCCGACAGGGGCGGCCCGACTCCAAGGCGCGCGTCTGGATCGTGCATCGTCTCGACCGCGAGACATCCGGGCTCATGGTCTTCGCGAAGACGCCCGAGGCAAAAGAGACGCTGCAAGGCGGATGGGAGCTGATCGAGAAACGATACGAAGCGGTCATCGAGGGAAGGCTCCCGGCGCAGAAGGGGACTTTCGAATCGCACCTCGACGAGACCAACCCCTACCGCGTTCGCAGTGCGCCGCGCGGGCCGGACACCCGCCACGCCGTGACGCATTACCGCGTCCTCACTTCCAAAAACAACCGCAGCCTCGTCGCCCTCACGCTGGAAACCGGAAGGCGGCACCAAATCCGCGTCCACCTCGCCGACGCCGGTTGCCCGATCATCGGTGACGAAAAATACGCCGCGCGAACCAACCCCGCCCAGCGCCTCGGCCTGCATTCATGCGGACTGCGCTTCCCTCATCCGGTGACCGGCAAGGAAATGAACTTCGAGTCGCCCCTCCCGCGCGATCTGGCGCGGCTGTTTTGAGAATCAGGCTTTCATCCGCTCGATGCGGGCGCCGAGTTGGTTGAGTTTTTCGTCGATGGATTCGTAGCCGCGGTCGATGTGATAGACGCGGTTGACTTCGGTGACGCCGTCGGCGCGGAGCCCTGCAAGGACGAGTGCTGCGCTGGCGCGGAGGTCGCTGGCCATGACGGGGGCGCCGCTCATTTTTTCCACGCCCTTGATGATTGCGGTGTGGCCGTCGAGCGAGATGTCCGCGCCCATGCGCTTCAGTTCGGAGACGTGCATGAAGCGCTGGGGGAAGATGGTTTCGCTGATGACGCTGATGCCGTTGGTCTGCGAGAGGAGAGCGCACATTTGCGCCTGCATGTCGGTGGGAAAGCCGGGGTAGGGCTCGGTGTTGAGCTGGAGGGGTTTCGGGGTCGGCTGGCCTTTGATGCGCAGCGTGTCGGTTCCGGCCTCGATGTGGTAGCCGGACTGCCGGAGCGCATCAATGAGCGAACCGAGGTGGCCGGGGTCCACGCGGCGCAAGAGGACGTCGCCGCCCATGATTGCTCCCGCCACGAGGTAGGTGCCGGCTTCGATGCGATCGGGGATGACGTCGTGCTCGGCGCCATGGAGCTCCGCGACTCCGTGGATGACGATGCGGCGGGTGCCGGCGCCTTCGATCTTCGCGCCCATTTTGTTGAGGAAATTAGCGAGGTCCACCACCTCCGGTTCCGCGGCGGCGCTCTCGATGACGGTGGTTCCCTCGGCGAGGGTGGCGGCCATCATGACGTTGTCGGTTCCGAGGACCGTGGGGCCTTGCTTTCCACGGAGGTTCACGGTTGCGCCGCGAAGTTCGTTGGCGAAGAGTTTCACATTGCCGTGCTCGATGCGGCTCACGGCACCGAGTGCTTCGAAGCCTTTGAGGTGTAAATCGATCGGGCGGTCACCAATCACGCATCCGCCGGGCAGCGAAACCGACGCTTCTTTTTCCCGACCGAGAAGCGGCCCGAGCACGCAGACCGATGCCCGCATTTTCCGCACGATGTCGTAAGGCGCCGCCGTCTTGAGCTTCTCCGCATCGATGCGGACGACGCCGCTGGCCCGCTCGACATGGGCGCCGAGGTGGCTGAGGATTTGCAGCATGTAGTTGATGTCCGAGAGGTCGGGGACGTTGGAAATCACGCACGGTTCCTTGGTGAGGAGTGCTGCCGCGAGGATCGGGAGCGCGCTGTTTTTGCTGCCGCTGACGCGGACGGTGCCATTGAGCGGGTGACCGCCGTGTACGAGGATTTTATCCATGAATAAGAATACGAGCCGCCGTCTGTAATCTTTCAGGAAGTTTTGTCGCGGAAAAAATCCCGGTAAACCAAACCGTTATCCTCACCGCTGCACCGCGCCGCCGAATCTCCCGCCTGCGAGCGCCTCGATTTCAGCCACGGTGGCGCGGTTCCAGTCTCCGGGGATCGTGTGTTTCCAGGCCCCGGCGGCGGCGGCGAAATCGACCGCCCGCTGCGGAGTATCGCCGCGGAGAAGCGCGAAAATCAGCCCGCCGGTAAAGCTGTCGCCCGTCCCGATCCGATCCACGATTGCGAGCTCGTATTCCCTCGAAAGCACGGCACTTCCACCGCTGAAAAGCATCGCCTGCCACAGAGTTTCGTGCGCATTTTCGCCGGCGCGCCGCGTCATGGCGACGTGGGAGAACGCGTATCGTTCCGCCAGCGCCGCCGCCAGTGCCTTCATGCGCTCCGCCTCGCTGCCGCTGACAGGTGACATGCCGAGGATGGACACCGCTTCGTCCGCGCCGCATACGCACACGTCCACCCATTCCATCAACGGCTGGAGCGCCGCCGCGGCCTCGCTGACCGACCATAGTTTTGAGCGGAAGTTCACGTCAAAGCTCACCTTCAGCCCCATCTGGCTCGCTGCGATGCACGCCTCCTTGCAAAGCGCCGCGCAGCCCGCACTCAGTGCTGGCGTGATTCCCGAAAAGTGGAACCACTGCGCCCCGGAGAAGACTTTCTCCCAATCGAACATCCCCGGTCCCGCTTCGCTCATCGCGCTAAATGCACGATCGTAGAGCACCGACGTCGCGCGCAGTCCGTATCCCGGCGAAACAAAATACGCCCCGACCCGCGTCCCGCCCCGCACCACGTGCGTCGTCTCCACGCCGCGCGCCCTCAGAGCTTCGATGCTCCTGTCGCCCATCTCGTTTTCCGGCATCCGGCTCGCAAACGCCGCCGACCGCCCGAGGCTCGCGAGCTGCACGGCTACGTTCGCTTCCGCCCCGCCAAAGCACACTTCGAGGAATGGCGCATCAGCGAGCCGGGATTGGAGCGGTGTGGTAAGGCGAAGCATCAGCTCGCCGAGGCAGACGACGTCGGACATATCGGTGAAAATGAACAGCCGCATCGGCAAAGGCACGCAGTTTTCCGCGATAAACGCCGGACGTTCTCTATTGAGCCCGCTCCGCCGCCGGCGCTACATTCCACGCATGGACATCCACGAAGCCCTTCGCACCTATTTTGGCCACGATTCATTTCGTCCCGGACAGGAAGCCGTCGTCCGCGCCCTTCTCTCCGGCGAATGCGCCCTCGCGCTTTTCCCCACCGGCGCGGGCAAGTCCCTCTGCTACCAGCTCCCCGCCGTTCTTCTCGAAGGCACCGCGCTTGTCATCTCCCCGCTCATCGCCCTTATGAAAGACCAGGTCGATGCCCTCCGCGTTCGCGGCATCTCAGCCGCCCGGCTCGATTCCACACTCACCGCACACGAGACCCAGCAAGTCTATGCCGACCTCCGCGACGGCAACCTCAAGCTCCTCTACGTCGCCCCCGAGCGCCTTTCCGGCGAGACGTTTCTCGACCGCCTCCGCCGTGCAAAAATCTCCCTCCTCGCCATCGACGAAGCCCACTGCATCTCCGAATGGGGCCACAACTTCCGCCCCGAGTATCTGCGCCTTGCCCGCGTCGCCGAGGAACTCGACTTGCGCCCCGTCCTCGCGCTCACCGCCACCGCCACACCCGATGTCGCCCGCGATATTTGCAAGGCGTTCCACATCGCTGGCGAGCGCCATATCCAGACATCCTTCCGCCGGCAGAATCTCCACCTGCGCATCACCCCGTGCGCTGCCGGCGAGCGCCTCGACATCCTCACCAAACGCCTCGCCAGCCCCAAAGTCCGGCCCGCCATTGTTTACGTCACCTTTCAAAAAACGGCCGAGGACGTCGCCGGCCACCTTGCCTCCGCGGGGCTCAGCGCCCGTGCTTATCATGCCGGCATGGATTCCCTCGACCGCGAGTCCGTGCAAAACGACTTCATGCGCGGCGGCACCGAAATCATCGTCGCCACCATCGCCTTCGGCATGGGCATCGACAAAGCCGACATCCGCAGCGTCACCCACTTCAACCTCTCCAAGACCCTCGAAAACTATCAGCAGGAAATCGGGCGCGCGGGCCGCGACGGCGCACCCGCTCTCTGCGAACTCCTCGCCTGTGCCGACGACGCCATCCCGTTGGAAAACTTCACCCTCGGCGACACTCCCACGCCCGCCGCCGTCGAGACACTCGTCCGCAAAATGCTCGGCTCCGGCGAGACCTTTCACGTCTCCCGCTACGACCTCAGCCAGGATACCGACATCCGCCCCCTCGTCGTCGAAACCGTCATCACCTACCTCGAGCTCGACGGCCTCCTCCGCCCCACCCACACGTTCTACGAAAGCACCCAGATTTCCTTCATCCGGCCCGAGTCCACCATCCTCACCGGCCACACCGAGGAGCGCCGCCGCTTCCTATCCGCTCTCTTCTGCAGTGGCAGGCGCGGACCAAAATACCTCACCCTCACCCTCGAACAAACCGCCGCCTCCCTCGGCGAACCCCGCGAACGCATCGTCAAAGCACTCACCTGGCTCGAAGAAACCGGCGCCATCACCCAAAAGCCCGCCGGCCTCCGCCACGGATACCGCCTTGGCCCGGACGCCGCCCGCCGCGACCCCGCCGACATCGCCGCCACCCTCGCAGAACTCTTCGCCCGGCGCGAAGAACGCGAAACCCAGCGCCTCTCCCAAATCATCACCTTCGCCACCCAGCCCGGCTGCATCACCCGCCGCCTGCTTGGCTACTTCGGAGAAGCCCTCGCCGACGAAAACTGCGGCCACTGCCACTACTGCCGCACCGGCACGCCCGCCGCACCCGTCACCCTCCCGGCCATCCCCATCCCCGCATTCACCGAGCACGACCTCCACCAAATCCGCGAGCTCATCCTCGAAGACCACCCATCCCTCCCGGACCCCCGTGCCGTCACCCGGCTCCTCTGCGGCCTCACCAGCCCCGCCACCACCCGCGCAAAGCTCACCCGCCGCCCCGAATTCGCCCGCCACGCCACCGTCCCCTTCCGCCAGGTCCTCGCCCAAGTCCAGCAGTGCTGGGAAGAGATCGGGTAAAAGCGGAAGACGACTTTGATGGCGGCCTATTATCGCTCACGACTGTCGGGCGGAGCGATGGAAGGCAATTTCACCGATCCAGATCACCCGAGGTGGCTCGCTCCATGAAATCCTCACCACAGCAGCGGCACATCGTAAGCGGCGAACAGCGGATCGCAGGTGATAAGCGTCAGTCCTGCGGCTTGCGCCTGGCAAATCATCAGCCTGTCAAACGGGTCGCCATGATGCCTCGGTAACGTAATGAGCCCGCGATAGTGTTCGAGGCTCGCAGGTAGCATCTCAAAGCCATTCGCATCCAAAACCCCCGGAAAAATCGTCTCGAAAGCCACCTGTAGATTCAACTTACCCAGCGCCAGCTTGATGGACATCTCCCAGGGCACCGCGTGGCTTACGAACCGCTCGTTCGTCTCGTCTTCCATCGCCGCTCGTGCAGGACCACTCAGCATCGGATTCCCCTCACAAAACCAAATCAGCGAATGCGTATCGAGCAGCAGCCGCATCACAGATATTCCTTAAAGTCCTCAAGCGGCTCATCGAAATCCGCCGCCATCGAAATCTTCCCCTGCAAACACCCGAAACCTTTCAATTCCGGATGAGCCGGAACTCGCTCGACCGGCTCCAGCTCCGCCTTTACGCGAATAGGCAACTTCCGCCAGGCCACAGGCAGCGGCAGATGCACAGTCCCGTCGGCGGAAGGTTCAAAAATCGCAGTGATCGTGCTCATGCGTGGAAAGTGCTCGAAGTCCTGCGGGGCGTCAACTCAGTGATTTGGGACACTCAGTGATTCGGGATGGACTGAAAGCGTGATTCTTGCCCCCCCAGTTCTCTGGCAAAAGAAAACCGGCTGCACGGGCGTTTGCCTGTGCAGCCGGTTGTGAGTCAGGAAAGACGGGCGGGCGGGAGTCTCTTTGCGAGGTTCTGCCGCGCTTGCCGGGCTTTTGCCCTTAGATGCCGAACTTCCGGCGCGCTCCGGCCACGGCCGTCAGCGCGAGGCCGAGCATCGCGATCGTCGAGCCGCCGTCTGGGACGCTCGAATTCGCACCGCTAAGGTGCCAGCGTGCGACGTTTGTATATTCGCCAGAACTTGAAATAGTAGTGGCATCGTACCAATAGGCTTGGTTTGGATCCCAAGAACCACCGGAAACACCGTCAACCATCAGGAAATACTCAGTAAAACCGGTCGAAATTGGGTAATCGACATCAATGAACAAGAAATTGTTCTGCGTGCCATCTACGGATGCGACCGCTCCTCCGGATGCCCAGTTGCCTATCGAATTATCCCAACGGCTGCCGTAGAGCGGCGAGGTTGTTGCGGGAGTTCCATTGAAGTTCAGGTTGATGTTGCTCAGTCCGGTAATAAGATTTCCGCTTTGCGTGCCATTGAATGAACCCGACACGTATGTGGAGTCCGCGAATGTATAAGTGAACGTGAACGCGGTCGCACTCGCGTCTGTCGCGGCAAACTGCGTCGCAATCGCTGCGAGGATGAATGTTTTTGTGAGTAGTTTCATTTTGTTTATTTTTGGTGTTATTGTTTTTTGTTAAAGGGAACACCTCGGTTTTGAGGCTCGGCGAACTATCAACATGATGCGTGCCACAATCGTCGCTCTGGAGGGGAATCGGCTTTCGTCAGAGAGGAAAATCTTTCTGTGTGGGGGGGGGG
>JANMGP010000285.1:0-33929 GCA_031374705.1 Verrucomicrobiaceae bacterium | reverse complement strand
TCCAGCAGATTCAGGGAGGCCAACAGATTTCCACCTGCAAAGAATCTGCGGGCCTCCCTGAATCTGCTGGAAATCTACATACGCGGTGGTGGGGCGCTTCTCAAAGTGTGAGAAATTCGGGCTATCTCCGATACGACTCCTACCAAGGATTCCGCCAAACCCTGCAATCGAGCGTTAAGAGTTTTGGCTCCTCGACGAGACCCTGAGCGCCGACGTAGCGCGCTTGCGAACGTAATCCCCGACTTTAGTTGGCGAGACTGCCGTAAAGAGAAAACGGGAACTCTCCGCAGAAAGTTGGTGCTCGGAGATTGGACGGCTTTACCCTTCCTGCCTTTCCGCGCCGACTAAAGTCGCTGACTACTCTGCGCAGGCGTGGAAAGTTGCCAGTCTCTGATCTCTCACACTTCCGGGCGGTAGGTCCGGCCTTTCCACGTGACGCCTTTTCCGTGGGAGAGCCGCCAGCTATTGAGCGCGATGCCGATGAATACGGCGATGGCCACCGGATGCAGTAGGGCGGAGAGCAGTGACAGTCGGAAGCGGAACGTCACGATCCATCGGAGCGCCCACACGAGGACCGCATTCCAAAAGATGATGCCGCCGAAGCTGCCGCCCATCCATGATATCGACGGAAGCAGCCAGATGAAAAACAGCGACGTGACGAAGAGCCAGAAAATGATGCGCTCCCGATCGAAGGCTGCGCGGAGGTTCTTCGAAAAACCCGCCCAGCTTTCCCCGAACGACCGATACATCCGGACGGTGGAAAAGCGGATGGAGTCGCAATTCACAAGGCGCATCCCCTCGCCCATTCGCGATGCGATTTGGCGGCCGAGCGCCACGTCTTCGACGACGTGCGCTTTTACCGACGCATGACCGCCGATCGTCTCATAAGCGGCGCGGGTGAAAAACATGAACTGCCCGTTCGCAGCACCCATGGCTCCCGTGATGCGCGGCCCCAGCCGCTTCGCCAAGCCCGGCCAGCGCTGCAATACGGCGACGAGCCAGTGGTGCGCCATCGTCATCGCAATCAGCGCGAGAGTCGGAATCACAAGAATCTCGCCGATGGTCACAGTCAACAAACGCGGCCATGCGGAAAGCAGGCTTGCGCGAGTCTCTATGGCGCGCGTGACGGCTGCGGCCAGCAAGCCTGGAGCATGGGTGGTGTCCGCATCGGTGAAAAAGAGAAACTCCCCTGTGGAAGCAGCAGCGAGCTGGTGACACGCCCAGCCTTTGCCGGTCCACCCCTCCGGCAGCGTGGAACCGCGCAGGAGCTTCGTTTTTACTCCCGAATGCGCGGCGAAGAGTCGTTCGACGATTGCGCCGGTTTCATCCTCCGAGTGATCGTCGATGACGATCAGCTCGTAGTTTGGGTAATCCTGGCGAAGCAGCGAACGCACGCATGCCTCGATGTTCAGGGCTTCATCGCGGGCGGGAACCAGCACGGAAATCATCGGCGCATCGCCCGGCACTGGAGCGGGCGCGAGGCTCCGAAATACGGCGAAATTCGCCAGGACGGTGACCAATCCGATGAGCAGAAAAATGAAGATGACGATTTGGCCCGTGAGCATGCAGCCCGGCGCAATGCCCGATGTCTCGCTGTAACGCAAGCACACGGGAGCAATTCTCCGTCACTTCACCACTAACATCCGGCCTCCGGCGGGATTCAAAAAGCGCCATCATCACAATGTCTTGCACCATCCAGAATTCTGAATCTTACGACCGGCTCCGCGCCGCGCAGGAGGTCAGCTCGTGACCCGCGAATCTGTCACGACAACATTGCGCTGGGCAGGCGACTGGCCTTGGGGAGCGGGCGTCGCCGCAGCCATCGTGCTCGGAGCGATCGCAATTGTGCTTTACCGGCGGGACGTGGCCGGAACCGGGCGGTGGCTCCGTTTCCTGCTGCCGCTGCTTCGCGGGCTCGCGGTCGTCCTCATCGTTCTGATGCTCAGCGGTCCAGTCCTGCACCATCGCAGTGTGGTTGGAACTCTCGCGCGGCTGATCGTTTGCATCGACGCGTCGGAATCGATGCAGCTTACCGACTCGGCGATGGAGTCCGGACGGAAGATCAGCATCGCCCGCCGACTCGGACTGCTCGATGGAAACCAGGCATCGCTCGACCTGCCCACGGCGTCCGAAAAACTCGCAGACGCACGCGGACTCGTCGCGGGGCTCGCCGCGCTGGAAGCGCCGGATTCGACCGTGATCCAGAAACTGCGCACCGATTTCGCGGCTCGAATCGGGGAAGCAGAGGCAGCCTTTGCAAAGACCGGTCGCGACAATGAAATCCTGAACCGGCTCCGCGAGGAACTTGTGAAGCCGGCGAACGAACTCGCAGGTCGCAAGCTCGACGCCGTGGATGACCGCACCCGGACGGCTGCGGACCTTTCCAAGCTCGGCGACGCAGCAGGCCGCTGGTCGCGCGATGTTTCCGATCTGTTCCAGCGACAACTCGACAGCGATCCGGCCCTCGCTCCGCTAAAGGCAGCGCTCGCGAAGTTTGACGGAATGCCGCGCTGGCAAAGGCTGCAAGGGATGCTCATGGAGGGAAAGCTCGAGCAGCGCATCCTCGAAACGCTGGCGCACCAACACGACGTGCAGGTCGTTCTCATGGAAAACGGCGACGTGAAATCATTCTGGCAGCCCGGGAATATTGATGCAGCCAAGACTCCCACCGCCCTTCCAAAGCCTGAGGGACAATCCACCAACCTCACCAGCGGCCTGAAATTCGCCGTCGGCGACGAGAGCAAGGCCGAGCGCGGGGCCGTGATCGTTTTCTCCGACGGCCAGCACAATTCCGGCGAAGGCCCGCTCGATACCGCACGGATTCTCGCAGGCCGAAAGATGCCGGTTTATACAGTGGGAATCGGCAGTCAGATGCCGCCGCGCGATCTCGCAGTGATCGCGGCGACGCTCCCGGAAGCCGTCTTTTTCGAAGACCGCCTTCGCGGCGAAGTGATGCTCAGAGAGGAGGTCGCTTCGGGATTGCCGTTCACACTGACGGTCAAGGACGGCAACAAGGTCGTGTGGGAAAAGCAGCTCGTCACCGAGGGCAAGGCGCTCCGCAAAGTGCCGTTTGAATTTGCCATCAAGGACATCGCCGACGCGAAGCTCAAGCAGCAGACCCAGGGCTACGAAACCCTTGGCGCGGCGATGGAGTTGACCGCTTCTGTGAGCGGGCTCGAAGGCGACCGCGAAGTCGCGAACAACTCGATCCCACTCCGTTTCCGGGCCGTCACCCAAAAGCGCCGCATCCTCATTCTCGATGGCAGGCCGCGCTGGGAAACACGCTACCTGAAAAACCTCTTTGAACGGGACGAGAAGTGGGACGTCAACACCGTCATCGCGGGCTCCAGCAATGAACCGGGCTTTATCCGCGGCGACAAACCCGGCACGTTCCCGAACGAACAGAAGCTGCTCGACGCATACGACCTCGTGATTTTCGGCGAAGTGCCGAAACAGCATTTGAAGGACGACGAACAGCGCTGGCTGGCGGATTTCGTCGGCAAGCGCGGCGCGGCGATGCTCATCATCGACGGCGCACGCGGCGTCCTCCGCGAATACCGCGACACACCGCTCGCCGCGCTCTTCCCCGTCGAATCGACCGGCGAAGGAATTCGCAGCGGGATCGTTTCACTCCGGACCACGGAGCGGGCACAGGGAGTCGGCGCATTTTCGATGACGACGGACCTCGCGACGAATTCCGACACCTGGCAAAAGCTGCCCGCACCGCACTACCTCGCCAGCATCAAGGCATTGCCTGGCGCGGAGGTTTATCTCGAAGCCGACATGGGCGCGATCAAGGTGCCCGCCGCGGTGCTGCGACCGTTCGGTGCAGGCCGCGTTTATTACCACTCGTTCGATGACTCCTGGCGCTGGCGCTACGAAGTGGCGGACCAATATCACGTCAAATTCTGGAACCAGCTCGCCAGCTTCGTTGCGGAACCACCGTTCGCGGCCCGCGACAAATTCGTGGCGCTCGACGCCGGCCAGCTCACTTACAATCCCGGCGACAATGCCGCGTTCCGAGTTCGTCTGCGGGATGGCGAGGGCAAGCCTGTCACCGATGCGGCGGTCTTCGCCGTCCTTTTCCGCGACGGACAAAAAGTCGCGACGATCTCCCTCTCACCCGACGAGGGCGGCCTTTACCGCGGCAAATCCGCGGGACTGGAACCCGGCAACTACGAGATGGCCGTTGAGAGCGCAGTGGTCCCGGATGGGCAGCTCAAAGCTCGGACGCAGTTCAAAGTCGCGGCCCGCGAGAGCGCCGAGAAGACTCTGCTTTCCGTCAACGAAGAACTCCTCCGGCAAATCAGCGTCGCAAGCGGCGGGCAATACTATCGCGAAGAGCAGTGCGACGCGCTCGTCGCGAGCCTGAAGGGACTGAGCGATGGCCGCATCGAGGAACGCGACAGCGTCCTCTGGCAGGATTGGCCATGGTTCGCTGCGATCGTGGGACTACTCACGACCGAGTGGATTCTCCGCAAGCGCGCGGGGATGCTGTAGCCCGCCCAGTGCGCTGTCAGTCGTCGTGCGATGGTAATTCAGCGTGTTTATCGGCTGTGATTTGTGACTGGTGAGAAGTGAATAGCCCGCACTTCTCACACCTTTTTCCAGCAGATTCAGGGAGGCCAACAGATTTAACCTGCAAAGAATCTGCGGCCCTCGCTGAATCTGCTGGAAAACTACATACGCGGTGGTGGGGCGCTTCTCAGAGTGTGAGAAATTCGGGTTAGTCACGCGGCGCGCCAACACGCTTGCGACCAGTCACCACTCACGAGTCACAAGTCACCGGCGGATTGCTCAAGCGCTTACCATCACCACGACCGACAGACCACTACAAGTCAAACGTCACACCCGGCACCGGCAGGATGATTTCCGTCTCGGGCACTTCCGTATGAACGGCACCTGTGAGCCAGCCAATGGCGCTGGGGTCGCCGTGAACGAGAATGAGCTTCTTCGGTTTCACGCGTTTGATGTAAGCCACGATGGTCTCGCGAGTCGCATGGGCGCTGAAGTTGAAGGTGCCTACTTCGCATTGGATGGGCTCCGCGGCGTGCTCCGGCGCGAGGGAAATCATATCGCCGGTTTTCGCTGCGCGGAGTTGTCCGGCCGGCGAGTCCGGGTCCGCATACCCGATGAAAAAGATCGCGTTTTCCGGACGACTGAGAAACTTCCGGGCGACGGTGCTGGAGAGCGTTTTCGACATCATCATGCCGCTGCTGAGCGCAAAAATGCGGCGCGGACGGATTTGGATTTCATGGGCGTTTGGACCGCCGATGATGAACGGCGCGACGTCGTCCATGAGGTCGAGATCGGGAAACTGACGGGCTGTCTTGTGCGCGATTTTGTCGTAGATTTCCGTGAGCTTGGCGCCAAGGCCGCCGATGTACACAGGGCAGTTCGGAAGGCTCCCCTGCTTGCGAAGCGCGTAAAGCATGGCGAGGAATTCCTGGGTTTTTCCAAGCGCAAAAAGAGGAACGAGCACGCATCCATCGCGGTCGAACACCCGGCGAATCGCCTCGGCAAGGCGCTGGCTTTCCTTTGCCCTGGTGAAGTCCGCAGGCATCGCATTGTCGCCCCGCGTGCTTTCCATGATCATCACGTCACACGGCTCGTCTGCAAAATCCGGGAAGGTCGCGCCGCGGCAGATGTTCTGGTCGTCAAACTGAACGTCGCCGCTGTAAAAGACGGTCTTTCCTTCCGCGCGAATCACAGTGCCCACCGAGCCGAGGATGTGCCCGGCGTCATAGAACTCCATGGTGAACGGGCTCCCTTCCGCGGGGCTCACACGCTCGCCGGCGACGTCGAACCGCGTGTGCAGCGGCAGGCTTTTCCAGCGGCGGATTCCGTTATCAATCTCCCGGTGTGTAAAGAGCGGGTAGCCGGGCGTGTCGCGTTCGTTTTTCTCCGCGAGCATGACGTTTACGGAGTTATGCAGCATCGTCTCGCCAATCAGTTTCGTTGCCTCGGTCATGAGAATGGGAATCTCGGGATGCCTCCGCATCGCGACGGGAAGCGAACCGATATGATCCTGGTGCGCATGCGACATGAGGATGGCGTCTAGCGTGCCGTCCTTCACGAATTCCAGCCGGGGCAGACCCTCCGTGCCTTCGCGCTTTGGGTGATAGCCCGTGTCGAGGAGGAGGCGTTTTCCGGCGGCTTCGAGGAGGTAACAGTTGGCGCCGATTTCGATGCCGCCGGTGAGGTTTGTGAGTTTCATAAGATTAAAAAAGGATGACGCGCAGTTTTTTGGGGAGAGCAAAGCGAACAATGAAAAGTAAGAGCACCAGCCCGAGTGGCAGAATGCCCGGCAGCCACATGAGCTTCGCATTCACGGCCCAGATGGCGGCGCTAAGATACGAACCGATGACCGTGAGGCTAAAGAGCACGACCGTCCACCATTTCCATCGCTGGAACCACATTCCTGCAAATGCCAGCACGCCGATGACCGCCCAGACGAACGACTCCGGTGCGCGGGAAACCCAAGTTTTCGCATTCACCGTCGCGAGTGCGGCTGCAAATAGTTCGCCCGATGGCAACCGCCGTCCGCCTTGCAGGACAACGCCCGGTGTGCCGGCATCGGTGCGGGCCAGGAAGAGCGCCTTGTTTTTGAAAAGGCCGGGCGAGAGCTGCGGTTCCGCTCCCGAATCGAGCTGCTGCCGGGTGAGGACGAAATCATCGAACGCCGCGCGATTGAATGCGGCCTTGAGGTTCACCACCATGCGGCCCGCGCTGTCGATGGGAATATTCACCGCCTCGCCCACGGTGATGTGTGAGCCGAGGACGACCTCCACTTCGTCCGGCGTAATCTTTTCCCAAAGCAGGATCGTCTGCAAAACGAGCGATGGCACAACCTGCCCGCGATAGCGAAGGACGAGCGGACACCGCGCCGCCGGCGGATCGACTTCCGGAACGTTCACCCAGCCGGGCACGGAAGAAAGCCGGTAATCCTCGCGAGCCCACGACTCCACAGTCGTAAACTCGGGCACGGCGCTGATGTCCCCTTTCACCCGCCGGATGACTGGCGTCGGCTCGACGCCGGGCATTGATTGTGCGTCGACCGACCATCCCAGCCGTCCGCCGAGCACGAGCTTCGGAATCCGGTGAATGTGATCGAGCAGCATCTTTTCAAACATCGGCTGCCGCTCCCGCCCGGAAAATGTGCCCCTCTCAAAATCCAGCGCCGATTCGATAATCACTATCGGCGGCTCGAACGGTGTACTCGCATGAAAAAACAGGGAAAAATCGTCCGGGCCCCAAGGCCACGCGTGCTTCTCCAGGGTATCGTCGTTAATCTCCACCAGCGTCACCGGCCCCGGTGCGGAGGAAGGCACAACGCGCTGCTGCAGCCATTCCTGCCACATCCGCTCAAACCGCGCAAAAGGCCCCACGGCAGCTTCACGAATGAGCGTGAGCCCTGCGAGGATGACCAAAATGGAGTAAACGGGCGCCAGTCGGCGAAACATGCACGGCGATCGTTACGGAACCGCGGGTGGGAAGACAATGCCGATTTGCCGCGCCGCGCAGATTGCACATTTCTGCGTCGAAAAAGAAACGCTGATTGGACTCCCGCCGCGAAAGCCCCTATATCGGTTGCCGATGCTTTCCCAATTGCCCAATCTGGCCCGACTGTGGCTATGGAGCATGGTGATCTTCGTCCTCACGCTCTGGCTGGGTACGAGGCATAACGACTTTCCGTGGTACTATCATCCGGACGAACCGGGAAAAGTGGAGCAGGTGCTCGGGACGCGACCGCTCAACTTTCACCACCCGATGCTCCTTCTGAATTCCACGAAGGTTGCGGTGTCGCTTCTTGGTGTGGAAAAAAACCAGCAGTCCGTCGTGGAAACAGGCCGCCGGGTTTCCTCATTCTTTACCGCCGCTGCGGTCGTCGCGCTCTCACTACTCGGCTATGTCTGGCGCGGATGGCGGGTCGCCTTGATCGCAGGGCTCACGCTGGCCACACATCATCAACTTTACGAACTGAGCCACTACATGAAGGAAGACACAGCGCTCCTCTTCGGGCTCGCGGTCACATTTCTTGCGGCGCATCTTCATCAAAGGAAGCCGACGCTCCGGACCGCGCTATTCATCGGCCTCGGCGTGGGACTCGCGATCTCGGGCAAGGCGCTCGGTATTATGGCGCTTGTCGTCGCTGTGCCGGTCTTCATCGCCACCCGTGCGCAATGCGGCTGGCGGATCGTCGTTGCGGCAGCGGTGTTCGCCGTCGCGATCATTGTGGCGATTAATCCGCAGGCTGTGCTGAGCATGGATGCGGTCCGCGAGAGCTCCAGCCGCGAGATGGAGCTCGCCACCGGCGGGCAGGGAATGACGCAGAGTGTCCCGCACGGAAAATACTGGAGCATCTTTCTTTCGAACACGACGCCGGTGATGTGGCCGCTCATTCTGGCGGTCATCGTAATCACCTGGAAACGACGCAAAGAGCACAATACCGCAGAGCTTGCGACACTCGGATTCCCGTTCGCACTGGGAATCGCGCTCTCGTTTTTCCCGAAGGAAAATGACCGTTATTTCCTCCCGGCCACCGCGTTTTTCACGCTCCTCGCCGCCCTGGGTGCCGCGGAACTCGCGCGCATACTGCACAGAAAAGCGAGCCGGGGACTTGTCGAAACGGGCATCGGCGCAGTGCTCGTGCTCGGACAGTTTATAAACTGGACGGACGATCGCGGAGGGCTGATTCGCTACGATCAAGCATTCCAGACCGACGATACCACGGAGCTTCTCGTGTGGCTGAACCAACATTCACAGGCCGACGATGTGATCGCCAAGGACAACCGGGTGCGCCTGCCGGATTCGCGCCGCCGCAGCAGAAAGGCCCGCCCGCTTCCCAACAAGATTCTCAGCGCAGAATACGCCGCCGACCTCGGGACACTCGATAAATTGCGCGCCGACGGCGTGAAGATCGTCATCATCAGCGAGAGCACGTTCATGCGATTTGAGCGAGCGGGCATGCGGCCAAAAGAAGGCGATGGAGGCGATGCGGAGAGGCGCCGCGCTTTTTACGCGGAACTGAGGCGATCGTATGAACCCGCATGGTCGCGACAGCGCTCGACTGTCATTTATCTTCACCCCGGAATCGAAGTTTACCGAATCGCACAACCAAATTAAGTGCTGGAAAAACAGCAGTCAGAAAGATACACATCAAATCATGAAACTCGTCCTGATAGGAACCATTGCCGCAACCATTATCGCAGCGCTCCCTGCGTCCGCCGCCACCGCGTATGACGCGATGCGGGCTGTCGGAAAACAGAAGGGCGACGCGACCCTCGAAAAGATCACCGAGGTCCGCGGCACCCGTGGAACGCCTCAGCCGAACATCTGGAAAATCTCGACCAAGGAAACCTCTTACGAAGTCCGCGGCACAAAACTCGGCAGTACGTCCGCCGGACGCCCCCTTCCCGCCCTCAATCTATCAGAGCTCAAACTCGACAGCGACGGTGCCCACACGGTCGCTGAACGCGAGGCGAAGAAGGCGGCTTTTGCTTACGACTACGCGGACTACACGCTTCGTTCCGGCTCGAAGGCAACACCCGTCTGGGAAGTCCGGCTCGTAGATGCGCAAAGCGACTCCGTCGCGACGCTCAACATCGGCGCGGATACGGGAAAGGTGATTTCGTCCGACGGCCTGAAGAGAGCGTCCGGCCAGCCAAAGACACCCGTAGCGAGTGAGCCACCGGTCGAACGCCCATCGGACAGGCCGGCCAAGCCAGGCCGACCACAAGAGCCAAAATATGTGGAGCAGGATCCAAGGGACTACGACCCGGCCGATGAGCCGCGCCAGCCCGTCCGCAACAAACCCTCCCGCACCAGCGATACCGAGGAAGAGGAATCGGACGACAGTCGCTACAACCAGGGTTATGAAAAAGTCATCGACCGCGTGGGGAATCACCTCAAACTGCGCGGGAGACAGCTCCGAAGCTGGTTTGATCGGGAAGTGCGCACTGGCGGACGTCCGACCTATGTGGGCTCGGGCGGAACCAATCGCTATCAGGATGAAGAGCGCTACGAGCGCCGCGCTCCGGCGGTTCGCGAGCCGGCACCCCGCGTGACGAGGCCGGACCCGAACGAAACCCGCTATTACAAGCCGGCACCGGGAGATCGGCTTCGCGATTAAAACCACGCTGCTCATCTCCTCCATCGCCGCGGAATTCTCAGCTGCGGCTGGACTCGCCACAGCCAGCACGGTAACGCTCCTTTTGTGAACCGAATCAGGATCGCGCTGGGCTGCCTTGTTTGCGCCTGTCCGCTTTCAGCCCAAGACGAGCCGCAGCAATTGAATCCGCCGCCACCGGCGGATGGCGGCGTTGCGCCCGCCCGGCAGAAGCCCGCGGGGCCATCAATTGTCGCGGTGGCGCATTCGGACGATGCGATGAATGGCTTTGAAGAGAACCCTGCGGCAACCCGCCGGATGGTGGATGCCGCGGTGAAAACCGCAACTGCGCGTGCGACCGTTGCCGACGCATGGCGCTCGCTTGCAGGACCGGCGGACCGCGTGGGAATCAAGGTCTCCACAGCAGGCGGGCGCTATTTTTCCACACGCCGCGGAGTGGTTGCAGCCGTGGTGGACGGACTCAAGTCGGCAGGAGTTCCGGAGAAGAATATTTTCGTATGGGATCGCAGTGAAGCGGGTTTGCGCGAGGCCGGTTTCACTCCCGCGCGGGTCGGCTGCGACGTGCGGGGCATTGACCAGCCCAAGGACTGGGATCGCGACGGCTCGCTCGTGGCTCCGGTGCTCGGGCAGCTCATTTGGGGCGATGCGCAGTTTACTGAACGGGTGGTGGCGCTCGACAAAAACGAGGGCGATCAGCTCAGTGCGAAAAGCCACGTCTGCAAAATCCTGAGTCGTGATGTGACCAAGTGGATAAACATCCCCGCACTCAGCGACGCACCCGGAATGGCGGTGCATGGCGCGTTTTACAGCGCAGTCGTTTCGAACGTGGACAACTGGCGGCGCTTCACAACGGCGGGCCCCGGAGGCGCAACCGCGCTTCCCGATTTGTATTCCGATCCCCGCATCGGCGGAAAGTGCGTGCTGCATATTCTCGATGCCCTCGCCGTGACCTACGCCGGCGGACCGGGGCCGAATCCCCACTACTCCAACATTCATGGGACCGTTTATGCGAGCAAAGATCCGGTTGCGCTGGATGCAACGGGCGTCCGTCTGCTGGATGGATGGCGGCTGGCCGCAAATCTCCCCGCTTTAGGCACGAAAGCCGCATGGCTGCAAACCGCGGGAGCAGTCGGGAACTTCGATGAGTCGATGATTCGCTTCGCGACTGCAAAATGACATCGAAACTAAAAACGCCCAAACTCGATCAGCGGCTCCTGAAGTCCGTATCGCGGTCGTTTTACCTGAGTATCCGGCTGATGCCCAAGGTCCTTCGTCCGGCAATAGGCATCGCGTATCTGCTCGCCCGCGCCAGCGACACCATCGCGGATACCGAGAATGCGCTCGTTACCACACGGCTCCGCCGCCTCGCAGATTTCGATAGACTCGTTATGGGCGACCCATCGCAGCACGCGACCGCGAATATCCAGCGGGACATTCAGCCGGAGCACCCCGGCGAGCAAAAACTCATCGCATCGCTCCACGAGGTGCTCGCGAATCTGCATGCGCGCGATGCATGGGAGTGGAAGGAAACCACAGCGCTCGTTGCGAAGATCATCCGCGGTCAATCCTCGGATCTTCGACTCTTCAACAATCCGGGCACCGTGACAGCGATACCGACCGCGAGCGCACTGGAGGAATACACCCACCTCGTCGCCGGATGCGTGGGCGAATGGTGGACACGCCTGTGCTTTCGTATTCTACCCGGATACTCAGAACTGCCCGAAGACGCGCTGACGGAGCTCGGCGACAGCTTTGGCAGAGGGCTCCAGCTGGTGAATATCCTCCGCGACATGCCCGCGGATCTTGCCGCGGGAAGGTGCTACCTGCCCGCGGACGAACTCATCGCCAATGGCGTCGATCCTTCGCAACTCGGCGATATTCCAATGGCGGCGCAGCCGGTCTTCGATTCGTGGGAGCAGCGCGCCAGGGAATTGCTCGACGAAGGCCGCCAGTACATCATGTCCATCGCCAACCGCCGAACACGAATGGCGTGTTACCTCCCGTGGCGACTCGGTGTCGATACGCTGGATCTTTTCGCAAAGCAGCCGCCGCTATCCGAGGGAAAAAAGGTGAAAGTCAGCCGGGGTGCCGTCCGCCTTGCCCTCATTCGATCAATCCGTGTCGCCTTTAGTAACGCGCCTTTGGCGTAAATGCCGGCTTACGCGCCTTTGGCGAAACGGGCCCCGACAAACTCCCAGTTGATCACATCCTGAAACGCCTTGAGGTAATCAGCACGACGATTCTGGTAGTGGAGATAGTAAGCGTGCTCCCAAACGTCCACACCCAGCAGCGGAAAGCCTCCCGTGCTGAGCGGCGAATCCTGATTCGCCGTCGCCTCAACGACCAGCTTGCCTCCGCGGAGAACGAGCCATGACCAGCCGGAGCCAAATTGCTTCATCGCTGCATCGGAGAAAAGCTCCTGCCATTTCGCCACCGAGCCAAACGTCGATTCGATCGCCTTCAGAAGAGCGCCCTGAGGACCGCCGGTTCCTTTCTTGAGGTGCTGCCAGAAAAGCGCGTGGTTGTAATGCCCGCCACCGTGATTGCGGATATCCCCGCGGATTGCCTCCGGCAACGTGGCCAGTCCTTTCAGCAACTCCTCGATGCTCTTGCTTGCGAGGTCTGGAGCCTTGGCAATCGCTGCATTCAGTTTGGCAACGTATGCGGCATGATGCTTGTCGTGATGAATCTTCATCGTCTCCGCATCAATCGCCGGCTCGAGAGCCTCATAGTCGTAGCCGAGCGGCGGGAGCTTGAATGTCTCCGGGGCAGCGGGTGCGGCCGCAGGGGCCTGCGCGAAAATGTCCGCTCCGGCCAGAACGGTCGAGGCGGTTGTGAGAGTTTGTAGAGCGGTGCGGCGATTCATCATAGTGGAATGATAAGACAGTTAGAGCGCTTCGCTTAGAGTGGATAGAGTTTACCAATACTGCGGCGGGCTTTGCGGCATAGTTGATAAGGCGTGCCAGCGTCCTTTAATATGAAACGGTCCCAGAGAACAGAGCTGGAAGGCCGGTGACAACGACGGACGGGCGTGGCAATGTGAGGACGATCGTGTACGACGCAGAAGGCCGGATGAGCGATATCCAATACAACGAAGCAGCGGGGACGGCCCCGACGCCCGACGTCCACATCGTGTAAGAGACGATGAAGCAATCGCCGTTTGGGCGCTTGGTGCGGGTGGAATCGGCGGACGGGACGGGGTATTACGATGCGTATGAATATGCGACGTTTAATCCGGCAGACACGGTGAATCGCGACGGGCGGGTGATGAAAGCGGCGAAAGGTTCGCTGTATTGAAATACTTACACGTACGACGCGCTGGGCCGCGTGTCGGCGACAGTGCTGGAGAAGGGAGGACAGACGGTAGGCGGCTCCAGCAATGCGTGGGACACGCTGGGCAGGCTGACGGGAACGACGAATTTGCTCGGCGCGGCTGAATTGCATTACGATGAGGAAACGGGGCAGGTGTCGTGGACGAAGACTGTGACAGCGGGCGGCTCGAACAATTACACGAATCATACCTATGGCTACGAAGCAGCCGGGCGGCTGAAAACGTGGGCGAAAAACGTGGTGCCGTCGGGCTCGTGAAACGATCGTGGTTCTCCGCTTCCTCCCGTGCCGCCGGGATCTCAGCGGATGAGCACCTCGATCGGGAGCCAATGGTGAATAAGGTAGCTGCCTCGATCGTCGTGGTGTTTGGCTGGCTGGGTGCGGCCTTTCGAGTCTGTGGCACGCGCCATCAGCACGGTTTTGCCGGGGCTCGACGGCACAGCCCAATCATATTCCCAAAGCCGCCATGCATTCCGCAGCGAGTTGCCGAGCAAGCGTGCATCGCACCATGTAGCGCCTTCGTCCGTGCTGACTTCCACGCGTAGAATCTCTGCATCAGTCGTCCATGCTGCGCCATGCACGCGATAATTCTGGCCGGCGCTCACGGCTTCGGCGAACTCCGGTCGGGAGATCTGAGCTTTGACACGCATCGTGGTGATCGGAACCAGGGTCGGCGCGCTCGATCCGCGCTCCCAGTAGGAGTAATCGATAGTTTGATAATAGCCGTGGTAGGGCTTGCTGCTCGCGATGATGCGCGTCAACCATTTCACTGCGGCCATCCCGTACCAGCCCGGCACAACGGCTCGCATGGGGAATCCGTGGGCGGGTGTGAGTTGCTCTCCATTCATCCGAAGGGCAAGAAGCACGTCGTCAATCGATTTGCTGAGCGGAATGCTGCGTGCGTAATGGATTTTTCCCGACGGCCCCGGCGGTCCCTTGATTGCACCTTCGTCCGCGCCTTCGAGGATCACTTCCAAAGTGGAAGAACGAACTCCCGCTCTCTCCAGCAGCGCGGAGAGTGGAACCCCCGTCCATTCGGCATTGCCGACCGCACCGCCTTCCCACTGTGCACCCTCGCGTTGCGGATCGAGAAATGTCCGGCCGTTCCCCGCACATTCCATCGTCACGACGATCGTGCGCGTTTCCATCCCGGATAATTCGGCGTAGCTGAGTTCCAGCGGATTTTCCACGTCGCCCTCAACTTTCAGCCGCCAGTCTTCACCGGCAATTTCGGGAATGGGATGATGGCACCGAACGTAGAAGCGATCGACGGGTGTGATGAAGGAATCCACAGAGCCAAATGGCATCTCGAGGTTCACCGGCATTTTCTCTCGAACGATCATTCCCCCGGAAGAGAGCGGCGGCGGAACCTGGATGGATTGCTCGGTGGTTGCCATGAAAATGCGGCGTCACCGGGGAAAGGCGCGGTCAAGAAAATAGAGGCCCGCGCTCAGGAGCGCTGCGACGGCGTATGCGAACGGAAGCCGGGGGCTGCGAACGAGATCGGGCAGCATGATTTTGCCCTTGTCTCCCCACTTCTCGATCGTCCGCTTTAACCAGCCCGACAGCTCCGCGAAGAGGTAGGAACCGGCAACGAGACCCGCCATGCCGAAGAGCACGTCCCAGCTTCCTTGTCCGAGTCCCGCAGCGCCAGTCCCGGGACAATAAGCCATGAGCGCGAAGCCCGCGCCGAAAAGGAGTCCGCCGATAATTTGCGCCCCGATCTTAGTCGGACGCAGGTGGAGATTGGCCTTCGCAAAATGGTGCAGAGTGAAGACGCCGATCATTCCGACGATAATGGCGCTAACCATGATTTTCACGACTGTGAAGTCCTGCATGAGCAACTGGCCGAGAAGGACGTTGTATTTCCCGACGCCGCCTTTTTGCAGAAGGAAGCCGAATGCGGTGCCGAACACGATCGCGGATACGAGCTTTGCGCCGCTCACCGGAGCTTTCGGCGGCTCGCTGGATTCTTTGACTGCTTTGCCCGGGTCGATCATAGCGCGGTGAAAAGGAGCATCGCGGTGGCAGTTCCGCCGATGAACATGAAGACGACGGTGAGCCATGAACCGGCGTCGAGCTGGAGTGTGCCGCTGATGCCGTGGCCGCTCGTGCAACCGCCTGCGAGGCGGGAGCCAAAGGCCATGATCACTCCGCCTGCAAAGCCGATGATCCCTCGAAACGCGACGCTGTCCCCAAAGCGGGCAACCCACATCGGATGCAACCATTCGTTTCGGATCTCGCCGCCGGTCCACGCAGAAAGAAACCCGCCGAGAACTGTGCAAATGATGAAGACAAACTCCCAATTCACGCGAGGAGGATTGGTCTTGTAATAGTCGAGCGACTCTGTGTGTTTCTTGGCGACCAATTTGCCGATGAAGCCCGCCACCGTGGCGTAGAAAGATGAGGCCCCGATGGGCTTGTCCGCGAAGTAAAAAGTCAGCCACGAAAGAACGCCGATACCCGCGCCGACGACGTAAGGCGACCATGCTCCGCCCTCGTAATTCTTGGCATCTACGCCGAAGTCCGCAGCATTCGCGAGCATCGGGAGTAGCAATAGCGATAATGCCAGGAGTGTTCTCATTCCTCTCCACCTCCACCCTCGATGGGGAAATTCGCCTTCTTCCATGCCTGCCAGCTTCCCGGGACGTTACACACGCAACGAAAGCCTTCTTGTTTGAGAATGCTGGCACCGATACTCGCGCGATAGCCGCTATCGCAATAAACGGCGACGCGCTTCGTCTTATCCAGTCTCGCGGCTTGCTCGCGCAACTCGGGCAGAAAGATGTGCACCGCTCCGGGCACATGGCCTTTCTTCCACTCGCCGGGAGCACGCACATCCACCACTTGCAATGCGGCGCCAGCCTCCTTGACTTCATGCACGGTCATTTGTCCGACGTCCTCCAGCGGGAATCCGGCATTGTCCCACGCCGTCATTCCTCCCACGAGATAGCCCGCGAACTTCGTGTAGCCGGTGCGGATGAAGAGCTTCACGACTTTGTCCGGGTCGGTGTCGCTATCGAGCACGAGCAAAATCGGTTCGTCGGGATCGAGCAACCAGCCTCCCCAGATCGAAAGCATCGGCGTGCCCCCGATATTCAGCGCTCCTTTGATGTGTCCGCCGCCAAACCCCAGCATCGATCGCGTGTCCACGAGCACGCCGGATTTTTCTTCAAGCGCCTCGTTGAACGTCTTCGCCGGCAGCCCTTGCACTCGCGGCAGATTGCCGAGCACCTCCGGCCCTTTCGCGTTTAACTTCTTCATTCGCGGGTAGTAGGCCGGAACCGGCGGCGCGCTTCCGAGCGCATGCTCCTTGAACTTTTCAAAGTCGGTGAACTGCAAATACGGATTGAACTTTCGCTCGTAGCCGATGGTGCTCTCCAGCCGATCTCCGATGTCCGCACCGCATGGAGAGCCGTGGCCGTGTGCGGGATAAATAATCACGCTGTCCGGCAACGCGAGATAGAATCCCCTCAACGTTTCAAACAGCTTCTTTGTAAGTTCCTCGGTTTCGCTGGAGCCGAGCAAATCCGGACGCCCCGCTGAGTTTACGAAGAGCGAGTCGCCCGTGAGCACGCCCCATGGCGTATCCGGATGCTTTTGCTCCGCAAGCGTGTAGCTCACATGCTCGGGAGTATGCCCGGGCGTGTGCTTCACTGTGATGATCGTTTTGCCGAATGTGAATTTATCCCCGTCTTCCAGCTTCTCGTGGTCGAAGCCGTAACGAGCGTCGCCTTCATGACTCGCGAAGATTTTCGCCGACTGCACACGAGCGCATAGCTCCCGTGAGCCACTCACGAGGTCCGCGTGGATATGGGTCTCAAAAATGTGCGTAATGGAGACCTTCTTCTCCCGCGCCAGTTCCACGTATTTCTCCACATCCGGAGTTGGGTCGAAAACCGCAGCCACGCCGTCCTTTTCGTCGCCGACAAGGTATGAGAGCTCCGCTATGCCTTCGGTCTGAATGCGTTCAAATATAAGAGCCATAATGCGCTATGATTCAGGACGGAATGTCGCTTCGAAGGAGGGCTTTTCGCTCGGAGTCATGGTGCCGCGCGGCAATGACGCGTGGTGGTGACAACACGGCGTCCCGTGGCCGCGATTTTGGTTGGTGAGCGTTTTTCATGATGAGGGAATGACGTTCCCGTTTAATGATCGGACGACCGAATTGCTGCGGTCGTATCAAAAGCCACAAAAGAATCCCCGGCGGCATATTGAGAGCCGTTGCCCGCCGCTTCCTGCTGAGAACAGGAGCGCGCGAGACGGAATCGGGACGGAATTATGAATCGGCGTTGAATCCCCAAACGGCAACCACTACACACGCCGGAGTGTGCAACGTAAATTCCCGGTCACGCAGTCCGCAATGGTTCACGTCGGATACGCTTTTCATGCGAATGGTTCGCGTCGCCGTGATCGGTTGCCTGGTCGCCGTATGGATCGCGGACGCTATGGGCGAGGAAAAGGCCGCTCCTCTCTCTGCGGAGCAGATCGCGACGCGATTCACGGAGGGCGTCGCGCTGCTCGACAAACTTTACTGGTCGCCGGCACTCGGCATCTGGCTGGATCGCCCCGGAGACGACTTGCGCGCGCATTATGAAGGGCTGCGCAATCCGCCATGGTGGCCGTCGGCGAATGCCGTCGAAGTGCTCATCGATTTTATGAACACCACGGGTGGAACTTCAGACGACGACCGGATCGCGACGCTCTACGAATTGCAAAAAAATCGACCGGTGCAGATCGCTCGTGTCGTCGCCGAGCTGAAGCGCCGCGGACAGTGGAGCGATGCCGACGAGGAGACGTTCATTCGTCGGCAAAAGGAAGCGGTCGCGCGCAAGCCCGATCCCGGCGCGTATTATTCGGACTTTCAAAACGAGTATCTCGACGACTCCGGTTGGTGGGCGGTGACTTGGCTGAAGTTTTACGAGCGCACCCGCGATGCGAAGTACCTTGCCACGGCCAGGAACATCCACGCCCACATGGCGAAAAATTGGCGGCCAGATCAAGGCGGCGGAGTGCTGTGGTGCGAGGATGAGGACAAACATCAGGTCAATGCGATCACGAACAATCTCTTCCTGATTCTGTCGGCCCGACTTTATCGGCAGACGAAGGAGCAGGCCTACCTCGATTGGGCGGTGAGAACCCACGCGTGGATTCGAGAAAAGGCGCTCTACGATGGGATTGGCGTTGTCGATGTGCCGGGCCATCGCGGCGATTATTGGAGCTACAATCAGGGCGCGTTCATCGGCGGTCTATGCGCTCTCTTTCAAGCCACCGGCAAGCAGGAGTATCTCGACGACGCGGTGAAAGTCGCGGCCAACGTGCTCACGAGATCGGGCATGACGCGATCCGACGGCGTGATCGTCGAAAAGCTCGGCACAGGCGGCGACGCGACTTTGTTCAAAGGCATCTTCGCACGCTACCTCGGCCAACTCCGCGACGTGCTCGTCGATTCGAAGCTTCATCCTGAAATGGTGGAGCAAATCGACCGGCATCTCCGCGCAAGCGTCGCTTCCTTTCTTCAATACGGCGTCGGCGCAGACGGACTCTTCATGGCCGATTGGCATGAAGGTGAGAAGGAACGCGCAGGGAACTTCAACACACAAACGTCCGCGCTCAGCGCCCTCGTGGCATCGCTTCCGGCGAAGAGGGAGAAGGCCGCAGGCGATGTGAAAGCTGATAAATACGGCGTCTCCGAGCGCACAAAGTGAGCGGTGCGATTTTGTGGAGTGCGAGTGCCATGGGCGCTAAAAAAACGGAAACTAGAGTCGGCCCGAACTTCATGAGCCACCGCGAGTGCGGTGGCATGGCGTTCCTGATTGCCCTATGGCATCTACTTCCAACTCTCGTCGAAGAAGCCCGCGTCCACGATTTGCCCCGGCCATTTCGGTCCGGGTGGCGTGGTGATGTCCACGATCGCCCAATCGGGCAGCTTCGGTGTCTGGTCGCTGTTGTTGAGCGCGGCGTATTCACGGAAGGTGAAGCCGCTGTTCACGACGATGTAGCGCGCTGGGTTCAGCGGATTTGGGAAAATGAAGATCGGGACGTGGTTGGCTGCGTCGTAAGTCTGGCCGTGGAATTTCAGTTCTTTGTTGCTCCACGAAAGCGGCAGCGCCATCGGGTCGCCGCTATGTCCGGTTTCGCGGTAGCTCAGCGTGGAGAGTCGGTTGAACACCTTGTTCGAAGCGACATCGCCCCACACGACGAGGTTTGCGTTTTTGATTTGGTCGGCGGTGAGCTTGTCGTCGTCCACAATCTCGGCATCGCCACGGAAGACCTGACGCCACGCGGTGATGGCGTGCTCCATTTCGGATTTTGTCCATGCTCCGACCGCGTCGTTGAGCGGCTTGCCGGTCGGGCGGACGAAAACGAACCGCGACATAAACGCGTGGTCGATCGGGCCGCTGAGACCGGGGTACTTCTTGAATGCGGCGTCCGGTGCGGGGCCTGTGATCCATCTTCCTTCCGCTTTGTGAGCCTCGATGAACTGCCCGTGCAGCGCCGCGAGGATCTGCGTGCCGTCGATGACCGCGACTTTTACCGTGGACGGCGGGTTATTGCCCGGCAGCATTGGCAGCGCGAGGCGCAGACCGGAGACGTTCTTCGTGGTGACGGTAATCGTGCTGTCTTTACGCTCGGCGGTGACATCGGCGCGTTCCCATTCCTTCTCCATGCCTGTGACGGTTACCCATTCCATTTTGGGATAAATGAGCGAGTAGGTCGTGAAGCGCACTTTCTCCGGCATCACCGGATTGCCCGCAACCACTGCGGCGTCCACGAGCTTGTTGATCTCCGGCTTTGAGTCGGGATGATACTTGTGCGGGGTTTGCGGGCCGATGATATGGGGAAATGTGATGCCCTCCTGCGCTGCGTATTTCACCATGATGTCGGCGGCCTGCTTTTGGCCATCAATCTCGCCGGAGTAGGCAACGACGCTTGTGTTGGCGAGGTTCGCGGCCATTGTGGTGCAGTCGTACCACCGCCACAGCACCTGCTCCCACCACGGCGGCGCTTCCTTGCCTTCCGCGAACGAGCGAAAAAACTCCGCGGTCTCGGCAAAGCCCGCGCCCGGAGCCGCTGCGGCCCACATGTCGGAATGGTGTGTGGCGAACTGCCAGCACGCTGCGCCGCCCATGCTGAATCCACGGACAACCTGCCGCTGCGGGTCGATGGAATAGTGCGCCTTAATGTCCGCCATCGCTTCGAATAAATCGACTTCCCCGGCAAACTTGTTCGCATTGCAATACCGTCCGTAAAGGTAGCAGACGATCGCGCCATCGGGCGTGAATTCACCTGCGCTTTTCTGCGAAGTTTCGATGAACGAAAGCTCGCTCAGTTTCTCGCCGCGACCGTGACACCAAAAATGAAGCGGCACTCTTGAGCCCGTTTTGAGCCCTTCCGGAATGAGCAATCCATACGGCTGCACGGAGTCATCAATCTTCGAGCGGTACCCGCGCACGACGAGCCCGCTCGCGGTGTTCCAAGGCATCTCGCCCTTTGCCAGAGCGGCTGCGCGGGCGAGTCCTTGCTGGACGTGTTCCTTGGCAATGGGGATTTGCTTCGGGTCGAAAATCTCGTTGTAGCGCAGCGCCCAGTCAGCGGACTTGTGAAAGATTTCCACGTTCGGCAATTCCGCTGCGAACTTCGGATTCGCTTTGAGCTTCGCGATCTCAGCAGCGAGTTCCTTCAGCCCGGATTCAATCTCGGCGCGGTCGGCGGCGGGAACTTCGATACCCGGCGGCGGGATGCGGTTGATCTTGGGTGCTTGTTGGGCCGAGGCGGTGAGAACTGCGGCGAGTAGGAAGGTGACGGATGCTTTCATGCGTGCGGAGACAACCCGCCCGCAGCGAAAGTCAAAGTTCGTTCAGCGCGATCCGGCGAATAATTTCCGACGCCGCGATAAATCCGAACACGCCCGTGATGTGCGTGGCCGCGCCGAACCCACTCGCGCAATCCATCCGCAAGCTCGCGTCTTCCTCCGCGACAGCCTGGCAGGTGCCGTCGGCGTGCGGATAGACGGGATGCTCGGGCGAAAAGACACACGTCAGCCCCATCGCGGAAGCGTGCTTCCGTGCACCGTGCGCCCAGCCATATTCGCGACGCAATTTCCTGCGCACCTGCCGGAGTAATTCGTCCTGTCCTGCAAAGCCGAGATCGACCGCGCGTATGGCCATCGGGTCGCGTCGTCCGCCTGCAGCGCCACACACGAGCACGCGACGCCCCAATTCGCGGCAGGTGTGGATGAGGTGCGTCTTCGTGGACATCCGATCCACTGCATCGACGACGAAATCAAACGGTCCCGAGAGCATCTCTACCGCGTTCGTTTGCGTGAAAAACTCCGCGCGTGTCGTGACCTCGCAGCCAGCCCAGATGAGCCGCACGCGCTCCTCGAGCACATCGACTTTAGGCCGGCCCACCGTGTCTGTCAGCGCGGGGAGCTGGCGGTTGATATTCGTAACGCACACGTCGTCCGCATCAATGAGCGTCAGCGCGCCAATGCCCGAACGCGCCAGCGCCTCGACAATCCACGATCCCACGCCGCCCACTCCGATGATGCAAACATGCGCCGCGCGGAGCCTCGGAAGTGCATCCGCGCCATACAGTCGCCCGATGCCGCTGAACCGCTGGGTGTAGTCGTCCTCCATTCCCTACTTCGCAGCGACGCTGGCTTCCATCGCCTCGCGGGTGATGACGTATTTTGCTCCGCAGCGCGGGCAGCTCATGCGCAGGAGAGGATCATCGCCGAACAGTGCCTCCGGGTCCTTGCTGAAATGAGGCCCGAGCACGCGCATCATCTTCGTGTCCGTGCAGCCGCAGTCCCACCGGTAAAGCCGGCGCTCCAGAAGGCTTAGTGTTTCCTTTTTGTCGATATCGCGGACCGACTCCTCGGTGAGCGCTTCGAACCACGCCATGTCGCAATCGGGATGCGCCGTGACCATCACGAAATCCTCATCCGAGTGCCGGAACAATCGCGCCGGAAGCTGCTCGCTCTGCGCGTAGTACTGCTCCACCGCGTAAAAAACGTCCGGCTTATCCAGTTCCACCACGCTCCGCCGCGGCGAATCCGTCCCGCGCACTGTGTCGCAGTGGAAAAGATTGCGTCCGTCCGCCTTCACATTTTCTGTAAAAAGCTGGCCCGTCACAGCGCTGCGAGTGTTGTCGCCGGTGACGAAAAGGTTCAGATTCAGCGGCGCAAAATGAATGGTCCATGCCGAGACTTCGTTCCACGGACGCGACGCGCAATGCAGCGTGAGCGCGCCGAGCGCATCCTTGAAAAGCGTATCGTCTTCGCGCTTGTGGGTGTAGCCGTGCTGGCCCTGGTGCAGATAGTAATCGACGTAAAGATCGCTAAACAGCGCCCTCGCGACCATGGCGTTGCGTTCCCGGACAAAGTAAGTGCGCACTTCCAGTCCCTCTGCCGGTATTTCGGTTGGTTCGTTCATCTGCTGCAATGAACACGGTTGCGTCCGCCTTCGCAAGCGGTCGTGGGGAAAAATGCCCGCATCACCCCGCGAGCACGACATTCGCCACGGCGTAGTGTTCGCTGTGGCTGAGACTGAGCAGGATCTGACCGACGCCCCGTGTCTTCGCGGTTTCCGTAGCTGTACCGTGTAGGACGATAAAAGGCGCGCCGATCTCGGTACGGCAGACTTCGATGTCGAGCCACGAGACATGCTCGCCGATGCCCGTGCCAAAAGCCTTTGCCACCGCCTCCTTTGCCGCGAAGCGAGCTGCGTAGCTGCGCGCGGGCTGGCGGTGCTTTTCGCAGTATTCCTGTTCGGACGGCAGGAAGACGCGGTTGATGAAAGGCTTTCCCTGGCGTGCAATGGCGGACTCGATACGGCTGATCTCCACGATGTCCACACCGATGCCCTTTAGGAATGGCTGCTGCGGTTCCACGGCGTCAGCGCATCAGCGCAATCATCTCGCGCACGGCGGCGTCGAGCCCGGTGAAAACGGCGCGGCAGACGATGCTGTGGCCGATGTTCAATTCGACGAGATGTGGAACGGTGCGGATGAGCGCGATGTTTGTGTAATTGATGCCGTGGCCCGCGTTCACTTGCAGGCCGAGCGAATGCGCAAACTCCGACGCCTCGCAGATGCGTGTGAGTTCGGCAGTCTGGGCTTCGCCTTGCGCATTAGCGAACGCTCCGGTGTGGAGCTCCACCATTTCCGCGCCGGTGAGATGCGACGCGGTGATTTGCTCGATGGATGGTTCAATGAACATACTCACGCGGATTCCCTTCGCGCGCAATTCGGTGACCGTGGCGCGCAGGCTTGCGAACTGGCCGACCACGTCGAGGCCGCCCTCGGTGGTCACTTCCTGCCGGTTCTCCGGCACGAGGCAGACGTCGTCCGGCTTCACGCGGAGGGCGATTTCGAGAATCTCCGCGCTGTTTCCCATCTCGAGATTCAGCTTGGTCGTGACCTTCTCCCGCAGGCGGAAAACGTCGGCGTCCTGAATGTGCCGGCGGTCGCCGCGGAGGTGCACGGTGATGCCGAGCGCGCCCGCCATTTCACAGATCGCCGCTGCGGCGAGCACGTCGGGCTCGGCGTTGTGCGCGTCGATGTCTCCGACATAGCGCGCCTGACGCAGCGTGGCGACGTGATCGATATTGACACCGAGGTGCATGGCTAGTGGCGGAAGTGGCGGATGCCGGTGAGGAGCATTGCCATGCCGCGCTCGTTTGCGGCGGCGATCACTTCGGCGTCACGCTGCGAACCTCCAGGCTGGATCGCCGCAGTTGCGCCGGCTTCCGCCGCGGCGATGAGGCCGTCGGCAAAAGGAAAGAAGGCATCCGAGCATACCACGCTGCCTGCGAGGGAAAGGCCTGCGTCCTTCGCCTTGGAGACGGCGATGCGCGAGCTGTCCACGCGGCTCATCTGGCCGGCTCCGACGCCGAGCGTGCGGTCTTTTGCGGCATAGACGATTGCGTTGGATTTCACGTGCTTCACGACCTTCCAGCCAAATTCCATCGCGGCAATCTCATCCGTGGTCGGCGGGCGCACCGTGGCGACTTCGCGCTTTTCTTCCGCGTAGCAATCGCGGTTCTGAACGAGCACGCCGCCGGCGACGCTGCGTATCACGAAATCGTCCGCGCCCTTCGGTTCGGCGATCGCCCGGAGCTGGCGCATGAGGCGCAGGTTCTTCTTCCGCTGGAGCAGCGCACGGGCGTCGGCATCGAACTCCGGTGCGATGATCACTTCACTGAAAATCTCGCTGATGGCCTCGGCCAGTCCAAGTGTCAGCGGGCGGTTGCAGACGATGATGCCGCCAAACGGCGCCTGTTTGTCGGTCGCAAATGCCTTGTCCCACGCCGCGCGCAAATCGGGGTCGCTCCCCACGCCGCACGGGTTGGTGTGCTTCAAAATCGCCACCGTCGGCTCAGTGAACTCGTCCATCAGCTCTGCTGCTGCAGTGATATCGAGGATGTTGTTGTAGGAGAGATCCTTGCCCGCGAGCTTTTCGAAGAACTCGTCCCAGCGCCCGTAAAGAGCGCCGCTTTGGTGCGAGTTTTCGCCGTAGCGAAGCTCGGTCACGCGGGGAAGGCACACGCTGAATCCGCTGCTGCACTCCTTTTCCTTGTTCAGAAAATTAGCGATCGCGCCGTCATATTTTGACGTGGTGACAAACACCTTGATGCCCAGCCGTTCCCGCAATTGCAGCGTGGTCGAGCCGTCGTTCTCCTTCATCGTTTCCACGACTTCCGAGTAATCCGACGGGTCGGTGACCACGGTCACGCTCCGGTAGTTTTTTGCGGCGCTCCGCAGCATGGACGGGCCGCCGATGTCGATGTTCTCGATGGCTTCCTCCAGCGTCACGTCGGGCTTCGCGATCGTTGCCTCAAAAGGATACAGATTGACCACGACGAGGTCGATGGCCTCGATGCCGTGTTCCCTGGCCTGCGCGACGTGCTCCTCGTTGTCACGGAGATGCAGCAGACCGCCGTGGACCTTCGGATGGAGCGTCTTCACGCGTCCATCCATCATCTCCGGGAAGCCGGTGTATTGCGAAATCTCCACGCAAGAGATGCCTTCTTTCGCCAGAAGTTTGGCGGTCCCGCCGGTGGAGATAATCTCCACGCCCATCGCGGCGAGCTCTTTGGCAAACTCGACCAGACCAGTTTTATCCGACACGGAAATCAGCGCACGTTTGATACTCATTCGTTTAGAAAAGGGCGCGGACCCTAACGCCCCACAGCGCAACGTCAAGCGGCGGGAAATCCTCGAGAGCGCGTGCGTGAGAGGTCTCCCGACGCCCGGCCATGGGTCAACTACGGAATATCAAAAGCGATCCGGATCGAGTGTCGCGGTAATTCAGCCCCACCCGAAGCGGCGAGAGTTACAGAAGTTCAGCTGTGAGGCCCGCTGATTGCTATATAGATGTTTATTACTACTGCGAAAGACCAATCACTTGATTCGGAGCGTCCTCGATTTGCCCATCACGGGCACCTGCTTTTGGGGACGTTGTGTTCGCGTACGGTGCGTTTGCGGAGGCTGACCGGCGGTTTTACGCTGATTGAGGCGGTCGTCGCTGTCGCGATTGTGGTGATCGGGTTCGCAGGGGCGTTCGCGACTGTGGTGCAGGCCGGCAGGATGGTTTCCGGGTCCGAAGAGGAATCGCTGGTGATGAGCGGTCTGGAGCAACGCATCGATCAGCTGCGGTTGCTCAACTGGACAGCGCTCACGGACGGCACAGGAATTGTCAACGACGTCTGGACAGCCCGTCCCGAGGCCGTGGCGGGGATTACGGTTTCGCAGGAGACGATCACCATTTCCCCGTGCAATGTAGCGGGCACCCAGACTCTCCAGGCCACTTGGGATGGCAATCTGGCCCCGACCACGAGCTTTACCGGTGGTACCGCTCTAAGCGGTGCCGGCGCGGTCAAAATCGTGGCCACTCTGACGTGGACGGGCCGCCGTTCCGGGCGGGTGCGGACGGAAAGTCTGGTCACAGTGATTTCGAGAGGAGGGATTTCCAAAAGTGTACTTCCGTAGCGCCAGCCGGCGAATTGCCGCGTTTACATTTGTAGAACTCCTCGTGGGACTTGGGGTTTTCGGGATTCTTATGACCGCGCTGCTGCGGTTCTGGATTTCTTTGACTTACACTGGGTTGAACACCACCTCGTACGCGACACGCCAGAACGACCAGATGCGCGTGCTTGACTACCTAAAACGAGACATCCGGCGGGCGTCGGCGGTGGAGATATACAATGGCGCCACTCTGGTGACCGATACGAATACGTTTGGGGGCGAGTTGCGGCTCACCATCCCGGACTATTATTCCGATTCCCGGGAGGAGGATAACGCGATCGGTGCAAAGGCTACGAACGTGCCGGATGATTCTTCCGGAGAAGTGGCTTACGGGACGGCCCTCACCGTTAGCTATTCCGCGTCCGGTGGTGCGGCAGTCCGCACCGAGGGAGGGACGGCGCGGACGCTTGGCAACGCGGCTGGCGTGTTCGCACTTTCTTTCAAGAACGAAACCAGCGGTGCCATCCGGTGTCGGGTGCTCTTCGACCAGCCGATGGGCGGCAGTTCGACCAGGAAACTCCGCCGACAGGTGGACACGCTTTGCGTCCCGCGCTTTGAATTCCGGAACTGAACCAGACGGCAATGCACACGAAATCACTCAGATTGAAGCATCGGAGCCAGTCGGGCTCGTCTCTGCTCGCGGCACTGGGAGTTCTCGCCCTCACATCGATGGTGATCGGCGCGGCTCTTTACGAGGCGCGGGACCGCTATCGAACATGCCACCAATCATTGCGCTGGTCCCAAGCGGCGCATGCAGCGGAAGCCGGGGTCGAACTGGCGTTAATGAGCGCCCAGCAGGATTCATGGGTTGCCGATGGATGGCCGGCTGCCCCAGGAAGCCCGGGCGGAGCCGCTGAGACGAAGAGCTTCCCTCTTTCAGATGGGGGCATCGGTGCAGAAGTGTCCGTCGATAAGATCGACATGTCAGGCGTGGAGTGGCTGCGCATCCGTTCGGTGGGCGTCGCGGATCTCAGCGGCGGCGCGGTAGTGGGCGCAGAGCCTCAGGATGTAATGCTACGCAAACTCAGTCTGCGACAGGAACGGAGCAGTGGCTCGAGCGTAGGCGCCATGCCGCGCGCGACCCGGGTGCTCGAAGTCCTGGCCCGACCGCGCACAAAATCCCCATACCTGCGACCGATTCTAACGGACCAAAAGTTTTCCATGAGCGGAGGCGAAGTGGATAGTTTCGATTCGGATGACCCGGCAAAATCGACCGCCGGACTGTACGATGTGGCAAAGCGACAGTCGAACGGAGAAGTGGGAATCAATGACACAGTCGGAACCTCCGATTTCGGAAATGCGTTCATCTATGGGAATGCCAGCTACAGTGGAGCGGCCCCCACGAACATGACCAATGTGCAGGGCACCGTTTCGAGCAGCTTTAATGATACCGTCGATCCCGTGACCACACCCACGTGGACGACGTTTAATGCCACGCCGACGTTGATCACTTCCACGATGACGTTAACGGGCGGCACCAAGGCCGCTCCGGCGCGCTACAAAGTCAGCTCGGTAAACCTCGCCAGCGGAAAGGTGCTTACTGTCGCGCCGCACGCGGCAGGCGCAGAAAGCTACGTCGAGGTTTGGGTCACCGGAAATTTCACCACATCCGGGAGTGGCTACATTGAACAGCAGCCGGGCGTCCATGTGACCTATCACATCGCCGGCGACGTCACCGTAAAGAGGGCATCGTTTCACAACCAGACCAACCTCGCCGCCACCAACGTGCTCAAGGTAATCAGCCCGGCCGTGGGGGTGAACCAGAAAGTAAATATTTCGGGCAGCGGCGCAATGATCGGTGTGGTCGATGCACCGGGCGCGGCAGTCACCGCTTCGGGGAACGGGAGTGTGAGCGGCGCAATCATTGGAAAGTCACTGAACGTCAGTGGCGGAGGCGCGTTCCATTATGACGAAGCTCTTTCGAGACTTGCCGGAACGGAAATCATTCCCGGATACCAGGTGGCGAGCATCGTCGAGGCGGTGAGGTAAAGGAGTGTGCCGTTTGAGGCCCGGGGTCGCACAAGCGGGGAAAGGCCGCAGCGTTTTTGGAGTGCCGCCTTTAAGCGGCTGCGCGCGTCCGACGTAAACAGGCGGAACTCGAAACGTCCTGGCAGTCAGAAGTGCGGGTTAATTGCGAATGACCGCCGCAAAATTCATCAATCCCAGCCGTGCTTCGGGGTTTTCCGGGTCTGGGCGGATCGCAAAATCCAGAACCCGGACGAATGCATAATGCTGCTCGAGGTCGGCGATTGTGGTGAGCAGGGTCGGAATGTTTGCGCCGTCCTTGTCGATCGGAAGAGCCACCGACCAGTAGCCGCGTCGGTAGCCTGGAATCTTCGGCTCCTCCCGGGTCGTATTCAGGCGAATGAGAGGCACGTTCAAGCCGTGGCGCGTAAAATGATCACCGACCAGTGCCGGCATTGAAACCATCGGCGAACCCGGCGGAAGCTCGTTTTGAAGGCGCTCCAGTTCGCTTCGCGCTCTGTCCGCATTTGTCTCCAATGTCCGTGTCTTCGCAATTACCAGTCGCGCGGATTCGATGCGCTTATCCACAGCATCGCTTTCGCGCTGGATCTCCGTTTCCTTTTGCAGGAGCGGGGAGATCGAACGGGTGTAAAAGTCCCTGCCTGCTGCGATCGCGAGTGTGCAGGCGACAACCGCGCCGATGCGGATTGATTTCTTTGAAGGTTCCATAATTAACGTGCCTCCTTGCTTGCCGGTCCGAGAGTCGCGAGCACTAGGAAGGTAGCCTGTTTTTTCTCCGGTCCCTGGCCTGGTGTGTCTTCGAGTTGCTCGAACGAAGAAGCCACCGCACGTCCGCTCGTGGTTCTCTTGATCCCTTCTTCCACGGACTGCCGAAACCGGT
The DNA here is from genome assembly GCA_031374705.1 of Verrucomicrobiaceae bacterium. GTDB lineage: Bacteria > Verrucomicrobiota > Verrucomicrobiia > Chthoniobacterales > Chthoniobacteraceae > SXWH01. The sequence continues at coordinate 4,572 of JANMGP010000285.1, read as the reverse complement.
CTGCGGTAAGCCGTGGCGGCGAGCCGCCTGCCGTCCCGTGGATGCGTAATTCACAAGCTCCCGTGTCCTTCGCGGAACCACGGGCATCGATCTGGAGGATGGTGATTTTTGCATCGGCGGACGGGATGATGGAGCGAAGAGCCAAAGTCCACCGGGCCTTCGCTCTATCCGCGCTAATCAATGCCAGTTGTTGCTCCGTCTTTTCGAGTTCCACCTCTGTAGCGCGCGCATCCTGTAATTTCAGCGCGACTGCTGTCCACGCGGCCTCGGCTTCGGCGCGTTTTAGCGAAACGACTTCGACGCGATCCCTCGCATCCCAGTATCTGTTTCCGAGGCCCGCGCAGACTGCCAGAATCAGGGCAATTGTCGAATACACGAACACACCCGATCCACCCGCAGGTCGGCGTTCCGGCTCAGAGCTATGAAAAACGGCCGGCGGCGCGGCGGGCACCGGTGCCGCCTGGCTCCGGGAGATAATAGCTGCCACCTTTTTCTCCAGTTCGCTGTCCGTCGGCTGCGGGGCTGCACGCCCAAGGGTCACGTCGGCCTTTTCGCCGGCCGGCAAACGTGCTGCATCCGCTGCAGCTCCGTCGAAGATACTCCGATGGGCGCTACAGACCTCGGTCACCGCTATCCAATCCAGCAGATCGCTCAAAGGAAACGGTTTTCGGAGGAGGAAACCGCTGACGCTCTCTATGAATTCGTTTGTTTCAGAATCGCCGCGATAGCCGCTCATGAAAACGAACCTACCGCAAAGATGCGGGCGGATTCGCTCGACGGCCCGGAAAAACACGGGGCCTGACAACTTTGGCATCCTTATGTCGCAGAGGATCAGCGAGAAATCGCCCGCGAGCACTTCCTTGATACCATCAGTACCATTCTGGACTGCGATTACCGCATAGCCGTTTTCAGAGAGGAAATCTTTGATGATTTCCCTGAAAGCCGGGTCGTCATCAAGCAGGAGCACCCGTCTGGTTACGAAGCTATCACGCTTCGCGAGATCCGGGAGTTGATTGTCGCCAGTCAGCGCCAGCGGGGCACACGGTGCGTGATCATCGCCCGGAGACGGCGCCTCAGAGCAAGGCTCTGTTGATTGCAAAACGGTATTTTCGAGACTTTGATTCACGGACTGAAATATCTTGCGACTGGTCCAGGTAGGTTTTCGCCAAGCTTCGCCGCAACCCTGCAAGTAGCAGATGCCATACCTGCCTCGTCAAACGGCCGGTTTTCGTTGACCGTTTCGGCTGGCGAGGGTTCGACGAAATCCCGCTATTAAACCCCGCCGCCCCGAACCTCCATTTTCCCGCAGTAAGAGTCAGAGGTGGCAGATGTGGAATGATTTACAAAAAGAGTCTTTACATTCCGTCGACTGAGAAACAATGTTCCCATGCGCGAGAGCCGTGCCCAATTCCTTCCTCCGCGAACCATCGTTGACGGCAGAGAAAATCCTTCACTCCATCCTATGAAAGCACTAAAGACCATCCACCTCGGAGCGGCGCTCGCTGCTTCGCTCGCATTCGTTTCGGATGCCCGCGGGCAGGCCGATGTATTACCAAACATCCAACGCGGCACGATTTCCATCGAGCTTCAGGAGCGCGCGACCGGGCTCGCAGCGCCGGACTACGCGATCAGCGCGCCGGGCGAGACAAACCGGATGTTCATCCTCGAACAGAAGGGGCAGGTGCTCGTCATGCAGAACGGCAGCATTCTTCCCACTCCAGCGCTGGACCTCCAGAGCCTCGTCGCGCCGCCGTTGGTCACCACCAATGCGAATGATGAGCGCGGATTGCTGGGCTTCGCCTTTCATCCCGGGTTCAACAATCCGGCGAGTGCAGGTTTTCACACCGTTTACACTTACAACAGCCAGCTCATTACCACCGCGCCGACCTACGCTGCGCCGAATGGTGCGACGCAGGGATACAAGAATGTCGTGAACGAGTTCAAAATGAGCCTCACCGACCCGAATATTATCGACCCTGCCACGCGTCGCGAAGTGATCTCATTTGGAAAAAATGCGAATAATCATAATGGCGGAACGATCGCTTTCGGCCCCGACGGTTACATGTATCTAGGCCTCGGCGATGGTGGAAATGCGAACGACGTGGGCGCAAGTCACCTCGAGCCCGGCGGCAACGGGCAGAATCTCAGCACGCCGCTCGGCAAAATGCTGCGGATCGATCCCGTGAGCCCGACGCTCACACTTGGAAGTCCCGATCCGACGAGCGCGAACTCGCAATACCGCATCCCGCTCACCAATCCGTTTCAAGGCGCGGGACAGGTGCCGGAAATCTACGCCTATGGCTTCCGCAACCCATATCGGTTTTCGTTCGACCGCGTCACCGGAAACCTGATCTGCGCCGATGTAGGACAGAACACCGTGGAAGAAATCGATCTCGTCACCCTCGGCGGCAATTACGGATGGGCGCTGAAGGAGGGCGACTTTCTCTTTAATCGAATCACCGGAGCAGGCGGAAACGCTGGAACCGTGGGCATTCGCAGTCCTGGCACCGCCGGGCTCATCGACCCCATCACCGGAACACTCGGCACACTGGAATACGATCACGGCGACGGCATCTCCATCACCGGCGGCTTTGTCTATCGTGGCAGCATCATCCCCGAGCTTTACGGCAAATACGTCTTTGGCGATCTGGCTCTCCGCAACGCGCCGCCGCGCGTGGACGGCCGACTCTTCTATGCGGACCTGAACACTGGGATCATCAATGAGTTCGTCCTGCCGCAATTTGCCACCACTTTCCTTCCAAACGGACTAACGGTCCATGGCTTTGGCGAGGATGGCAACGGAGAACTTTACGCACTCGTGACAAACACACCGTCCAGCGGCACCGGCGGCATCGTCTATGCGATTGTCCCCGAGCCCGCCACTTCGGTGCTCTTGATTGCCGCCGGCTTCGCGCTCGGAATGCGCCGCAGAAAAAGCGGCGCTTCCGGCGATTCGCGGTAGTGGTGGCAATCGCTGTTTCATGAAGATTTCCAGACTGACGTCATTGCTCGTGTTGCTGGCTGCGCCTTTCGCTGCGACCGGGTTGAGTGCCGCGATCCTTTGGAACGGGCCGGCGCTGACTTTTTCCAAGCCTGCCCGGTCGGACTGGACACTGCCTCAGAATCAGGACCGGCTGACGCCCCTCGTCTGGCTGACCCGTGCAAACACGCAAGGGATGTTCAATATCGCGATGGAGCCGTCCTACACGACAGTGTCGAGTCCCTTGGGCACCGAATGGGCCTACGGAACAACCTCGGATTTTGCCTCATTGATTTACAAAGATTGGGAGACTTGGACCGGAGGGCCTGGCTCCGGGCCGCCCAGCACGCTTGGCAAGGATGCCGTCGTTCATTTGATCGCCGAGGACATCTACGTCGATATCAAATTCACGGCATGGGGTTACACCACCGGAAGCTTCTCTTACGTCCGTTCCACGCCGGGTGTTCCGGAGCCGGGTGGCGTCGCATTGCTTGGAATCGGCACCCTGGTTCTTGGAGTAACCCGAAATCATAGACCTCATCTTCGACTCTCAACTGCAATTCACTAAAAATACCGACCATGACTCCTCAAATCAAACGACCATTATCAACCGGACGTAATCTCCGGATGTTCGCCGCACTCGTCGCCGCGGCGGGATGCACCATCTCCGCGCATGGGGTGGTCGTCTCGCTTGTTCCGTCGCTCGATAATTCGATCTATAGCGAGAGCGAGAGCAGCAATGCGCTTGGCGGACTCTTCACCGGGCGAACCGCAGGTGTCGGTATCCGTCGCGCGCTCCTTGAGTTTGATATCGCTGCAAGCATCCCGGCAGGCGCAACGATCGACTCGGTCGTCCTCACTTTAAGCCAAATCAAAATCGGACCTGCCGGAAGCGCCATCTTTGAACTCCATCCAGTGCTCGCAGCGTGGGGCGAGGGCACATCCTCCGGGACAGGCTCGGGCGGCCCGGCGACGCCCGGCGATGCGACATGGAATTCCCGCCTTTTTGGCACAGCGACATGGGCGACGTCCGGAGGTGATTTCAGCGCTACGGTGGCTACGGCGAGCTTCGGCACCGCAATCACGACATACTCGTTCGCCAGCACTTCGGGAATGGTTTCCAACGTGCAGGCGTGGCTTCATGGTCCTTCGACGAACTTCGGCTGGATCATCAAAGCTGCGAATGAAACCGTGACGACTGCACGCGAGTTCGGCTCCGGCGAAGGTGTTCCCGCCGAGCAACCGACGCTGACCGTGACTTACACGGTGCCCGAACCGGGAACAGCCGGATTGATCGGAGTCGCGGCCCTTTTCGCAGCGACACGAAGGGCGCGGTCCTCAAAAAAGTAGCGAAGCCGACCTGACCATGGAGATGCTTCGCGTCTCTATTTAGATAGCCTCCAAGGAGGGGGAATGTCCCGTTCCCCTGAGGCGCGAGACGTCTCCTTCAACCGCGCGCATCTCGAGAACCACTTCGCGGTTCAAGGGAACGGAATATTTCCCCTCCTTGAGGACTACCGAAATACGCGGCGTAGCCCCAATACTGTTCACTTAATGCGCTTTCTGTGAATTTCGGTCACAACTCGCCTCAG
>JANMGP010000284.1:0-27583 GCA_031374705.1 Verrucomicrobiaceae bacterium | reverse complement strand
CCGGCCAGATCGCCGACCTGTATCCACAGTGGGAGGAAAATCAGGAGCACGTGGATAATTCAAAGCGCCTCGCATCACTTTACGAGCAACTCTTCGACGTTTCGATCGCTGAGGGTCTCCCGGTTGAAGAGGCGGACGCCCATCTCGACAGCGCCATCTGGTATTTCGGCCACAGCAACACCATCCTGAACAACGGCGACCCGAACATTCAGCGGAAATTCAACGACCTCCAGATGAAGAAGCTGGACCGCCGAATCTCCGCGCTCGAACAGTGGCTGGAATCCGTGGAAGACAAGACGCATCCCGAAGTTCTGCCATATGTGGATGAACTCAACAGCCTTCGCGAACAGCGCGCCGCCACTCAGATGGAAGTCGCGAAGAAGCGCGTGGACGATAATCCGACCGACCTCGCCCTTCGATTTGAATACGGCGATGTGCTCATGAAAGCGGGCCGCTTTACCGATGCAATCCCGGAGCTCCAGCGCGCACGGCAGAGTCCGAATGTCCGTCTGAAAGCCATGAACCTTCTTGGACAGTGCTTCGTGGAAAAAAGCATGCTCGACCTCGCGGCATCGACCTTCAAGTCGGCGGCGAGCGAGATCCTCGCGATGGACAACCTGAAAAAGGAAATCGTCTACAAGCTCGCGATGGTTCACGAGAAGCTCGGCAAAAAGGAAGAGTATCTCGAGTGCCTCAAGCAGATTTACGAGGCTGATTACGGCTACCTCGACGTCGCGCAGCGCGTGGAAAGCAGCTACGGCGGATAAAGTTTTTTTGAAAACCGGTGAATAATTCCCAGCCAGCACGAGTCTGACTTCCGAATTAACGACCATACTATGAATAAAATTCTCGCTCTCTCAATCGCCGCAATCGCAACAGTCACGATGACAGGCTGTGTCGCTGACGGCGGCTATGGCTATGGAGCCGGTTACGGATACGGCGGCGGATACAGGCCCTCCTACTCCCGCGGCTACGTCGATGATTACGGCTATGGCGGTGGATACGGTTACGGCGGGCCTCGATACGTGGAGGAAGTCATCTACATCGACGGGCGCGCATGCCGTCACGATCGCGACCGGGACCGCTATTACTACACCTCGGGAAGCAACCGGATTTACATCACGGACGACCAGTATAGCCGGAACCGCGAATCCATCAATCGGTGGAAACTTCAGCAACGTCAGAACGAAGCCTCGGCAAAGTATAATTACGCTCGGAATAAAGAGAAGCTCGAGTCCGCCAAACAGCAGAACGAGTGGAAGGAACGTCAGGCCCGTTACAACTACGACCAGCAGAAGAAGGAATATCAGATCAACCAGAAGCTCGCATCCAATCGCGCCGAGATCAGCCAGGCAAAATACAAGTCGGGTATCGAGCAGCAGAGGAAGCAGTGGGAATATCAGCAGAAGGCCAACGAGTTGAAGCAGCGTCAGGCTGTCGCGGAGTGGAAGTATAAAAACGGCGTCCGCAGCGACGACGACGACAAAAAGAAGAAAAAGCATTAATTACCCCGTGTTCCCTCGAGGATCGGCCGTTCTTGGAGCGTAGCGAAAATGGGCGGCGTAATCACAGGGCGGATCGTCGAATGGAGCCATGAAAAAGGCTTCGGTTACTTGCAGGTCGGAAAAAAGCGCGTCTTTCTCCATAGGCGTGATTTCGCCGAACGGCACAAAGCGCGCGAAGTCGGCGACGTTGTTCGTTTCGAGATGGGCAGCGACCGCAAGGGCCGTCCATGCGCAAAGGGTGCCGTGCATGTGAATGACGGCGGTCGCCTGTCATTTCTGGACGTATTCGCCCTTGTCGTGCTGCTCGTGCTCCCCTGTCTCGCTTTGTATGTGCGACAGGTGGATTTGCGGATAGCGGCCGGGGTTGCCGCGGCAATTTCAGCGCTGACATTCTGGGTTTACACCCACGACAAAAGACGGGCGAGGAACGGCGGATGGCGGGTGCCCGAGACGCAGCTTCACCTTTTGGAATGGCTCGGCGGCTGGCCCGGCGCGTTTCTCGCGCAGCGGAAGTTCCGGCACAAATGCTCAAAGATTGGGTATCAACTCATCTTCTGGCTGATCATCTTGACCTACCAGTTTGTTGCATTCGAATCGCTGAACGACTGGCGAATGTCCCGTTCGCTGTGGGGCACGACCAATCCGGTTACACCTGTGCGGAAGTAGGTCGCCACGTCATTCCCCGCTGCGATCTTCCTCATTGGAGTTTGCCGGCCCCAGTGGCTCCAACGGCATTGGCTGGTCGTGGTCAAGCGTCCGTTTGCAGATGGCGACAAAGTCCGCCCGCGTGCTGACACGGCGGATATCATGGAGGAAATCCGGGCAGTTCACGCCGGCTGCGATGAAGTTCAGGTATTTCTTCATCTTCTGCACCTGCGCGGATTCGCGGACATCCGGACTACAAACCGCTGCATAAAGCGCCTCGATATAAGCAAGAACATCCCGTCCGTTTGGCAGGACCGGCGTTCCGCCTGCAAGGTGTGTACGGATTTGGGAAAAAAGCCACGGATTTCGAATCATGCCGCGACCGATCATCAGGCCACGGCATCCGGTCTCCGCGAGCACGGATTCCGCGACCTTGGCCGACGAGACGTTTCCGTTTGCGAGAACCGGGCACGGGAGTGAGCGCACTGCGGCACCGATGCGCGGATAGTGAACGTCTCCACGGTACATTTGCATTACGGTCCGACCATGGATGGTCACGAGATCCACGCGGTGCTTCGCAAACAACGGTAGAAGCGCGTCGATGGTCGCGTCGGTGTTAAAGCCGAGCCGGGTCTTGACGGTGAAGCGCCCGGGAATTGCATCGCGAAGCGCGCCGAGGATTCCGTCGATGCGTGGAATGTCGCGAAGGAGTCCGCCGCCCGCGCATTTCCGATACACGACGGGCGCAGGGCAGCCGAGGTTCAGGTCGATGGCTGCGACATCGTGCTGCAGCAGTTCTTTTGCGCTGCGGACGAGCGACGGGATGTCGTTTCCAATCATTTGCGCAATCGCCGGACGTCCGGTGGGGTTGCGGGTGACGGAGGCGAGGATGTTTTTGTCGAGGTGGGAATTCGGGTAAACCCGGAAGTATTCCGTGTAATACAAGTCCGCCCCGCCGTATTGCGCGATGAGCCGCCAGAACGCCAGGTCCGTGACATCCTGCATCGGGGCGAGCGCAAGCACCGGAGCGGGTCCGGCGAGCAGCGCATCGAATTGTTCCATGGCAGGCATAGCGCAGCACTCTGCCCGCCTTCGCAAAAACTGCACATAGAAAACTGCACGTCGCTGAACACGCTTGCACCGCGGGGAAAAAGGAGCACCGTTCCTCTATGAAGACGCTTCCAATGTGCATCGGCGGCGAGTGGGTTCAATCCGCTGACGGCGCGAGCCGCGAGATCATCAACCCTTCAACCAACGCTGTCGTCGCTTCCGTCACAGAAGGCTCCGAGCGCGATGCCGAGGTCGCGATTCGGTTTGCGCGTGCCGCGTTTGACGACGGTCCATGGCCGAAAATACGCGCCCAGGAACGCGCTTCATTCCTTTTCAAAATCGCCGATAGAATCGATGCGAACGCCGACGAGCTTGCGAAGACGGAAACACGCAACAACGGCAAACCGCTCAGGGAGGCCCGCTACGACGTTGCGGATGCCGCGAACTGTTTCCGGTATTATGCCGGCCTCGCTACGAAGCCACTCGGGCAGACTTTCGAAGTGCCCGATCCCGGCATCCAGACAATGGTCGTTCGTGAACCCATCGGCGTATGCGGACAAATCATCCCGTGGAATTATCCGCTTCTCATGGCTGCGTGGAAGCTCGCGCCCGGCCTTGCCGCCGGAAACGCCTGCATCCTCAAGCCCGCGGAAGCAACTCCCCTTACGGCGATCCGCCTTTTCGAACTGATGCTTGAGTGCGGATTGCCGGAAGGAGCTGCGCAATTGCTGCTCGGCCCAGGCAACGGTCCCGGTCATGCGCTTGCCGCGTCGCCACTCGTGGACAAGGTCGCTTTTACCGGCGGAACTGCTACAGGCAGGAACATCCTCGCGGCGGCCGCGGGGAATCTCAAAAAAGTGACGCTCGAACTCGGTGGAAAATCGCCGTGCATTGTGTTCGCCGATGCGGACCTCGACGTCGCCCTCGAATACACGCTGTTCGCTTGCTTCGCGGGACAGGGTCAGGTTTGCAGCGCCGGTTCGCGGTTGGTGCTGGAGCGGTCGATTGCGGACTCGTTTCTCTCACGCCTCGCAACAGCGGCCTCGGGAATCGTCCTCGGCGACGGGATGGACCCAAATACGGAGATGGGGCCGCTCATCACGACACAGCGCACCCAACGCGTTCTCGATTACATCCAGTCGGGCGTGGAAGAAGGCGCACGCTTGCTCTGCGGGGGACACCGCCTCACGAGTGGACCGCACGCAAAAGGGAATTTTGTCACCCCCACCATCTTCGCAAACACGCGGCCGGAAATGCGGATTGTCCGTGAGGAAATCTTTGGGCCGGTTTTGTCCGTGCAGTTGTTCGACACCGAGGCAGACGCAATCCGCATCGCCAACGACACGGTGTATGGACTCGCCGGTGGTGTTTTCACCCGCGATGGAGCGAAAGGGCTGCGTGTGCTGCGCCAGCTTCGTGCCGGAATCACGTGGCTCAACACGTACCATCCGACATTTAACGAAGCGCCGTGGGGCGGCTACAAACAGAGCGGTTGGGGCCGCGAACTCGGAACCTGGGGGCTCGACGAATACCTCGAGACAAAGCAAATCAACATCGCACTGAATCCCGCAAGGCTCGGCTGGTTCCGCTCTGCAAATTGAAGGCTATCGAAACTCCAACACCCGGCTGAGAAAACGCCGGACACTCTCGTGGCGCGGCGTTTCGAAGAGCGTTTGCGGGGCCGCGCACTCGATTACTTTCCCGTCTGCCACGAACGCGATGCGGTCCGCGACTGCACGTGCAAAGCCCATCTCGTGTGTGCAGAGAACAATCTCCTGCCCATCCCTGATGAGTTCCCGAATGAGTTCCAGAACCTCGACGGTCATCTCAGGATCGAGCGCGGCCGTGGGTTCATCGAGGAAAAGGATGCCGGGGTTCGCCGCTATCGCGCGGATGAGCGCGACCCGCTGCTGTTGTCCACCGCTGAGTTGAGCGGGGTGCTTCTCCGCGTGTCCTGCGAGACCAAACCTCGCGAGCTGCTTTTCTGCGATTGCACGCGCGGATTCGGGAGAGTGAGCGTGGACGTGAACGAGCGGCAGCGTGATGTTTTCCAGCGCGGTCAGGTGCGGGAAAAGATTGTAGCTCTGGAAAAGGAAGCCGTTTTTTTTGCGGTATTCCCGCAGTTCTTTTTCGCCGTACGGCAGTTCTGCGCCGTTAATGCGAAGACGTCCCGACTCTGGCGCTTCCAATCCGCCAAGGTGGCGCAAAAGCGTGGATTTTCCGCCGCCGGATGGACCAATGAGCGCAAGGCAGCGGATGTCTTCCGGCAGCGAAAGAGACAGGCTGTCGAGCGCGCGCTGCGTGCCATAGGTCCGGCTGAGTTTTTCGATTTCCAGCCTCATGATGTTTTAAGGCGATGCTCCCATCGACGCGCCAGCCAGCTGAGAGGAAGCGTGAGAAGGAGGTAGCCGATAGCCATTGGAATGTAGCCCTCAAGCGGCGCGCTGGTATTGCTCACCGCAAGGTCGGTCTGTTTCGCAAACTCAGCGACTCCGATGACACTGAGCAGGCTGGAATCTTTCACGAGACTGGCGCTTTGGCCCGCGATGCCCGGCAGCACGCGGCGAAGTGCCTGCGGAAGGATCACGAGTCGCCATGTCTGCCAGCGAGTCAGTCCGAGCGCTTTTGCTGCGTCCCACTGCGCCTTTTCAATGCTCGCGACTCCTCCGCGCAGAATCTCCGCCATGTATGCCGATTCGAATACGATGAGAAGCAGGATACCGGCGACAACCTTGTCGTTGAGCTGAAATGCGGAGGCGACGATGTAGTAGCCGAGCAGCAATTGCGTGAGCAGCGGAGTGCCGCGAATCACTTCCACAAACGCGCGCGAAACGAATCGGGTGACGGGCTCGCGGACCTGCTGACCCGCTGCGAGCAGAAGTCCGAGCAGAATCGTCCCGACAAGCGCTCCCGCCGCAATGCCGATGGTGAGCAGCCATCCGCGAAAAATCAGCTCCCGCTGCGCCCATATGCCCGCCCAGTTCCAAGTCGAGTAGCGAAGTGTAGCGAGGATGTGCCAGCAGGCAAATGCAAGCGCGGCGAGCACGAGCAAGCCGATGACGACGCTCCGGGCGACCCCCGCTTTCGCTCCGTTTTCGGGCGAAGGACTCATTCAAAAATGAAAGGCACGCCCTGCGCGGAGAGTGCTGCTTTCTCGGTGGCGAGGTATTTCGCGGCAAGACGGTCGAAGCCGCCGCCTGCGCGGAACTCGCGAAGGAATGCGCTGATTTGCTCTTTCAGCGCGCCGTTTTCTTTCGTGATTGCGATGGCCCATGCTTCGGTCTGCAAGGGCTTGAGCAGCGCGCGCGTCGCTTCCGGTTGCGCTGCCTGCATTTTCAAAATGGAAAGCTGGTCGTAGATGAACGCATCGGCCTTCTTCTGTGTGACCTCCAGCAGGCACGCGGCGTTCTGGTCGAGCTGAATGATCTCTGCCTGCGGGAGCTTTGCTTTCACAAGGTCCACGGCGGTCGTCCCGAGTCTTGCGACGATCTTTTTTCCCGGCGCGTTCAGCTCCGCTGCGTCTTGAACCGAAGAGTCTTTAGGCAACAGCAACGCGAGCCCGATTTTGCAGTAGGCGTCGGTGAAATCGATGGATTCCCGGCGTTTCGGCGTGTCGGTCATCGACGAAAGAATGATGTCTATTTTGCCCGTCTTCAGCGCAGTCTCGAGCCCCTTGAAAGCAATCACTTCGATTTGCAACGGACGCCCCAGTTTCTGCGCGAGCGCCTCGGCGAGTCTGACGGAAACGCCATCCGGCTTGCCCGTTGAATCCGCCATTTCAAACGGCGGCGTGCTAAGCTCCATGCCCACTCTCAGCGGTGCCGGTCCGGTGGCTGCGGGCTTCCCGCAACCGGCGATGAAAAGCGATGCGAGGATGAGAAAAAATGAACGGATCATGAAGCGGAGCATATCGCCTCCGCGCACTCCGGCGATAGCGAAAACGCGGCACGGGCCGGCATTCAGCGTCCGCCCTTACGCCGACGGTGTCATCGCGTAAAGGCCCATTGTCGCAGCCGATGCATCCGGAGCCAGCATTCGCTTTTTCTCATGCCCGGCACCCCACGAATCGCTGAAGATAACTTCTCCCTTGGTCGTGTTGTAGCCGATGATCAGCCGCATGTGACCGCCACCAGACTGCTTCGCCGCCTCGCCGTTCTCCGGATATTTACCGAGCTGGAGACCCCACAGGATGGGCACTCCTTTATCGATGTTCTCGCGCACGATCTTGATGAATTTGTCATACACTGGTCCCTTGCCATTCACGTCCCTCATCACCTCCGAATCAAGTCCGCCCAGAAAATAAAAATAATTCTCCGTATCCAGAACACGCTTGTTCATCCGCTTTGCAGCGCGATTGTAGTTCGTCAGAAAGCGTTTGTACTTGGAGCTCGAATAGTCCCGGTCTTCGAGCACTTGATAGCGCATGTGGTACTTCCCCTGTAGTTTTTTCATGGCGTCCTCCATCTCGTCCGGGTTCGTTCCGCCGCCTCCCGCTTCGTTTTTGGATACCATCGCGATCTCATGCTGGTCCGTCGGGATTCCGTAGTAGTTCAGAACGCGGGACGCTGTTGCCACCGCGCAGTAGCCTTTGTCACCTCGATCCACCATCGGGATGTTCGGGATGAAAACGTCTCCGCTCGCATCGCGCACCACCTTTTTTGCGAGGTCTGCCCGCGCCACCGTCACGGCGGCTCCTGTACTCGCGGCAGCGATTCCGCCAACCTTGTTTTGCGAGGCGGGAAACAGACGCAGCCGGATGAACTCGCCCTGAAAGTTCGGACCGGCTTTTTCCCTTCCGGTGAACGGGTCGCGGACTTTTTCTTTTCCCCCGCTGTATTCGAGCTGGGCGATCGTTTCCTTGCCGATCCATTGGAGTCGCTCTTCCTTTGCAGCACTGGCCTGATCCTTCCCGAGGTTGTTGTAGCGGGCCGCTACGGTCGCATTCAGGGAGCCGACGAAACTCGAGACAATCTTCGTAAAGTCAGCCTGGCTGATGTCCGGCTTGTCGGAATCACCCTTGTTCCAAATCTGGATCACCACTCCGGTCGGCTTTCCTCCGGCGAATTGAAATACCGCCTCCTCGACCGTCTGGCTGCTGTTAAAAAGTGTTAGTTCGAGAATCTCAAACCCCCACTTTTCCCTCCGGAACATTCCGCGGTCTTTGGATTGTTCGGAATTCCATTTGAAACCCTTTTCTTTCCAATCTTTTTCGATGGTTTCCGGCGTCAACGCCCAGAGTTTTCCAGGCTCGAAAAACGGATCGAGCGCAATTTGCTTTTTCGCGACTTCACCCCTGCGTTTGATGATAATGTTTTGTGCGGGAGCTTGAGGTGCAGATGCGACCAAGATGGCGGCGAACGAGAGAAAGAGGAGATGCTTCATATAGTTTGGAACCTTCCACCGGCGTCATTATTCATGATTCCAACCTCTGACAAGCAGTCTTCTCGGGTGTTCAAAGAATAAAAAAGCCGGGAGCCACTCACGTGACTCCCGGCTGTGTGAAAAACAGACGATCTTATTTGCCGAAGAACTTCCGCATGTTCTTCACGCCCTTCGTGGCGATCTCATTGCGGGTAGGCTCCATTTTGCGCCAGATGGCTGCGGCGCGTGCGATGACTTTCACATCGGTCGTGAACGACTCGATGACGACGTCGCCTTTGTAGCCAATCTTTTTGAGGGCGTCCACGATGGGCTTCCAGTCGATGTGGTCGTTGCCAGGAGTGCCGCGGTCGCATCCGCAAGCATGGAAGTGCGCGAGGTGCTTGCCTGCCTTGAGGATTGCGGCGGCCTGATTCTTCTCCTCGATGTTCATGTGGAACGTGTCGAGGTGGAGCTTCACGGCTTTGCTGCCGACGGCCTTGATGAGCTTCAGACCTTTGTCGCAGGTGTTGAGGAAGTCGGTCTCGAAGCGGTTCAGCGGCTCGATGCAGAGCTGCACGCCCTTTTTCTCGGCATATTTTGCGAGTGGCTTGAGGTTCTTTACAACGAGGTCGAAGTGCTTTTTCTGCGTCGCTTCATCGTGCGCACCGATTAGTCCGACCACGGAATAAATCGGTCCGATCACGCTCGGGCAGCCCAAGACGACGGCCTGATCGATCAGCGTGCGGACGTAGTCGCTCGCCGTCTTTTGCTCGGCTGCCGACCCACGGAGATCGCGCCCCGGGCCCATGCATGCGCAGATGCTGCCGATTTTGATGCCCGCTTTGTCTGCGGCGGCTTTCACTGCGGCAGGGTCGATGTGTGAAGGATCCTCGACTGGGATTTCGACGGTGTCGAAGCCCCACTTCACGAATTGTTTAAAGAGCGACGAACTCGCGGTGACGAAGGGACTGACGAACAGGAAGGAGTTAATGCCGAAGCGCATGGTAGTGTGTTTGGTAGTTTAGGTTTGTGAGAAGAAACCACGTTTTGCGCTGGCGAAGGCCACGGAGTCAAGCGCCGCGCAATGTCTGGAAAAAAATGCCAGCATTTTCCCGCGAGACTGGTTCCCTCTACTCCATGCTCAAACGAATCGGCGCACTCGCTCTACTCACCGTCACTCTCGCATCCGCAGACGAACCGACACGCCTCGAGCGCCTCGTCACCGCGCTTGGAAAAATGGACCAGCCCGTTGCCCAGGCCAGCCTCTTGAAAGGCGTGAAGGACTCGCTGCAGGGACAGCGCGGAATCCCCGCTCCGAAAGGCTGGGACGAAGTCGCGGCGAAGCTGAAGGACAGTCCCGATCCGGACGTCCGCGCCCGTGTGCAGGAGATCTCGGTGATCTTCGGCGGCGGCGCAGCTATGGATGAAATGCGAGCAAAGCTCGCCGATGCCTCCGCTCCTTTGGAAGCCCGTCGGCAGGCCCTGGATTCCCTCGTCGCCCAGCGCGATGCAGGCGCGCTCGATGCGCTGCTGAAAATTGCCGCGGAACCTGGACCGCTCCGCGAACCCGCACTCCGGGGATTGGCCGGATTCGACGACGCGCGCATTGCACCGCTCCTCATCGGGCAATTTGCAAAACTCGACACCGCCGAACGCCGCGCCGCGCTGCAATCGCTGCTCGCCCGCGTCTCCGGCGCCCGCGCATTCCTCGCTGCCATTGACGCCGGCACCATTGCAAAGACCGAGCTCAACGCCCCTCTTGCCCGCCAGCTTGACGGGCTTAAGGACGCCGACATTTCGACATGGCTCGCAAAGAAATGGGGTGCCGTCTCCGCGCCGAATGAGGACAAGCAAAAGCTGATCGCCAAGTTTAAGGAATTCACCAGTCCCGCAGCGATCGCGCGCGCAGACGCGAACCGAGGGCGTGCCCTCTTCGGCCAGACTTGCGCGGTCTGTCACACGATGTTCGGCACCGGCGGCCGCATCGGCCCGGAACTCACCGGCGGCTACGGCGACATCGACTATCTTCTCAACAACATCCTCGATCCAAACGCCATTATCGGCAAAGACTACCAGCAGACGTTCGTGAAAACCAAAGACGGCCAGACCGTCGCTGGCATCGTCACGCAGGAAACAGACACCGCCATCACTCTCAAGAACCTCGCCGACGAACTCGTCACCGTTCAAAAACCAGACGTTGCCGGCACCGAACTCAGCCCCCTCAGCATGATGCCGGAAGGTCTCATCACCGCAATGGACGAAGAATCTGTCCGCGACCTCTTTCATTACCTCGGCCAGAAGCAGCAAATCCCCATGCTCATCACTCCAGTCAACGCCAACGATTTCTACACCGGCAGCGATCTTCGCAACTGGCGTCCCGAGGGTCCGTGGAAATGGATCGCTGGCGAAATAGTCGCCACCGGCGGGGCGAAGCCGACATCCCTCACCAGCGAAATGATCCTCGGCGAAGGCCGCCTCACTGCGCAGGTAAAAATGAGCGGTGCCGGCGCTGCGGAGTTCGTCCTCGGAGGCACCCGCAACGGCGACCGCTTTCAGGGCAGCACGCTTAGTTTTGGCGGCGAGAGCGCAATGAATATTTGGACTTACGCCGCCGACGCACCACCCGTCAGTCAGGCCATCCCAAAAGTCTTCGGCCAGGGATGGCACTCCCTCGAAATCCAGCGCACGCACGAGACCCTGAGCGTCCGCATCGACGGTGCCATCGTCCACGAAAACAAATCGATGAATACCCGAACCATTCCTTCATTCTGGCTGATGGGAGAAGGCAGCGAACTCCGCATCAAAGACCTGCGTGTCGAAATCAAGTAAACAATAGAGGCCGACGACGCGCAACGAACGGTGCCCGCAATTCGGCGGAAGATGCTCGCCGTATTGCGTGTTTGGTGAAAGAAGGCTCTCCGACTTCCAAATGCGGACCATTTCATGCAAAGCGTCGTAATCGATAAACCCTACACCTTTATCCCCCCGCGCTTGAGCCGCTTGTGGCACTGGATCGTGAGACGGATTCTGCCGCGGCAGCTCCGGAACGATTACGGTATTTCTGCCGTGGAAGTGCTGGGCGCTGAGAAGCTGCGTGCATCGATCGATGCAGGCCACGGCGTGATGCTGGTAGGAAACCATTGCCGGCCCTGCGATCCGATGGTGCTGGATTCGCTGGCCGCAGCGGTTCGGCGGCCGTTTCACATCATTGCAAGCTGGCATGTTTTCATGACGAGCAAGCTTCAGCGTTTTCTCCTGCCGCGGATCGGTGGCTTTAGCGTTTACCGCGAGGGCATGGACCGCGAGTCGCTGAAATGCGCAATCAAGACTGTCGCGGATGGAGTTCATCCGCTGGTGATATTTGCCGAGGGAATCATCACGCGGAGCAACGATCGACTCGTCAACTTCATGGAGGGGCCGGCCTTTATGGCGCGGGCTGCGGCAAAGCAGCGCAAGGAGGGCAAAGTGGTCATCCATCCGGTGTTCATCCGCTATTTCTTCGAGGGCAATCTTCAGAAAACCCTGTTGCCCGTCCTCGGGGAAATCGAGCATCGGCTCTCGTGGCAGGCACAGACGCAACTGTCACTGCGCGGGCGCCTGTGGAAAATTGGCGATGCACTGATGGCTCTCAAGGAAATCGAATACTTCGGCACGCCGCAGTCGGGGACATTCGTCGAGCGCCTTCCGCGCCTGGTGGATCATCTCCTCACTCCGCTGGAAGACAAATGGACCGCGGGTCGGCACGATGGCGATTCCATGGCTCGCGTGAAGCGGCTGCGCACTGCGATCCTGCCCGATTTGGTCAACGGAGACCTGACGGAAACGGACCGTGCGATACGCTGGCGGCACCTCACCGACGTGTACCTCGTGCAGCAGCTCCATTGCTATCCCGGCGATTACATCGAGAATCCCACGCCCGAGCGAATCCTCGAAACTGCCGAGCGGTATGAAGAGGATCTTACCGATGTTGCACGAGCGCATTTTCCGATCCGGGCCATCATCATGGTTGGCGACGCGATCGAAGTCACCGCATCCCGCGATCGTTCACAGGACGTCGATCCAGTCACCGCGGACGTCCGCTGTCAAATCGAAGCACTCCTCGAATCATCAAAGGCGCATCGCCGGGTCAACCCGACAGGCACGGAGCATTTATGAACCCGATCATTTTGCGCATCGGTCTTATTGCTCTCGCGCTTGTCGTGTGGTTCTGGACGCAAAAGCTAATCGCGCGAAAGGGCGATTCGACCGGCGGCATCGGAGACGCGTTTCATCGGCTCACCGCAGGGTGGCATCGTTATTTTTTGGAGCATGAAAAATCCGCAAATCGAGCGCTCGCGATTAGTTCGTTTTTTATCGATGTCCTAAGCCTGTCGCTTATCGCGTCCGCGATTTTCGGGCCGAGTTTCGCTCCATTTCTCGGTGTCCTGATCGTTTTCAGTATGCGGCAGATTTGCCAGCTTTCCTGCACGCTGCCGCCGCCGCCAGGAATCATCTGGCGCGACCCCGGCTTCCCAAGCGCCCTCGTGACGTATGGTGTCAGCAACGATCTCTTCTTCTCCGGCCACACAGCGCTCGCCGTATTGGGCGCGATTGAGATCTGCCATCTCGCTCCTTTGTGGCTGGGCGTCATTGCTGTGATCATCGCTGTGGCGGAGGCGGTCATCGTCCTCGTCCTGCGCGCGCACTATACAATGGACGTCATCACCGGAGCTTTCGCAGCGTGGTTTGCGGCAGACATGGCAGTCAGGGTCGCGCCGTTCATTGATGGCTGGTTGAAGTGAGCGAAAGGGCCATCAGGCGGGGATGGCGACATTCTCGTTTGCGGCGTGAGACTGCGATGATGGTTGAACTTTTTGAGCACTGCGTGATTCTCGGTCGATGGAAATCACCGGAGTCATCAAACGCCGCATCCTCGTCAATTATCGGGTCGCACCGGAGCTCGTGCGCCCTTTGCTGCCAGCGCCTTTCCGGCCAAAGCTGCACCGAGGATTTGCGATTGTGGGAATTTGCCTCATCCGGCTGGAATCCATGCGCCCCGCCGGGATGCCAGCATTCATCGGGGTCTCCAGCGAGAACGCCGCGCACAGGATCGCGGTCGAATGGGATGAAGGCGCGACCGTCCGTGAGGGCGTATTCGTTTTCCGGCGCGACACAAATTCGCTGATGAACCATTACGCTGGCGGACGCCTTTTCCCCGGCGAGCAGCACTTCGCGGATTTCTCCGTCCGCGACCGCGGCGGTCACATCGGGCTGCGCGTCCGCACGGACAAGGGAACCGCACTCGTCGAGCTGCGCGGACATGAAACCACGGAACTCCCCGCGGATTCCCTCTTCCATTCACTGGAGGAAAGCTCCCGTTTTTTCGAAGGCGGCTGCCTCGGCTTTTCCCTCTCCAAAGCGGGCGACATCGACGGCATGAAACTCGTGACGCGGGAGTGGACGGTAAAGCCCTTCGCCGTGGAAATCAGCCGCTCGCGCTTCTTCGCGGACACACAGGTTTTCCCGGAGGGAAGCGTCACCCTCGATCACGCAATCATCATGCGCGACATCCCTCACGATTGGCAGCGATGCGATGCACCGGCGATGAGCGTGAAGCGAATCGGCTAGCAACGCTACCTTGCCGCTTTGGGCCGCGCCTTTTCCCCGCTCACCCGCGACAGCCCGACGGACTGTGCGGCGTGAATGACCAGGTCGGCGACACGGCGTTTCAACCGGCGCGCGCGCACGGCCATCCAAAAAACGAGTGCTGCGTAGGTGGTCCACAGAACGTAGTCGTCGCGCCCGCCGACGACGAGTTGCCGGTAAAGGAGCACGCTCAGCGAGACCGCATGGAGCAAGAAGGTCGTCGGGACCATCTGCGACCGGAGCCTGGCGCGGGTGAGGCATTTCGGGCCGCCATGGTATTCTGTCACGGTGCCCACGCTCACACTCCACCACAGCGTGCCGTAAAGCAGGACGTCCCATCGTTTCCAGCCTGTGTCAGTGGAATAGCGCCAGCCCTCGCTCTCGATCAGTTTAAACATCTCCGTGAGCAGTGCCTCGCGGCCCTGGCCGGTTTCATTCCAGAAATCGATCTGATTGATGCTCCCCTTATGTGCCTCCGGCGTAATGCCCGGCTCCGGCGCGCGAATAACGGCACCCGGTGTGCGCTTGAATTTGAGCCACGTAAAGTAGCGCGCCCATCCGCGACCGAGCGGCTGCATGAACGCGAGAAACGCCACGAGCAATCGCGCGCGGATGCTGTCGTACTGCGGCTCGATGCGGATGTTCACCATCCACGAAAGCGAGACGCTCACCGTGCCGAGGAGCATCAGCACCGGCACCGCGCGAAGCCACTCGAGCGGGATGCCAAGCACGCCGACGAAAAGCGTCAGGCCGATCCATTCAATGCTGCTCAGATAAGCGGCGAGCTGTGAAATCGGCGCAGCGTACAGCGATTGGAAAAAGCCCTGACCAAAGACGCCGTGATAAATCACCGGCTTGCTGAACCACCACGTCAGCCGCGGCGCGCCATAGATTTGCCCCTTCCATTTCGCCGTCCCCGTCGGGCCGAAAAAGATGAGATGCTTGAAGCGCAGCATCGCCTCGGCCTCTCCATAGCCTTCCTGCTGCTTGCGAAATGCCTGCAAAGTGAAGCGCCGGTAGTGCCACACAATGGCGCTCGGCGCGAACGCCACCACTCCACCCTGCGTCTGCAATCGCCAGCAGAAATCCACATCGTCGCCCGCCTTCCGATACTCCGGGTCGAACCCGCCCACGCTGTCGAATGCCCAGCGCCAGAACGCCATGTTGCATCCCGGCACGTGCTCGGCCACGACATCCGTGAGCAGCACATGACTTGGCCCGCCGGGACTTGCCGCCACTGCGGCCTGAATCCAGTTCACCGCCGGCGGCGAAATATTCGGGCCGCCGACTCCGGCGTAATCGCCGCTCGTGATCGCGCACACGAGGTAGTACAGCCAGTCGGGGTCCGGCATGCAGTCACTATCCGTGTAGGCGATGATCTCGCCGCTGGAGATCCGCGCGCCTTCATTCCTGGCAAATGAAAGCCCCATGTTCTTCTGCACATGATGGATGAAATGCGGAAGCCGCTCCCCTTTCCTTTCCGCCAGCCACGTCTTCACAATCTCTGCCGTATTGTCCTTCGAGCCATCGTCCACCAGCACCACTTCAAAATCCGGATACCGCACTTCATCCAGCGCGCGAAGACAGTCGCCGAGCGTCTTGCCGCCGTTATAGCTGCACACGATCACGCTCACTTTCGGATACTTCTTCAGCGGCACGCGCTCAGTGATTGCGCCGTCGCCCGCGAGCTTCTTCTTCAGAACGTCGAACGCCTTCTTCGGCTTCCGATCCTCTGTCACGAGGCCGAACTTCCAGTCCGTGATCTCGTGTCCGCCCGTGAACCACTCATCCGTCCACGCAAAGAAAATCGTCCCCGTCGCCCCGCCCTGCACGACGACATCGAGATGCCAGTCGAGAATCTCCGCCTGCCGGTCCTCCCCGTTGCGCAGCGTATCCAGGCCGAATTCGCCGAGGATCAGCGGCTTTTCATCCGCGATGTTTTGCAAGCGTGCCAGGTATCGCTCAAAATCCAGCCGCCGCTCCAGATACACATTCAGCGAAAGGAAATCCACATTCGCCGGGCGCAGATACTCCGTCGGCGGAAAACTCGCGTAACTATAAAGCGGACGCGGATCCGTCGCGCGGGCCACGTCGATCAGCTTTTCCAGAAACCGCTGCACCCGCTCCACGCCCAGCCAGCGAATCATCGTCGTCGGCACTTCATTCCCCACGAGATACGCAAAAATCGCGGGATGTCCCACATTCTTCGCCACCGTCTCGCGCACAACCTGCACAATCTGCCGCATGAGCGCCCGCGAGTTGAGAAACTCCACGTGCTGCGTCCAAGGGATGCTCACCAGCACGCGCAGTCCGTGCTTTGCCGCGAGGTCCAGCAGCCAGCGCGGCGGCACATGATACACGCGGATCAAATTGAGCCCCATCTCCCGCATCATCGCAAAATCCCGCTCCGCCACATCCGGCGTGCTGATGAAATCGCCATCAGCATTCAGCCTAAAAGGGCCGTACGTGACGCCCTTTAAAAACCACTTCTTGTCCCCTTCAAAGAAGAACTTCGACCGCACACGAATCGGCGGCATGGCAATGTCAGCGTTGGCAGAATCAAGCATCAGCGCCGCGGTGAATAAATGAGTTGCGCCCATGAATCAACGCATCGCTCGAAAAAAGAAAATTGGGAACAAAGTCAGTCACGCCACGGAAGCGCCCGATTTCGCCAAGGACCTCCGGCTGCTCGCCAGTCTGCGAACGGCTATTATACGCTTTCTACGGCGAGCATGAATAGAAAGTGACACAGGCTTTCCAGCCTGTGAAAGGTGGCGACATCAGCAAGCCCGGCGCGATGGAAGGCGAATTCGACGCAACGCGAACGGGGGAAACTCGCGCGATGGACGTGGTGCTCTCAAAGGCGCGCATCGGCACCCGCCTCCAAATCGACGTTCACGACCCGATCCTAGATGCACAAACCGAAACCATCTCCGCCGTCTTCCTGAACGACGCCCTCCGCGCAACAGGGGGACGCGCCAAACTCCGGGTCGCGTCGAAGCCGCGCCTCAACGTTTCTCATGCGATAATAAACGCACAGTATTCGTGCGGGAATGAAATGTGTCTCTGTGGCGAGCAAGGCTGAGAAAGGCAACGTCACGTCTTGTGAGGGCAGATGGAAACGGGAAATTGCCAAATGCCGCTTTTCACATTATTCACGGGCTCGGCAGCATGTACATCTGCATCCAAACACCTACTGAAGATATGTATCCGTTCCGGGCTCTGCGTAGGAGCGTCGGCTTATGCGCTCTATCGGATCCGTATCCATGGAGTATTGAATGGGGCTTGGTTAATGGACGAGACTTACGCGAAGAAATACGAGGGCTCTTCCCTGTTTTTCCTATTCCCTCCGATTGCTACGGCGCTCCTCATTCCCGAGCTTTTGAGCGCGATCCACGGATGGCGCTATGCGAGATGGGCGAGAAAGAACCGCCGTTCCTGAGCGCGTGAAATTGTGTTTAACCAGTAGTCTTTTATGAACCATTCGCTCAAAAAAGTCCTCGTCATCGTCGGTGATGCCACGGAGACCGTGGACACCCTATATCCGTATTACCGGCTCATCGAGGCGGGATTTCAGCCGGTGGTCGCGGCACCGGAGAAACGCCGCTACCAGATGGTGCTGCATGAAGTGAAGCCCGGCTGGACCATCACAAAGGAATGGGAAGGATACAGCATCGAGGCGGAGATCGCGTTTAAGGACATCGACCCGGCGGATTACGCGGGCATCTTTTTCAGCGGCGGGCGCGCGCCGGAATACATCCGCGAAGACGAAGCGCTGTTGCGAATCACGCGGTGGTTTTGGGAGAACAAACGTCCGATGGCGAGCGTGTGTCACGGCGTGGAAATCCCGGCGCGCGCGGGTATCGTGAACGGGCTGCGCATGGCAACGGTGGCGAAATGCAAGTTCGACCTCGAAGTGTGCGGGGGCATTTTTGTGAACGAGCCGTGCGTCATCGACCGGCATATGGTGAGCGGGCGGACGTACCACGACAGCGGACGTTTTGTCGGGCCGTGGATCCGCATGCTCGAAGCCGCACGCGACACGGCAAAATGACGGCCAACGTGAAACCGGCCAAGATGAAGGCGGGATCGGGCAAGATGCGACCAGTGAACTTCGCTCCGGCGGGATAGTAAAAGGTATGACGATTTCACGCACACTACTCGCGACCCTCATTGCGCTCCCGCTTTACGCCGAAGATTTCCAAGGGGCGGACCATCCGCTGGAGTATGATCACGACCCGATCAAATACAGCGAGACCCAACCGACCGATGCCATCGCGGCGCTTCAACAGAAGATTACGAACGGGGAAGTGAAGCTGGAGTGGGACGAGAAATTCGGCTATCTGCCGGCGGTGCTGGACGCGCTCAAAGTGCCGAGATCGTCGCAAATGCTCGTTTTTTCAAAGACTTCGCTCCAGCGGAAATACATCGCGCCGGACAATCCGCGGGCGCTCTATTTTAACGACGACGTCTATATCGGCTACGTCCCCGGCGCGCCGGTGATGGAGATTTCCGCAGTGGACCCGAATCTCGGCGGTACGTTTTATTTCATGGAGCTCGAAAAGGTGCGAAAGCCGAAGTTCGTCCGCAGTGCCGACTGTCTCTCCTGCCACGGCGGGCAACGCTCGCTCGGTATTCCGGGGCACTTTTTGCGCAGTGTGCCGACGGATAAATCCGGCGAGCTCCTCACCCGGGACGAAGTGCGGGACATCGACCACTGCACTCCGCTCGCCGACCGCTGGGCCGGCTGGTACGTGACGGGGAACTCCGGACCACATCGCGGCAATCTCGTAGGAGAAAAAGACCTCGCCAATTTCAAGGAAGACCCGCTCGCCAAGGTGAACGTCACGGACCTCGGTGCTTACTTTGACCAATCGAAGCACATCGCAAAAGGCAGCGATATCGTCGCGCTCATGGTGCTGGAGCATCAGGCCCACATGCACAATTACGTAGCCCGGCTGAACATCGAGGCGAAGCAGATGCTCGCGGCCTACGGTCATGTGCGCTACATGCGTTCGCAGGTGGATGCATTCATCCGCTTCCTTCTTTTTACCGAGGAATCCCCCCTCCCCGTTCCGGTCAGCGGGAATCCCGATTTCGCGCGCGATTTCGCCGCCAGCGCAATCAAGGATAGCAAAGGCCGCAGCCTGCGCGACCTCGATATGAAGACGCGGATGTTCAAGCATCCGTGCAGCTTTCTCATTTACACGCCGTCCTTCGATGCGATGGCTGCGCCGATCAAAGAGGTAATCCTCCAGAAGCTCTACGATGTCCTGACTGGAAAGAATACAGACTCCCAATATGCAAAGCTGACACCCGAGGACAGGCAGGCGGTTCTGGAGATTCTACGCGAAACGAAAAAGAATCTCCCGGACTATTGGCGGCAG
This sequence comes from Verrucomicrobiaceae bacterium, assembly GCA_031374705.1. Classification (GTDB taxonomy): domain Bacteria; phylum Verrucomicrobiota; class Verrucomicrobiia; order Chthoniobacterales; family Chthoniobacteraceae; genus SXWH01. The sequence continues at coordinate 8,010 of JANMGP010000284.1, read as the reverse complement.
CCGATCGCATCAAAATAGCCGCACGGTTGAACGCGTCTCGGGTGGGCTGGTCAAAAGGCCATGCTTCCGACCTTGCCGAAATCAAATCCGCCTGCCAACTTCCGCGCTGTGAAATACCTTTCGCTCCTAGCGCTGCTCTTCCTTTCCGGATGTGAGACCTTTACCCATATCGCCGTCACCGACCTGTCTGGTGCACCCATCTCCGATTGGGTCGCCGAGGGACGGGTGAAAAAAGTGGAGGAAGGCTACCTCATCAAAGCGGTGGAACGCACAACGCCGGGGCCCTACCCGACAAGAAATCGCTACCCAAATGGCCGTGTCGCGACGGTGGTCGGGCCGAATATCATCCTGCAAGAGATCGAAAAGCCGGAGTGGATTGCGGAATTGGAACGGCAATAAGCAGCGCAGCCGTCCGCCCTTTCAAAAAACAGCCGCGTCGAGAAAACGCACCCATGCCGTCCACTTCGGAGATCCTCAAAAAAACGAGCACCCGGAAACTGCCGGTCGGACACGAGCGATTTATCACGCAAGTCGTGCGGCTGCTCCCCTGCCTCGAAAAAGCAGCAAACGCAAGCGACCCGGCGCTCGCGCTTTACCAGACGCCGGCGAGGCAATGGCTTTTCCACATTCAGGCGCTGTGTCGCATCTACAGGAAGGTACAGGACAAGAAGCCGTTCAAGGCGATCGGAGAAACCGTGAAGGCCCTCGAAGACCAACTCGGTTCCGTGGACTATTGGGATGGCTGGTGCAAGGATGCAGCCGCCCGCAAGGAGTTCCCGGCCATCGTGCTCGCAACGATTCAAAAACACAGAGCAGCCGAACTCGTAAAACTGAAACAGTTGACGGACCGCGATGCCTGGCTGGCGGACGACTTCAAACGCGTCCGCTCCATCCTCGCGGAGCTCGATAAAGTGGACTGGCGCAAGCCCGAGAAGGACAGGAAGAAAGTTGCGGAATTTCTGGCAGGCGAGCTCGATGAAATCGACACGGAGTATCGCGACGGCGAGTTTGACTTTCATGAACTGGAGGACGGCGTCCACGAGTTTCGCCGGCAACTCCGGTGGATCAGCATTTACGCGCAATGCCTGGAAGGGCTCGTACAAGTCAAACCGGTCGCGAAGCCGGAAAAGCGCTTTCAGTTTTATCTGACGGATGCGGTGCTCAAATCGCGCTTCAACGTTCTTCCCGCGCCAAAGTCGGAAGTCGCGCCCATCTTTTTTGCGGCGCCGCATTTCTACGCGCTGAGCTGGCTCATATTTGAACTCGGCATCATCAAGGATGACGGACAGAAAACCGAGGCGATGCTCGCGGCAGCGAACGAGGCAGGCTGGAGCCGCGCGACCGCTGCAACGAAGCGACTGGCCGCACTCGTGCCTGATTCCACCCGGACGCTCGACTCGATTCCCGAGGCCGTGGCGTCGGTTTCCAATGCCTTTGTCGTGGACAATCTGGTCCTCCGGCGGCTGCGCGACGATATCCTGAACTCCTGATTTCCGTGCCGATCAATACGGCAACCTTGCACCGGATTTCGCCAAGCCACGGTGAGCGGGCCCGCCACTTTCAAGTGATACTTCGACCATGAATGACGAGATACCAGGGGCACTATACGAACCGGACGAGAACGGGACACCGGCACCGAGGCGGAATCCCGAGAGCCAGCCCGTGAGCGTGGAAGAACTGTCACGACTCAAATTTTTCCACGGCCTCAGCACAGGTCATCTCGCTCAGGTGGCCCGCTACTCGAAACGCGCACACTTTGAAGCAGGTGAGGTCATGCTCCGGCAGGGCGACCTTGCAAACCGCTTTTACATCATCAACTCCGGGCGCGTGCTTTTGGAATACAACGCCGGCGGCAACGCGGTGCCCATCCAGGACCTCGGCCCCGGCGAGCCACTGGGATTTTCCTGGTTCTTCTCGCCGGACAATCTGCACTTCACCGCGACTGCACAGACGCCCATCGAAGCGATCTTTTTCTACGGAGTGCTGTTGCGGGAGGAATGCGACTTTGATGCGGAACTCGGCTATGAGCTCATGCGGCGCACTGGTGAGGTCATGCTGCACCGCATGGAAGCAATCAGCGCGAAGCTCGCGCAGGCGATTTTGCCATAGGCAAATCCGGGGCTCCGAAAGATTCCCGGTATTCCGCATTTGCGCTCTGCGCTGGAGCCCGCTCTCATGCGCCCACTTTGGACAAACCTATCGACACCGAAAAACGCCGGAAACACGCCACGCTGGGCGTGATTTTCCTCACCATTTTTGTCAGCATGATTGGCTTTGGGATCGTCATCCCGGTGCTGCCGGTCTATGCCAAGCAAGAGCCCTTTAAGCTCTCGGGGACCGCTCTCGGCTGGCTCACAGGCATCTTTTCCCTCGTGCAGTTTTTTACCGCTCCGCTGCTGGGGAAGCTGAGCGACCGGATCGGGCGTAAGCCGGTGCTGATCGTCAGCATCATCGGGACTGCGGTCGGGTATTTCATAACCGGCGCCGCCGAGGCGGCATGGATGCTATTCCTTGGGCGCATCATCGACGGAGCCAGCGGCGGGAATATCGCCACCGCGCAAGCGTGCGTGGCCGATGTCACGACACCGGCGGATCGCAGCAAGGCTATGGGGATGATTGGCGCGGCATTCGGGCTGGGCTTCGTTCTTGGACCCGCGCTCGGCGGAGTCTTGAGCCAGTGGCATCATGCGGCACCGTTTTATTTCGCGGGACTGCTCGCACTCGTCAATGGAGTGCTCGTAGTGAAAATGCTGCCCGAAACTCTGACCAAGGAGAAGCGCGAGCACCCGGACCGGAAGGCGCCGCTCGGCGAGGTTCTCAGTGGTGACCGCGGGACATTTGTCGTGCTTCTGCTCTTGGCGAATCTTCTCTCCACAACAGGCTTCGCATCAATTCATCTGCTCTTCTCGCTCTTTTGCGGAGACCACTTGCATTACACGCAGGCGCAAATCGGATACGCGTTCGCGTATGTTGGAGTCATTGGCGTGATTGTGCAGGGAGGGCTTTTGCGGCGACTGCTCAAGCATGACATCGAGAAGCAGCTCGCGATTTCCGGCGCGCTCATCCTCGCATTGAGTTTGTGGATGCTGCCCCGCTCAAACACAACCTCCGCATTCCTTGGGGCCACGGCTCTACTCGCTCTCGGCAATGGATTGCTCGTTCCCACCCTCACCGGCATGGTTTCGCGGCACATCCACGGCAGCGCGCAGGGGCGCGTCCTCGGGCTCAGTTCCGGAGTAGGCAGTCTCGGGCGTTGGCTCGGTCCGCTGATTGCCGCATGCGCACTGCCTGCGGGCTTCGCTGATTTTGACTGGACCAAAACGCTCGATCCATCCGTCAAGACCCTTCTGGACCACGGATACGTCACCGCTTTCACGTGGGCGGCATGGTTTCTCGTGGCCGCAGCAGTCGTCACGATCGTCATGAAAGTACCGAAGGAAGCGCCGTCCGCTTAAATTCAGCGGGATCGCCGTGTTCAAAGCTTGAGTTCTCCCCATGTTCCTGAAAACATATCGCACCGTGCGCCGCTCATCCGCTCTACTGCTTGCCTTCGTCCTTTCGTATTCGATCCGTGCGTCTGCACAGCAACCGCTGTCGGACGAGGAAAAGAAGCGACTATTTCTCAAAGCCCGGGAGGAGATGACCACCATCCCGTGGACACCGCCCGTGAACACTGAAGGCCCGGCCCCGAAGCCCAAGCCGAAAACCAAACCGCCGACGGAACGAGAAGACACGCCGCCAAAGCCCGCCAATCAGCCGCCAAAAACACAGGAGCCTGTGGAACCGCGCGTTCCGAGGGTCGCGACCCCGCCACCGATCGTCCGCACGCCTCCCACTCCCCGACCGCAGCCTGTTACTGAGCTACCGCCACAGGAAGCGCCGTTCCGTACGGCAAAACCCTCGCTCGGGACGGTGGATGATGATGACGGTCCGCCAAAAGAGGAGAGCCGGGGGATTCTGTCGCGCCTCTTCGGTGGTGGCGGCTCCTATAAATACGTCACCGGTTCCGTGAAGCGCGCCATCAACAATGCTCCCGTCACCAAAGGCCGGTGGCGCTATATCGTGGTTCATAACAGCGGCACCCGTCAGGGCAGCGCAAAGGCTTTCGAACACTACCATCGCTACGTCCGCGGCATGTCCAACGGGATGGCATATCACTTCGTCATCGGCAACGGCACCTCGACCGGAAACGGGCAAATCGAAATCGGAAACCGCTGGCACCGGCAGATTCAAGGTGGCCATGTCCACAGCGATTACTTGAACAATATTTCCGTTGGCATCTGCCTCGTGGGCGACTTCAACAACACCCCCCCCACGCCCGGCCAGCTCGCTTCGCTGGAGGAGTTGATCAACTTCGTCCGTGGTCGTGTGGGCAGGGTAAACGGCCAGAAGGCTGTCGTCCGTCCCCACCGAGATATTAATCCTCCTCGCTGGCCGACCGATTGCCCCGGGGACAAATTCCCTTACAGCTTTCTCCGCCGGTTTTAAGTTCACCGCGCCTGCCCCGCCGTTGCGCGCGTATCAACAGTATGTATCTCGGAATCACCGGAGCGACGGGCTTTGTGGGCAAATGCTTGATTCAAGCGGCCATTCGCCGCGGCTGCGAAGTCATCGCATATTCCCGCAACCCGTCACGACCTGTGGATGGGTGCGTGGAAACCCGCCGCTTCTCGCTCGATGAACCGCCGGATTTCACCGGCTGCCAGGCCGTCATCCATCTCGCCGGAGAGAACGTCGCAGGGCTATGGACTCGCGCGAAAAAGCAACGCATCCGCGACAGCCGGGTCATCGGAGCGCGCCGGGTCGCCGAGGGAATCCGCGCTGCGAAAGTGCCGCCGGAAGTCCTGATCGCCGCGAGCGCGATCGGTTTTTACGGCAACCAGGGCGACGCCGACCTCACGGAGGAATCGCCGCGCGGCTCTGGATTTCTTGCCGATGTCTGCGTGGAAAATGAAGCAGAGATCGTCGCGGCGGAAACTGCATGCCGCGTAGTGCGCGGGCGCATCGGGCTCGTCCTCGGAGCTGGTGGGGCGCTCGGCGTCATGCGACCGCTCTTCAAACTCGGTCTCGGCGGCCCGGTGGGGAACGGACGGCAATGGATGTCGTGGATCCATGTCGAAGACGCTGCATCACTCATGCTGTTTGCAGCCATGAATCTCGACATTCGCGGGCCGCTCAATATCACGACTCCGTGGCCCGTGAGGAACGCCGACTTTACAAAAACGCTCGCCAAAAGCGTGCATCGGCCCGCTGTCTTTCGGGCTCCCGCGTTCGCGCTGCGACTTGTATTGCGCGAGTTCGCCGATGAACTCCTTTGGTCCCGCCGCGTGCTTCCCGCCGTCGCGACAGCACAGGGTTTCGGGTTTCAGTTCCCCGAACTTACCGGGTCGGTTTTTGCGAATCTTTAGTCCCCACTGTCAGACATTCCGACGTGACCGCTACACCGCCGCGCCGCTCCACTTCAGCTTTTGGCGGAGGACTTCGAAAAAGGACATGCCGGGGAGCATTGCCAGCGGGAGGCGGTTCGCCGATTTCGTGATTCGGATGACATCGCTGGCGAGAATCTGCTGCGCGGTTTGTCCGTCGAGCGTGAGGTATATGCTCGTCCGGCAATCGGCGGGTGAAATCAGAATCGGGCTGTTGTCATTTACTATTACCGCGCGATTCGTCAGCACGTGCGGGCAAATTGGATTGACCACAAAGACGCCGCTGTCGGGTGCCAGGATTGGCCCGCCCGCGCTGAGGCTGTAGGCGGTGCTCCCGGTTGGAGTGGCAACGATCAATCCGTCGGCATTATACTCGGTCACAGCAGAACCGCCGATTTGGACATCAAGCCGGATGAGTCGGGAAAGTTCGCCACGACTCACGACCGCGTCATTCAGCGCCACCCGCGAACTGATGACCGTCTCACCGCGGATGGTTTCCACCTTCAACAGCGTGCGCTCGCTCAGCGTAAAACTGCCGTCCATGATCGCCGAAACCGCGCGCGCATGCTCGGTTGCCGCGACGGTCGTCAAAAAACCGAGCGTTCCAAGGTTGATTCCGAAAAGCGGGCGCAACTGCTCGCCGAGCGCGTGCAGGACTTGCAGGATGGTTCCGTCTCCACCGAGCACTAGCAACAGCTCACAGACTTCCGCGAGCTCCGGTTCCGTGAGCGCGGAATCCACTCCGATGAGCTTGCTCGCATGATGGTCGAGATGAATCTGGACGGGATGATGAGCGAAAGCCGCCGTCAGAGTTTGCACGAGTTCGCGGGCACCAGGCTTGGTGTCGTTGGCGATGATTCCGATATGGCGCGTCGTGCTCATCCAGCGCAGATAGGCGGCGAACACGACGACGGCAAGCGCTCTCGACGAATGTTTGAGTTTCTGAAACCCGCTCCACCGTCAGGCTTACAGCCGCCACTGCCACCTTCGGTATGCTCAGCCGGTTCATCGTTCCTCGCGGCAAGTGACGGCATCACCGCGTGCAACCGCGGAACTTTCTGCGCTACTTCGCCAGCGACACGCACACGATCTCCTTGTCGTTGCGCGCATAGACGCTTCGGTTGGCAAAGGCCGGGTGCGACCACACCACGGGCCGTCCGGGGTCGTTGTTCGACGGGTCGATGAGATGCATCCGGCTGAGTTCCTCGTATCCGGCGGGCGAGAGTTTCGCGATGATCAGATCGCCCTTTTCGTTGAAGAGAAAATAGCGCCCCTCGTTCTTCACCAGAAACACATTGGCCCAACGCACCGGCTTGTCGGTCGTCGTCGCTGCAAAGGTCTCCCACACGCGCTCACCGGTCTCCGCTTTGATGCACCGGAGCTGGCCGTAGCTGCATACGCCGTAGATGTGACCGTCTTCTAAAAAAGGCGTGGACATGACCGTGTGGAGCGCGTCGGTCTCTTTCTCACTGGCCTTTTTGCTCTGCCAGATCTTCGTCGCCGCGGGCTTGTCCCTGTCCAAACGCATCATCACCGAGCCGTTGTAAAACGAAGTCACATAGAGCAAATCGCCGAGCTTCCGCGGAGTCGCGATGGTCATTCCAGCGTTCGCTTTTCCGGGTTCAGACCAATAGACCGCGCCTGTCTCGGGATCGAGCGAGTTGAGCGATTGAGGGTGCCAGATGATGAGCTGCCGCCTGCCGCCCGCTTCGAAAATAACCGGCGGCGCATATCCCGGCTCGGTGGCACTCAGCGCGCGCCACAGTTCCTTGCCCGTATCCTTGTCATACGCCACGGCCACGCTCCCTTCGCCGCCTGCGAGACAGATCAGTTTTTGCCCGTCGATAAGCGGATGTCCCGAAAAACCCCAAGTCGGCGTTGCGACACCAAAATCCTTTTTGAAATCGTGCGCCCAAACTTCCTTTCCCGTCGCCGCGTCGAGACACATCAGGTTTCCCTCCGCGCCGAGCGTGTACACTTTTCCGCCGCTCACCACGGGCGTCGTGCGCGGTCCGGCGGCGTAGCTCACCGTGTAGGGGCAATCGTATTCATGCACCCACAGTTGCTTGCCATCCGCCTCGTTGAGACACACCAAACGCTCGGTGCCGGGGATGCGGCCGCGGGCAAACGCATTGCGCGGATTGCTTGCGTCCTTCGCGAGTTGCCGGTCCATAAAATACACACGCCCATCCGCCACCGCAGGACCCGAGTAACCGCCGCCAATCGGTACGCGCCAGCGCACCGCGGGCCCGCCGGCAGGGAACGTGTCAAGAATGCCAGTCTCCCGCCACACGCCATCGCGTTGCGGCCCGAGCCATTGCGGCCAGTCATCGGCGTGAAGGAGCGTTGAGAAGATTGAGATCGTGAAAAGAGCGAGACGGAGATGCATGAAATCAGTGATGATGGACAATCCTTTGAGTCGTAGCGGTCAAGCGACAAGAATTAACCCAAGTTCCGCACTTCGCGGAGGCCGGTCTCGCATCCATGCGGGTCCCCGGGCGGCGAACTCGAGTTTTCTGCACTACATTTGCCCGGCTCCGGCGGGGCTTGCGGCTGTAGGTGCGGCGAGGATTCGGTTGCGCGT
>JANMGP010000193.1:0-50796 GCA_031374705.1 Verrucomicrobiaceae bacterium | reverse complement strand
ACGACCCGCGTGCCGGAGATCGCCACCGACCTGCCGAAGCTGTCATACTCCGCTGGGGCAGGGTTGTTTAGCGTGACCACGGGCACTGTCGGCGTGCCGCTGCTCAAGTCATACACATACGCGCTTCCGGCATCGGTCCCTCCCGTGTTGTCCGAGTCAACCCCGACCACTACCCGAGTGCCGGAGATCGCCACCGAGTGGCCGAAGTAGTCATTCAGCGCCGGGGTGGGGTTGTTCAGTGTGGCCACGGGCACCGTCGGCGTGCCGCTGCTCAGGTCATACACATACGCGCTCCCCGCCTGGTCCGTCCCCGTGTCGTCCCCGGTAGCCGACACCACTATCCGCGTGCCGGAGATCGCCACGGAGGCTCCGAAAAGGTCTCTCGCAGCCGGGGTGGGGTTGTTCAGCGTGGCCACGGGCACCGTGGGAGTGGCGGTGCTCAGGTCATATACATATACGCTCCCGGCAGCGAGCGCTCCCGTGCTATCCCCGGGAGCCCCCACCACGATCCGCGTGCCGGAGATCGCCACAGATTGGCCGAACCCGTCATCCACCGCCGGGCTAGGGTTGTTCAGCGTGGTCACGGGCACCGTGGGCGTGCCGCTGCTCAGGTCATACACATAGGTTCTCCCGGCATCGATAGCTCCCGTGTCGTCATTGGGAGCCCCCACCACCATCCGCGTGCCGGAGATCGCCACAGAGTTGCCGAAGTAGTCATCTTCCGCAGGGCCGGGGTTGTTCAGCGTGGCCACCGGGGCCGTGGGCGTGCCGCTGCTCAGGTCATACACATACGCACTTCCGGCGTCGATAGCTCCCGTGTCGTCTCCGGGAGCCCCCACCACCACCCGCTCGCCTGAAATCGCCACCGAGGAGCCAAATTTGTCAAAAAGCACCGGACTGGGGTTGTTCAGCGTGGCCACGGGCACCGCCGGGGTGCCACTGCTTAGGTCATACACATACGCGCTCCCGGCATCGGGTGCTCCCGTGGCGTCCCAATATGATGCGCCAACCACTACGCGCGTGCCGGAGATTGCCACCGCAGATGGGTAGAGGTGGATGGGGTTGTTTAGCGTGGTCACTGGCGCGGTGGGTGTAACGCTGCTCAGGTCATACACAAACACGCTTCCGATACCGGAACCTTCGGTGTGGTCATAGACAGCCGCCACCACTATTCGCGTGCCGGAGATCGCCACCGAGGAGCCGAAGTAGTCATTCACCGCCGGGGTGGGCTTGTTCAGTGTGACCACGGGCACCGTCGGGGTGCCGCTGCTCAAGTCGTACACGTACGCGCTCCCAGCATTGGTCGCTACCGTGTCGTCCGTGTAAGCCCCCACCACTACCCGCGTGCCGGAGATCGCCACCGAGGAGCCGAAGTTGTCATCCGCCGCTGGGGCAGGGTTGTTTAGCGTGACCACGGGCACCGTCGGTGTGCCGCCGCTCAGGTCATACACATATGCGCTCCCGGCATCGATAGCTCCCGTGTCGTCCCGTGCTACGCCCACCACCACCCGCGTGCCGGAGATCGCCACCGACGAGCCGAAGTAGTGATCCGTCGTCAGTGTGGGATTCGGGATCACAAAAAGCAACGCCCCCGTCGCCGAGTCAAATACCTTTACAACGCCGGAATTATACGCGCCAAAATCATCGAGGGGTGCGCCGACGACGATATAGCCGCCATCCACCGCCACGCTGCTGCCGAGGGACGCGCCCGACTGCAAGCCGGTCAGCGGCGGTGCTGGGATGGAGTGAGTGAGAGTACCCGGCACCTGGGCGGTGGCGGTCGCGAAAAGCCAAGCGGTTACGAAGGCGCGGAAGGTGTGGTGGAATGAGTTCATCGTTGGCGCAAGGGTTCGTGCAAGTTGATCGGAAAGGCAATGGCGAGAACGGTTTTATTGGAGGTGCGGTTTCATAGTTTCATAGGGTGTGACTAAAAGTGGAACAGGGGAACAAGCGGCGAGGTCTGCATCCCAAAACTCAGGGAGAGCCCAGTGCGTTGGTGCGTCGTGCCAATCAATTTGCAATGCTCGGAGATCTCCGACGGGCGGAAGGGGGCATTGACATTATCTCAATCAATCGCAGACGAACTACGCTGCGCCCCTGAAAGCGTCAGTCTCGTGATACAAAGTGCGCTGAACGCCGCGCAAATTGAGGAAGTAACGAACTGGCTGTTCCCATTTCAACAAATCGGGAGCGAAGATTCGGCTCTGGCAGCCATAGCGCTGTCGGAAAAGTGGGGAGAATCAAAACAGACGACCAACGCGGCGGGGCGCTTTCGTTTCACGGGTTTTTCGCCAACTGGAGGGGAAAAATCCATCTTAGTTCGCGCGTTATCGGACGCCTTCGGGAACTAGTGCAGTCAATGGATGCCACGCTCAGAGAGGCCGCAACAATCGCCCTTCACTGGCTGGAGCGAGAACGACTTGGCGGCAACGAGTGACGTTCGTCCACTACAGATATCCGGGACCGAATGCTCAGTCGCTTACGGCTTGGAGACGGCCGCCGACGGGAAGGTGAGGCCGTCCACGAATTCGTTTGTTTTGAAAAACTCCGGGGCGCGCACGGGCTTTCCAGCGAGGGTGAGGTTTTCGAATGTGAGATTGCGGATGCGGGCGTCGGCCTGGCCCCAGAGGAGTTGGGGTTCGCCGAGGACGCTCGGTGCGGCGATGGAGATGTTTTGGAAGAGAATGCCGGAGAGGTCGCCAGCTTTGCGCTTGTCGCCGTCTTTTGCGTAAGGCTCCGGCATGGTCATGCAGATGAAGAATTGCTGGAGCGTCGGCCTGGGGTCTTCGACGTTGATGTTGCGGAAGATTACTCCGGCTCCGGCGGCACCTCCGCCTTCTCCGCGCATATTGAAGACGCGGCCGCCGCTCCAGTGGTGCCATTTGGCGCGGGCGTAGATGACGTCGCAGTCTTCGACGACGAGCTGGCGGTCGGTCAGTTGCGGCATGCCGCTGAGGACGAAGGATGAGCCGTTCGCGTCGTTCCACAAGACGGTGCGACGAATGCCGAGTCCATTGACGTAAAGCGAGTCGTCCTGGGTGCGGATGAAGCAGTCTTCGATGAGGGTGTTTCCAAAGGGGTTGATGCCGTCGCCGTTCGCGCGCCATGTAAAAATCTTGGTCCACTTCACTTCGTTGGGATGCCCCTCTTTGTAGGGGTGGACGAGCATGAGGGAGTGCGTGGCGGAGTCTGCAATGGTGATGCCTTCGACGCGGGTGTCTGTGGTGCCGACGATTTCGATGGGACGGTAAAGGCCGTGGTCCTTTTCGGAAACCGCGGGTTTTACATACTCGGGATGTTTCAGCCGTGCGCCGGACAAGGTGCCGTGGCCGAAGATGCGGATGTGATGGCCGTCGCCCCATTTCCGGCTGGAGAGCGTGCCATACACCATCGCATCGCCGGGAATGTAATACTGGCGGTTCGCGCGGAGAGGAAATGCGAGGCCGACATCGTGGACGCCGGGCAGGAAGTAGATCGTGGTCCAAGGTCCGTCGGATGGGGGAATCTCGCCGGGCTTCACGGTGAGCACGCCGGGGTCGGTGGTCCTTGGCTTTCCCACGAGCGGCGCGTTGGCAAAGACGGAGATGGTGTGAATCGGCGGGCCTTTGTAGCCCTTGCCGGTGTCCTGTGCGTCCATCTGGCCATCGATATCGACGGCGACGAGGCAGGGCTTTTCGAGGCGGACGAACGCCCTGCCGTCCTTCACCAAACACGCGGACGCTTTGCGCTGGGGATGCGCGGCTGCGGTGCGGATCGGCTGTCCGTCTGCGCGTGTGATTTCGACTTCCACGGCGCCGGTGGTCTCGAAGTTCACGTAGGCATGCGTCCAGCCAGCGAGCGTGTCGAAGTAAGCATCGGTCTTCTTTTCGACGGTCTTGCATGCGGTCTCCCACGCAAAGGCGTTCTGCCACTTGCTGCCATCCGTGGTGGTGCGGATGCGCACTTTGTAGTGCTCCGAGGCGGCGAGCCCCGGCACCGGCGGATAAACGACTAGTTCATCGGCGGCACCCAGCGCGGATAAGGAAGCGAGAAGTAGGGTGATGAGTAGTTTCAAAGTGTGGATCATTTGATGCCGTTATTTCCGGAAGCCATTCTCCGTCCCGCCGCGTTTGCCATCGTCTTTGAGAGTGCCCGGCTTCCAGTTGCGGGCGATTTCGAGATCGTCGGCTGCGTTTTTGGTGAGCGCGGCGATATCCACGAAACCCACGCGGTTGTAGAGTGCGGGGACGTACTGCGCGCCGCGGGTGACGGCGTATTTTTTCCACTGGACGAGCGCGTCGTTGAGGTGACGCAGCGCCGCATCCTGCTCGAACTTGTCGCCGCTCGCATCAAACAGCGCCAGCGCACAGGCCCCGCGAATTTTTGCCGCGTAGTAGCGGCCCAGCCACGCGAGGGATTCGCAGTCCACGATGGTTTTGCGCACTTCCGCGTCTACCTTCGCCGCTTCGCCGAGAGAGTGGAACGTGGAAAAGACGACGCTCGTCGCGGCGTCGAGCGCATCGGCGATTTCGATCGGGGTGGTCTGCTCCATCGGTAACCGATTGGTGAGGCGCGTGCGCCAGTCGCGGATGTTCAGCACGTTTGCACCCGGCATCGCGGTGCCTTCCATGAAATGTTGCACTGTATAAAAGCCATTGCCTTTGCTCCTGCGATGGCTCCAGCACGCTTCGGGGAACCATTTCAAATCGATGTCGCCCCAGAAAAAGCGGGTCGTCAGCGGCATGACTTGCGATGCGCCTTGCAGTGCTCGGAAGAGCTGCGTCGATGAAGCCAGCGGATGCCGCGCGGCCAACTCTCGCTCGAAGACGGAATCGGGCAGTGCGGGGTCGTAGGCGAGGCGTCCCCATAGCATAAACGAATACCATTGCTTCTCCAAGACCAGCGGGCGCGGGCCGGGTGCGGGTTTTAATTCCAGAAAATCGCGGCCCCAAGTGTAGCCGTCCGGCCCCATGTAAAAGCCCGCGATTTTATCCGCAGGCGGAATGTTCGCGATGTACTCGCGGGCGTATGCGGGGTCGCCGAAACGGAACGTGTAAATATCGTCGTTGCGCACGGTGAGCCACGTCTTCCTGCCCGGTGCGAGGCCCGCCAGCAGTGGCTGAATGAAGGGCGGCTTGGTGATCGAGTACATGTGCGCCACCGAATACTTGAAGCTGAAGTCGAACGGCCCGGGATAGTCTTTAAACGCGTCGAGAATTTCGCTCTGCGCGGTCCAGTGAAAGCGATGAATCATGCGGAACTCCCGCTTCGGTTCATCCTTCAGCGCATCGCGCACGCCTTCGCCGTAGGTGTCCCACAGCCAGCGTTCTTTCGCCTTGGAATCCATCTTCTCCGGCATCCCTTCGCCTGCCGTGATGCCCATGCCGGCGAGCAGCGGATAGGTTTTTACCAGCTCCCGCACACTCGCCCGGAAATACTTTTTCGTGATGTCGTTTTCGAGATCGTTGGTGATGCCGTGCTTTCCGTCCGCGCCGAAGGTGAACACGTTCCATGTGAAGACGTAAACCCGAATCCCCCGGTCAGCCGCTTGCTGCATCACCCAGCGCCAGAACGCAATTTTCTCCGCCATGGTGATGCGTTTCACCACATCGTAGTCCGCGAGCATCGCGGGCCGCACCATGTCGGTGCCGGCAAAGCTGAACGTCTCATCAAGCTTTGCACGAGTGCGCCAGACATCGTCCAGCGCGACCTCGGGGAACTCCGGCACTTTCACCAGCGAGGGGAAGGGATGTAGCGACCAAAGCGATAGCACGTTGTAACGATGCCGCGCCATCGCATCGAGAAACCGCGTCCAGAACTCGCGCTCCCACATCTCGGGAATGTTCGCCTGCGCCGCGTCGGAGCAGTCCGTGTAACTCGGCGTGCGGAGATCGAGAGGGATGTTCAATTTGATGCCGCGCTGCGCAATGTGTGGCGTGTGATCCGAGTCCGTCAGCGAATCGAAGGTGCCCGTGCGAATCGCCTCCGCGACGTCCAGCCCGCCATACATCGTCCCCGTCGCATCCGCCCCGCGCACTGTGATAATGCGGCGCCCGCCCTCGTTCCGCACACGGATGCGGTAGCTCTGCGCGACACTTTCGCCGTCTTTTTCAACCGTGAGTTCTACGCGGGTCGCCTTCGCGTCAACGTCCAGCGCGAAGCCTTTGGCTGCGGCATCACGGCGAATCTCCTCGGCAGCAAACTTCCCGGGTCCGCCCGTCGCCGGGTCATTGGCGAAATCGAGATTTGCGGCGAGCGACGGGAGAGACAGGGCGAACAGAAGATTGAGGAAGTGTTTCATCGGTATTCTTAAGTTCTGCGGATTCCGTCTCAAAGCAACTTGCTTCCGCGGCCGCGAGCTTTCTTCAATTCTTCTTCTCCGACGAAGGGGCTCGTTTCCACGACTCAGGCCGCACGATCTGCTTGGCTGCTTCGAGTTTCTCGCGCAGCGCCGAATAGGAAACATCCTGCACGCTCACATTTTTGTCGATGGCCATTCCGGCTGCGATGGCGGCGCTCTGGCTCAGCGCCATGAAGACCGGCTCCATGCGGATGGAGCCGTGGGCGACGTGCGTGGCGGAAAGGCAGATCGGAGAGAACAGGTTTTCGCACTCGCCGCGCTTCGGGATGATCGAGCGATAGGAAATCCCATACGGCTTCGGCGGCACGCGCCAGATCACGCCTTCGTTCTGCACCTTGCCGTTCTCTGTGACGATGTGTTGCACGCAATGCGAATCCATGCCGAATGAGCCGAGCGCGACAGGGTCGTCGGCTTTGCGGGTTCCCGAGCAGTCGAGCTGCGTCATCACGTAGTCGGTCACCATGCGTCGTGCTTCGCGGATGTAGATCATCCACGGCCAGCCGCCGTTGTCGGTGAACTCGTCCTTTGGCAGCCCATAGCTCGCGGTGCGTTGGCGGATTTTTTCCGGCACGCGCGGGTTGTTCGCCATCGTCCACAGGAAGCCGCGGATGTAAGTTTCGTGGGCTTTTTCGATCTCGCGGCGGCGCTCGTAGCTGGCCTCGGGATATTCCCAGTTTGCGCCGACATAGTCGGACCCGACGGCGTGCATGTTGTTCCAATCGACCTTCTGTCCCGGGCCCGCCAGCGGCTCGATGAGTGCGGGAAGGCGCATGTCGCCAGCGTCGAAATTGCGGAGCAGCAGCTCGTGATCGATCTCGCGGTAGCCGGCCGGCTTTTCAATGGGGATTCGGTTATCCGGATTCGACGTGAGGCAGACGCGGTAGTTGTAGGCCTGAATCTTTTTGTCGCCCTGGCCGTTTTTGACTTCGGCACCGGGGACTATGTGCGGCAGCAGTCCGCTGCTTGGGTCGCCGGGCGTTACGTAAGGGTCCACTTCTTTCACAAAGTGATCCTTGTCCTTCTGTCCGTAATGGACACGCGGGTTAGTGTCTCCGCGCCGGACGCCGTTCATGTCCTCGCCGTATTGCCTCTCCGGCTCCCGCCCGACGGTGTAGGTCACGCCCGCCGCCGCCATGAGATCGCCGACGTAGGTCGCATCGATGAACATTTTCCCGTGGTAGGTCTTACCACTCAGCGTCGTGATGGCCTTGATGCGCTTGCCTTCCATCGTCACGCCTTTGCCGGAAGTGCGGTCGAGCATCTCGTTGTAAACCACGGTCACTCCGGCATCCGCGATCATCTGCTCGAACACTTTCTTTCCGACATGCGGCTCGAAACTGCGGACAAAGTCCGTCCCGTATGCCGCCGCGACTCCACGGTAGAACTCGGCGGCGATGCCTCCGAAGGTGCCTTGTTTGCCAAGGAAATCCGTTGCGCCGAGTCCGCTCGCACTCATGCCGCCGGGAAAGCCCGTGGGATTCACCCAAATGACCGAACGCCCCTCGCGCTTCGCGGAAATGGCCGCAACGACCGCGCCGGACGAGTCGCCATAGACCACGACATCATGCGATGTCGCGGGTGCTGGAGTTGGCGCGGACTGGCCGCTGGCATTCAGCAAAGACAATGCGAGAGCACACAGAATCGGGGCGATGCGGGCGCGTGGTGGCTTTTTCATTTGCGATGTGTTTTTTGAAGATTGGACGGAGCAATGCTCGCCAAAACGATGGGCGGTTAAAAATGCGCTGACAATAGGTTCCCTTTTTCTTCGCCGGTCCGGTTTCAGTGATTATTGGCATCGGGAGCGACGAGGAAGTTTTCGAACTTCGGCGGGGAGACTCATCTAATTTTACCACCTTTCAATCTCCGAATTGCCTGCCCACGTTCACTGCTTGGCTGCGAGGTTTGTTCATTTACTGCCAGCCTGTCGGACTTGCCGGTGACGACGAGTTCGCGGTTGCGTGGATTTTGGAAACGGGGTCATGGAAACGCGGTCAAACTGGGGTCAAACTGGGAAACGGGGCAGGCGAGAAAAAGGTAAAAACTGCGCCGAAATGAGCCTGGATATTTCCATTTTATCTCCTGGCCTCGATTGCCTGACCCCGATTGCCCGATTTCCTCTGGAGCGTCTTCGCCATCTTGCCGGACACCGGCCCGATGTCCCCCGCCGCCTTGCCTGCGTTGGCGAACTCCTGCTGCAACACGAGGAGATCGGCCACGGCGATGCCCGTGTTCGCCGAGAAATCATTGAGTTACCCGCCGACATCGAGCGCCTGCTTGAAGCGCTCGAACCCCGCCGTCACCATTCCCGCCGCCGCGCGGCTCGCGCCGGATCGCTGGATTCTCGTGACGTACGACGAGGTGCTCGCCGACCCCAACGCGACGGCTGCGCGGCTGTGCAAATTTGCCGGGATGCGCTGGACGGAGCACGTGGCGTCGCAACGAAGCCGAGGGCGACGAGATGATCGGCGGGGCATTTCTGCTGCCCTGACGCGGCGTTTTCCCACCAACTCAGATCGTCCTGGTCGCGGATTCTCGTGCGCAGCAGCGCGCTCGTGTTCACGCACCGATGAAGCGCACTGGCGCACGCACCCGGAGTTGCCCGCGAAACTCTGCTACTTAACGCACAACCCGTATTCGATGATCTTCGCTGCCCCCGATAAACACAGCGCCGTCCTTGTCCACGAAGACGCCGTGCGGCCGTGAGAGCTTGCAGCCGAGCGGGTCGCCGTCCGGCCCGTCTCCCTTCACGCCGGTTCCCGCAAATAGTTCCACGGTACCTTTTTTTGTATCCACGTATCGGATGCTGTGGCTTTCGGTATCAGCGAAAAAGATGCGTCCGTCCGGCGCGATGCTGATGCCTTTTGGCCCGCCGAGCAGTGCAGCCGTCGCGGGTCCGCCGTTGCCGAGAAACCCCGGCTTCCCTCCCACTCCCGCAATATTTTGGAGGGTTCCAGCGGCCCTATCGAGACGGTAGATCGCGTTGCCCTCGCGGAGCGCAAGCCAGAGTGCACCATCGGGAGCAAAATCCATCGCGCGCGGTCCGTTGAGCGGCGAACCGGCGATCTTCGCGCCATCGAGCGCGGTTTTTTTGTCGCCATTTCCGCCGAATGTGGAGATGAGACCGGTCTTCATGTCCACTTTTCGGATGCGGTGGTTGATGATGTCGCAGATGAAAATATCGCCCGCCTTGTCGATGGCGATACTGTGGGGCTGGTTGAGCTGCGCCTTTGCTGCCGGACCGTCATCGCCGGAAAAACCTGCGACGCCCGTGCCGGCGACGGTGGTGATGGTGCCAGTCTTTCCATCCATCCGGCGAACGGTGTGGCTCATTCGTTCGCACCAGAAAACATTTCCGCCGGCATCGAACCGCACTTCGTAGGGCTCGTTCAACTTGGCCTCCAGAGCGGGACCGCCGTCGCCGATCCATCCGCGTTCGCCCGTTCCCGCGACCGTGGTGATTCTGCCGTCGGCGCTGATTTTCCGGATGCGGTGATTGTCGGTATCGCAGACGTAGAGTGCTCCGTCGGGGCCGCGGGCGATGCCGAACGGATTGTTGAGCTGCGCCTTTTCCGCCGGCCCGCCATCGCCCGAAAAGCCCTTCACGCCGGTGCCGGCAATGGTACGGATTTCCGCCGCGTGGAGATTTAGCGCAAACAATGAGAGCAGAAGAAGGAGACGCATGAGTGGAAAAATGCGGTCGATTATATGCGTCCTTCGTACGCGTCGCGCAAGACCTGCATCGTGTGACGGACTGTGATCCCGGATTTTTGCTTCGCAAGGTGAACGCGGAGTTGGGTCATGCATCCGATGTTTCCAGTAGCCACGATTTCCGCACCGCTATCGATGACGGCTTTCGCCTTCGCTGCTCCGAGGCGTCCGGCGATCTCGGGCTGGTCGATATTGTAAGTCCCAGCGCTGCCGCAGCAAAGATGGGCGTCGGCGACTTCCAAAAGTTCCAGGCCCGGCACGGCCCGGAGTAGCTCGCGTGGTTCGTCGCGCACGCCCTGGGCATTTGCGAGATGACATGCATCCTGGTAGGCAACGCGGCACTTCCGCGCCTGCGGAAATCCTGCGACCAAACCGCACTCGGCGAGGAAAGACGACACGTCCTTTACGCGATGGCGAAACATTTCCGCCCGCTCCGCCTCCGGCTCGCCGGCGAGGATGAGATGGTATTCGTGCAGCCCGCTCCCGCATCCGGCGGCATTGGTGATAATGGCGTCCACATCCGCGGGAAACGCCCGGAGATTCCCCCGCGCGAAGTTCCGCGCGTTATGGATGTCGCCCACGTGCCACGAAAGAGCGCCGCAGCACCCCTGGGCCGGCGGAACGATGACTTCGATTCCATTGCGGCACAGGACTTCGATCGTCGCCACGTTGATGTCCGGCTCCAGCACCTGCTGGGCACATCCAGCGAGCAGAGCCACACGGGCGCGGGGCTGACCCATCGCCGGATTGAACTCCGGAATCGTCCGACCCGGTGGTATTTTCGCAGGGATCAAATCGAACATCGGGCGAAGCGACCGCGGCATGAGTGGCGCAAACTCACCTCCGATTCCGCCCAGCCACGCAGCAATCCGGAAGCGTGACGGATACGGCAGAGTTGCAGAAATCATCCATAGTCGAAGCCGCTCCAGCAGCGGGCGTTTTCGTGTCTTTTCCGCAAGCGCGCGAAATGGCGAGATGAGATCGCGGTATGCCACACCGCTCGGGCAGACAGGCTCGCATGCCAGGCAGCCGAGGCATTGATCCACATGTGGCAGCGCCTGTTCCTGCGCGAGCGTGCCTTCCAGCACCTGTTTCATCAGCACAATTCGCCCGCGCGGCGTGTCCATCTCCTGTCCGAGTTCCTTATACGTCGGGCACGCCGCGAGGCAAAAACCGCAATGCACGCAAGCCTGCACGGCGTCTGCCATGGGCTTTCCGAGAGGTCCGTGCGTTTCAGGCTGGATGGTATGGAGCATGATTGTCTGCGCCCCCAATACGCGCATCAGAAAAACAAAAAGGCGAGCCCGCTTTCGCAGGCCCGCCATTTGTGTGAGTCTTAGCCGGACGGATTATGCTTCGCCTTCGTCCTTCTTCTTCTTCGGCTTGGCGGGTGCCTTTGGCTTGGCTTCCTTCGCAGGCTTTTCAGCCTTCGGAGCTTTCGGGGCTTTGGGAGCCTTCGCTTCCTTGGCTGGCTTTTCTTCCTTGGCTGGCTTGACTGCATCAGCGGCCGGCGCGTCCACCCATTCGATGAATGCCATTTCGCTCGCGTCGCTGCGGCGCTGGCCGAGCTTGACGATGCGGGTGTATCCACCTTTGCGCCCGGCATTGATTGGTCCGATCTCGGTGAAGAGCTTAGTCACAGCGTCTTCGTTATGACGAAGGTCCGCGAGAGCCATGCGGCGCGCGTGAAGCGAACCGGCCTTGGCCTTGGTGACGAGCTTTTCCACAAAAGGGCGGACGGCTTTCGCCTTGGCTACGGTGGTTTTGACGCGGCCGTGCTCGATCAGGCTGACTGCCAGATTCGAAAGCAGGGCATCGCGATGGCCTTGGGTGCGGCCGAGTTTTGCTGTTTTACGTTGATGACGCATTGGGTCGTTCTATTTCTAATTTAGATGCCGGCTTAGTTCGCGCCGGTGAGTTTGGTTTCGCCGAGGTTCGGCTCTACAAGGCCGGAATCGAACTTCATTCCGAGCGAAAGCTGGAGGGCATGGAGCTTCTCCTTGATTTCGTTGAGCGATTTCTTGCCGAAGTTGCGATACTTTAGCATCTCCTGCTCCGACTTCATCGCGAGCTGGCCGACGGTGGTGATGTTCGCGTTGTTCAGGCAGTTTGCCGCGCGGACGGAGAGTTCGATCTCGTTCACGGACATATTGAGAAGCTTCTTCAGCTTCTGGTTTTCCTGGTTCGCGGCCTGCGGCGTCTCATCAAAGGTGACCTGCGCCTCATCATAGTTGTAGAAGGGCTCGAGGTGCTTGCGGAGGATGGAGCTGGCCTGCTTGAGAGCCTCTTCGGGCTCGATACGGCCATCCGTCCAGATTTCAAGGACGAGCTTGTCGTAGTCAGTGCGCTGACCGACGCGCGTCGCTTCCACCGCATATTTTACGCGGGTGACAGGCGAGAAGATCGAGTCCAGCGGAATCACGCCGATTGGCATGTCAGGATACTTGTTCTCTTCTCCAGTTGCGAATCCGCGGCCCACTCGAACGGTGAGCTCGGCTTCAAAACGCTGCTTCTTATCAAGCGTGCAGATGATCTGGTCCTTGTTGACCACTTCGACGCCGGTGACTTCCTGAATGTCGCCCGCCGTCACCGCACCTTCGCGGTTCACGTTGATCGAAAGCGTGCGCGCTTCGTGTTCTGCGCACTTAAATTTGACCTTCTTCAGGTTCAGGACGATGTCCGTCACGTCTTCCACCACGCCCGGAAGCGTCTGGAATTCATGATTGGCACCGGTGATTTTCATATTGGTAATCGCGCCACCTTCCACGCTGCTGAGCAGGACGCGGCGGAGGGCATTTCCAATGGTCACGCCATATCCCTGCTCGAATGGCTCGGCAATGAATTTGGCGTAGGTTTCTGACTTC
Source organism: Verrucomicrobiaceae bacterium (assembly GCA_031374705.1). GTDB lineage: Bacteria > Verrucomicrobiota > Verrucomicrobiia > Chthoniobacterales > Chthoniobacteraceae > SXWH01. Next base: position 37,884 of record JANMGP010000193.1, on the reverse strand, counting down.
GTGCTCTCGTCAATGACGGGCACCTTCGGGAGTTCGAAACGTCCAAGACGTACGGACATAATAGTATGTTTTTCTTTAATTTCGGCCCTCAGAAACAACGGACATTGGCCCGCCATCACTAAAAACCATTTCATTTTCGCTGGGTTTCCCTCGGCGCAAAACGGCCCAGGATCTGACGACCCGGGCCCGAGGACCTACAGCGCGATTTGTGGTGCGCTTAACTCAAGAACCCGGAGGTAAGACGAGGACCCGCCGCTTTGCAAACACTTTTTCTAAAAGTCCGCTTGCCAAGGAACGGAGCGCTCTGCATTCTCCCCGCCCGTTTGAAACGGAAAGCGCGGTTAGCTCAGTGGTAGAGCATTACCTTGACACGGTAGGGGTCACAGGTTCGAAACCTGTATCGCGCACCATTTCACGCCCGGCAGTCGCCGGGCTCTGAAGTCCTTTATTAGAGCCTTTCAGAGCTTTTTCGATGAGGGTTTTCCGTTTTTAGTCGAGGGCTTGAAAATGCCTGTTTTTGCCCATACTTGCCACTTTTGACGTGCGTTGGACGTGCGTTGTGGCAGCGTTCGTGGCGTGAAGATTCGGCGGGTCGTTTACAAGTCCGGCAAGGCGGCGTGGCAGCTCGATTATGGGTTGGTCACTCAGCCTGATGGATCGCGGAAACGTCGGCAGGTCTATTTTCCGACGCGGGATGAGGCGGCGGGGGCTTTGGCGGCGGAGAAGGGTAAACGGCAACGGCATGGGGATTCGGCGGTGAGTTTGAGTGAGGATTTGCGGGTGAGGTATTCGGCGGCGGATGCGGCGCTTTCGGCGGCGGGTGGTACGATCGAGCAGGCGGTTGCGCTTTTTTTGAAGCAGACGAAAGGGAAGGTGGAGCCGGTGACTTTGGGGGAGCTTTTTGCGCGGTGTTTTGCGGCGAAGAAACGGCTCGGAAAATCGGACCGGTATTTGCAGCAGTTTTCGGTCTCTTGTTTGTCGTTTGTTCGGGGCCGGGAATCGCAGCTCTGTCACTCGGTGACGCGTGCGGAAGTCCGGGCTTGGGTGTCGGGGAATGGGTGGGCTTGGAAGACGCAGAAGGGGTATCTCGGGGATTTGCGGGCGCTGTTTAATTGGGGAATTTCGGAATGTGGGTTGCCGATGAATCCAGCGACGGCGGGCGATGGGGAGCGGATTGAGCTGGCTGCCAAAGTGGAGGCGGAGATTGAGCTGTTGACGGTTCGTGAGGTTCGACGGCTGCTGATTGTGGCGTCTGCCCGGCCTCGGGTGGATAGGCCGCGTCGCGAGGATTTCCGCGAGCTGTTGTGGTATTTGGTGCTGGGGTGTTTTTGCGGGGTGCGACCGGCGGAGCTGAAGCGGATGACGGTGGATGCGGTGTGTCTGGAAGACGGGCACGCGATTGTGCGGGGCAAGACGGCGAAGACTCGGTTGCGGCGCGTGGTGGACCTTGCGGAGAATGCTCGGGAGTGGCTGCGTTTGGTGGGTGTGCCGAGCGCGATTTGTCCGGGAAACTTTGTTCGTCGGTGGGCTCGTTTGCGAGCGGAGGCGGGGCTGGGGAAATGGCCGCATGATGCGATGCGTCACACGTTCGCTTCTATGCACTATGCCCACCATCAAAACGAGTCTCTGCTGAAGGCGCAGATGGGACACTCGGACGATGAGGATGTGCTTTTTCAGCATTACCGGGGGCTGGTTTCGCGGAGGGCGGCGGCGGCTTTTTGGGAGCTGAGGCCGGGGCGGTTGATAGCCGATTGCAAATAGCCGATTGCAAATCCGCCGGTCAGTCACTCCAGGGACAGTCACGGGGCAGTTGAGAGCTGAGGGTTGAGAGTTGAGAGACGCGCGCCTCGATGCGTCACAGCCTACCCGCCGCCGAGGGAGCGCATGGCGCTTACGGAGCTGTCGTGCTCTACCCAGTGGCCTGTTTGGGGCATGTAGGACCATGTGCGGCTAGAGGGGCGTTGGGTTGGATTTGAGGGCGGCGAGATTCGCGCTCGCTCTTCGCGCTTTGCGGCGGCGATTGCGGTTTGTTCTTCGGTGCGCTTTTTTTCTGCGGCGAGTTGGAGCTGTTCGCGGTCGTAGATGGCCTGTGCATCGGCGTTACGGCGCTGTTGGACGGCTTTGCACACGTCGTAGATGCCAGGGCTGATGAGTGCTAGGGCGACGAGTGCGATGATCAGTTTCATATTTTTAGATGCCAAGGTGTATCCGGCGGATTAGGGCTGCTTTGAGGACTTTCGAGCGGGCGTTGAGTTCTTCGGTTTGGCGCTCGATTTCGTCGAGTATGGCGAGCTTTTCGTCGAGGACTGTGCGGAGGGCTGGATAGAGTGGCCATGCGGCGACGGCGGCGAGGGCTGGGGATTGCTCGGGATCGCGTAGCATTGAGGCATCTAGGAGCGAGAGGGCTCTGGCGTGCTTGCACCAGCGTTTGCTTTTCCCGGCGGGGCAGTGGCAGAAGATGCGAAGGCTGTCGCCCACTTCATCGAGCTGGACGAGATAGCCGTCGCCTTCGGTGCTTTTTGCTGTGAATGTTGCGTTCATTTTTTGGGTCGGATAGCTTCGCAGAAATCAGCTTGCGTCGATGAGCTTGAGCCGGTTTCGCGCAGGGCTGTTTTTTCATCGTTTGGGGTGTAGAGCTTGAAGGTGATGCGGCCGGCGCGAGTTGGCGTGCCGTCTTGGATTTGCAGGCAATAGCGGATTTTTTGCAGAGCTTCTGACCACGGTAAATTGTAGGCTTCAGCGGCATCGTAGAACAGTTCGCCAGCGGCAAAGGAGTATGTATCTAAGGGCAGTCTGTGGCCGTCGTGGAGGGCGAGGGAAAGTGAGGCGATGTCAGGTTGCATAGAGCGTCCAAGTGCGGGTTCCATCCGGTGAGATTGTCAGGCTGAGCGTTTGCGGGCTTTTCCAGCGGGCGTATTTTGATTTGAGGTCGGCAATTTATTTTTCTCCGCCTCCTGAAAAGCGATTGGGGGCGGAGAAAGCTTTTGCGAGTCAGCGAGGAGGAGCCGCCTCCGCTTTTTGCGGTCCAAGATATCGTGAATCACTTGCGGAACAAACCAAGCCTGATGCTCTTCCGAGGCCATTTCGACGCACGCCTCGACGCACATGCGGATGAAGTCAGGAGCGGTGCGGTCAATCGTTGAAGCGAGTTCCGTGACCTTCAAAAAGAAGGCGTCGTCGCACTTGAAATTGAACTGCTTTTTCTTGGGTTCGCTCATGTCGCTATCACTGTGACGCGCTCAAAATAGAAAAAAATCAAAAAAGTAGTTGATACGGAAAGTATCTTTAGTATCTTCCGTATCCATGAACGCAAAAACGAAAGAAAAACTCGGCAATATCGCGGTGCCGGAAAAAGTGCTTCAAGGCATCCGCATCCAAGCGGCGCTTCGGAAGCTCAAAATCCGCGAATACGTCGCCCCGGCGCTGAAACAATTAAGCGAAGGTAAAATGGAGGTGGCACGATGAACCTCTCGACTTTCGACTTTAACGAGACGCCGGTGCGCGTCGTCGAACGCGATGGCGAGCCTTGGTTTATCGTCGCGGATGTTTGCCGCGTTTTGGAAATCCAAAACCCGCGCATGGCGACAGACCGGCTCGACGCCGATGACGTCAGCCAGACTGACGCCATCGACGCGATGGGCCGAAAGCAGACCGTCAACGTCTGTAACGAACCCGGTCTCTACGACCTCGTGCTTCGCAGCGATAAGCCGCAAGCTCGGGAGTTCAAGCGGTGGATTACGCATGAGGTTCTGCCCGCTATCCGCAAGACGGGCCGCTACGAGCTGGCAGACGTGGAACCGGTGTCGCCTATCGCGGCGGCGGTGGCTTCGCTGCTCGGCAATGTCTCTGCGGCGGAGCGGGCGCGGGAGGGGGTGCTGGAGGGGACGCTGAGCTTGGAGGCGGCGCAGGTGGTAAGCTCGCTGTGCTCGGAGGTGCGGGCGAGCTTGCAACTGCGGCTGAAAATCGCGCCTGTGGTGACGGAGGAGCCTGCGCTGGGGGGAGCGCTGGGGGCGGCGCTGTGTGAGGCTGCGGGGCGGCTGGCGGGGGATGGGTGCCTCTCTCTGCGGGAGCTGCTGCCGGAGGCGGCGCGGGCGGATGGGGGGAAGTCTGCGGGGCGGCGCTTGCAGGTGTGGATGGGGCAGCACCTGCGCGATGGGCGGGGGCGGGCGTTTGTGGTGCGCCATAAGCGGACTCGGGATGGGGTGCGGTATGTGTTCGCTTTTGATGGGCAATCGCAGATTGCCGATAGCCAAGGAGGGACGCCGGTATGACGCCTATCGCGCTTTTCTATTGGCGGCAGTCTGGGGCGATGAGTCTCGGGAGCGTTCATCATGTCGTGCTCGTATTTACCCCCGCCGATATTGACGCCTATAAGCTGCACGGTTGTGTTGAGGCACAATTGTTGTTTCTGGCGGGCAATGGCATGTACGGCGATTTGCGGCGGGCGGTTGAGTTGGTTGCGGCGAATCATCAAATCAGCGTGCAGGTCTCGGATTTCTGCGCAGGCGGAGGGCTCGGCGAATGATTACTCCATCGCTTGATTTTTCGCCGGAGGATGTGGCGGTGACTGCGGAGGCGCTGAGGTGCTGGCGGGATTTTCCGCGCGGTATGGCTCGGCGGAAAAAATCGCTCGGTGCAAGCGGCTTGAGGGCGAGCTGTTAGCGGCGGCGGATTTTGCGCGGGGGAATAGCCAATCGCCGATAGCCGATAGCCCAAGTGGAGGGCCACGGGCATGACGCAGGCGCATTTGGACACGCGGGTCTCGCGTGAACCGTTTTACGGCGCTTGCTCCAATGAGATGGTGCGGGGGGAGCATGGGGTGGATTCGGCGATGCTGGCGGCGCGGACTGCGCGGCGGCGGCGACTGCATCTCTCAGTGTGCGCATGGTGCGTGACCGATGATCAAAAGGCGGTGTTTGCGATGTTTGATAATTTGTCGCACGGCATTTGCTCGCCCTGCATGGGGCGCGAGATCGGAGGTGCGCGATGAGTGTGGGGCTGATGGAGCGGGCTGAAGAGACGCTGGCATTGATGCGCAAGCAGCCGATGCTGTGGACGGCTGTGCGGGCGGAAGTGGATGCGTTTTTTGCCGCGCATCCCGCCGAGGATGACGCGGCGGCGCGGGATATTATGACGGTGATCGTGTTCGAGCGGATGATGGGGAAAGCGGAGGTGGCGGCATGAGCTGGCTCATCGCGCTTTGGACGCTGCTTGTGTGGTGGCACGGATACACGCTTGGGCGGGACCACGGTTGCCGTCGGCACCGGGCGCTGTGGCTGGCGACGCGCCGGGCTACGCAGGATGAGGATAGGAGGGACTCGGAGCTATGAGCGAGCTGCTGACTTTTGCGGATGTGGAGCGGCAGCTCGGCGTTTCGCGGCGGACGGTGAATCGGCTGATCTCTCGCCGGTTGCTGAAGTGCGTGGCGATGGGGCACCGGACGAAGCGGTTTGCGCCTGCGGATGTGGAGCGGGCGATTGCTAAAATGAAGGGGGAGCAACATGGGTAGCGAATCGACGATTGCCGAGAGCGAAGCGGCGCGCTGCCCTAATGATACGGACGGCGATGGGGACTGCCACAAATGCGTGCGGTGGGGCGGCTGCAAGGCGTGGCAGGAGTTGCAGGCTAAACAGCTCACTGCGGAGCAGGAGCGGAGATTCAAGGAGGCGTTCGATGATCTTGATTGACCTTCCGAAGGACGCTCCAGCGGAGTGCGAATGCTGCAAGGAGGAAGCGCCTGCTTACCGTGACGCTGATATCGGCGCGGTGTGCGCGGAGTGCTTTGCGCACGCGCTACAGGCCGTGAAGCAGCTTCGCCGGGCGAATGTATTTTGCGGCTCGAAACCTCGCAACGGAGGGCCATGCCGGCCGTGATCCAACGCTCGTTTACGCCGGGAGGCGCGATGTTTGCGACGACTCAATGGGCGGCGCGTGAGGATGACTTGTTCAACGGGGACTCGTGGAAGTGGATCGACGGTCCCGAGGGCGCGGCTGTTTTTGAGGACATTTTGCAGGCGGAAAAACAGGCTGCGGCGCTGAGGGAACCGGGCGTGTGGGTGTGGGCTGCGGTGCGGCCAGCGGCGGCTGATAGCCGATTGCCGATTGCCGACAGCAAAATAGCTGCACCAACGCCGGAACCGGCGAGGGCGAACGCCGTGCATGGCGTGTCGCCCTCGCAAATGGCGGCGGGCAGCGTGAAGGAGCGCATCGCGGCGGCGAAGCAGAATAAGCGCGTGGCTGCGCAGCGACGGACGGCTGAGGATTGGCAGCGGGTGTACGAGGCGACTTGCGCACGCATGGGGGAACACGACGATGAGTGAGCGGACGCAAATCGAAGAGCGGATGGCGCAGATTGCGAAGGCGCTCGATGTGCTCGCGAAGAAGTGGGCTGTGCGAAAAGGCGGGGAGCCGTTGCCGGGGGCGCTGTCGCTGGAGGCGCGGCTCGAATGCCTGCGGAAAAAGCTCGGCATTATCGAGGACGAGCTGCGGGCAATCGCGCAGGGACGCGAGCCGGATGTGTGGCAGGAGCTCGACGCGCTGATGGAGGCGGACTCGGAGCAGGCGGTGGAGTGGAAGCTGGAGGCGCAGGCGGGACTGGCGGAATTCCTTTTTGCGGAGGGGCCGCATCCCGGCGTGGTGATGCGTCGGCTGTATGCGTGGATGAAGAAATTTCGTCCGCAGGCGATTTGGGATGCTGGGTTTCGCGAGCTGGGCTTGTTGTTGGGTGAGAGCCACGGGGCGCTGGAATGGCGGATCGGAAAAATCATCGACGAGTATGCGGCGGCGAAAGGACTGCGCGGCGTGAAAGCTCCGTGGCAGCGGACGGAAGAGGCTTGCACGGCGTATAGCGCGGCGCAGCAGGTGGCGCAGAAAAAGACGCCTTCGCGGAATGGCGGGAAGAAATCGGCGAAACGGAAAGCGAGGGAGGAATGAGCTGTCTGCGCTGCAAGCATGGGGCTGTCCACGTCCTCGCCTCGGAGCTTTTGAGCACTCAAGGCGAGTGCGCTCGTTGTGGTCACTTTTACGAATTTCCATCCGCAGTCCCGCCACAAAACCGGACTACGTCTCACCGAGTCCATCCGCAGCCCTGCTTGTTGCTCCCGACGCCTCGCGGTCGCCAGCGAGCTGTTTTTCAATCAACAAACCAACAAAACCAATGAGCAAAAAAACAACAAAAACGAAGAGCGAGACGTATCGGCTGGTGAAATTCAGCGACCTTGCGGTTGCGCAAAAAGGCGGAGGCGTGGGCTCGGCTTGGGAGGTCTTAAAGAAGCTGGCGGCTGATGGGCACAAGTGCGGGCTGGGAGTGAAGGACGCGAACCGGCATCAATACGTGCTCGGCGAGGATGGAGCGATTTGCGGGGTGGCTGCGGTGCTCGAAGTGGATGAGGCCGGGATGCCGAGGAATTGGGATGCGCCTCGCGACATCCGGCGCTGGCAGCAGATGACGGTGAATGTGGAGGGGCTTGCGCCGTCGGATTCGGGTGAGAAGGGGCCGAAGTTGTCCGATGTTGCGCGTCGAAAAAAGGAGGCTGGAAAAGAGCCGATTGCCGATAGCAAAACGCCGATAGTCAAGTCACTTGCTGGCCCTGCGCCTCACGTCGAGAGCGTCATTCAGCTTGCGGTCGAGGACATTGAGCCTTGTCCGCTGAATCCGCGCGAAATCTATGACGATGCGCGGACGCAAGAGCTGGCGAACAATATCCGCGATGGCGGCGCGGGCATCATCCATGCGCTGCTTGTGCGGCCTGCGCCCTCGTGGGAGCCGGGGACGCGATACGAGGTGATCGCGGGGCATCGGCGACTGGCGGCAGCGACGGTGCTAGAACTCAAGACGGTGCCGGTCGTGGTGAGGGAAATCTCGGATGAGCAGGCGCTGACAATCATGATGAGCGAGAATTTGCAGCGTGCGGATTTGTCGCCGATTGAGGAAGCGCGTGGGTATCGCAAGATGCTCGACTTGCATCCGCAGTCGCGGGAAGCGCTCGGGGCCAAACTTGGCAAGTCAGCACAGCACATCGGCGGAATGCTGAGTCTTCTGACGCTGCCGAGCGCGACGGTGAAAGCGCTGCACTCGGGGGTGATAGGCGTTTCGATTGGGCAACTGATTGCGCGAATTCCCGGCAACAAAATGCGCGAGGCTGCTACGAAGCAAGTCCTGACCGGCTTTGGCGACGGGCCGCTCTCGCGGCGGGAGACGCAGGAGCTGATTGCTCGCGAGTACACCGCCGAGTTGCGCGGGGTGGCGTGGGACAAGGCGGATGCGAAACTCTACCCTGAGACGGAGGATGCCGAGGGCAAGCGAATCGCGGGTGGCGCGTGCGATGGCTGTCCGTGGAACGAGGCTGGCACTGGCAAGATAAAGGTGAGACTTTGCACGCACTTGGAGTGCTACCGCGAGAAGGCGCGTCGGCATGTGGATGAGGTGAAGCGGGCGGCGACGCAGGCGGGGCATCTGGTGGTGGAAGGGAAGCTGGCTGAGAAGTATCTCTACAACGACAAGGACGGGACCGTGAAGGCGGAGAGCGGAATGGTGAAGGTGAGCAAGCCGCCGCACCCGAGCGCGGTGAACGGGACAAAGCAAGCGCCGACGTGGAGGAAGATGCTGGAAGGCAAGGGAGCGAAGCTGACTGTGGTGATCGACGCGAAGGGGAACGCACACGAGCTCGTGGAAAGCAGAGTGGCGCTGGCTGTGGCGAAGTCGAACGGTTACTCGGACCTTCTGGATGCGAAGGCGGCGCTCTCGACTGCTGAGTCGCAGAGTTCCGGCGAGGGTCGGGACTCTGCTGCGGAAGACAGGCAAAACGCGGCGGATGAAAAGAAGCGTGTGGAGGAAGCTGCGAAGGAAAAAGCGAAGCTGGAAAAGCTGACGACGGCAGCAGCGCTCGACGCGCTGATTGTGGAGGTCGGGATTCATTTTGCAGCGGCAGCGGTGCCGAACAAAAAGGTGTGGCCTGCGCTCGTAGAGCTGGCATTGACCCACGCGGGCTCGGAGTCGGAGGCGCTCGTATGTGCGCACCGGAAACTCGATAAGGCGGATGCGGCGAAGTCAATCCGCGACTACGCTTTGGGCCTCGTGGAGAAGGGCGAATCGCAACGGCTGCCGGGGCTCTTTGTGGAGCTGCTTTTGGCCGGGCTGATGAAGCACGCGGGCGTGGGCTGCAAGGCGTTTGCGGAGCTGGCAAAGGCGCTAGGGGTGGATGTGGGGAAGATCAAGGCGGCGGTGAAGGCGGAGGTCGCGGAGAAGAAGAAAGGAGCGGTGCAGATATGATCCGCATCACGATCCAGCTAATTCCGAAAGGAGACGAGTCTCGAGCGCGGACGCTTGGGAAGATGGAAATCGCCAACGACGCAACCGGCAATCAAGACGTAGGCAACTACGAAGGAACGCTCCACGCTGAATACACGCGGCCTGAAGGGCGGAAGGGTAGAGTCAGCGACTTCAATCGTCGAAAGCAGAGCGCATGGTCACTGGTTGGCGCTTTCCTCAAGCTGTGGGGACACACGGCACATCCTCCAAGCAAGATGGAAAAGAAATGAGAGCTATTTCGATTCAGCAACCGTGGGCATGGGCGATTAAGGAGGGGCTAAAGCCCGTGGAAAATCGCTCGCGAGCTGTCACTCACAAGCTGGCTGGCAAGCTGGCGATTCATGCTACGACCTGGCGGAAGAAAAATGATCTCACCGATGCTGTAGCGAGTATTTATGACGCTTGCGGCACTTGTCCGGCCTATGACGCCGCTGTGATACCTGTGGGCGGCATCATCGCCACGGTGACGCTTATCGGCTGCATCAAGATGTGCGAGGATGGTTTTCCGGTTATCTTGTGGCATTCACACGGCAGGCGCGAGGCAGTGGATGCCGCGTGCGAGAGTCCTTTTTTCACGGGGGAGTATGGCTGGGTTTTCGCGGATGTCGTACCGGTGCCGTTTTTTCCGTTCAAGGGAGCGCAGGGGTTTTTCAATGTGCCTGACGAGGCGGTTCAACGGAGGGCGGCGCTGAACTGATGAGCCGACTCTCGATAGCGGAAGACTTGCTGAGCGGGCCGATTGAGGCGGGTGGGTATGCGCCTTGTCCGGGGCGGGCGCTGCACACGAAGCAGGGCGGCAAGCGGGACTTCCGCGTGATTTTGGAGGGGGCTCCGACGGGGTATTGTTTCCACGAAAAGTGTCTCGATGAGGTTGCGGCTTTTAACAAGGCGCTGAGGCGTGCGGTGTGGTGGGAGGAACATGGGGAGGCTCGGCATGGCGTGGGGGCGGCGGAGTCTTACCAGAAGGCGCGTGAATGGGGCGTGGCACCGGAGCCGCAGGGGCAGATTGAGTCGCGGCCAAAGCTTGATCTTGCGGAGATTTTCGAGCACACTCGCGGTGTGCCGCCGATAGATGAGGACTATCTGCGGAGGCGGTCGCCGGTTGGTGTCGAGTCGCTGGGCTCGGGTGAGTTTTTGAATGCCCTCTACAACGAGGGCGAGCGGGTTTTGATTTTCACGGACCAGCGGACGCAGGGGGATTTTATTTGGTGGCGAGGGCGCGGTGGGTTTCGGCTTTCGCAGACGCAGGGGGTGAAGGCGGTGGCGTCGGCGCTGCCGACGGGAGCGGCGGAGGGGGTGTGGTTTCTCGTGCAGCCGGTGCGTGGGGATTGGGCGATCAATGCGAACTCGGTGAAGGCGGGCGGTGAGGCAAAGTATTCGCGGCGCAGCGAGGGGAACGTGACGGGGTGGCGGTATTTTGTGCTAGAAAGCGATGAACTGCCGATGGCCGAATGGCTGAAGGTTGCGGCGAATATGCGGATGCCGATTGCGGCGATTTACACGTCGGGGAAACGCTCGGTGCATGTGCTGCTGAAGGTGGAGCATTCGGGCAAGGCGCAGTGGGACGCGACGCGGAATGTGATCCGGCAACTGGTTTGCCCGCTGGGAGCTGACCCGGCGGCTCTCTCGGCTGTGCGGCTCTCGCGGCTGCCCGGCTGCTTGCGCGGGGACAAAATGCAGAAGCTGCTCTACCTCGACCCAGAGCCGAACTATGCGCCGATATGGACGAGGAAGGCGGTGCGCGAATGACGCGGGCCTGCAACGTCGGGGACGGCGATGAGTGCCGGCCACCAACGCCGGATGCGGCGGTGCTCGATGGCGGACTGACGAAGTATCCGGGCGGGAAGAACGGCGCTGGCGTGTGGCAGCGGTTGATTTCGCTGATGCCGCCGCACAGAGCATATTTTGAGATGTTTCTCGGTAGCGGGGCAATTATGCGGCGAAAACGTCGCGCGGCCGCTAACGTCGGGTTCGACGCGGACGCGGCAGTTATTCAACGCCACGCAAATGACGCGGCTATGCAAGGCGTGTCGCTGAGCTGCTCGGATGCGCTTTATTGGCTGCGTCGCTACACCGGATTTTCTTCTGATACTCTCGTCTATTGCGATCCGCCTTATCTCGGGGAGAGCCGTGGCGACGAGCGCCCGCGATATAAGTATGAGATGCTCGATGAGCTGCAGCATCGTCATTTTTTGCAGCTGGCAACGTCGATTCCCGCGATGGTGATGATCAGCGGCTATCCGTCGGCGCTTTACGATGAGGCGCTGAAGGGCTGGCGTCGGCTCGAGTACACGGCGCAGACGCGAGGCGGGCCGAAACGTGAAGTGGTGTGGATGAACTACCCCGAGCCGACAGAGCTGCATGATTACCGATTCCTCGGCGCTGATTATCACGACCGCTGCCGCCTGAAGCGGAAGATTTCGCGATGGGCATCGCGGCTGCAAAGCCTGCCCGCGTTGGAGCGCTCGGCGATTCTCGCGGCGCTGAAAGGAGAGGCATGATTGCGCCGGCACAGTCACAATCCGCAGCTCGGTCACACGCGGCCACGTCACAGCGCGGATTGGTGCTCTCGCTTTTCCCCGGCATCGGGCTGCTCGACCGAGGATTTGAGCTGGAAGGCTGGTGTGTGGTTCGCGGGCCTGATCTGATTTTCGGCGGCGACGTGCGGACGTTCTCACCACCAGCGGGTCACTTCGATGGTGTGATTGGGGGACCGCCTTGTCAGGAATTCAGCAAGGCGCGGAGGAAGCTGCCGAGTGGGAAGGGGATCGAGATGTTGAGGGAGTTTTTGCGGATTGTGAATGATGCCCGCCCTGCATGGTGGCTGCTCGAAAATGTGCCGTGTGTGCCGAATGTGAAGCTGGCTCCTTACCACGTTCAGCGGCTCGATTTCGACGCTCGGGAATGCGGGCTGGCGCAGTCGCGGTTGCGGCATTTTCAATTTGGTTCCATCGATGCGTCACAGCTCTCGCCGGAGCGCGGGCCCGTCACGGCGACCGGCGAGTCACACGCGACTTGCATGGCGTCGGAAGGGCGTCGGACGGGGCGGAGAGATTGGGCGTCTTTTTGTAAATTGCAGGGACTTCCGAAGGCGCTGAAGCTGCCGTCTTTTACGGTGGCAGCGCGATATGAGGCGGTGGGGAATGGTGTGCCGCTGCCGATGGCGCGTGCGATGGCGAGGGCAATCGCACGTCGAGTCACTCCAGGCACAGTCACGCTTTGTGGATGTGGATGCGGACGCTCGGTGCGCTCCGGACAGTCACTCGCGACGGTCGCTTGCCGTCAACGTGCGAGCCGGGCGCGACGGTTTTCCCGCCAAGCGGTCACACTTTTAGACCACCCTACGAATGAGCGATGAAACGAGCCAAGTCCACCTGCCTATCGAATTCATCCATCAGCTCTCGAAGTTGGCGGCGGAGCATGGGACGGACTCGTCACTCGCCAAGGCGCTGGAAGGCTTGCCGGGCGTTGCGCGGTTTGCGCCGACGGTGGATGTGGGGCAGCCAATCCAGATGCTTGCGCTAGAGCTGGGGCGGCTGATCTCGAAGGCTCGGTCGCCGAAAGGCCAGTATGTCTTTTTGAAGGACGATGCGATTGTCACTGTGGACTCCGCGACGGGCAAAGTCGGCGGACTCTCGGCGGGGAGGTTCGTGGGGTGGGTGGAGCAGTTCTGCGCTTTCAAATCGGGCGGGCGGCAATCGAAACGCGAGGGGCTGACGCGCGATGACGCGGCGCTCGTTTTGGAGCAGGATGTTTTCCGGGATTGTCTGAGGCCGCTGCGGGCCGTCCACACGATGCGATTGCCGGTGACGAGGGCGGATGGAGCGGTGGAGTTTTTAGGGCCGGACTACGATGTGGCGAGCGGGATTTTCACCTGCGACTTGGTGCCTTACGCTCTTAATTGGACGGTCGAGCAGGCGCGGGATTGGCTGGTGGATGTGTGTTCGGAGGTGCCTTGGAATGGGCGAGAGGAAGGAGAGCTGGTGCGGAACCGGAGTCTGGCGGTGCATGTGTCGAATTTGGTGGGCAACTACTGCCATGCGCTATTTCCCGAGGGCACGCTGAGGCCGATGATTGCTTATTTCGCAAACAAACCGGGCACCGGAAAAACGCGCATGGCGGAGATGTCGCTGGCTCACGTTCACGGCTACGTGGGTGGAGCGACCGCGCCGAAAGATGAGGACAAGATGGACGTGAAGCTGGAGACGATTGCTCGGGCGATGCGGGCGTTCGTGATTTTCGACGACATCGGCGGGGCGCTTCGCTCGAACGCGCTGAACAAGTTTTTGACTGAGACTCGTCACACGGGCCGCTGCTACAATTCGAACAGCGAGTTTTTCGACGTGCCGAATGTGACGCAGCTCATTGTGACAGCGAACGATTTACCGACCTCGGAGGACTTGGGGCGGCGTGCATTGATCTCCGAGCTGTTCCTTGATGAGGAAGTGCGCGGGCGGAAATTTAAGCGGGTCATCACGCCCTCGTGGCTCGCGATGCCGGAGACTCGGGCGTCATTTTTGGCGGCTTGCTGTGCGATTGTTCGGAATTGGGTGGAATACAAGAAACTGGCCCCGGAGGCGGCGTTGCATCCTTCACCGCTGGAGACGTTCGAGGTGTGGACAGGGGCGATTGGAGCGATGGTGGGGCTGGCAGGTTTCGGTGATCCGCTGCGGAAGCCCGAGATGGATGTGGGTGGAGCGAGCGCGGAAGACGAGATCAAGACGCTGCTGATCAAGATTGCCTCGGCCAGGACGGTGGATTGCGACATTTTGCGGAAAGACCTTATCGAGACAGCGAGAGAGCACGGACTGATAGAGAAAATCGTCGGCGCAAAGGGCGACGACGAACCCGACGCGAATGCGAACAAGAGCCTTGGTCGCAAACTGCAGCGTTTTCGCGGAGAGAAGCTCAAGACGGAGGATGGGCGGCGGTTTCAGTTCAGCCACAAGCGCAATAAGAGCGGCGCTCTTTACCCGCTCGTCTTTTTGCCGGTACCTCCAGCTCCTGCCCCGCCGAGCGCCTAGCCGCATGGTGCCTTAACCGGCAGAGGCACGCTTGCGTTTCTCCAATGCCGCACCGCGGCCAAAAATGTGAACTCACGCCAGCACGCTTGCGTTTCTCCGACACGCTGCGAAGCAGCCACGATTCCGGCCCGCGCACTCGCCACCGGCCTCGCCTACTTTCGGCCCGACTCGTCACTCGACTCGTCACCATACCGCCGCAAGGCCATCGCCCGCCCCGGCATCCGCCTGCGATTCTCATTTTTACCTCACTCGACTCGTCACTCTTTGCGAAACGACACCCGAAACGACACCACGGAAGTTTTAGAACGCCAGCGGTTAGCGTTGATTGGTGTAGAGAGTGACGAGAGTGACGATGAGAGAGACATTTAACTAAGAGCAATACTGACAGCCTTCCGCCTATTTTGACCGCCAAAACCTTTTTTTGCGCAAAAACGGCAAGGAATCTTTTTTTATAGGTCGTTTCTGACCTTCACAAGCGTCGCGAAGGGTATTTCCGCGCACAAACTTGAAAAACATTCCGACACTTTGACACCCCGCTGATTGCGTGTCTGAGAAAACTGCATCCATCCGACTCTTAAGAGTCGCGCTCGCTGAAATCAAACCGCACCCGAGGAACCCACGTCGGCATCCCGATCCGGGCTCGCGGCAATGGGAGATTCTGTCCGCCTCGCTTGGGCATGACTATTTTGACCCGCTCGTTTTGAACGAGCGCAACGGGATGCTCGTGTCTGGGCACTTCCGGTGCAAAGTGCTGGCTCATCTCGGATTCACTCACGCGGACGTGAGCGTGGTGGATTATGACGAGGCGACTCACCTCGCGAGGATGATTGCCGCGAATGAGCTGCTCGGTTCTTGGGAAACCGATATGCTCGAATACCAGTGGCAACATGAGCCGATCTTGTACGGCTGGAAGCCCGGAGCCGGGCACTACTGGCAAGGCGGCTACGCGCAATCCACAGTCATCGACGACGAGGAAAAGAACCTCTCGCAACTCGCAAAACCGGAGCTCGTAGAAATCATCCAGCGCCTCCGCAACGAACGAAACACCACCATCGTTCGTGAGCCGCGAAACCAAAGCAACAAACTCCATCCGACGGTCAAGCCCCTCGGACTCGTCGCCCGGCAAGTGTGGAACTCCAGCAAGCAAGGCGATACCGTACTCGAGCTTTTCGGCGGAAGCGGAACCACGCTACTCGCCGCTCACCAGACCGGGCGAAAATGCGTAGCCACCGAACTCGAACCCAAGTTCTGCGCCGTCATTTTGCAGCGTGCAAAAGAGCACGGCCTCGCAATCGAGAAAATCGGCGATGCCTCCGCAGCCTGATATCTCCAGCCTCCCGTTTGATACCGATATCGAAGCCGCAGTCGAGCGTCTCTCGCGCTCACCCGCGCCGGAATTCGCCATGCCCGCAAACCGCTTCCACAAAGCGAAAGCAGCCGACAAAGCAAATCGGCGCGGAATCAAAAACTTCATCCGCCCGGAAAACGCGGCAGCCGTAATCGCGAACCTGCCCGAGCCCGGCGGTCGGACGCATTGCTTGCTCCGTGGTGACTTCGTGCTCTGCGACATCATCCCGCAAATCATCGCCGCCCGCGGGCGATGCGACCATTTGCGCATCGCCACACTCGGCATGTCAGTGGCGAATGCCGATACTCTCGCTTGCCTCGTCGAGCGTGGCCACGTCGGCAAGCTCACCCTGCTCGTCAGCCTCTACTTTGCACAGGTCGATAAAAAGACCGTCTTTCGCGCAGTCACCTCGCGGCTGCATGGCATCGCTCGCCCGGCTGTCACACGCAATCACGCCAAAGTCATCTGCCTGCCCACGAGCAGCGGCGACGCCTACGTCGTCGAAGGCAGCGCCAACCTCCGCTCGTCGGACAACGTCGAGCAAATGCTCATCACCAACGACGGCGAAACCCATGCCTTCCACGCCGCGTGGATCGACGAACTCGCCGCATGAACATCACGCCCGAACTCGCCGCCAAAGTGCTCGACGCCGACTTGCGCAACATCGTGAAAAAGGTGAGCGACGGCGGAATCCTTTCACCCAGCGAACGCCAGATGCTGCAAAATGCAGCCTTCCCGGAGAGTCAGGCCAATGCGAAACGTGCCGTCGCTCTCGCGCTCAAATACAGCAGCGGCAGCCGACTCACCGCCTCCGAGCTGGCGGAAGTCCGCGAGATGCACCCCGGCTTTGCACCCGAGGCCGCGCCCGCGCCAGAGCCCACACCCGACGACGGACGCCCGCCGCTCGACCTCACTCCAGAGCCCAAGCCGAGTAAAGGCGACGGCGAACTCACGAAGCAGCAGCTCGACGAATGGGGCGCGCTGTATGGCGTCGAGCATCGCCAGCTCAGGCGTTGGATTGAGCGAGGCCGTGAGAATAGCGACCCGTGCCCTCTGGACGATCCAGAGCGGATGGTGAAGTGGGTGGAAAACGAAAAGAACATCGGCAAGCTTCGCTCCAAAGTGCGCGACAGAGTTGCAGCAGCCGCTGCCGCCGCGAGAAAGCCAGCGCCTGCACCCACGCCAGAACCGTCCACTGCGACCGGCGAGTCACAGCCTCCCGAGCAGCCAGCGCCCGCAGCTCAGTCACTGCGCGTCGAAGGGCTGGACCTCTCAAAAGTAGGGGGCGTGGAAGGTGAGAGCGTCGAGTTCTTTCGCGATCTATTTGCAGCGACAAAATTCAAACTCACCAAGGCGTATGCCGACGGCGACGACGAACAAATCCGCACGCTCCATACCCGGCTGGAGAAAGTCGGCGAGTCGCTTCGGAAGCATGAAATCGCCGCCGAGTTGCGTGCCAAAAGGAATGGCGACCTGCTTTCCAAGGCCGAGGTTTTCAACGATGTCGCCGCCGCGCTGAACACGCTCGCCCAACTCCGAGAGCATCGCAAAAAGCGCGTCCGTGCCGAACTCAGCGACCTCGACGAAGCCACGCTCGCCCGCCTCGACACGGCGATTGAGCGCGTCGGCATCGCCGAGGAAAACGTTCTACGCAACCTCGGCCAACTCAAAATTCCAGACGATGTTTTCCGGCTCTTGGCTGCCTAGACTTTTCGAGGACGCCTTCCGTCCGTTGCCCGATATGCCCATCCACGAATGGGCAGAGAGCGGCCCGTTCATCCTGCGCAAAAGCCCGGAGCCGACTTACCGCAGCAGCCGCACCCCGTGGACTCGCCGCGCTCAAGATTTGCTGCGGAAGCCGTGGAACGATGGCCGTCGAGTGCGGCGATTCGGCGCAAAAAAATGCAGCCGTAGCGGATACACCGAAGGCTGTATCCTTAACCCCATTCGATGGACCGCAAAGCATCGCCCGCGAAATTGCCTCGTATCGGTGGACTCACAAAAGGAAGTCGCCAACATCCGCGAGCGACTTGTCCCGACGCTCCAAGACCTCGGCCAAGACATCTTCACCGGGAACGATGATGACCTCTCGAAATTCGTTTTGCGCCTTCGTGGAATGGACATCTACTTTTCCGGCTCATTCAGCGCCGGGGGATTTTCCAACAAAACGGCGGACTGGGTTTTCAATGACGAGGTCGATCTCTACGGCGAGATTTCCGACGAGGGCGATACCATCGAAAACTTTTGGAGCCGCGCCAAAGGAACCGACTCAGGCTTCCAAGTAGTCCTCTCGAAACCGGCGATGAAAGACGGCCCAATCGACAGCTTTCACATGCGCGGGAACCAAGAGCAGTGGCAGGTTCCGTGTCCATTCCACGGCTGCCACGAAAGGCAGGCGTTGGAGTGGGACCGCGTAGAATTTGCACACTGCAAAGAGTTGACGGGAGAGTGGGACTTTCAGCGCATCCTCGACGAAACTTTCTACCGCTGCAAAAAATGCGGCGGCGAGATTCGCGACGAGCGCAAGCCGTGGATGAACGAAAACGGCGTGTGGGTGCCGACGGCGAAAGGCGATCCGGAAATCATCACCCAGCACATCTCCGACCTTTACTCGACGTACGAGGACACGACCCTCGGACACCTCGCCAAAGCTTTTGTGCAGGCTGAGATGAAAGACAGCCGCGAGCTGAAGCAGACCTTCTGGCAGCAGCATCTCGGCCTCGGCTGGGAAGAGAAGGTGCAAAAAATCGAAGCCCTCGACGTGCTCAAACTGCGCAAGCCGTATCGGCGCGGAACCATCCCCCACAAGGGCTGTGCGCTTGCCCTCGGCATGGATGTGGGCCTTTACACCAACACGCGCTGGGTAGTCTATGCCTTCGCGAAAAACGGCGAGATGTGGCTCGTCGATTGGGGCGCAGCCGATGGACCGCGAGCCGCGTTCGACCTGCTCAAACACAAGCGCTACGCGTGCGCGGAGACAGGCGCGATGCAGTCCATCGCGTTCGGGTTTATCGACGCCCGCTACCGCATGGATGAAGTCTTCGAGACTTGCCTGCTCGCTCCTCGCCAGCTCTTTCCGGTGATGGGAAAAAAAGGCTTTGCGGCTCGATCCATCCACTACCAGCAGGTCACCGGAAAACCCGAGGGTTTCGGCGTGCTCGGCTTCATCGACCGCGACGCAAAGTTCGATCTCTACATCGACCGAATCAAGGACCAGAAGCCGCCCGGCATGTGGTGGCCTGAAAACGTGGACGAACAAATCACCCGCGAGCATTGCGCCGAGCGACTCATCAAGCACAAGCGCACCGGAAAGGTGATTTGGGAAGACGATCACCGCCGCCCAAACCACTACGGAGACGCCAGCAAGATCGTGCTCACCGGCCTCGACTGGATGCTCGGGGGCCGCCGCTCGCGTCTTGTCTCCGACGCCGCCGATGAATCGCACCGCCTCAACGCCGCCGACTTCGAGCAAATCCTCACCGCCGCTTAGTCCGCGCCTCGATGCGTCACAGCCCTTTGACACCGCCGAAAGCCGATGGCTGAAATCTCACGAGTCAATGTCGAGGTCTGGAAAATGCGGCTCGGTCGCAAATACGCGACCGATCTGCCCGGCCTCAAGACGCTCTCCGACGCTATCGCTGCCGACGCCTCCGAAGTCGTCACCATCACCGCCACAGGCATGGACGGCGGCAACGCCAGTGGCGCAATCACCGGCAACAAGCTCGAAATGCTCTCAGCCTGCGAAGAGCTTATCCGCGCCCGCGATACCGGAGCCGACGGCAGCGATACGCCGCTTCGCATGATCTACCCGACCTTTGCTATCGGTCACACCCATTAAAAATGAGCGCCATCCTCAACGCAAACCACATGCTGCTCGCCCGCGCAATCGCCTCGGGCAAACTGCCGCTCTCCAGCGTATATCCCAGCGCGGGCAGCTCGCCCATCCGCACGAGCACCTCGTTTTTCCCGCTCGGAAATCGCGCTGAAAACAAGCCCGCAGACCGCAAAGAACTCGTGAAAAAATCGCGCTACCTGCGCAACGCTTGCGGCCTGTATCGCGGCCTGTGTGAGAAGCCGGTGAGCTACGCCATCGACGGCGGCCTAATCCCCAGCAGCGCGACTGGCGACCCGGATTTCGACGCCGACTCCGACCGCTATTTTGAGGATTGGGCGGCGTCGCCAGTCGATGTCACGGGGCAGTGGGATTTCTACGGCTCGCAGTCAATGATCGTCCCCGAGGTCATGACGGATGGCGGACTCTACGCGCTCAAGGTTCGCGCCCAAACAACCGACCGCTGCCAGCTCCAGTTCCTCCGCTCGCACCAAGTCGGCGACAGTCTGAGCGCTCGCGACTCTGCCGCCGCGATGTTTCGCGACGGACATCTTACCAACGCCGTCGGACGCACCATCCGCTACCGCGTTTTGCAGGAGGGACAAACCGGCAACGTCGAGTCTCGCGACTACGACGCCAGCAGCGTCCTACACATCTTCGAGCCGCGCCCCGGCTTGATGCGCGGCCTGCCGTGGGCATATCACGGCGAAAATTCGGCGATTGATATTCTCGACATGGCGAGCCTCGCCAAGGTGAGCGAGAAGCTCAACGTCGCGCTCGCTGGCGTGCTCACCAAGACCGGCGCAAAGCCCGGACAGCTCGGCCCGCCGATGGATGTCGCCGCGCTATTCGGCGACTCGCCGACGAATACGAGCAACGGCACCGGCGGCAGTCCAGGCACACCAGGCCAAGCAACCGGCCAAGTGAGTTGGGAAACCATCATGGGCGGCGGCGCAATCCCCGTGCTCGAAGACGGCCAGACTCTTTCCGCCATCGACCTCTCGCGAAAGGGCCAGCAGACATGGATTCCCAGCGTCGAGTATTTCATCCGCGACATCGCCGTCGGCCTCGGCAGCAGCTTCGAGTTCATCTGGAATCCCGAAAAACTCGGCGGTCCCAGCGCGAGATTCATGCTCGAAGACTTGGTGCGGTTTTGTCGGCGAGTCCGCCGGATGCTCATCGCTCGCTACTGCCAGCCTGTGCGTGAATGGGTCATCGCCACCGGCATGATGCGCGGCGAACTCCGCGAGTGTCGCACCCCGAACTGGCGAGCCTGCGACTGGTTTTCCCCGGAAGATGCCACGCTCGACAAAGGACGCATGGGCGCGATGTTCCGCAACCTCGTGGACAGCGGCATGATGACGCGCGACGAATGGTGGTCCATGCTCAACAAAGACGGGCGAAAAATGCGCCGCAAAGCCATCGAAGAAATCGCCGACGACATGCGCATCTGCCGAGAGCTGCAAGTCCCCTACGAATACTACACCGGAAAAGGAGCCGCCGCCGCACAAACGCCGTTGCCGCCCGTAGCCGTTGACCCCGCCCTCGTCGAGGCCATCCGCGCCGCTCTCAGCCTTTGACACTCGGCAAAGGGCTCAAGCGTTAAGCACCAAAAATAATCATGAATCCAAAACGATACAGTCCACTATTCACCATCCTCGCACTCGCGTTTTTCGCGATCTTCGCCAGCCCGGCCCACGCCTCGGACGCACCGCCGCCGGGCACGCCCACCGAAGCGCCGGTAAATCCCGCGCCTGCGTCCGTGGAGACTCCCGCTCCAGTCGCCGTCCGCGAAGAGGACTTGCCGCCAAAAGACCCGAATTCACAACCCGACACCGACAAGCCCGCCGCCACGCTGCCAGAGCTGCCTGAAGAGACAGTCTCGGCGGCGGCGACGTCAGACCCGGCGACGCTCCATCCCGAGCTGCAAGTCATCGCAGATATTGTCGCGTCGCTGCTCCGCCCGCAGCTTGACCGGATCGAGCAGCGAGTCGAGGCACTCGCCCAGCGCCTCGGCTGCGGATAAAGAACTACCAAAAAGAGGAAGCCCCCAAAGGCCCGCTGCTCAAAAGGCAGCGGGCCTTGTCCCTTTTAGAGATACGCCCGGGCGTATCTCGCGAGCGATGTCCGCGCGGACATCGCCCCATACGGTTGTCCGTATGCTTTGACACCCGCCGCTTCGCGTATGCCAGCCGCTGCAAAAATCGAAAAACCACTCGAAGCTCCTCGCTTCTTCATCCCTTTCGCCGCCGTCCCCGGCCTCTCGCTCGAAGGGCTCAAAGCCTCGCCCATCGTCCCCGGCGTGAGTGTCTGCACGGAGGGCACCGCAGACGGACACTACGCATGGGACGCAAACGACATCCCGCATCCCGAGGTCATCGACAGCACTACGCTCGACACTATCATCACAGCCGCCGCTGCATTCGCAAACGGCGTCCGTGTGAACAATGGCCACTACTCGCCCGTCAACGAAGCCTGTGGCTACCTCAGCGCATTCACAAAAGACGGGGTGAAACTCCGGGCAAATCTCACACTCTTTCGCAGCTACAACGGCTTCGAGCATCTCGCCGAAATCATCGCCACCGTGCCCGATACATTCGGCCTCTCTCTCGACTTCGACCGCACCCACGAATTTCGCGACGACGGCAAAGCCTACGTGCGAGCGACGCAAATCATCTCGTGCGACCTCGTGTCCGCGCCCGCCGCAAACCGTGGCCTATTTGACAAACCGCGAACGGCGAAACCTATGGCCGATCCAATCACACCAGCACCAGTCGCACCCGCGACACCCACGCCAGCGCCCGCCGCACCAGCAGCAGCGCCGGACACCGCAGCAATTACCGCAGCCGTGCAGGCCGCGCTCGCACCGATTCAGACGCAGCTCGGCGAGTTGACCACCAAGGTCAACAGCCTCGCCGCTAAAGTCGAAGCCGCGCCCGCCGCCACGCCAGCGCCTACAGACCCGCCCGCCACGCCAGCTCCCGCCGCCGGAATGGAGGCACTCCGCGCCGAACTCACCGCCATGCAGCGCAAGCTCGACGTGGCATTCAGCGCACAGCCCGGCGCGACACCAGCCGCCGCGCCTGCGGATGGCCAGCCGCCCGCAAAACAAACCGCCTACGAGCGCAACCTCGCCGCCGTCGCAAAGCTCAACGCCAAGTAATTCACAGCAACCGCAGCCAAACTTTAGCACCAAAACAACATGCCAACAATTCTCGACCTCAACCTTCTCGAAGGTGGAATCAATCACGACCTCATCAGCGAAGTCGCCGGAGTCTATCCCGAACTCGGCACCATCGACGCCGATCCGATTGACGGAACTTCGCTCGAACTCACCGTCCGCACCGACCTGCCAAATGTCTCATTCTCACTGCCCGGCCAAGGCGTTGGGACCAGCGGCAGTAAGTATGTCACCCGCAGCTTCCAGACTGCGAATCTGGCGCAGCTCATGAGCATCGCTCGCACCGTGCTCGAAAACAAATCCGCCGCCGTGCAGGCGCGCTACATGAGCGCCGAGCAACAAGGCTTCATCGAGTCTGCCACTCGACTCGCGTGCCGCCAGTTTTACTACGGCACTGTCAACGACCCCAAAGGCTTCATCGGCCTCATCGCCCAAATGGGCAATACGCCAAACCACGTCATCGACGTGGCAGGCACGCTCGGCGCTCGCTCGTCAGTCTTTTTTGTCGCCGACGGTCCCAATAAGCTCCAGTGGATTCTTGGCAACAATCGGTCCATGTCTTTCGAGGATTGGAAAACCGAAACCATTACCGACCCAACCGACGCCACGAAGATGCTTCAAGCGCTCATCGCATGGATGTATTTCAATCCCGGTTTGCGCCTCGCCAATAAAAACGCAGTGGTGCGCATCAAAGGAATCACGGAAGAAGTCGGAAAGAAAATTACGCATGACACCATGCAGGCCGCAGCGAATCACGCCCGAGAAGACCTCGGCATCGTGCCGACGAAAATCCTCATGTCCTTCCGCACTCGCGAGCAATATCGGCAGTCCTTCAAGACTCCCGAAAACCCCAATCCGCCGACGCCAAAAGACTTCGACGGCATCCCCATCATCGCGTCGAATTCCATCAGCAATAACGAGACGATCTAAGTCTCTCAACACTCAACGAAAAACTCTCAACTAAACAAATGAGCCTTCGCAACATCTACGGTATCGACGATACCAAATCCGTAAACCTTCCAGCCGCCGGAGCCTCCGCTTCCACGGCTGGCATCAACATCGGCACCGGCCCGCACATCGAACGCAACGAAGTCCGCGTCGAGGTCGAGGCACTGCCCTCTCTCGCCGACACTAAAAAGGCGACGACCACGCTCGAAGACAGCGCCGATGGTGTCACCTTCGCTGCCATCCCGCAGCTCGCTCCCATCGTCCAGACCGGCGCTGGCGGGGCCGGAGCCGCAGCCGTGCTCTCCGAGTGCCGCCTGCCGAGCAGCTTCCGTGGCTACCTCCGCGCTACGACCGCCGTAGAAGCAGCAGGTGGCAGCAACATCGCCAAAAAGGCGACCGTCACAGTCCTTTCATAGCCGACAGCCCGCCCGCAAGTAGGAGGAAAAACAGCAGCCGCCTTTCACGTCACGCGTGGGAGGCGGCTGTTTGTCTTTTGACGCGGCACATTCATGAATGAAAATACTCTGCATCGATCTCGAAACGTCCGGCCTCGACGAATCCCAAAGCGGCATTGTGCAGATTGGAGCCCAATGGCTCCACAGCGGGGCACAGTTCTTCCGCGAATGCAGACCATGCACACTGCGCTCGCCAGTCATCGAAGGCAAAGCGCTCGAAGTGAACGGCGTCACTCGCGAGCAACTCGCAGATTCCAAGCGCCTCCCCGAAACCATCGCAATCGTCGAGTTCCTTGGTTGGGTGCGCGGCAATCTTCCGTGCGACGAAAAAGTGCAGATTGCAGCATGGAACGCACACTTCGACTATCGGCACCTTATGGCGGCGCTGGTGCGAGCCAGCGCCGAGCGCCATACGCCATTCGTCCATCGGCTGCTCGATCTCCACTCGCTGGTTGCGGGCGACATGCTCAAGCAGCTTTGCATTGCGCCATCCACGTCGAGCTTCACCGGGCGCATCGCAAAAGGCGTGGTAGCCTACAACGGCGTTGCCGACTCGGATATGGGCTCCATGCTCCTTGGCTTGAATCACGAGGCGAAGCCGCACAACGCACTCAATGGAGCCATGCAAGTCCGCGCACAACTTCGGCGTTTCCTCGGCGACGTAGGCGCGCTCGCAAACAGCACCATGCCGCTCGAATGACCGCCGCCAGTCTCACCGCATTTCGCAACCGCGCCCAAGAAGCGATGGAGTCGCTTTTCCCCGCCGTCATCCGCTTGGGCGAGTCGGCTACCAACATCACCTGCGCAGCTACGGGCATTCGGCGCGGCGACACCCTCGGCGGCGGCGGTTTTGTGCTCGATGACACCGTGACTTTCCGCGTAAAAAAATCTCTCGTCGCCACCCGGCCGACCAATGGCACTCGCGTCTTGTGGGTGGAAAAAAGCATCACCTTCGCAATCGACGAAACCCGCGAATCCAACACGGATGTCGCATGGGTGCTCGTCTGCAAAAACCCCCACGCTCGATGAGCCCGCTCGACCTCGAAACTCTCTTTGCCAATGCGCTGCGCAGTCACTCCGCGCTTGCTGCATTCGCTGGCCTGCTCGTCGTCGAAGACAAGGCAGACAGCACCTTCACCATGCCCGCGTGCATCGTGAAATGCGAGACTACGCCACTGAATTTAGACGGCAGCGTTTTCGACTTTGCCGTCGAAGTTTTCGTAGAGACGAGCGCAGACATCACCGACGCCCGCGAGGCACACTCCACTCTTTTTGCAGCCGTCAACGGTGCGCTCATCGCGGACCCTGCGGATTTACTCTCGGCGGTCAACGCACAGACCGACTGCGACTTTCGCGGGTGGTCTGCCAAAGCGCCGTCGCCGGGCATTTCCGGTGCGCACTTTCGCTCTGCGATGGCGGTCGCAGGCTGCGCAGTTTTGACACCGTAGAACCGCTGTATGAACGCCGCTCAAAAACACGCCGCCGCACAACTCGAATCGCTCCGCGAAACTCGCGCCAGTCGCCAGCGCACCATCGAAGAGGCTGAGGCTTCCATCGTCTCGCTCGACGCGCAAATCAACGCGTTGGAACCTATCGCCAATCCACCCGCCACACCCGCCGCAAACTAAGCAATGGTCACCACGCTACAGCCCACAATTACAATCCACGGCAACGCCACGGGCGCTGCCGTGCAATCCGTAAAAGTCACGGAAAAAGAGGAGGTCAACACCATGCTCGTGAAGCACGTGGCCACGGGCGTCGCTCAGCACAAAGACCCTATCGGCCACAGTAAGACGGTGGATTTCTCCGTGAGTGGCCACGGCGACTTGACCTTCACGACCGGCCTCGGCCAGACGCACAACATCACGCTCATCTCCGGCGGCGCTGTGTTCATCACGCAATTCGAATACGAGCAATCCGTTCAGCCTCGCTCCAAGTGGGCTTACAACGGCATCTGGTATCCTTACGCCTAGGCAATGGCTGGCACCGGTCTCCATTACTTTGTCGTAGCCAACGCTCCGGCGTCCGTCCTTTGCGACGATGCCCTGCTCGCTACCGCGCTTCGGTCGGTGGGTGTCCCGCTTCACCCCGAGACACCGCTTTCCGTGCAAATCGCAGAGGACGGTTCTCGCATCTGGCAATGGCTTTTCGCAGAAAAAAGCGCGGACGGTCTGTATAAGACGCAGGAGCTCATCGAGTGGTGGAAAAACGCAGAGTGGCACGCGCAAAACCCCAGCCACGAATTCGCGCTCGTCGCCCGCGTTTTGCGCAATCACGCAGTCACCGCAGGCGATCTTCGCAGCGCGATTCCCGTGCTAAAAATGGTGCGCGGTTCCCGCGAAGTTTACATCCCCGAGAACGCCTCGCCTGCCCTCCGCGAATTTCGCATCGCACAACTCGAAGGCCGCATCGCGATAAACGCTGAATTTTCCGAACCATGAAAAACCGCGAAGCCATCCTCTCCCGAGAATTCACCCGCCCGCCATTCCACGGCCTCCGCCGTATCACGCTCGGTCTGCTCGACATCTGCCGCTCCATCGGCATCGGCGCAACACTCCCGCCCAATACTCCGCCGGACAAACGTCCGAAAGACCCGCAACACGACAACGCATTGCTCGCGTTCGTCCTGGACCAGTCACAGCCGCTCGACACCATCCGCGCCCGAGCTGCCGAGGGCCGCGAGGCCATGCTCTATGCTACCGAGGACTACCGCTACAACCTCGTTCCCGCCTTCCTCGCCCTCGCGCAAGAAGAGCTGAGATTTACCGTCGAAGGCATGGCCGCGGCGGACTACCACACCGAGCCAAAGCCCGGCGATGAGGAGCAATCCCCGCCGGGAAAATCGTAGAGCCCGGCTGGCTCGCTACGCAGCTAGGGCCGTTTGTCGCTGGCGAAAATGGCAGCGTGCGAGACGTGCAGGCTCTCCTTTGGGAAGTGCCGATGACACAGCTCGTGCAGCTCCGCCACTACAAGCTGAGAGCCAATGGAGCATGGACTATCGAGCGCCCGCAGTGTGCAGCCGCTGTCCATCGCGCTCTCGACCTCGCCCGCGCACAAAGGCCCGTGGAATGGTAACGCAATGACCGGCTTCAAACCAAATCCCCGAGCGCTTCCCGCGTTTTCCGACGCGCTCAACGAATACGCCCGGCTCACGAAAAAAGACAACCCGGAGGGCATCGAACAATTGATGCGGCAAAGCGCAAAACGCTTCATCAAAAACGTCGTGGACATCACGCCGCCCGCCCGTGGAAAAGCCGACAGCGCCGCGAAAAAAGCGGGCGAGCAATCCATCCTCGGCGACTTGCTGAAGCTCGCGCAACCCATCCAAGGTCTGACGCGACGGCAGGCAAAAGACGTGCTCGCGAGTGCGGACGATTTGATGAAGCTGCATACCCAAAGCCGCGATTCCGCCGGGCGAATCAAATACAACGGCCCAAAGCTCGAAGTGCTGCACAGCGACCTCGTGCGCACTGCCGCGCTGCTCGGCAAGCGCGTCGGCTGGCTCGCCGCCGGGCTCAATGCCGCTGCGGGCAAGCTCGGCTTCAAGCTCCCCGCGTGGGTGGCACGCCACGGTAACGCATTCGGCATCATCGAGATCAATTTTTCCGAGACGCGATTCCACATCAAGATCGGGCAGAACGTCCCATACGCCGACAACGTGAAAGGCTACGCCCGCAAGTTCGACTTCGCCTTCCAGCGCGAAGTGAAGAGCTTGCAAGGCATGATCAGAGCCGTCGCCGAAAAAGCCGCGAGGAAAGCCCGCGCCCGGATAAAATAGTCGAAGAAATGTTTTGCTATTGCACAAACTTTTGTGCAACGTCTCCCCATGAGCAAGAAAGCAAAACTTCTACAAAAACTGATGGCAGGCACACGCGACCGCGCCTTCACATTTGCAGAAGCCGAGCAACTGCTGCTCAACGCCGGATTCGTGCTCGAAGGCGGCTCCGGTAGCCATCGCGTCTATCGCCACGAAGACGGCAGGATTCAAGTCCTCGCCTTCCACGGCAAAGACATCAAGCCCATCTACATCAAACAAATCCGAGCACTACTTTCATGAAAACACCATCGAACCGCTACCTTGTCCGCATCTATTGGAGCGACGAAGACGAAGCCTTCATCGCCGAAGTCCCAGCCCTTCGCGGCTGTATCGCTACCGGCGAAACCTTCGCAAAAGCCGCGAAGGAAATCGCCGTCGCCATGCGCCTCTGGCTCGGCGCCGCTGCAAAGCACGGCGATGTGATCCCCGAGCCCGATATGGCCCGTGAAGAAATCGGGCGCGTCGCTCCGTTCCTGAACGTCTCCAAACTCGCCCGCCGCGCCGGGCTCAATCACCACACCCTCGCCAGTAAGCTACGCCGCAAGACGGCATTTTCAGGGGTGGAAGCAAAGGCCATCCTCAAGGCGCTGGAAACCGCGTGAGTAAGCGCAAAGCAAAACGCATCCCCGTCGAGTTGCCCGCTTGGGCCGCTGCCAGCCTTGCCCGCCGAGCCGCGCTCATCGGCGTCCCAGCGCAAGACCTCATCAAGCTCTGGCTCGTCGAGCGCCTCCAGCGCGAAGGGATCACAGCGTAGTTGAGGTTTTGACACCGGGCAGCTTTCGATGCTGCTCGGTGAACTAGACGTTGATGCCTCGGGACTGAAATCGACCCTCGGGTCGATCAATACCGGCGTGTCCGGCACAATGGCGAGCTTTGGCAAGCTCGGCAGCGCACTCAGCGGCGTCGGCGTCGTGTTGGAGTGGGTGGGCAAAGGCTTTGCGCTGGTCAAAGAAACTCTCGACCTCGGCGGCACACTCTCGGACCTCTCCGCCTCCACAGGCGAGAGCGTCGGTGACTTGGTCATCCTTCGCAGTGCGTTCGACGACGCGGGACTTGGCGCGGACAAAGCGGGTGACTTCCTGCTCAAGCTCCAAGACTCCATCGCGGGCGTCAATGAGGACGGCAAAAGCACCGCAGGCGCTCTCGATAAGTTGGGACTGTCCGCAAAGGAACTGCGCAACCTGCCCGCCATCGGCCAAATCGAGGCGCTGCAAAAAGGCTTTGCGGGACTCACAGAGCAGACGCAACGCGTCGCCGTCGCACGCGATCTATTCGGCAAGAGTGGCGGCGCAGCTCTCGCTCTCCTTGGCGACGCCGCCGCGCTCGATACCGCACGCCAGAAGGCCGGGCCGCTCGCAGAGATCATGGAGAGGAGCGCGGGCGCATTCGACAACATGGGCGACGTCATCGGCGGACTGAAGCTCGACTTCCAAGAGTTTTTTGCGGGCGCACTCAGCAAGATTGCGCCCGAGGCTACGAGCATCGGCGAGGCACTCAGCTCGATTGATTGGGTGGGCATCGGTGAACTCGTCGGCAGCCTCACAGGGATCACGCTCAAGCTCGGCGAGGCGTTTATGAAAATCGCGCCCGCCATCAATTGGGTGAGCGAAAAGCTATCGAAGCTGCTCGGCAGCGGCAGCGAAGCCAGCGCCGGACTCGCGGAAAAATATCGCGGCTTCGCAAAGCTGGATCGCCCCACGGAAACGGGCGGAGGCAAGGTGCCAGACTCTCAAGTCAGCGCCCTTCAGCGCATTGGCGGCGGCGGCGGATTCGGCGGCGGCGGTGACCCGCTCCTCGATGAGTCACGCCGCCAGACGCGGGCACTGGAAGCTATCGAGCGCAAGCTATCGCCGACTTCCTCCACGACTCCGCCGCCGGTCTAAATTATGGGAACACTCCTCGCACAACCCGGTTCGTTTGTCGGCTCACTCGATCCGCGACTCGGACTTGTCGCACTCAAGATAAAATGGGCCGCCGCCTCACTCAATGAGGCAATCAACGGCCCGATTCCCGATTTCGGTGGCTTTGCCATGCTTGTCGAAAACCAACCGCGCACATTTGAGCGCGATCCGTCTGGTAGCGACAATAGATGGTATGTCACCAGCACCGTCGAGGGCCACCAGACTCCGACCGCCGCCGACGGCGAAGAGTTCGAGATTCAAGGGACAACCAGCGAAGATAAAATCGAGACACACGAACGATACGACGTTTTGCTCGAAGTTTTCGGCGGCACGGAAGACGGGCAAACCGGAAAAGCCAAATGGCCGAAAACCCTCGGCGAAGACGGCGAGTTGAACCCCATGCACGGCGTCGAGGCTTACCTTGTCCCTGGCCTCGTCTGGACGCGTAAATGGACCGCGCAAAAGCTCGACCTCGGCTACATCCGCCGCCTCGGCACAATCGACAACCCGCCCGGCAACCCGCCTGAACTCGACGGCAACCGCAACTGGCTGCTCGTGCGAATCACGGGCACATGGCGCGGCAACATCTGGCAATTCTCTGCGAGCTGGATGCTCTCCGGCCCGCGCGGCTTCGTGAAGGAAATGTATCCGGCGCGATGAGTATCGAACGCCTCACACTCAAGCGCGGAGAGCCAGTCACCCCCGCGCATTTCAACGCGCTCTCCGCCGCTGTCTCGCAACCGCAAAGCAGCGGCATCGGCGTGCGAAAGCGCATCCTTCCTTACGGCACCATCACCCACTTCGACGGCGGCGGCACAGGCGGCACATCGCCGATATTTGCGCCGAATGTCACACCCGCAAAAGACGGTTTCCGCGTCGGCTTTGAACTGGGCCTCATCGCTGGAGTGGAGCCGTCTATTGACGGCATCGGCCTCTCGAAAAAAGACGCGGAAGGTAAGCTCCCAACGCTCTTCATTCCGCGCGAGAGCATCGATGCGTCACACGGCATCGGCGTTTATTTCAAGGTCACGTACAATCGCGATTGGCAGGCCGAGAAAGCCGAGCCTATCGCCAGTGCTGCCGCGCCAAAGCAGGCGGCATGGGCCTTCCACAAGCTCGCGTGCATCGTCTTCGCGGATGGCTCCGTGTTTCGGTGCCTGTATTGGAATGAAGGCGTCGAAGCATACAATCGCGACGCAGACGGCATCGCCCGCTTCGCTCCCTACGCGCAGTGACCGCCCACGAATACAACCTCATCGTCGCCCGAGCCGCGCAAAACCAGCCATTGCGCGGCACGCGGCGCGACGGCACCGGCCCCGGCCCGCATCATTGGCGAGTCTCAGCCGTGCGCATCTCCGGCAAAAAGCAAAACGAGTGGGGAATCAATCCTCTCGACGGCACGCAGTATTTCTCCGCCTCCATTTTCAACAAAGGCGGCGGCGAAGTCGCAAAGCCCGGCTGGCGAATCTACATCGGCCCCGGCACCGTCAACGATCACGTCGCCGCCATCACGTATCGGCGAGAGAACGATCCTCGGGGATGGAAGATGCCCGAAGGGTATCCTTCGACCGGCGAGTCACAGACCGTCGATAGACTGCTCACCGAGCGCACCGACCCTCCGCACCTGCTGCTCACCGGGCCGAGCGCAGACGGCAAGAGCGGCGGCGACTTCGAGCGAGTGCCCGATAGCTTGCGACTCCGACACGCTGAGGTATTCTGCACTCGCGGAATGTGGGAGCTAGAGCTGTGGACCGCAGTCGTGTATGTCACCGCCGAACCTGTCTCCAGCAGCCTCGCGTGGGACCGCCTCGGCTTTCCGCTGCCGACACGCAACGGACGCTTCCGAATCGCAGCTCGGTCACACATGCCAAACACTCCGCCCGGCACCCAGCTCGGCGGCGCACACCAGCTCGCCACGCTCTACATGACTCGCACGCCCGGCGAACCCGAGCGAGACACACTCTACGTGCAGCAGCGAACCTATTGGAGCCTGTGGACCGCGAACGCCGACATCAATCCTTTCGGCAATTTCAACCCGTTCCTCGGCCAAGCCCCGAGTTTCGGCGGCATCGGCGCGGGCCTCGCTGACGCCTTCGCACAAGGCACCTTCGAGGTTATCGACGCGATAACCGGCGGCGCTCTCCAGTCCATCGCGGACCTCTACGCGCAAGCCAGCACCGTGCAGTTCTGGACCGCCTAGCTTTGACAGCCGCGCTCAACCGAATGCCCGCGCCGTCCGAAGAAGCTATCGTAAAAGACCCACGTCCGCTCAATGCGTTCGTCGTTTTCCCGTACCGCATAGACGCCTTCCCTGCACAAGTCCTCTTCGGTTCGCAGTTCGCAAACGCGGCCTCCGGCCAGTCACGCCCAAAGGACGCACCGCCGAATCCACTCCGCCGCGAACCGTAATTTTCCATGCGCCAAATAGACCTCTATCTCGACCGTCCGAACGGTCAATTCGTGCAAGGCATCAACGCCGCCAATCCCGTCGCGGCCTTGCGAGTCACGCAAAACGAGACGCTGGACCTCCGCATTCACAACGCTGTCCGAAACGCTGCGGTGCCAGCATTGACGCCATTCGTCGAGAGGCCCGTCGAATTCTCCAGCATCCGAGCGAGCATCGGCAACATCGACCACGCGCCCCGGAGCGGCTCGTTTAAGCTCCGCATCTCCGGCCAGACGACGGCGCAAATCAACTGGACCTCTCCGACGACTCCAGGCGCAGTCACAGCGTTCAAGGCGAGCGTCTTGGCCGCCCTACACGCCCTCAGCAATGTGGAGCCTGCGGAACTCATCGCAGTGGACCCGCCGGACTCGCCAGCGCACATCCTGTATTTTCAGTGGGCGAACAATCGGACCGATGAAATTGAAGTCGTCGAGGTGAAGCTGCTGCCTTGGATTGCGCCGCTCGTCACACCCGGCCAGACCGCCGCTGGCTACACACAATCCGTCAAGCTGTCACAGGCTCCATTCGTCAGCGCGACGGCATTCGAGCGAGAGGACGCGCCGCTCCCGACCATCGTCGAGACGCGGCCCGGAGCAATCGGCACCAATGCCGAGCAGACGCTCATCATTCCCGCCGCAGCGATGGGCTCGCTCTCGCTCTCGTGGGACGGCGCGACGACCAAGACGATGTCCGCCGGCACAGTCACCGCCGCAAGCATCGCCGCCGCCCTGAACGCCATCGTTGCATCCGGCGCGACTGCACCCCGGTTCCGCGTCGAAGAGCGCCCGGCCCGCGATGCCCGGCGCTTCGCAATCGAGTTCATCGGCGCTCTCGCAGGCGCAGCGCAGTCACTTCTCACCGTCGCAGGCCACGATCAAGAGCCGCTGCTGTATGCGCGCGGATTGGTCAACCTCGACGGCAACCTCGGCATCGAGCAGTCACTCAACGGAGCCGCAAGCGTAACCCTCAAATTCGAGCTGGTAATTAACGACGAAGAC
Organism: Verrucomicrobiaceae bacterium; assembly: GCA_031374705.1. Lineage (GTDB taxonomy): Bacteria > Verrucomicrobiota > Verrucomicrobiia > Chthoniobacterales > Chthoniobacteraceae > SXWH01. The sequence continues at coordinate 4,624 of JANMGP010000193.1, read as the reverse complement.
GGACCCGCGAAATTCATCGTCCCCATCGAACTCGTCAACGATATGACGAACGAGGAAACCCTCGCCACGCTCGAAGAAATCGGAGCAGTCCTCACCGTGATCCGCGAAGTCTTCGTGGACCTCGGCACCGCCGAGGCTTTCGCCGATGTCGCCGCTGGCGTCTCCTATTCGCTCCCGACGACGGCCGTCTCCTCGACGTTCGTCATCCCTCGCTCTTTTTCGGACAAACATCCCGATGTCTCCGCCGTCTATCGACAGCTCGACGACCCCGAGACTTGGATCGACCTCGACGACAACCTGTACATCGCCACCCACACAAGCGAGACGAGCACGACGATACAGCTCCTCGACGCGACAGGAGCATCACAGCCGGTCAATATCACGGACCCAGACGACGACCTCTACGCCACGCGCTTCAAGTTCTTCTTCACCTCCCGTGACACGCGCGTGATGATGTTCACGCACAAGCACACATGGGACGACGTGCTCGACACGCTCCCCGCCGGTCAGTCACTCCGCGCCAAGCTCGCGGCGCTGGAAGCGGGCCTCGGACAGCTCGGCGGCGAACTCAAAATCCCGCCGACCTCGCTCGACCTGCCCGCGCTCATCGCCGCGATTGTGGCGCTCATCCAGTCAGACGCGACGATGCGCGGGCTCTTCACCGACCTGCTCACCACGCTCATCACCGACGCGGAGATCATCCGCGCCATCGCCACGGAGCTGGCGAAATACAGCGAGTTTATCGAGACGCTGAAGACGTGTTTCGCAAACGACGAACTGCTTTCCGTCCTTTTCGAGCAGCTTACCAAGAACCTCGCCTTCGAGTCTTTCGTCCGCGCCCTCGTCTTGGAGACGCTGCAAGGCGGGGCAGGCACACTCCCGCCGGGCACTGTGCTCTTCGTTACTCCGACGTGGGAGTTCGTTTTCCCGCCGACGCAAGAAATCCCAGCGCCGAGCAAGCGCACGGAAGCATTCGCCGACGTGCAAGTCACCGACACGACGACCAAGAGCGGAACCACGACGGTCACAACCGGAAAGCAAGCATCTGCGAACTACAGCGAGCAGGCGACCGTCCGTTACGATCTACTATCCCCCGCGATTTTCGCGCCTGCCGACGGCGGCAACGTCTCCGGCCTGCTTTCGCCGACAGCCATCGCAGGGCAAAAATACACAGCGACCGCCGCCGTCAACGCTCGCACCGCGACGACTCGGCGCGGGCGCGACTGGAAAAGCGGCGCAATTCTCACGCGGCAGAACGGCCACTGGTACGAGACTCGCGTGGACGGCACAACGCTCTGGCCCGTCGAGATGGAGGATCAGTCAATGCGCTACGACATCAGCGCCGACATGCTCTTCGTCGGCTCGCGTTTCGCGCTTGCGTGGCTTCTGCAAGCGGCGCTGGAAGGCAACGCAATCGGCACTATCGACATGATCGTCGAGGTTGGTGCGACCGCCGCGAATGGCGGTATCGCCGTCCCGACTTGGACGCAAGTCTTCGCACAGCGCATTCCGCTCACGCCCTCAAAGGCGCTCCATCAATTCGGGCTGGCGATTGAGCGCAAGCAAATGCTCGGGCCGGTTTCGCGGGATTTGGCGGGCGCGACCGACCAACTGACTTTCGCGGCGGACACACGCGGCCTCGCCGTCGGCATGAGCGTCGCGAGCTACGACTTTCCTCCGCAAACCATCATCGCAAATATCACCGTCGTCGGCGAAGTCGGTGAGCTTGTCGTCTCGAACGGGAAGCTGTCCTCGGGCACCGCGCCGTGCGTTTTCACGCTCGTCACCCTCACCGGCACTTATTCGCGCTACGGCCAAAAGACGACATTCGCCGTGGCTTCCCCCGCATTTGCGCTCCGCGTCCGCGTCGCAAATTTCGACTGCGAGGATACGTGGACCGACGGCGTCGAAGCCCGTGGCTGCATGAAGCTCAAAATCGCAAATCCTTCCGCATCCATCGCACCACTCTAAACTATGCCCGCTCCATCGACTCCAACTTCATTTATCATCGCCGGGCGCGGTCGCCCTTGGGCAAACATCCCCGGCACCGGCGCTCTCGGAAATTTCGACTCCGCCAAGCTCACGTGGGTTTTCGCGGGCGGCGGCGAACGCGCCCGGCTCCAGCGTCTCAAGCAAGATAGCAGCACGGAGTGGGAGGATATTTATGTCACGTGGGGCGCGGTAAGCGCCGTCGTCGGCCCCATCCTCAACGGAACGTCTTTCCGCCTCCGCGCAGAAAACGCGGACGGCTTTTCCGCTTGGACGGCGGACCTCGTTTTCGCGGCATCGACCGTCCCGGTAACTTCCGCAGTCCTCACCGCACCGACCATCGCGCTTGCCGAAAACAGCACATCGCGAGTCCGTGTGACATGGACAGACCTCACGCAGCATGACTCCGGCTACGAGCTAGAGCTGCGCAATTCGTTGACCGGCGCAACGAAGATTTACGGCATCCCTTTGTTCGCTGCCGAATTTTCGCGAGTGCTCGGGACCGATGGCGTTGCGCCTGAGACAACCTACACCGCACGAGTCCGTGCCGTGTCTTGGCGCGGCGGAATTGGGCCGCAAGTCAACGGTGCATGGAGCAACGAGTTGTTCTTCACCACGCTCCCTCCCGTCATTGTGTTGGTCAACCTTCCCGCGTCAACGGACATGTGGCGAGCGGCCCCCGTGGCGAGCAGCTACACCGTGTCCACGAACACCGCGCCTACGAGCCTCACCACGGGCGCATTGCCCGCAGGCATCACGCTCGCAGGCGCAGTCATCAGCGGCATACCGACCGCTGTCGTCGGCGCGTATCCCGTGACTGTGACTGCTACAAATGCCAGCGGCACCGACGTTGAGACGCTCACCATCAACGTTCGCGAGCCTGCGATTGCGTTGCAATTCGCCAAGCCCGTCGGCACATGGAGCGACGCTGAAGGCGCGAACGCAAACGGCGTCGGCAACGGAGTGCTCGGCACTCCGCTCGTGATGCGAGTGCGTGCGCTCCCCAACGGGCCGGTGAGCGGGATACTTGCGGCGCTGTCGCTCTTCGATGCGCCGCCGTGGATGGTCACCGTCGGCACCTCGCAAATCGGTGGAACCCCGAGCGCACCTGGCCAGTGGGACGTGTTGGTCAATGGCTCCAACGGCACGCAGAGCGCCGGTGCAGTCATCCGCGTCATCGTCCCCGCAGTGGCAATCACCTCGCCCGACTCGCTCACAGTTTTTGATCAGCAGCCGATTTCCTTCCCGGTTACTTCCTCGCCGACAGCGGACACCATCACAGCAGACGCCCTGCCTTCGTGGCTCACCCTCGCAGGCGCGACGCTCACCGGCACAGCGCCAGCGCCCGGCGACACACATCTCACGCTCACCGCTACGCTCGGCACTAGCACATCATCGCAGGCGTTCACCCTCCACGTTTTGCCCGTGCTCACCGGCCCACCGATCGTGGACGGCATGGCCGAAATCACCGGCTGGGTCGGCGACCCGCTCATCGAGGCCATCTATTATCACGGCACTTGTTCCATTGAGCATTGGTATCTCAGCAATCAACCGCCCGGCGTGGACCTCGGCGCGCTCACTTGCCCCGGCCCATACGCCACAAACAAGAGCGTCGCCATCGTCGGCGCTCCCACGACTTACGGCATCTTCGAGGCCGTCGTCACAGCCCAGTGTTGCTGCGACGGCTCACCGAAACTCTACCGCTTCCCGGTCCGCTTCAACATCAGCGGCGGCCTGTTTCTCCATTGGTTCCACGGCGACCCATTCCGCCGAGAGCTGCAAGTGCTACTGCGCACTGGCGAAGTCCACAGCCTCTACGAGACAACGTCCGAAGTGCTCTGGCTCAAGCGCGGCGACCGCGCAAAAATACACATCCTGTTTCGAGATGGACCATTCGGTGACAGCCGAATCGCCCGCACAATCACAACGGAAGGTTTCGACGAGCTGCGCCTCGTCATCCGCCCTCTCGACGACTTCGACGCCGAACCCTACTTCGACCTCGGCGGCGCACTCGTCACGGAGACTGTCGGCGGAAAGACGCTCGCATTTTTTGAGTTCGACGTGAAGGCCGATGCCATCACGCGGGCCTTCGACGAAACCAACAAGACGCGCGGCGCAAATCCCGCCGCCGCTGGATTGCAAGCCAGCGGAGAACTGACGTGGAAACGCAGCGGACACCCCGACACAAGCCAGCGATTCGCCGTGCGCATTTCGCAAGACATCGAGCGATGAAAACCGCTGCCGCAATCCTCGCGAAACAAGGCTACGCGGTCTATTCCGCGCCTTCAATGCCGTCGCTTCCCGGCGCTGCAATCGGCTATCCGCAAACGGCGATTCCTCCGCGAAACAACGATGCTCCATGCCCGCCGATTGTCGCGGTTGAGAAGCCGATTGTTTTGAAAGACTACATGTTTCGCGACGATAGTCGGCGAAACAAGCTCGCCATTTTGCTCGCTTCACGCGGCCAAGTTTTCAGTCGAGCGATGGAGTCGATTTTGCGCGAAGCATGGACGTGCGATCAGTTTTACCAGATCGCACTTTTCACCACCCACGGCGTGAAAATCCCCGACGCTCAATCTCAGCTCGTCACTCGCGCTTTGGACTGGCAAGCCGACGTGACGTGGCTGGTCGAAGA
>JANMGP010000180.1:0-13356 GCA_031374705.1 Verrucomicrobiaceae bacterium | reverse complement strand
GCTATCGCGTTCCTGCGGGGATATCTGGCGGCCTGATTTTTTTGACCGCAAAAAGACCGACCGGTCTAATCGAATTTTTTTCTTATTATGAATTCTGCAAATCCGCAATCGTTGCCATTCGAAACGCACGTTCGCCCCGTCGCGACGCTGCTATCGCGCGTTCTCCGCGGCCATCTTCTCCACCGCTACCGCGGCGCGCTCCCGCTCGTCGAAATGCACCGGATTTTTGGGGAAGTGGAGCAATTGGCGGAAGCGACCGGATTCCCTCATCTCGTGCTCCCGGAGCTTGCCGAGGAGTGCTTGCGACATGCTGCGACGGAGCATCCGGCACTCGAAATCGAAGCTCACGCAGCCTGATACGGAGCGGCCCGTTCACCACAACTTCAATCATAGCTGACATGCATAAAATCAACGCACTCTTCACGCCGCTCACACTGGGCGCAGTCACATTACCAAACCGGATCATCATGGCGCCGCTCACACGGTGCCGCGCAGATGATGGCCACGTCCCGTCGCAGATCATGGCGGGATATTACGCGCAGCGAGCCAGCGCCGGGCTGATTATCGCGGAGGCGACCATGGTCATCGCGGGCAACTCCGCGTTTTGGCACGAGCCTGGTATTTATTCCGATGCACAAGTGGCGGGCTGGCGGAAAGTGACGGATGCCGTCCATGCGAAGGGCGGGCGCATCTTCCTCCAAATCTGGCACGGCGGGCGCGCCACGCATCCGCTCCTCAATAATGGACAACAGCCGGTCGCACCGAGCGCTCTGGCGATAGAAAATGACACCGTTCACACCCCGGAGGGAAAGAAGCCTTACGTTGTACCGCGCGAATTGCGGGACGATGAAATCCCGGCAATCGTCGAGGGATTCCGGAAAGCTGCGGCGAACGCGAAGGCGGCCGGTTTTGATGGAGTGGAAGTCCATGGGGCGAACGGCTATTTGCTGGACGAGTTTTTGCGCGACGGCGCGAACAAGCGCTCCGGCCCTTACGGCGGCCCGATCGAGAATCGTGCGCGTCTCCTGCTGGAGGTGGTCGATGCGGCTATTTCCGTTTGGGGCGCAGGCTGCGTGGGCGTTCGCATCTCACCTTTGAACAGCTTCAATAGCATGAGCGAAAGCGACCCTGTAGGACTGACCACATACGTGGCGACGGAACTCGACAAGCGCGATATCGCTTATCTGCACTTGATGCGTGCGGATTTTTTCGGAGTGCAGCAAGGCGATGTGGTGACTCCCGCGCGTGCTGCATTTCGGGGCGTGCTCATCGGGAACATGGGCTACTCGCCAGCCGAAGCCGCGGTCGCAATCATGGGTGGCAGGCTGAACGCCGTGGCATTCGGGCATCACTACGTCAGCAATCCGGACCTCGTTGAACGCGTGCATCGGGGCGGACCCATTGTGGAGCCGGACGTCGCAACATTCTATTCACAGGGTCCGGCGGGCTACACCGACTATCCGACGCTGTAAGGATTCTATGAAACAGTTTTACATTGCCGCGGCCGCCATCGCGCTGGCTTTCCTCCCGGGCTGCAACAGGCAACCGCCGCAGCAACACCAGATGCCGCCGCCCAATGTCACGGTTGCAAAACCCGAGCGAAGGAAGGTCGTGGAATGGGATCAATACACTGGCCGACTCGAAGCGAAGGAGACCGTCGAGATCCGGCCGCGCGTGAGCGGCTGGCTGGACGCTATTCATTTTACGGAGGGCAAGGATGTGAAGGAAGGAGACCTTCTTTTCACCATCGATCCGCGCCCGTACCAAATCGCGGCGGATCGTGCCGAGGCCGAGTTCTTGCGGGCTCAGAGCAGGGAGATGCAGACAAAAAACGAGTTTGCGCGTGTCAAAAAACTCGTCGAATCGCGGGCGATCTCGGAGGAGGATTTTGATGCCCGCGGAAAAGCGTTCGCAGAAGCGCAGTCCTCGGCCCGCGCATCCAAGGCGGCGGTCGATATGGCGAAGCTGGACATGGCTTTCACGGAGGTCCGTGCGCCGATTAGCGGCCGCATCAGCAGGGCGATGATCACCAAAGGGAATCTCGTTTCCTCCGGCGTGGGTGGGTCCGGCGCCACGCTGCTGACGACGCTTGTTTCGACATCGCCCATTTATCTCTACGTCGATGTCGATGAGGCTTCGTCACTACGATACCGGCGGCTCTTCGCCGAAGGAAAAAGGGCGAGCGCTCTGGAGTCGCACATTCCGTGTGAAATGGCGTTGGGGGACGAGGAAGGCTGGCCGCACAAGGGAGTTGTCGATTTCGTGGACAACCGTGTGGACCCAAATACGGGAACCATCCGCGCCCGCGCTGTGTTTGAAACCGAGGGACGTCCGCTGGCTCCGGGCTTTTTCGCAAAGCTCCGGCTGCCGGGGAGCGAGGAGTACACGGCGGTTCTCGTTCCGGAGAGCTGCATCGGAAGTGATCAGGCGAACCGTTTTGTTTTCGTCGTGAACGAGAAAGGCATGGCGGAGGTAAAGCCGGTGAAACTCGGGACTTCCTTTGACGGAATGCGCGTTGTGCGCGAGGGGCTGAAAGGCGACGAAGATGTCATCATCAACGGCCAGGCTCGAGTGCGTCCGGGAATCCCCGTGAAAGCGGAGCGTTCGCCGAAGTAAGCCGAAAGGCATATCATGAAATTTTCCCACTTCTTCATTAGTCGTCCGATCTTTGCATCGGTGCTGTCCATCGTGATTTTCCTCGTCGGATTCATCGCGATGCAGCGGCTGCCCGTCAGCGAGTATCCGGAGGTCACGCCGCCGCAAATCGTGGTGCGCGCGATCTACCCCGGCGCTAATCCGAAGACCATCTCGGAGACCGTCGCCGTCCCGTTGGAACAGAGCGTGAATGGCGTCGAGAACTCGCTTTATATGGCGTCGCAGGCGACCGGCGATGGCGTGATGACGCTCACCGTGACATTCAAGCTCGGCACGGATATCGACAAGGCGCAGGTGCAGGTGCAAAACCGCGTCTCGCAAGCATTGCCAAAGCTCCCCGAGGAAGTCCGGCGGCTTGGCGTCACAACGATCAAGTCATCGCCCGATCTCACGATGGTCGTCCATCTTTTCTCGCCCGACGGACGCTACGACGACGTGTATGTGCGCAACTACGCGACGCTTCAGATCAAGGACTCGCTCGCGCGGATTGGCGGTGTCGGGCAGGTGCAGGTGTTCGGCTCCGGTGATTACGCGATGCGCGTGTGGCTCGACCCGGATAAAATCGCGTCGAGGAACATGAATGCAGGCGATGTTATCGCTGCGATTCGGGAGCAAAATGTGCAGGTCGCCGCGGGGGCAATCGGTCAGCAACCGCTAAAGATGCCGGTCGCGTTTGAGCTGCAAATCAACGCGAAAGGGCGGCTCGTCACCGAGGAGGAATTTGAAAACATCGTGATCAAGACCGGTGCCAAGGGCGAGAAAGTTCTGCTTAAAGAAGTGGCGCGCGTCGAACTCGGGGCCGGGGAATTTGCGCTGCGATCGTTGCTCGACAACAAATCAGCCGTGGCGCTGCCGGTCTTCCAACAGCCCGGCAGCAACGCGCTGGAACTCTCCGCAAATGTCCGGAAGGCGATGGAGGAAATGAAGGCGAACTTTCCCCCGGGGCTCGATTATGCCGTGGTGTATGATCCCACTGTTTTTGTGCGGAAGAGCATCGACGCAGTCATCGTGACGTTGCTCGAAGCCATCGTCCTCGTCGTCCTCGTCGTTCTGATTTTTCTGCAAACATGGCGCGCGAGCATTATCCCGCTGGCGGCGGTGCCGGTGTCCCTGGTCGGGACGTTTGCAATCATGCAGATGCTGGGATTTGGCATCAATGCACTGTCACTCTTCGGTCTCGTGCTGGCCATCGGCATCGTGGTCGATGACGCGATCGTGGTCGTGGAAAACGTGGAGCGAAACATCGCGCTGGGGCTGTCGCCTTTTGAAGCCACAAAGCGGGCGATGGACGAAGTCACCGGTCCGATCGTTGCGACGGCGCTCGTGTTGTGCGCGGTGTTCCTTCCGACCGCGTTCATCAGTGGATTGACGGGGCAGTTTTACAAACAGTTCGCAGTCACCATCGCGATCAGTACGGTGATTTCCGCGTTCAATTCCCTGACGCTTTCACCGGCGCTGTGTGCGCTGTTACTCCGCGGCCATGATGCACCGAAGGACACGCTCACGAAAATAATGGACACGCTGTTCGGATGGTTCTTCCGGCCTTTCAATCGCTTCTTCGAGTGGGCGTCACGTAATTACACGCTGTGGGTGCGCCGGGTGATCCGGTTTTCATTCCTTGCACTGCTGGTTTACGGCGGACTGGTCGCGTTGGCGGGGTTCACCTTCACGAAGATTCCGACCGGCTTTGTGCCGATTCAGGACAAACAATACGTCATCGCCGTTGCCCAGCTTCCCGACGGGGCGTCACTCGATCGGACCGACGCGGTGATTCGTCGGATGGGCGACATGGCGTTCAAGGTGAAAGGTGTGAAAAACAGCGTCGCGTTCCCAGGCTTGAGCATCAATGGATTCACCGCTTCGCCAAACAGCGGCATCGTCTTCTACGGCCTCGAGGACTTTGATAAACGCCACGGTCCGGGAATGAGCGCGGACGCAATTGCCGGACAGTTGAACGGGATGTTCAGCAGCATCCAGGAAGGGATGATCTTCGTGGTGCCTCCCCCGCCGGTGAACGGTCTCGGCGTGAGCGGGGGCTTCAAAGTCCAGCTCGAAGACCGCGCGAATCTCGGCTCCGATGCGCTGTTCGCCACAGCGCAGGGTCTTGTCGGGCGCAGCTTCCAAACGCCCGGCCTAGGCTATACGTATTCGTCCTACCAGATCAACGTGCCGCAGCTCGTCGCCGAGCCCGATCGCGTGAAAGTGAAGATGATGAACGTGCCTTTGCAGAGCGTGTTTGAAACGCTCCAAATCAATCTCGGCTCGCTTTATGTCAATGACTTCAACCGCTTTGGCCGCACATACCAGGTCGTCGCGCAGGCCGATGCTCCGTTCCGCGACAGCGCGGAAGATATCACCCGGCTGAAAGTCCGGAATGCGCTTGGACAGATGGTTCCGCTGGGTTCCATCGTAAAGGTATCCGACTCGTACGGCCCGGACCGCGTCATGCGTTACAACGGCTATCCGAGCGCGGACCTCAACAGCGTTGCGGCACCCGGTTTTTCCAGCGGACAGGCGGAGGCCGCGATGGAGCGTCTCCTCGCGGAGCTTCCCAACGGTATGAAAGCCGAGTGGACGGAACTAAGTTTCCAGCAGCGTATCGCGGGCAATACCGCAGTGTATGTCTTCCCGCTTTGCGTGCTGCTCGTCTTCCTCGTTCTCGCCGCACAATACGAAAGTCTCACGCTGCCTCTCACCATCATCCTCATCGTTCCGATGACGCTGCTTTCAGCGATGGTTGGCCTCTTGATCAAGGGAATGGAGAACAATGTCTTCACACAAATCGGTCTGATTGTGCTGGTCGGTCTTGCGTGCAAAAACGCGATCTTAATCGTGGAATTTGCGCGCGAGAAACAGCGGGAGGGAATGGACGCCATGGAAGCTGCGCTGGAGGCCTGCCGGCTTCGGTTGCGTCCAATCCTGATGACCAGTATCGCATTTATCGCCGGCGTATATCCGCTCGCAGCCAGCACCGGTGCAGGTGCCGAGATGCGGCGGGCGATGGGAGTCGCCGTTTTTTCCGGGATGATCGGAGTGACGATTTTCGGCCTCTTCCTTACGCCGGTTTTCTACGTCGTATTACGAAGGAGGAAAAAAGCCGGGAAGTCCGCCGAGCTTCCGCAACATGCTTGATTTTGTAATGCCCATGAAACTCGCTCTCATTTCCTTCGCGGTGTGTTCCGCATCGCTCAATGCCAGTCCGCCGCCTGTTCCTGCGGTGATGGCCGTTCCGCACTATCGTTACGGAACGAATTCGGCCCGGCAGATCGCCGGCGATGATTGGTGGCGGACGTTTGGCGATCCGCAGCTTACGCGACTGCTTGACCGGGTGGCGGCTGATAATCCCGATCTTCAGGCGGCGATGGCCCGCATTGAGAGGGCGCGCGGTGTGAGCGGAATTGCCCGCGCGGAGTTCTTTCCAAGCATCACCTTGAATCCTTCGATTCTGCGTTCGCGCAATTCTGCGACGCAGCGTGTCGCGGGGTTTCCCGGACCGCTACCGTCCGCGGGAATTACGACCACCGTCGTGCCGCTGGATTTTGGGTATGAGCTCGACGTTTGGGGGCGCATCCGCCGGAATGTCGAGGCGGTCGACGCGGATCTCGATGCGGTGCGCGCGGCGCGGGAGGCACTCACTTTGACGCTCCGCGCCGAAGTTGCTGCGACCTGGTTTGCCGTTCGGACTTTGGATACGCAGCGTGGCATTTTGCGGGAGTCGGTTTCGCTTCGAAAGGAAACGCTCGATCTTGCGCAGCAGCGGATGAAGGCGGGCATCGGCACGGATTTCGATGTTGCCCGCGCGGAAGCCGAGGTGGCGACCGCCGAGGCTGAACTCGCAGCGCTTTCGCAGCGTCGCCCGGCACTGGAAAGCGGTCTCGCGCTGTTGACGGGTACCAATCCGAGCACGTTTTTCCTGCCCGTGGATCTTTCGTGGCGGGGTGGATTGCAGATTCCCGGAGTGCCTGCGGGTATTCCCGCGCAGCTCGTAGCAAGTCGCCCGGATGTCGCGGCAGCCGAGCGGGGACTTGCAGCGTCGAATGCGCGGATCGGCGTCGCGAAGGCTGCGTTTTTGCCGACGGTGAAACTTGGCGGCCAAATCGGATTGCTGACGGGAGAGCGGGAGCAGATCTTCGATAAAGACAGCCGCACATGGGCATTTGGTGCGTCATTTTCACTCCCGATATTTGACGGCGGACGAAATCGCGCCGCTCTGGGCGAGGCCAGGGCTGCGACTAAAGAGGCGCGTGCGAAGTTTGAGCAGGCGGTGCTTTCTGCGACAGCCGACGTGGAAACTGCGCTCGGCGCGCTTCGGGCATTGCAGACGCGCGGAGAAGCACAGCAGCGCGCGGAGACCGCCACTGCTCGCGGAGCAAAACTTGCACGGGAGCGCTACAAGTCGGGCACGAGCCCGTACCTCGACGTGATCGATGCCGAACGCAGCGCGCTCTCGGCTAGACTCGCGGGTGCGTCCGTCGTCGGTGAACGTCTCGCGACGACCGTTCAATTGATCAAGGCGCTCGGCGGCGGCTGGGCGCGGAAAAAATGACGGTCAAAGTCCGCGGATGCGAATCCACGTTGTCGCAGTTTTGCCCGATGCGGAATCGCGCGCGGTGATTTGGTGTTCGCCTTCGATCGCGACGGCGTAGGTTTTTCCAGCCTGCTCACGGAACTGGAGGGTCTTGCTCTCCCATGCTATGCCTTCGCCTGTTGCAATCATAGGGACCAACGCGGTCGAAGGGATGTCGGGATCAACAATGAACGTGGAGCCGGGCGACGGCGAAATGACATGGATGTTTCCGTCGCTGCGAATGCTCACGCGCTCGCGAAGGGGGTTCTCAATGCTGGCGGTCCAACGCCCGTATTCTGCCCCGAGCAGGACACGGCCGAGCTCGTCATAATCACCGGGTTTTTCAGCAGGGGGAAGTTGCGCACTGTCGAATTTTTCGAGTTTCGATTCCGGGCGCTCCGCTTCGACGAGATGCCCGGTGAGCGGGTGAACGTGTCGCTCGACGATCCCCGGCGGACGGGGGAGCCACGAGGTGCCGAAGCGCTGGTGCAGTTGCTCAAATACATCGTGTAAAACCGGCCCGGCACCGGAGACTCCGGAGACGTTGAACATCGGGGTGCCGTCGAAGTTTCCCACCCAGATCCCGACGGTGAATTCGGGTGTGTATCCGACAGCCCAGTTGTCGCGAAAATCAGTACTGGTGCCGGTTTTGCACGCGACTGGAAAATCGAACCGAAGTGGAGACGCGCCGCCAAACTGGGGCTGGCGTGCGGCGTTGTCGGACAGGATGTCGGCGATGAGCCAGAAGAGCTCGGGCTTCACATTCGGTGCTGTGGGGCGCAGGATGCTGTGCGCGGTGTGTTCGATTCCCGGGATGATGCGGACGGGCTTGTATTCTCCGTTTCTGGCGAGTGTGGCGAAGAGATTTGTGAGCTCAAGGAGGCGGACTTCCGCGTTGCCGATGGTGAGCCCGAGGCCGTAGTCCTGCGGCTCGCGGGGGAGTGTCGTGATGCCCCATGATTGGAGTCTGCGTTGGAGCGGCAGCGCGCCGCCGAGGCTCTGGAGAAGGCGGACGGCGGGGATGTTTAGGGAGCAGGCGAGGGCTTCGCGAAAAGGAACGGGTCCCTGGCAGTGGCGCGAGTAATTCTCGGGGCGGTAAGGGCCGGTGTCGGTGGAGAATTCCGTGGGGATATCGGCAAGGATTGTCGCGGGCGTGTCGCCACGCTCAAGCGCGAGGAGGTAGGTGATGGGCTTGATCGTGGACCCCGCGGACCGCGGGATGGTCGCGCCGTTGACCTCTCCGGTGCCCGGCGCGAAATAGTTCCCGGAGCCGACCAGTGCAAGGACTTCGCGGGTGCGGTTGTCCAGCACGACGACCGCGCCATCATGCACGTTGTGGTCGCGGAGCTTCGCGAGTTTTTCGGTGAGGGTTTGTTCGATGAAGCGATTGAGTTCGAGGTCGAGTGTGGTTGCGACACGACCGGAGATTCGTGGTCGATTATCGTCCTGCGATGTCTTCTCCGAGCCATCCGCTACATCTTGAAGAACGAGATCGATAAAGTGCGGCGCGAGAAAGACGCGTCCGGGAGGCTGGTAGTGGAGCGGCTCGGCGAGGGCCTGCTGGTATTGTTCCTCCGAGAGCCATTTGCTTTCACGCATGCGGCGCAGGACGGTGCTCTGCCTGCGTTTTGCGCCCGCTGGATTGGTGTGCGGATTGAGGCGGCTTGGATTGAGCGGGAGTCCGGCGAGGAGCGCGGCTTCAGCATTGCTGAGGTCGGCGAGCGGTTTTCCAAAATAGTACGAAGCGGCGGATGAAATGCCGAAGTTCAGGTTCCCGAAATCGATCCGGTTCAAATATGCAGCGAGGATTTCGTCTTTCGTCCAAAGCTGCTCAAGCCTCAGAGCCGTTGCCATTTCAATGAGCTTTGTCCGAAAAGTCCTGGCGCGGGGGACTGACACTTTGACGAGTTGCTGAGAAATGGTGGATGCGCCTGAATAGATGTGGCGATTTTTGACGGCATCCTTAAATGCCCGGCCAACTGCGAGCCAGTCCACGCCGCTGTGATCCGGGAAACGTTTATCCTCCGCGGCAAACATCGCCTGACGGACGTTGGTCGGTATTGCGTCGAGCGGGACTTCCCGCTGAAAGCGCTCGCTCACGCGGGTTTCGCGCAGGGCCTGGCCATTGCGGTCGGTAAATTCCAGGGATTCAGGCGGCCTCCGCAGGAGTGCTTCCGGGACCGGCACAAAGCGAATGCCAATCCAAGCGATCGCGAGCGATGTGGCGACGCCGAGAAGGCTGCGACGGAGCCACGTTCGCCAGCGGGTTGGGGGGTTCGTTGTAGGTAGCGCGTTTTTCAATGCGGCGGGCATTGTAGGGATACGCGTGAAAGGAGCGAACCTTTCATCGAATTTACCGCAGCCTCCGAAGTGCGCTATTTGTTGAGATCCACGCTCAGCCCGAAAAGCTTCCAGATTCCTCCTTCGAAGTAGTACTCAAGCTTGAACGATACCCGGTTGGGCTTGGAAAGGAACTCGCCTTGGGCAAGCAGCACGCCGTCGGAGGTAATGCGGGGTGGTTCTTTGAGCTTCATTTCCGCTTTGGTAATGCTGGAGATGTCCACCTTGTTGTCGATAAACGATTTAAACGCGGTATTCATCTGTGGGGCCGTGATGCGCTCCCTCTCGTTGGCGAGGTCCTGATTGATCTCCGCGGCACTTTGCCCGCGGAATCTCCACCGTTCGGAGACTGTTTCGATGAAATCGCTGAAGTCCTTCGCCCGAAGCGCGTCGTTGAAATCAAGGAGGGTTTTTTCCACCATCTTGCGGATGAGCCGCTCCGTGGGGACTTCCCGCGTCACCGGTTCGGCAAACGCCACACTGGTGACATTCTTTGTGTCCTTGGTACGTCCGCGCATGGCGAAAATATCCTCGCGAATTTTGCCATCGGTATAATTGACCTGATGGACCCGCCATTTCCGGCCATCGCGGTGCATCGTCATGACGAGGCTGAGTTTTTCCTCTTTGGATGCCGCGGTTCTCTCGTCTTTGGGAATCGTGACATCGACCCAGCGCTCTGCGACCTCGCCCTTCACCTGGGGTTCCTGCCATTCAAATTTCGTGGCTTTTCCAAACTCAATGTCGCGGAATCGGGCTTCGAAATATTTCACGGTCTTCTCCACTCGGAATGCGACCGTCGTGCTCTCGTAGACCTCGGCATATTTTCCCTCGGCGCACTTGCTGAAAAATAGCTCGGATACTTGCGATGGAGTGAGCGCGGGGCCGCCACAGCCGGCCAGCAGGAAGGCGAAAAGCAGCGTAAAAACACGGGAGGCGAAAGCGAGGGGAGTTTCCATTTATTTGCTCCAGTCCAGCATGCGGCGAAGAGGCGCTTCCGCACGGATGCGGACGGCTTCGGGGATGACGATTTCGGGCTCCAGTTTGTCGAGGCATGCGTGGAGTTTTTCGACGGTATTCATTTTCATATACCGGCAATCGGCGCACGCGCATTTGTCTGTCGGGCCGGCGATGAAAACCTTGTCCGGCACCTCGCGCCGGAGCCTGTGGAGCATCCCGCTCTCGGTAACGATCACAAACGCTTTTGCCGGGTGGTTTTTGCAATAGGTGATCATCTTTTCCGTCGAGCATACTTCGTCGGCGAGGAGACGTACGGCTTTTGTGCACTCCGGGTGGGCGACGACTGGAGCGTCGGGCCACTCAAATTTCGCCCGCTCGATGGCTTTTTGGGTGAACTCGACGTGGACGTAACAGTTGCCTTTCCAAAGCTCCATTTTCCGCCCGGTCTGGTCCATCACCCATTGGCCGAGGTTTTCATCCGGGCAGAAAAGGATATTGCGGTCCGCCGGTATGCGCTCGACGATTTTCACCGCGTTTCCGCTGGTGCAGATGACGTCGCTGAGGGCCTTCACTCCGGCGGAGCAGTTGATGTAAGATGCCACGTAGTAGTGCTTGTCGGCGCGTTGTTTGAGGAAGGCCTCAAGTTTCTCCGCTGGACACGAATCGCTGAGCGAACAGCCTGCATTTTCATCGGGCATCACCACGCGCTTCGTCGGATTCACGATTTTGGCCGTCTCCGCCATAAAATGAACCCCGCAGAAGACGATCACATCCGCCTTTGTCTCCGCAGCCCGGTAGCTGAGGCCGAGCGAATCGCCCACGTAGTCCGCAACCTCCTGGATTTCTTTGATCTGGTAATTGTGCGCAAGAATGACGGCGTTCCGCGTCTTTTTCAGCGTTTTGATTTCTTCGATGAGGTCGAGTCCTGAGACTGGCATGATGCTGATGACTAAAGCCCGCCTTTCCCAAGAGGTCAACGGTGAGGTGGGGTGAGGCGGGAATGCGACGACGCCGACCGAACGTTGGGAGAATGTTTACAATTCGAGGAACCAGTTGACGGCTTAGTACCACTATCAGTCGGTCTCGTGTCTACAATGGGTCCGTCCCGGGTCCGTCCCTTTGTCTTCGCGCACCTCATTTGTCTTCGTGATCAAAGAAAAACTCTTTGCAATCGGCTGACGGCGGACAGACAAATCCGGCCCTAAACTTGAATACTCTCACGCCCATGAACTGCTCTCTTTTTGCCCACACCCGAGCGATTATCGTCGCCGTGCTTTTCCTCATTTCGCAAGCCTTCGCGAAGGACGACAAGCCGCCCGAGCTCGCCTCGCCCGCGATGGTGAAGCCGGGCTCCACGGCGCTGCTGAAATCGGCAGGGAAAGGGATGCGTTACTTTCTGCGTGTTCCGAAAAAGTATGACGCCAAGGTGGGCGCGCGGCTCATCGTTTTCCTCCATGGGTCGAGCATGAATGGGCTGACTTATCTCCGCAGCTTTGAAGCGAAGAAATGGTGCGAAGACGACATTCTCTGCTGCCCGAACGGCGAGAACGGCACGGACCCATTCGGGCAAAATAATTTCGGCTTTGAGAGCGCGCCGCTTGTGGCGGACGTCACGGAAGAGGTGCGGAAAAACTTCAAGACCACACTCGCCTACGTCGGTGGGCATTCGCAGGGCGGCTTCCTGACCTACAGCGTGATTCTGCACTTCCCGGATCTCTTTCAGGGGGCGTTCCCAATCGCGGGCGATTGCTGGATGCAGAACGAGCCGAACTTGTGGGAGGACAAGCCCGAGGTGCTGAAAAAGCAGAAAGGCATCGCCATTGCAGTCATCCACGGCAAGGCGGACCCTGTCGTCCCTTTTTCCCAAGGGGAGCACGCCTACGACTGCTTCCGCGCGATGGGCTGGACGAAGCTGCGCCTTTTTGCCCCGCCGAATCTGAATCACATGTTCATGCTCTCTCCCGTGGACGACGCAATCGAGTGGCTCGACGCGATGAACGGGCTGAACGAGAAAAAGAGCATCCCCCTCGCAGGCAAATGGGCGCGCGAAGGTGAATGGGGCTGGGTGAGCCACGCTGCGAAGTCTTCGAAATTTAACGGCACAATGCTCGCAAAAGCCGCTGAAGACGCAGCGGTAAAAGCAGTCCCCGCGATCACCGCCGCGATGAAGGGCAAGTCGGCAGATTGGGTGCCGAAGTGGACAGAGTTCTGGCGCATCCACGGCGAGTCGGCTGCCGCAAAGCCGATTATTGCGGACTATCTCGCCCAGCGCGACCAGCAGCGCGCCGCCGCCGGGCGTCTGTTTGGTGAATCGCAATCACTTTTCCGCGCCCAGAAAAAAGACGACGCTTTAAAAGTGCTGGAGAAACTCCGCGAAGAAAGCCCATCGACCTATCAGGCATACTTCGCGTGGAAGTGGCTCTCGGAGAAAAAGTGACGTGAGGTGCGCCTCCGGCGGGCTGAGAGCAATAGTGAGCCAAAGAGCGATAAATGAACCACACTCGAAGGAACTGAAGGAACTCAATCGTCTGGTGGAGACGACGGACCCTGCGGCGATTGTGACTCGATACACTTACGATGCCGCTGGAAATCGCCTCACGGTGACGGATGGGAAGAACCAGATCACCACCTTCACTTACGACGGCAGGGAAAGCGATAATGAACCAGAAAGCGATAATGAACCACACTCAAAGAAAGGAGCACGACCATCCCGCTCATCGCCGGCGCAAACGTGATCGCGCTCGCGGCATTCGACCAACACGGAACGCCCGCTGGAACGGACACGATCACTATCACGAGCAGCACCGCCAATGTCGCCGCGAGCAGCGCAAATATCG
>JANMGP010000177.1:0-6250 GCA_031374705.1 Verrucomicrobiaceae bacterium | reverse complement strand
GGAATAATCGGGCCGGGCTCTTCCTCGTGGGGATGGTGCTCGGCGCGGAGATGCGCGATTATTCCGTCATGGGGCGGGTGAGCGGGAGTTTGAATTGGGCGCGGATGACGTCGTGTTCGCGGGTCGTCCACGGCCATTCCTTGTCGGCGGCGAGCTGGATGTCGAGGCGACCGGCGACGATATCGGCGAGGAGTTTGTCGGCGGTTCGGCGCTCGGTTTTTGCCGTGGATTGCGCGGCCCCTTGTGCGTTGTCTTTGGCGGTGACTTCGGCCTCGGTCACGTCGCGGTCGATGAGCTTTGGTTTATGCTCGGGCAGGCGATATGAGGCGATGATGCCGCGGGGTTTCCGGGGCTTTTTTCCGGGTTCGGAGCTGGAACTGGAGGTGGGGGAACTGTTTTGTGGTTCGGCGGGCATGGGGATAGGAGATTTGCGGTTATTATTTTGTGTATGTATTACATTGCGTGCTGTTTGCGGATGTGAAAATGACAGTGCCGGATTAAAAAATAGCGTTCCCGGATTTAGTGGTTGTCGTGCCGTTTATCGAAATAGCGGTCGCCGACCTAAAAATATCTACTCCTGATATAAAAACAGGACCCACTGATTTGGAGATACGACTGCCGGATTGAACATTAGCGCAGCCGGATTTGGAGATAGAGCAGCAGGCTTTGCCCCTGACTGGATTCTTGTGGAACCCGGAACTCCCGCGACTCCGATTTCCCGTTTCCGATTCACATTCCCGCACCCACCTAGCGAGACGCAAAGAATCATCACTGCGTTGGAAATCGGGCTTCATTAAATTTAATCTGCTAAGGAGTGTCGAACTGAATAGCAAGGGAAAAGTTGCTATTCTTTTTTGGGCACCAAATTAGCATAAGTCCGGCGGAGGATGGGGCACATGATGAAGTAAATCGCTGCCGCGACGAATGGTGCGACGAGCGTCCAGACGATGATCCCGCGGACCGCGATCATGCCGAAGTCCGCGAAAAACTTCCCAACATCAGCGCTAAAGCGTTCGAGCAAATACGGGATCGAAAGCGGAATGTGGGCGATGCCGAAAAGGTCGCTTCCGGCGCGATAGGTCGGGATGAGCAGTGCGAGTTGCGCGGGGTATGCGAGATAGTTGACGGTCTGAATCACGGGTTGATTCAACCGCAACGCCCAAGCCGCGAGTCCGCACAAAAGCGTGGCGGAACCAAGGATGGGGAAGACGCCGAGGATAAACCCGAGAGCCACAGTTAGCGCGAGTTTCTCGGGAGTGGCACCCTGCTTTAGCTGCGCAATAACAGGCACAACAACGCGCCGTCGCCACCATGATTCGCGCGGGCCGGAGCGGGTCATTTGCGGCGGAGTATCAGGTCTTCCATCTTCGCTGTGAGCGGCAGCCGGAAAAGCTGTATGAGCATATAGGTCGCCATTGCGATGTTGCCCAGGAGCAGGATGCCAAGCAGCCACCCGACACGAGCCAGCAAAGAGGTCTCTTTATAAGCAAGCCACGCATAAAACGTAAGGAAGGCGAAATAGGTATCGAACAACGTAGCGATGAACCACGGATGGGTCGCCACGGCGCGAGGCGTCTTCCAAAGTGCAACCTCGGTGCTCGCCCAACCGGTGACGGCGAACATGCTGATGAGGACGACGATGAATGCGATGCGCAGGAAAAGAATCATGGCTGGGAAATGATACGACTCAGCCCGGCGGAAAGAAACCCTTCAGTCGTTTCTTTGAAGTCCACCGCATGAACCTGATGCAGCCGGAACCCGGGTGCCGGGAGTCGTCCTCGGCTCCCATCAGTTTGCGGTAACTTCACGAAAGGGCAGGAATTTCTTCGATGGGACACGCGCTTTTGCTGTCGAAGCCCGCACATTGGCTGCAATATCGTTGAGGCACTATGAAATATACTTACTCCGAACTCGCCAAGATGATCGACCATTCGCTGCTTCATCCAACGATGACCGACGCGGACCTCGAAGCCGGTTGCAAGCTCGCCGCGCAATACCAGGTCGCCTCCGTCTGCATCAAACCGTATGCCGTGAAGCAGGCCCTCGAATGGCTGCGCGGTTCGGGCGTGCTAGTGGGTTGCGTCATCGGTTTTCCACACGGCAACAGCGCGACGGAGTCCAAGCGCTTCGAGACGCGGCTCGCGTGCGGAGACGGCGCGGCGGAGATCGATATGGTTATCAACCACGGCAAGGCACTCGGCGGCGATTGGGATTACGTCGAGGCTGATGTACGCGCCGTTTGCGATGAGGCACACAGCCATGGGGCAAAGGTGAAGGTCATCTTTGAAAACGACTATCTCACGAGCGGCGGGGCGCGGCTCGGCAGCGATGATTTCAAGCGCAAGCTGTGCGAGCTCTGCGAGCGCGCGGGGGCGGATTGGGTCAAAACGAGCACCGGTTATGGCTTCATCAAGCAACCCGACGGAAGCTACAACTACAAAGGTGCCACCGAGCACGATCTGGCGCTGATGCGCGCCAGTTGCAGCCCGAAAGTGCAGGTGAAGGCGGCAGGCGGCGTGCGCGATTTGGACGGCCTCATTAAGGTCCGCGACCTCGGCGGCTCGCGATGCGGAGCCACCGCCACCGCCGCGATGATGGATGAATTCCGAAAGCGCGAGGCCGCGGGAACGCCCGACGTTGCGGGCGGCGCGATTGGCGCGGGCGGATACTGAGCGCGGAGCGCGCGCACGTTTTCCCTATTTCGCAAGGGGGCGGGGGATGACGCTGTAGCCGAGGAGTGTCTCGCCGCCGATGAAGGACATGCCTTCCACGGCTTCCTTGCGTTTTGCTTCCGACAGTCCGACGACGAGAAATCCAAGAGTGCGTCGGACGCGCACGATGTCCTCCGGTGTGGCGGGAATCGTCTGCGCGCGGTCGAGCCAGCGCACGGCGGCCTCGATGGCCCACGAGTGCCAGAGGAAATTGATCGCCTCTTTTTCAAAGCGCATCTCGCCCAGGTGACTGGTGAACTCCACATTGAACTCGCCGGCGTCGTAGGCGCTTTCGTCAGTGCGGTCGTGGAGCCTCACAAGCCGGTCGGTCAGCCGCGTCACGAGCTCGGGCGGCAGGGCGAGGCCGGTTTGTTTTTCCGTGCGCAGCAATTCCGCGTAGATCTGCAAAGTGAGGCCCTCTGAAATCGGCTCTGCGGGGGAAGCCGTGCGCCGCCAGCCGGATTGCCCCTTCTTTTCCTCGTGCATCGAGATGAGATAACGCGCCGTTTGTTCGAGCAGGGTGTCGCGCCGCTCCATCGTGCCGGCCCACGGTTGCGCAGCGGAATGGGTGTCGAGAAGTGCGAGCAGCGCTAGGGCCGTCGTGTAGGGACTGTGGATGTCGAGGTGTGTCTGGTTTGGAAAAATATTCCACCCTCCGGAATCCGGCCGCGGGTGATAGCGCTCCGAGGCTTCCTGTGCCTTACGGAGGCGCGACTCCGCGAGCGTGCGGGCTTCGCCTTCCAACAACTTTGGCTCGCCGAGCGCGCGCGCATAGGCACACACCGTCCACAGTGCAGGCTCGCCGAGTGTGTGCTTTCCTCCCGGAGAAAGCGGCCAGCCGTATCCCTCGATATAGCCGCCCTCTTTTCCAAAAAGGTAATCGCCATACACGGTAATGAGCCCGCGCTTCACTTCTGCGTCGAGATGCGGCGTGGAAAGCAGGCCCGTGATTGCCTGCGATGATCCCCACACGCTCGCAGGGTCGCTCATATTGTCGTCGGCATTGCGCAGATTCGTGGCGATGCGGCCGTCGGGCATCCGCGCTTTGAGAATCGCGTCCGCAATGGCCCGGCGATCCGCATCCGCAGTGGCACTGACTTCCGCTTCGGTCTCCACGGTCCGGAAGAGCGTGAGCCCGTGGTGGTCCACCCACGTGCGCAGGGCGTTGCCGCCAGGTATATGAACTCCGGCATCGGCGGCGAGTGTGTAAATCACAGGTACCATCGCGATTCCAAACGGCAGCAGCATTGCTTGAAAAAGCCGCGCCCATGAAAATGGCCGGTCCACCCAGACCGTCGTGGAGCCGAGGCCCTTCAGGCTCACGCGCGCTTTGCGAAAGCCTTGCTTTACGAGCTCTTCGCGGCTGCCCGCGAGTTCAAAAGCCGTCGTATCCATCGCCAGACCCTCGGGCCGCGCCATGTTTTGGAGGCGGGCGGCGAGGTTTACAGCCACTCCGTAGTAGTCGTCGGAATGCGACACTTCACCGACGGCGACTCCGATGCCCACGCGCTTCGGCAGCGGTGCCATGCCCGCAGCCTGGTGCCCGGTAACGAACGCCGGGAAAATCGCGCGCGCCGTTTTCGCTGCGGCGATGATTTTTTGCACCAGCTCGGCATCGGGCTTCGGAGTGGTCTCCCAAATGAGCAGATGTCCGTCGCCGAGATTCTTTACGAATGTCGGCGGATGCGCTGCGAAGAGCTCCAGGATGGTCCGGTGCGCGGCGGTCGCGAACGTCCCGAGGTCGCTTGTGCCCAGTTTCTTCGAGGCCGCGGTAAATCCGCGGATGTCGTAGATGAGGATAATGGCGGAGACTTTCGACATGCCTGTGCTTCTTTTCGATTAACCGGCCCCTGCTTGCAAGCACGCGAGGCGCATGTTTTCACAACCGCGCAAAAGCCACATGCGGCGCCGGATGCAGCCGCTACTTCGTGTTGGCGATCTTCGGAGCTCCCGTAGCCTTGTCCACGCGCAGGATTCCCCCGCTCGCGATGGTCGTTGTCATTGGCTCGCCGTCCTTCATCAGCGTGAATGACGCGATGACTGTCTTGTGCTGTCCCGCTTGTGCGTCGGGCGCGGCCTTCAGGACGAACTTCACTTCCTTGTCGTCCTTTGTGATCTCCCGCTCTTCAGTCGTCACGCCCTGCGGCAGGCCGAGCAGCGCGATTTTTGCCTTCCCTTCAAACGGCAGCTTTTGCTCCAGCTTCACAATCATCGACCCCTCGCTGCCTTGGTCCACATACGTCCGCACGATCGTTCCTGCGACAAAAGGCGGCGCGATTTCCAGGTCCACGAGACCCGTGCTGATCCACGTTGCGCCCTTGCCGAGATCCACGGAGCCGTTCACGGCTGTCTTCCATTTCGCCAGCGGCGCACTTGCCTGCGCGCTGATGGTGATAGCCCCTTCGTTTTGCCCCTCGGGAATCGTCACCACGCCCGGCTGTCCGAGCCCCGGCGGCGTAAAGAGAAGCTGCACGGCCACTGGGCCGTTATACGCCGGCTTGCCGTCCGCGCCCGCCTTGCGATTTGCCGTCACCTTCAGATTCATCGACCCCGATTGAAGCAGCGGGACTTTCGGCTGCTGCAATTCGATGCGCACCGGCACCTCGTCCGTCACCGCGATTGCCAGCGCGCTTTCATCCACGCCGTAATACGACCGCTGGTTCCCGTTCTCCGTCACCTCCACGCGATGTTCGACTTTCGACACGATCTTCTCCCCCGCCGGCGGCTCCGCGAGCCTCGGCAAAAGCGTGAACTTCGTTTGCACCAACGGCGCATCCGCCTTTGCCTCAAACACCATCGGGATCGTATCCACGCTCTTATCCATTTTGTTCGTCGCGATCGTCACACCGGCCGGCAATTGCTGCGGCTCCACCACCACATCGCCCGGCGCGTTCACCTTCTTCACGCGCACCAGCGTCGAATAACGATTCCCCTTCGGCACAGGCACCGCGCGGCGCTCCTGCGAACTGTTGATCACCATATCCGGCAGATAACTGATCAGCGCTTTTGCCACCGGTGCCGCCTCGACACGGTAGGTGAAAAGCGGGCCGCCTCTCCCGAGCTGATCCTTCACCGCGAGATAGAACTCCCCGTCTGTCGGCGCCGTCCATGCCTGCACACTATCCGGCCCGCCTTGATCATCGTTCGACGCAATCTGCGCCCCCTTCGCATCATGGATCGAAATCACCGAATCAAGCGGCGACCGCAGCGCCCGCGCAAACACCCGGAACTCAAACGCCGCACCCTTCGTCGCCGTAAACTTGAAAAAATCCACATCCCCCTTCTCCTGAATGATCCCGTTAAACGCCAGCGGCAGCGGCCCCGGCGACGGCGTCCCCTTTGCGAACTCATTATTCGGCTCCACCTCCAGCACATTCCCAAAAGACGACACCCGCATATAATTTACCTGCGGAGCCGGCATCCCGTCCTTCACCGCAATCACATCCAGACGCGAATCCGGCGTCGCGGGCAGCTTCACCACCTGCTCAAACGGCCCCCCTGCATCCCCGAGCATCTGCACCTTCAACTCACTCCCCGCC
>JANMGP010000013.1:0-72107 GCA_031374705.1 Verrucomicrobiaceae bacterium | reverse complement strand
ATGAGTGGTCGTGGAAGGCGGTCGAAGGCGTGACCACCAGTTACGATTTTCACGCCACCATCCTGCACCTGCTTGGAATCGATCACGAGAAGCTCACCTTCTACCACAACGGAATCAACCGCCGCCTCACAGACGTCCACGGCCACGTCGTTAAGGAAATCCTGTCATGAGCGAGCGCCGATGTTTATTAATGACAACGGGCTCCATTCTTGGCACCGCGATTGCCTGCGTTTTCGCTGTGCCGTCTCCATCCTTCTCCGCGCCGGATTTTGCGCGCGATATCCGTCCGATATTCGAGCGGAGCTGCTTCGGCTGTCATGGCCCTGACAAGCAGAAGAACGGGTACCGACTGGATGTGCGGGACACCGCCATTAAAG
Organism: Verrucomicrobiaceae bacterium; assembly: GCA_031374705.1. Taxonomy (GTDB): domain Bacteria; phylum Verrucomicrobiota; class Verrucomicrobiia; order Chthoniobacterales; family Chthoniobacteraceae; genus SXWH01. The sequence goes on along the minus strand of JANMGP010000013.1, from coordinate 71,730 downwards.
GCGGCGACAGCGGCGAAGTGGCAATCGTCCCGCATGATGCAAAAAAGAGTCCGCTCATTCGCTACGTCAGCGGCGAGGACGAGGAAAAGCTCATGCCTCCCAGGAAGAGCGACAAGCCAAGACTCACGCCTGCGGAAGTAGAGACGCTCCGAGCGTGGATTGATGCGGGTCCAAGCTGGCCGGATGAATTCGCAGGACCGAGGGACACCAGGCCGCACTGGTCGCTTCAACCGCTCGTGAAGCCACCGATTCCCGGCAACGCTGCAAATCCCATCGATGCATTTATCGCGGCGAAACTAGCAGAGAAGGGCCTCGCGCCGTCGCCCGAGGCTGATTCCCGAACGCTAATCCGCCGGCTGAGTTACGACCTCACCGGACTCCCGCCCTCGCCCGAGGATGTGGATTCGTTTCAGCGCGAATCGCTGCCTGCGCTCGCCGACAAGCTCCTAGCCTCACCCCGCCACGGCGAGCGATGGGCTCGGCACTGGCTCGACACCGTCCACTTCGCAGACACGCACGGATTCGAGCATGACGACATTCGGCCCAATGCATGGCGCTATCGGGACTACGTCATCGACAGCCTGAATCGCGATACTCCATGGGCACGCTTCATTCGCGAACAGATCGCTGCGGATGTTTTCTTCCCGGATGAGACGCAACTCACTCCCGCGCTCGGTTACCTCGGAGCGGGCACCTACGATTCCAGCGCCGCCGCCACTGCACCGATGAGCTTTGAGTATCTGGATCGCGACGACCTCGTCACGCAGACGATGGGCGCGTTCGTGAGCGCCACTGCAAATTGCGCGCGATGCCACGCGCATAAATTCGATCCCATCACACAGGAAGATTACTTCGCACTGCAAGCGGTCTTCGCAGGCGTGGGAAAAGGCGACATCAATTTCGACGCGGACGCCGCAACCGCACGGCGGCGGCGCGAACTGCAAGACTTGAAGAATGCGGCCGACCGCCGCGATGCCGCAGTTCTGCTCACGGCGGAAAACGGGAAAACGCTCGATGATTGGGAGAAAGCGCGAGGCACTGCAAACGCGTGGACCGCCTTACATCCCGAAGTGTTCATCGCCGCCGACGGCTCTGTCCTTCAGCGTCTCCCGGACGAATCCCTCCTCTCCGGCGGCGCACTTCCAGACAAGGACACCTACAGCATTACCGCCACTACGAGCCTTGGCGAGGTCACCGCGTTTCGATTGGACCTCCTGCCCGATGACAGCCTCCCCGTTCACGGGCCGGGCCGTGCGGGCAACGGGAATCTTCACCTCACGGAGTTCGAACTTCAGGTCTTCCAGCCCGCATCTTCGAAGCCGGAAAAGGTCACATTTCGCCGGGCGACGGCAGATTTTAATCAGGTCGCATTCGATGTAACCAAGGCCATAGACGGCGATCACAAGACGTCATGGGCCATCCATCCCGCTGTGAGCCAGCCTCATCACGCAGTGTTCGAACTGAGTGCTCCGCTGCGCGTCGACGCCGGTGCAAAGCTCGCCTTCACGCTGCGCCAGTACCAGCCCGGCAGCCACCTGCTGGGGCGATTCAGGATTTCCGCTTCGACGGCCCCCAGAGTATCACTTATAGCCGTTTCGCCTGAAGCCGAGGCTGCATTGCTGATCCCGAAAGCCACGCGGACGCCGGAACAGCAGTTGGCGATCGCGAGCTTCGTGCTGCGCGCAAAAGCGGATGAGGAATTCGCGAAACTGCCGCCGCCCGTGCAGGTCTGGGCCGCCGGGCGTTCGGCGAAGAACGAGCGCGGCGTGGTCACGCTTTCAGAGCCGCGCACGATTCCCGTGCTGCGACGCGGCGACCTCGATAAACCCGGCGTGGAAGCCGCTCCCGGGGCGCTGACCGCCATCACCGCATTGAAGGCGCGCTTCGAGCTTCCCAATCCAAAAGACGAGGCATCACGACGCGCGGCTCTTGCCGACTGGCTCGCGGACGAACGCAATCCCCTCACCTGGCGCAGCGTGGTCAATCGCGTGTGGCATTATCATTTCGGACGCGGGCTTTGCGATACGCCGAACGACTTCGGAAAAATGGGCGGCGCGCCTTCGCATCCGGAGCTGCTTGACTGGCTCGCCGTTTGGTTTCGCGATGATGCGAAAGGCTCGTTAAAACAACTGCACAAACTCATCGTCACGAGCGCCACCTATCGCCAGTCATCCGCCGCGAACGCCGAAGCCACAGCCATCGATCCAGACAACCGTCTCCTCTGGCGGATGAACCGCGTGCGGCTCGATGCAGACTCCGTGCGCGACAGCGTGCTTGCGGCCAGCGGCCGACTGGACCTCACCGCAGGCGGGCCGGGCGTCGCGCACTTCACGTCCAAGCCCGGCGCGCAGTCCACGCCAATCCTCAACTACGACAACTTCGACTGGGACTCCGCCGGTGCCTACCGGCGCAGTATTTACCGAGTCGTCTGGCGTGGCATCGCCGACCCGTTCATGGACGCGCTCGATTTCCCCGACATGGGCCTGCTTTCGCCGGTGCGCGGATTTTCAGCCTCCCCGCTGCAGTCGCTCGCACTCTTCAATAACGAGTTCGTCCTCCGTCACTGCGAACACTTCGCAGCACGGCTGGAGCCGATGGGTGCCTCTCCGGCAGAACGCATCCGCGCGGCATTCCGCATAGCGCTCCAGCGCGAGCCGACTGCGACCGAGCTTGCCGACTTCGCCGCCGTCGCAGCGCAGAGCGGTCTTCCGTCGGTCGCCCGCGTCCTCTTCAACAGCAGCGAGTTTCTGTTTCCAAACTGACCCATGACAACGCATCCACAGCCCTTCGTTTCGCGGCGCGACTTTCTCTCCACGGCCGGCGGCGGTATCGCGGGCATCGCCCTCTCGCACCTCATGGCCCGCACGGGCTTCGCAGACACTGCATCGCCGCGACCCGAATTCAACGGCGGCATCCATCATCCCGCAAAAGTCCGCCGCATTATCCAGCTCTTTATGAATGGCGGCGTAAGCCAGATGGACACGTTTGACTACAAGCCCGAGCTCGCGCGGCTCCACGGACAAAATCTCGGGCCCAAGGAAAAGCCCGAGGGCCAGACCGCCGCCGCGGGGTCCGTGATGAAGAGTCCGTTCGATTTTAAACAATACGGACAGACCGGGCGATGGGTCAGTAGTGTCTTTCCTCATCAGGCAAAATGGGTGGACGAGCTCTCCTTTCTCATGGCCATGACGAGCAAAACCAGCGTCCACGGCCCCGGCAGTTACATGATGAACACCGGCTTCATCCTGCCGGGATTCCCCTGCATGGGAGCCTGGATTTCATACGCACTCGGAAGCCTCTCCGAGGAACTGCCCGCGTTTGTCGTGCTGCCCGATGCGCGCGGCCTCCCTTACAATCAGAAGGCAAATTTCAGCGCCGGCTTTCTCCCCTCGAAGCACCAGGGCACGCTCATCAACGCCGCAGCAGTTCCCCCTGTGCCGAATCTTTTCGCCGACAAAAAGCATATGTTTACCGGCAAGGAAGCCGACCAGTCTGCACTCGCGCTTTTGCAGAAAATGAACCGCGAACATGCAGCGGCGCATCCCGACGATTCCCGGCTGGACGCCCGCATCGCCAGCTATGAACTCGCCGCACGAATGCAGCTCAGCGCGCCCGAGGCTTTCGACATCACTCGCGAGACCGCGGCCACACGCACCGCATACGGACTCGACTCGCCGGCCCGCGAGGACTTCGGCCGGCGCTGCCTGCTCGCGCGACGCCTCATCGAGCGAGGCACCCGCTTTGTGCAGGTCTGGAGCGGTCCGCAGGGAGCCGTGCAAAACTGGGACAACCATGGCAACATCCAGACCGAGCTCCCTCCGATGGCGCTCAGCGTGGACGAGACCATCTCCACTCTCCTAGCCGATTTGAAAGAGCGCGGCCTCGCGGACGACACGCTCGTGGTCTGGACCACTGAGTTTGGCCGCACCCCATTCGCGCAGGGCTCGCTCGGGCGCGACCATAACGGCGGAACCTTTGTGACGTGGCTCTGGGGCGCGGGGGTAAAGGGCGGCATCACCCACGGACAGAGCGACGACCTCGGATTCAAGGCGCAGCAGGGCGTCACCTACTGCTACGACCTCCACGCGACGATCCTCCACCTTCTTGGCATCGACCACGAAAAGCTCACCTTCCGGCAAAGCGGAATCGACCGCAGACTCACCGATGTCCACGGCCACGTCATCAAAGACATCCTTGCGTGAATGGCGGGTTCGAGCAGGCCGGTATTCAGACGTGTCACTGGATACTGAAAGCTGACCCGGTCGTGGCCACTCCGGTGAACGTCACCACGCCCAATGAGATGTTCGCGCACGGCGAACAATCCCGGTTGCCGAAAGCGGGTATCGCGCGCAAGGTGTGGATGCTTTCATGTCTCCGTCCATACTCCGCCTCATTTTCATACTCTGCGCCTGTTTCGCATGGATGCACTGCGCATTGGCGGAGCCTGTGATCAACGAGTTCCTCGCGGACAATACCGGCGGTGAAGGTGCGCTGCTCGACCTCGACGGAGATTCGCCGGACTGGATTGAAATTCGCAACGCAGGCAGCACTGCGACGAATCTTGCGGGCTGGCATCTCACGGACGATGTCGCGATTCCTGCGAAGTGGACTTTTCCCGCCGTTACTATGCAGCCGGGCGCGTTGCTTATCGTTTTTGCATCGGCGAAAAACCGCGCGGTCGCAGGTGCGGAGCTGCACACAAACTTCAGCCTCAATGCCGGCGGCGAATACCTCGCACTCACCCGTCCGGACAACACGATCGCTTCGGCGTTTGCGCCCGCATTTTCAGCGCAGCGCGAAGGCGTGTCGCATGGCATCGGCAGGCAGGTCATCGCGCCTTTGCTGCTTTCGGCGACCTCTCCGGCGAAGGTCCTCGTCCAGACTGCACCGGCTCCGGCGGGCTGGCAGGGCGAGGCGTTCAACGACGCCGCATGGACGCCCGCACAAGCCGCGGCGGGATACGATGACGGAACGGCTGGAAATGCCGCGCTCAATTTACTCGGCTATTGGAACTTCGACTACCCGTCCAACCTCTCCATCGCATCGGATCTGAGCGGGAATGCAAATCACGGGACTGTGACCGGCGCGACGTTTACCGCTCCCGGCGCCGGACGCAGCGGCGCAGCGGGTGATCGTGCGATGGATTTCCGGCCCGCCGGGTCGTCAAAGACGATACAAATCGCGAATGCGGCATCAGGCGCGTTTGATTCTGCTGTCGTCGCAAACAAGCTCACCGTCGCTTTCTGGAGTTACGGCGATGTGGTGCTGCCGAATCAGAACTGTGCTTTTTATTTCACAGAACTCGCCGATGGCGGCGGCGCGCGCTCGGCGATGGCCCATCTCCCGTGGAGCGACGGGAACATCTACTGGGACACCGGAGGCTGTTGCGGACCCACCGAAACGCGCATTTATAAACACGAGCCCATCGCTGCAAATTACATGGGTCGATGGAACCACTACGTCTTCCTAAAAGACGGTTCCCGAAAGGAAATCTGGCAGAACGGCGTGCTCTGGCATAGCGGCACGAACAGCTCGCCACTCACAGCGCTGCGCGGACTGTGGATCGGCAGCGCGCCGGGTGGTGGGATCAACTATCCGGGCCTTCTCGACGAGTTCGCCGTATGGGGCGAAGCACTGGGTGCTGATGAAATCACGGCGCTTGCCGCAGGCGTCGCGCCGAACGCGGTGTTGAGCTTCGCAAACGTCTTCAAAACGAACCTCTTCTCCGTAATGAAGAACCACACCGCATCAGCCTTGGTTCGAGTGCCGTTCACGCTCGCCAGCCCTCCGTCGTTTGATTCCCTTGTGCTGCGCCTTCGCTATGACGACGGCTGCATCGTTTACCTCAATGGTGCCGAAGTCTTGCGGCGCAATGTTCCCGCGGGTGCGACCGTCGGCTCGCTGGCCTCCAGCAATCGCGATAAACGCGCTGCGCTCACGACCGAAGAGATCGATCTCTCCGGTTACATCAGGCTGCTGCACTCCGGCACAAACATTCTCGCGATTCATGGCTTCAACGACTCCGCTGCGAGCGGCGACTTCCTCATCGCGCCGGAGCTCGTCGCGGCGCAGACCTCGCCGGGCCGATATTTCACCACGCCGACACCGGGCCAGCCGAACGGATGCGGCGTCTCGGGGTTTGTCGCGGATACGCAGTTCACCGTGGACCGCGGGTTTTACGACACTCCGTTCACCACGACGATCACCAGCGGCACGCCAGGAGCGACGCTCATTTACACGCTCGACGGCTCCACACCTTCGACGTCAAACGGCATCGCCATCCCGCCGCCGTCGCCCATCGCCGCACCACAGGCGACGCTGAATATCTCCGCCACCACACCGCTGCGCGCCATCGCGACAAAGGCCGATTTTCTCCCGACAAATGTCGATACGCAGACTTACGTTTTCGTGAACGGCGTCTCCGCGCAGCCGGTGAATCCCGCGGGCTACTCGGTGACGTGGGGGACTTATCAAGCGTGGGGGCCGATCATCGGACAGCCGGTCCCTGCGGACTACGAAGTCGATCCCGAAGTCACGGGCACGACGCTCCCGAACTACGAGATGCGCGATGCGCTCCTCGCCCTGCCATCCGTGTGCCTCACGCTGCCGCGCGAGGAGCTCTTCGACACGATCAGCGGCATCTACACAAACGCCGACCAGCACGGCGAAGCATGGGAGCGCGCGACTTCGCTGGAGATGCTCTTTCCCGGCGGCACCGAGCCCGCGTGGCAGGTAAATGCAGGAGTCCGGCTTCACGGCGGCGTGAGCCGTTACCACTGGCACTCGCCGAAGCATTCGCTGCGGCTCGATTTCCGGCGCGACTACGGCACCACACGACTGAAAAAGAAGCTCTTCCCCGACTCGCAGGCCGACTCATTTGATCAACTCATCCTTCGTGCGTGCTCCACCGATTCGTGGTCCGTCGAACCCATCGATCCCAACGAATGGCCGAACACCCGCGCGACGTACATCCGCGACACATGGATGAAAGACGCCATGCGCGATCTCGGCCACGCCAGCGGGCACCAGCGCTACGTCCATCTCTACATCAACGGTCTCTACTGGGGCATCTACACAGTCTCCGAGCTCTACACGAGCGCCTGGCAAGAAACGTATTTCGGCGGGCTGGAGAGCGACTACGACATCATCAAAGACACCAACGAACTCGAGTCCGGCGAGCGCACTGCGTGGGACAATCTCATGGCGCTCTGCAACGCCGGGCTCACCACCGATGCCGCATATCAGCAAGTGCTCGGCAACAATCCCGACGGCACCCGCAACCCAGCGTATCCCGTCCTCGTCGATCTCCCGCAGTTCATCGACTACATCATCGTCCACCTTTACTCCGCCGCGCGCGACTGGCCCGCGCACAATTGGTGGGCCGCGCGCAGCCGCGCTGCAACGAGCCCCGGCTTTCGCTTCTTTGTGTGGGATCAGGAAATTTCGAACATGAACCTCTCGTGGACCACCAACTACTCAGGCACGGTCATCGAGCAGGCCGCGGACTACGGCACGCCCGCGTTCATTTATTCCAAGATGCGGCTCAACGCGAAGTTCCAGCGGAGATTTGGCGACCGCGTCCACGAGCTTCTGTTTAATAACGGCCCGCTTTCCCCCTCCGGCAGCAGCGCCCGCTGGCTCGCGCGGCAGACACAGCTCGACAAAGCCATCGTCGCCGAGAGCGCACGCTGGGGCGATGCGCGGCAGGCCGAGCCTTACAAACGCGAGACGCGCTGGCTGCCTGAAATGCAGTGGATGCAGACGACCTTGTGGCCGCAAAATCACGCGCAGGCCGTCCAGCGCTTCCGCAACGTCTCTCTCTATCCCAGCGTCGATGCGCCCGTATTTAATCAACACGGCGGCACCGTGAATTCCGGCTTCCAGGTCACCATCGCAAACGGCCCCACCGTCCCGCTCTACCCCGTCATCCTCTACACAAAGAACGGCGCGGACCCCATCGACGCAGCAGGCGCGCCCATCGCGGGCGCATTGACCTACGGCACGCCCATCACCATCACCGCAGACACCACGATAAAAACGCGCGTCCGAGGATACTTCAACGGCATCTACTCCGCGCTCACCACTGCCCGCTTCAGCGTATCGCCCGCAGCCACCGCCGCGCGGCTCGTCGTCTCCGAGATTCACTACAACCCCGCACCCGGCGGCGCGGAATTCATCGAGCTCCTCAACGTCTCCGCTCAAACCCTCGACCTCGTCGGCGTTCGCCTCGCAGACGCCGTCGATTTCACATTCCCGCAAGGCGCGACGCTCGCCGCCGGAGCCCGCGTCATCATCGCCGGCGACCTCGCACTTTTCGCCACCGTGTATCCCGGAATCACCGCCGTCGGACCATTTGCCGGCCAGCTTTCCAACGGCGGCGAACGCCTCCTCGTCTATGATGCCGCAGGTGCGGAAATCGCCAGCATCACGTGGCAGGATTCGCTCCCGTGGCCCACCGGCGCAGACGGCACCGGACGCAGCCTCACGCTCATCCGCCCCGCCGCCGGCGTCGCCTACAACAGCGCCGCATCCTGGCGCACCAGCGTCGCCATCGGCGGCACACCCGGCACCGGCGACGCGCAGACGTTTTCGGGAAATGCGAATGTCGATTCCGATCGCGACGGACTCAGTGCATTCGCCGAATACGCACTCGGCACCAGCGACACCGTCAGCACCCTCAGCCCGGTCGCCGCGAATCTCACCGGCCTGGTGTTCGACTCCACATACCGCCGCCGCACCGCTGCCGACGACGCCATCGTGATCGCCGAATATTCCACCGACCTCGTCGTCTGGCAAAGCAGCGCGGCATTCCCCGTCATCAGCGAAACCCCGCAGCCCGACGGCACCACGCTCGTCGTCCAGCGCACCACGCTCCCACCCGGCACAACGCGCGCATACACCCGGCTCCGCATCACCCCCCGGTAACGCCGCGCGTAGCTCACCCTTCCCATGTCGTCATCGCTGGAAGCGGGAGCGGGCATACCGCAAAGGATATGCCGCACCAATAATGCAAACGAATCGCCACGTGGGCTCGGTAACAACAAATCCATCGGCTTCCGCGATTCCTCACGGCTCGTTCATTTGCCCGCCGCTTCTGCGAGGCGCATACTCGCGGCAACTTCCATGAGAACTACCACCAGACAATCCGCATTCACCCTCATCGAACTCCTCACGGTCCTCGCGATCCTCGGAATCCTGATGGGTCTCATCATCTCCGGCATCATGAGCGCGCTTAATACCGCGCGCCGCGCCGCTGCAAGCGCATCCGTCCACAATGTGGCGCAAGCAGTCCGCGCCTACTCGCTCGATTACGGAAAGTATCCAGCCGTCGTCGAACCATCCGGAGCTCCGGAAAACCGGTTCCTTGTGGTCGGCGATGCGGCGGGACTCGCCACGGAAAGCAACGCCGGGCTTTTCAACACGCTTCGCGCGATTCCAGCGGGGCCGAACACAGACAACAGCCTCAATCCACGCCGCCAGCGCTACTTCGAGGATAAGGTCGCAAAGAGCCTCAGGCCACCCCGGAGCGGTTTTGCCGACGGCACGAGCTTCCCTCCGGAACTCACCGGCTGCTACCTCGATCCATGGGGCCGACAATACTGCATCGTCATGGATGCCGACGGCGACGACACGCTCGAACTCGGCTCCATCTACGCCGACCTTGCCGGACCGGGAAATGTGCTGCGCCAGAACCCGGCAGTGTTCTGTCTTGCGGCGGACGGGATTCGCGGAGCCAAAGGCTACGACGGGCTCTCGCAGAAACCGGGCGGCACCACACCGCCTGATGACATCTTCTCGTGGCGCTGAGCGCTTCTACTTCCTGAGCAGCGCTTCCAGCATCGGCGCGACCGCTTCGGCATCGCCGGGCGTATCCACTCCGAGGCTGATGTGCTTTACTTCCACGACCCGGATTTTTACGCCGTTCTCGAGCGCGCGAAGCTGCTCCAGCGACTCCGCCATTTCCAGGATCGTGGGCTTCCATTTCACGAACTGGAACAGAAGTTCCATCGTGTATCCGTAGATTCCCTGATGCCGGAAAAACCGTAGTCCTTTCGTCTCGTTACGCACGTACGGAAGCGGCGAGCGGCTGAAATAGAGCGCGTCGCCCGAGCGGTCCATGACCACTTTCACCGCGTTCGGATTCTGCACATCGTCCCCGGGCTCGAACACACTGGCGGAGGTGATCATTTTCACACTCTCGTCCGCCGCGAGGCCGCGCGCGGGCTTGGCGACCGTGCCCGGATCGACAAGGGGTTCGTCGCCTTGAACGTTGATGACATGCGAAAAGCCCTTCAGCTTTTTCTTCGCGACTTCGGCAACGCGGTCCGTACCCGAGCGGCACTTCTCGGATGTGAGTACGCACTCCGCTCCAAAGCCTTTGCACGCATCCATGATGCGCTGGTCCTCCGTGGCGACGATCACGCGTTCGATGCCCTTCGCACGGCTCGCGCGCTCCCACACGTGCTGAATCATCGCCTTCCCTGCGAGCGCGAAGAGCGGCTTCCCGGGAAAGCGGGTGGATGCGAAACGGGCGGGAATGACGACGGCGATTTTAGCGGACATGGGTCTGGCGTAAGATGAAATCGGCGGCCTCTGCAAGGTCTTTGGCGACAAACGCCGCGCCTGCCGCCGACGCAGTCGCGCCGATTCCTGTCTGCACGAGGATGGACCGGGCACCCGCGGCCAGGCCTGCCTGAACGTCGCCATCGCGATCGCCGATCATCCACGAACGCGCGAGATCCAGCCCGTGATCGCTCGCAGCCTCCAGCAACATGCCGGGATTTGGCTTCCGCCGCGGAGACGGAGCGTCCGCGTGGTCGGGGCAAAAATAGGTCGCATCGATCAGCCCGGCACCGAGCAATTCTTCGAAGCGCGCCGCGACCGCGTGATAGTCGGCCTCGCTGAATTTCCCCCGTCCGATCCCGCTTTGATTCGTGACCACCACAAGCCGGAAACCGGCCGCCTTCAATTGCGCGAGCGCGGCCGCGACACCGGGATAAACAACCACGCCTGCGGGATCGGCGAGGTAAGCCGCGTCGTGCATCAGCGTGCCGTCGCGATCGAGGAAGACTGCGGGCGTCAGGGCGTCGGAAGTGTCAGTCATTTTCAAAATTCACCGCGCCGGCCGACAAGATTAATGCAACGTGTGATCAGCGCGGTCCATCCCGTCTGATGACTCGCTCCAAGGCCGCGCCCGGTGTCGCCGTGGAAATATTCGTGGAACCACACGAGCTCCCGCCAGTGGGTATCGGTGGCGAGCTTTTGAGTAAGAGAATCGTCGCGATGGCATGGACGTTCGCCTTTTTCGTCGGGCAGAAAAACCCGCGTAATGCGGCGGGCGATGCGCGCGGCGACTTCGTCGAGCGTGAGGAAATTCCCACTCCGGGAGGGATACTCAACTTTGAGCGAATCGCCGTAGAACCGGTGGTAGCGCTCAAGCGCTTCGATCAGCAGATAGTTGAGCGGAAACCAGATCGGGCCGCGCCAGTTACTGTTGCCGCCCCACATCCCGTCGGTGCTCTCGCCGCCCTCATATTGAATGCAGACGTGCCCGCCATCGTGAAGGAAACAGAACGTCTCGTCGGCATGCGCGCGGCTCAGCGAGCGGACGCCGTATGGCGAGAGAAACTCCTCCTCGTCGAGCATGCGCTGGAGCACACGGACGAGCCGCTCTCGCGACGGGATGGCGAGCAGCCGGAGCTCGCCGGCCTCTTTCGTGGTTCGCTCCATGTAGCTGGTGTTTGCGGCGAGTTCCGGACGGTTGTCGAGGAACCAGCGCATTCGTTTTCGGAATCCCGGCAGCTGTTTGATCACATCCTGTTCCAGCACTTCGACCGCCAGCAAAGGCACAAGGCCGACCATGCTTCGGGCGCGGAGCGGGACGGAGTCGTCGCCCTCGCCGCGGAGGCGATCGTAGTAAAACCCATCCTGTTCATCCCAAAGCCCGCTGCCGCCAAGCGTGTTCATGGCATCGGCGATGGCGACGAAGTGCTCGAAGAACTTGCTCGCGATGTCCTCATAAGCCGGTCGCGTCCGGGCGAGTTCCACAGCCATCGAAAGCATCGTCACGCAATAGAACGCCATCCACGCAGTGCCGTCCGCCTGCTCCAGCGTTTTGCCACTCGGGAGCGGCTTGCTGCGGTCGAAGAGCCCGATGTTGTCCATGCCGAGAAAGCCGCCGCCAAAGAGATGCTGGCCTCGGGCGTCCTTGCGATTGACCCACCATGTAAAATTGATGAGCAGTTTTTGAAAACACCGCTCGAGGAAAAGCGTGTCGCGCTCTCCGCGGGCGGCGGTGATTTTATACACACGCCAGCAGGCCCACGCGTGGACGGGCGGATTCACGTCGGAGAAATTCCACTCGTAGGCCGGCAGCGCGCCGTCCGGACGGAGGTACCATTCCCGCAGGAGAAGCATGAGCTGCTGCTTGGAAAAATCGGGGTCGATGCGGCACATCGGGATCATGTGGAATGCGAGGTCCCAGGCTGCGTACCACGGGTATTCCCATTTATCGGGCATGGAGATGACGTCTCCATTGAAGAGGTGCGCCCAATCAGCGTTTCGTGACTTTGCGTGGCCTGCGGGCGGCGCGGGTTGCGCAGGATCACCCGCGAGCCATCGCTTCACGTCGTAGTGGTAAAACTGCTTGCTCCACAGCAAGGAGGCGTAGGCCTGCCGGATGACATTGCGGCGCTCGGCGTCCAGTCCCGGCGCGCATTTTGTGGCCATGAAAAGACTGGATTCGTTGATCCTCGCCGCGAAGACCGAATCAAAATCCTCGAATCCCTGAGACGCAAGATGAAGCGTGCCGCCGAGGCGCATCCGGAGCACGACTTCTCCGCCCGCAGGGACATTGAGTTTGTAGTGCGCCGCGCATTTAGTCCCGGTGAGTTCCGGATTCACCGCACCTTCCTCGCAGTGGATGACCGCACGGTGAAACGCATCTTTTACATACGGCTGCTTGTTCGCAGAGCCGTAGAGCGCGGCCACGTTCGTCTCATTTTCGGTGAAAAGTAACGGGGCCGGTTTTTCGAGGACGAACCGGTAATCGCCCAGCGAGGTGTGCGAAGCCTCCACCGTGGACGGCCCAAGCGCCCGCAAAAACGGTCGCTCCGCGTCGGCAGTCCAGCTCCAGGTATTCCGAAACCACAATGTCGGCAGGACATGGATGGATGCAGCTTTAGGGCCGCGATTTGCAACAGTGATGCGGATGAGAATATCCTCTTCGCTGGCTTTTGCGTATTCGGCAAAAACGTCGAAGTAGCGATCGTCGGCGAAAGCATCGGTGTCGCCGAGTTCGAACTCGCGATCCTTGGACGTACGCCGTCCGTTTTCTTCGCGGATCTGCCGGTAGGGAAACTCGCGCTGCGGGTATTTATAAAGGGCGCGCAGATAGGACGAAGTGGGCGTCGCATCGAGATACCAGTAGGCTTCCTTCACATCCTCGCCATGCGGACCTTCGCCGTTCGCGAGCCCAAAGAGCCGCTCTTTCAAAACGGGATCGCGCCCGTTCCAAAGCGCAATCGCAAAGCACAGCCGCGCCTGCCGATCGCAGATTCCCATGAGGCCATCTTCGCCCCATCGATACGCCCGAAGGTGCGCGTGATCGTGGGGGAAATACCGCCACGCATCGCCCGACGCCGAATAGTCCTCGCGCACCGTCCCCCACTGACGCTCACTAAGATACGGCCCCCAGCGCTTCCAGTTCCCTTCGCGCCGCGCTTCGGCCGCGAGGCGGAGGTGTTCAGGAGTCTGGGCTGCTACTTGCTCGCCGTGGTCGTCGGAGATCATGCGCGGAGAATAGTGCCATCACTCAATGATGCAAGCCACTCAGCGGCGGGCGGGCCGACACTCCGGCGAAGGTGTGATTTAAAGCGGAACTCGGATGAAGCGCTTCGGCGCGTCGTGGCACGAGCGCCCCGCTCGTGTTCGTGTCCCGGACGCCCCGTCCGGACCTCTCAAACGGCGGAGCCGCAGACTGATTCGTTGCGCAAACTCGGACCCGGGCCGCTGCCCTTTGCAGGCAGCGTCGGACGAGACGTCCCGGACACGATCACGAACGAGGGCGTTCGCCCCACGGCATTAGAAAAAGCGTGGCGGCGAATGTCGTCCGCGGTTACCGTCGCGTCACTCTATGCGCGCTCTACTCCTTGTCCTCGATTCCGTCGGTTGCGGCGCTGCGCCGGATGCCGCGCAATACGGCGACGCCGGCTCGGACACACTCGGCCACATCTACGAACGCACGCCGGGTTTTTCACTGCCTGTCCTCGAGTCGCTCGGGCTCGCCGCGATTCTCGGGCGCTCCGATTCCGCGCGCGCTTCCTGGGGCCGGATGCGCGAGCGCTCGGCTGGAAAGGACACCACCACGGGGCACTGGGAAATCGCCGGTGCCGTGCTTGATGTTCCCTTCCGGACGTTCGAGCGATTCCCGGATTCGCTCGTCGCCGGCATCGAGCGCGAGGCGGGTGTGGAGTTCATCGGCAACCTCCCCGCGAGCGGGACTGTCATCCTCGATCAGCTTGGCCCCGAACACATCCGCACAGGAAAACCGATCCTCTACACGAGCGCAGACAGCGTTCTCCAGATCGCCGCGCACGAGGGCATCCTCCCGCTCAAAAAACTCTACGCGCTTTGTGAAATTGCGCGCCGCCACAGCGACCCACTGCGCATCGGGCGTGTGATCGCCCGGCCCTTCATTGGCGAACCCGGCGCTTTCAAACGCACCGCCGGACGCCACGATTACGCGATGATTCCGCCGCCGACCGTGCTGGGCGCGCTCGTCGATTCCGGGCACGCGGTGCATGGCGTGGGAAAAATCAGCGACATCTTCGCCGGCGCGGGCATCACCGCCAACACTCCAACTTCCAGCAACGCGGAGGGCATGGCCGTTATCGATAAACTGTGGCCTGAGCTCGACGGGTTGATGTTCTCGAACCTCGTCGATTTCGACATGCTCTTCGGACACCGCCGCGATGTCGCGGGCTACGCAAATTGCCTCGCGGAATTCGACGCGTGGCTGGCTGCTTTCCTGCCGAAAGTGAACGCCGAAGATCTGGTCATCATCACCGCCGACCACGGAAACGATCCTACGCATCCCGGCACCGATCATACCCGTGAGGAAGTCCCGCTCATCGTCCTCCACGGCGGAACCGTGAAGCCCCTCGGCACCCGCGAAACATTTGCCGATATCGCGGCGACGCTTTCGGATTTTTTCCGCTTGTGCAACTGGCCGAATGATCGGTCCTTTCTGCCCTGACCGTGAACTCACTCCTACGTACAACTACCATACTGATCCTCGCGACGCTCTGCGCCACGGCGCAAACCATCCCCGCAAACGCGCGATACATCATGTCGCATTTCAGCAACTCCGCAGAGAAGCTTTACATCTCGACTTCGCCGGACGGTTTTATCTGGACTTCGATCACTGGCAACGCACCCGTATGGGAGCCGCCGGGCGCCGCATCGTTTTTTAACGTCGTCCGCGATCCGGCTATTATTTACGACAACGGCTGGTATTGGGTCGCTTTCACGTCGGGGAACTATGGGCTGCACAAAGCATTCGGCCTCGTTAAGTCACAGGACCTCGTCAACTGGACGTATCTCGGCAACATCCAGATCCCGGTCGCGGGCGCGACTTCCTCGAATCTCACATGGAATCCGTGCTGGTTTCGCGATGGCGACGGCAGCGTGCGGCTGTTCATCTCGATCGCGCTGCAAAGCGTGGACTACGGGCCGAATCCCCACATGAAAACTTACGTCACCCAGCCCACGAATGCCGGCTGGACCACCTGGGCCACGCCTGTTCCGCTGGTGCTTCCCGACTTTAATACGAATGAGTTTTACTGCTGGAAAGAAGGCACGACCTACCACGGCGTTTACGTGGATTTTCAATACGGCGGCGCTTGGAAACACGTCACTTCCACCGACATCATCACCGGTTGGACTGCCGACAAAGTGCTGAATTTTAATGCGAAGGAGGGCGGTATGATGCTCAAAAAGCCGGACGGCGGGTACCGTTTCTACATTGAGTACGGGAACGGCGCGACAACCATCGGCTACCGGTGGTCGGACTGCTCCGATACCTTCACCTCATTCACGCCGGAAACTGCCGTCATCGCCGACACCGAGACGCGCAATGGCAAAATGATGCTCCTGCCCGGAGCCACAACTTTCAGCTCCTGGGCCGGCGAACAGACGCCCGCCGCGCCCGGCCTCCTGGCCGATCCCGACGCCGACGGCATCCCTAACGTAATGGAGGCCGCGCTCGGATTAAATCCCACGGCCTTTCAGCCAGGCGCACTCCCGGCCCCTTACTTCACATCCGGCGGTCAACTCGCGCTCAAATACAAACGCACTCTCCGCTTCGCCGGCCTTACCGTGACGCCGGAAAGCGCCTCCTCGCCATCGGCATGGTCGCCCATAGCGCCGCTCTCGCGCACGTTGATGACCGACGGGACCGAGCTCATTGAAACCCGCCTGCCCGCCGGAGGACCGCGCGGCTACCTGCGGTTGCGGGCCACGCAGGCACCATAGCCGCTCCAATTTCCGCCGCATCCCGCAACTTGCCATCCGGCGCAAGGTCGCTAGTGTCCGCGCTCCATGTTCAGTCTGCTGGCCGATAAACTACAGGGAGTCTTTCGTAATCTTTCCGGAAAGGGAAAGATCTCGGAAGCAAACATCACCGATGCACTTCGCGAAGTGCGAATGGCACTGCTCGAAGCCGATGTACATTTCCAGGTGGCGAAGGATTTCATCGCCCGTGTGAAAGAACAGGCCATGGGCGAGGCCGTGTTAATGTCCGTCACGCCCGGCCAGCAGATCGTCAAAATATTCCACGATGAACTGACGCGATTGCTCGGCGGCGACGCCTCGGAGCTCGACCTCACGGCACCCGCACGAATCCTCGTGGTCGGCCTGAACGGTGCCGGAAAAACAACGACGTGCGGCAAGCTCGCCAACTGGCTACGCAAGCAGGGCAAAGCGCCGGCGCTCATCGCGTGCGACCTTTACCGGCCTGCCGCGATCGAACAACTTGCGACGCTCGGACGTCAGCTCGGCGTGCCCGTTTTCACCCCGCCGCCCGGCGAGACAGACGTGCTGGTCGCCGCGAAACTCGCGCTCCAATGGCTGTCGCAAACGCCGCACAACGTAGCGATTTTCGATACTGCCGGACGTCAGGAAATCGACGAAGCGCTCCTCGCCGAGGTCAAGCGACTGAAGGAAATGCTCAAGCCGCAGGAAGTGCTCCTCGTCGCCGACTCCGCGACCGGACAGCAGGCGGTGAGCGTGGCCACGCATTTCCACGAAGCTCTCGAAGTCACCGGCCTGATCCTCACAAAACTCGACGGCGACGCCCGCGGCGGTGCAGCGCTCTCTATGAGGGAAGTCACCAAGCGTCCGATCAAGTTCGCGGGCACCGGCGAAAAGATGGACGCGTTCGAGGTATTTCACCCCGACCGGCTGGCCGGGCGCATCCTCGGAATGGGCGACATTGTCACGCTCGTGGAAAGCGCCGCAGCCGCTATCGACGAGGAGGATGCGAAGCGGATGGAAGCGCGGATGAGACGCGCAGAATTCGACTTTAACGACTTCCTCGAAATGTTCTCCATGATGAAGAAGCTTGGGCCGCTTGAAAAAGTCCTTGGCATGCTGCCCGGGATGGGTAAGCTCGGCGATCTTCAAATAGACGAGAAGAAACTCTCGCGTCCCAAAGCCATCGTTCATTCGATGACTTTTGAGGAGCGGGCAAAGCCGGACATTCTTAATGCACGGCGGCGCCAGCGAATCGCGCGCGGGAGTGGAACAACCGTCTCTGAAGTAAACGAAATTATCTCGCGCTTCAATGAGATGCGCAAGATGATGAAACAGATGCCTCGGCTCCAAAAGATGATGTCCCGTAAAAAGGGAAAAGGTCTTTTTAGCCGGGGCTAAATTTTCACTAAAACTAACCGAAACTAAGATATATGGTCGTCATCCGACTTCGCCGCGAAGGCACTAAAAACACACCTTACTACAAAGTAGTGGTCGCTGATCAACGCAGCCCACGCGACGGTAAGTTCATCGAGATCATCGGGAATTACGACCCGCGCAAGCAGGGTCTCAACTCGAACATCGACCTTACCCGGGTGGAATACTGGGTAAAAAGCGGTGCGCAACCGAGCGATACCGTGAAGAGCCTCGTGAAGCAGATTCGCCGCGCCAACGCCGCGGTCGCGAAGTAGTTCAGAGCGACGGCAGTTCGATGTGCTGAAAAGGCACGCGCCGTCTCATTTAAGATTTAATCCGAGTGCCGCAAGCAGGGTCATACCTGGTTGCGGCATTCGGCGCTTTACGAATGCGATCGGAACCGGATAGTAACATTCACACCATGGAACGCTTCCTAGATTACGTCCTTCGCCAGCTCGTCGAATA
Source organism: Verrucomicrobiaceae bacterium (assembly GCA_031374705.1). Classification (GTDB taxonomy): domain Bacteria; phylum Verrucomicrobiota; class Verrucomicrobiia; order Chthoniobacterales; family Chthoniobacteraceae; genus SXWH01. Next base: position 53,319 of record JANMGP010000013.1, on the reverse strand, counting down.
CCCCGATGAAATGCTGATTTTGAAAGAAGAAGCCCCGAAAAAGACCATTTTCACCATCCGTCTCGCTACATCGGACATCGGAAGAATCGTCGGAAAAGGGGGCTCCACGATTCAGGCTCTGCGCAACCTGCTTTCCGCAGCCGCGGCCAAAAAAGGGGAGAGAGTCTTCCTGGAGATCGCCGAAGAATCGGGCCGCTAATTCCCGCCGTTCACTTCAGCGAGTCCGCCACCGCGGCTACCGCGACGACTTGCTCCTCGCGGGTCGCGAGCAATTTCACCTTCACCTGCGGCCATTCCTCGCCCACGAGGACCGCCCACTTTGCACCGAGAAACTCGGCCGTCTGAAATTGCTTGCCGACTTTCGCCTCCGTGAGCGCGAAATCCACGCGCCGCCCGGAATCGCGCAGTTGCTGCACCAGCGAGAGCGCGTGCGGACGGAGATCTTCTTTCGCCACCACGACAAACACTTCGCATGCACGCTGCGCAGCGCACCATGTTTCCATGCGGGTTTTCGCCGCCGGGAGACTCTCGATGACTTTTTCGAGCACGACATCGCCCATCCCGAAACCGAGTGCCGGCAGGTTGACCTTTCCGTCACTCATCAGTGAGAGCAGGCTGTCGTAGCGACCGCCGCCCGCCATCGCGCGCTCGGTCTTTGCACGGTCAAACACCTCGAAGACGACGCCGGTATAATAAGCCAGCCCGCGAACGATCGCATAATCCACCTCCACAAAAGCGCCCAGTCCGCGCGCCGTGAGGTCCGCGACGACCGGCGCCAAATCTACGCTCGGAACTTTGCTGCGCATAAACGCGAGCACTCCGTCTGCATCGAGGCCGAACGGAACGAGCGCTGCGTTCGTTTTCTCCGCAGGCGCACGCTCGGCTTTATCCACGATTTGGAAGAACGCGTATTCGTCCTCGTCCGTCAGCGCAGCTCTATCCGCACGCTTCGCATTGGTGCGGAAAAACGCCTGCCACGCGGAACGGCTGCTCAGACGGACCACAAAATCGCTTTCAGTGAGGCCAAATGCGCGCAGCGTGTCCACGAGCACGGCGACCAACTCCGCATCCGCGGCGGCAGCCTGCTCGCCGATGATGTCCACGTTGAGCTGGTAGAATTCGCGCAGTCTTCCCCGCTGCTGACGCTCGTGGCGAAAGCAATTCGGCACGCTGAACCATTTCATCGGTTTTTTGAAATCCCGCTCCCGCGCCGCCACCATGCGGGCCAGAGTCGGCGTCATTTCAGGACGCAGCGCGCCTTTAATCTCCCCCGGCTCGGCCATCGCGCCGACCGTGAACATCTGCCCGACCAATTCGCCGCCACTCTTTTTTTCATAGAGCGCGAGAGGCTCCACCACAGCGCCATCGTATTCCACAAAGCCATACCGCCTCGCGACCGCGCGCCATGTCTCCAGGATGTAATTCCTGCGCGCGCAGGTGTCGGGATAAAACTCACGGAAGCCGGGCAAAGTTTGCATAAAGAAAAGCCCGCGACACTACGGCCCTGCCGGCGCGGAGTCGAGCGTCTCGCTCGCTACGATTTGAAATCGCGACGACTAAATACGGCGAATCCGACGATGAGAAAGGTCGCGTTCAGACCGAAAAGATACAGGTAGTCGTTCGCGATGCGGTCCCATGGGATGGGCTCGCGGAAGATGTTCGACCAAGTCGCCATGTGCGTGGTCATGAACCAATGCCGGTACGTCTCGAACTGCGGCATAAATGCAAGGATTCGATCAGCCAGCACGAGCGTGAGTGTGATGACCGTGGCGGCCGCGGGCTTCGCGTTGAAGCACGAAAACATGAACGCCAGCGTCGTGATGGTCGTGAGGCTCATCGTGAAGAAAATCAGGGAAAACAAGAACCGCGGAAGCCCCTGCGCCTCCGTGAAAAGGACGAAAAGCCGCTCCTCCGGCACAAACGCAAACAGCCCGCCCACGCCGCGCCACGCCATTCCCGCGAACAGCGCGGTGAGCCCGATGAATGACACGAGTGCAGCCGTGTAAACAATGCACGCGAGATACTTCACGAGCAGCACCCGGAAGCGGCTCACCGGTCTGCACAGCGTCATGCGAAGCGTTCCGTCCTCGACTTCCTTGCTCACGACATCGCCGCCCACCAGCGCCAGGAAAAGGCCGCCCAGTAGGAAGACCGTCAGACCCATCACCATGAACGCCATCGTCAGCCCGCGAAAGTAGTCCTGAAAAAGCACATCCATTCCTCCGGCATTCCGCTCGAAGTCGCGCTGGAAAAATCGCTGCGCGTCCGTCATCTGGAGCCGCAGCAGGATGATCATTTCGAGAATGAAGAACGCGCCAAAGCCCATCAGCGTCCGCTTTCGCGCAAACATTTTGAGCAACTCGGCCCGGAATTGACGAAGGAATAGCATCATGCGTTTTCGACTTTCTCGAGATAAAGTTGTTCCAGCGTCTGCCGCTCGGGCTCAATGACGCGGACTTTAATACCGGAGTTTACCAGGCGGGCCACGAGATCGGCGACATCGCCGCCGGGTGGGATTTCGACGATACCGGGACGCACGAGTTCGGCGTCGCCGAGCAACGCAGGCAGCTTTTCCGCAGGCTCCACCTCGACACGGTAGCGCGTCCCTTTCGGCATGAGGTCCTGCCAGCGCCCGGTGTAGAGCAACCGCCCCTTATTCAAAATCGCCACACGCTCGCACAGCACTTCGACTTCGCTGAGCAGGTGCGAACAAAAGAGCACCGTGAGTCCTCGTTCGCCATGAAGCCGCTGGATGAGCAATCGCATCTCGGCGATACCCTCCGGATCGAGGCCGTTCGTCGGCTCGTCCAAAAAGATCACCTCGGGCGCCGGGAGCAGCGCCTGCGCGAGACCGAGTCGCTGGCGCATTCCCTGACTGTATGCGCCGACCTTGTCGTGGATGCGCCCCGTGAGGCCGACGAATTCGACGGCATCCTGCATCTCGGCGCGCGAGACTGCGGCGCTGTAACTCGTGAAAATCTCCAGATTTCGCCATCCGCTCAGATAGTCGTAAAACCGCGGCTGCTCGAAAATCGCGCCCACTTTGGCCAGCGCTTTGGGCCGATCCGTTTGCACGCTGATGCCGCCGACGAAAGCCTCGCCTTCATCCGGATAAACCTGCCCGAGCAGGATTCCGAGCGCAGTGCTTTTCCCTGCGCCGTTGTGGCCCAGCAGCCCAAAGATTTCCCCGCGTTGCACCTCAAATGAAACCCCGTGGAGCGCGGGCTTTCCTGCGAACGATTTGCGTAAATTATCCAGTCGGATGGCCGTCGTCATTTTTCGGGAGATTCGTCCACAAAAGTCAGTTCCTGCGATGCATGGCCGTCGGCGTAGAGCACATTCAACTTGTCGTTTAAGTGCGGGTGAAAGCCCTGCTTGTCGAACATCACCATGATGCGCGATGAGTCCTGAATGGCGTCCGAACCGAAGAACGCGACACTGAGATTTCCAAGCTTTTGACCGTTCAGTTTCCAGTTCCAAAAATAACTCGTGCCGCTCGTCTCCCAAATCCGCTGGTCGTCGCCCGGGCAATTGAAGACCCGCATGTCCGTGAGATATGGCTTCAGCGCGACATCGATCGAAGGCTGCGGGTCGGTCTTCTTTTCGCGCATGGCGGCGAGAGTGGGAAATGTCCCGTCATTCTCCCCGACGTACCGCGTGAGCGCCGTCCCAAGCTGCCGCAGATTGCTCATGCAAGCCGACGCCTTCGAAGTCCGCTGCGTCCGCTGCCAGACGACTGTCGAGAGCGCAGCGAGGACGGCGATGATCGCCATCACCACGAGCAATTCCAACAGCGTGAAAGCGCGCGACCGCCTCATCGCCTCCATTTGATCGACTTCTCCATTTCCTCCAGCAGAGGCATCGCATCCATCTTTGCCTCGATGCTCGCATCGCTGTAAAAAGCCTTCAGCCCTTCGCTCACAAACTTGTTCGCCACCTCGGGATCAAAATCCTCGGGCATGTCATCGTCGGCATGCTCGCGCATGTTTTTGATCGCCTTCTCCACCTCGCGCTTCCGGCGTTCCGGCTCCATTTTATTAAACTGCTCGATCATCTGCTTCATGCCGGTGGGCACCACTAGCGCGAAGTAATGCGATTTTTCCGCAGCAGAAAGCTTCTTCCAAAAGAGCTCCAGTTTTTCGTTCCGCTTCCCGACGCGCACCTTTTGGCGCTCCGCCCCTTCCAGGCTGTTCACCTTCTCCGCCACCGCGTCGATGATCTTCAGGCGATCAGCCTCCGATTTTCCCTCGAGCGAATTGGTCTCGATAAACTCCACGATTTTCTCCGGGGTGGGGCGTCGTGTCTTGATCCACCACATGGCTCCGCCCACGACACCCCAGAGCGCCACGAGGACGACGATGACTTTTAACCAATTTGGACGCATGAGAGAATTATACGCACCGCTTACGGCGGTGAACAGCGCTATGGACGCCGCCGCGCATGAAAAAGTTACACGGCCTGTGCATACCAGCGAACGGTTTCCGTGAGCCCCGCATCGACCGTCACTACGGGGTCAAAGCCGAGGTCGCGTTTTGCTTTCGAGATATCGGCGGAGGCATGCCGGATATCTCCTCCACGCGCCGGGCCGTGGCGCGGTGGCCGTGGCTGGAATTTCGGGTCGAGCGCCGCGAGCATGTCGAAAATCATCCGGTGCAACTCGTTGAGATTCGTGCTTCCTCCGAGGCCGACATTGTAAGCCTGACCGGAGCACGCAGTGTTTTCCGTCGTCGCCGCTAGGATGTTCGCCTGAACGATATTTCCCACGTGACAAAAATCGCGCGACTGTCCACCGTCTCCGTTGACCACGCATTCCCCGCCCGCGACTTGCGCGACGATCCACGCGGGGATGACCGCCGCATATCCACCCTTTGGATTCTGCCGCGGACCGAAGACATTGAAATACCGGAGCCCGACGCAGTGCATCCCAAAATGCATCGCAAACAGCCCGGCGTAATGCTCGTCCATCAGCTTCGAAGCCATACGGCGAAAGCGCGCGGCCTATGCGGTCCTCGCGCATCGGCATCGTCGACTCGTCGCCATACACAATAAAATATCCGGGGATTTACGGACGTGGGTGTGATTGATTCTACTCTATTTATTTCTGAGAGAATGTGCAGGGGAAAGAAGCCCCTTGGACATTCCGCGTGATGCCTGCTCCAGAGAGGCGAAACAGAGCGATAACGCACCACACTCAAGGGAACTTCTAAAAGGGAGGGGGCAAATTGCCACCCCCCTTTCGCATCCCCCCTTGTACCATCTTCCAAAATCAAAATGACTACGAAGATCGCGAAGGACGCGAAGACAACACGGAAATGAAGCCCTCTCATTCGCATCCTTCGCGCCCTTCGTAGTCACCCCCTTTGAGGTCTGATTGTCTTTGGGAAATGGTATTACTTCCCGTCGAACTGCACCCAGTCGAGATTCATCAGGCCGCTTTTGCCGGGGTTGCCGAAGACTGCGTAAACGTCGGTGCGGGTGGTGTTAAAATAAACCACCGACGGAACCGGGCCGCGGTGAGCCCGAAAACTTCCGCCAGATGAAATCGGCTCCACAGCCAGCATTCATCGGCTTCATGGAAGCGATAATGAACCTAGTCTCCCCTCGAAATGCTGCTCGACCGGTAGCGTCCGCGACGCGCGAATTCATTTGCTCTGCGTTTTTTTAAGCTCGGCCATGAATGCCACAAACTCCGGCGCATTACGCACCCGATCGAAATCCTGTTCATTCTCCACTTTGCCGACTGGGCTGAATTTGTGGCGGGGCAGCCATTTTCTCAGCCGCTCCACGGCTTCTGCGGCGCGGCCTCTGCGCCCGGAGATACAAGCGTAATTGAAGAGCGACTCGCCGAAAGTTGGATCAATCTGGAGCGCCTTCAGATACTTCTGCTCTGCTTCCACGAGCATCTTGTCCGCTTCGGGCACCGGTCGGCCGTAGGCGAGTTTTACGAGTGTAAATCCCCAGCTCGTCCATGCTGCCCGATGGTCGGGTTTGAGAGTGGTCGTTTTCCGGTATTTCTCTATCGCCTGAAGCAGGAACTTCTCGCGCTCCGGTCCCTTCTTGTTGTGGGCAAGGTTAATGAGCCCGTATCCCGTCCGGAGCAATGTCTCGATATCGTCGGGTTTGAGCGCAGTTGCGCGTTCAAGTTTCTCGATGGACTGCTTGAATAGCGCCTCCTTCTCGGCTCCGCTTGCCGACTCCGCTTTGGTGGTCAGCATGATTCCCCAAACGTACCACGCGTCGAAGTAATCAGGTTTCAGCGCCACCGCTTTGCGAAAGCACTCCTCCGCTTTCGTCCACGATTCTTTTGCGGCATCGTCGTCGAATTCGCGCGCCCACGTATCGAGTGTGTCGCCCCACATGAACCACGACTGATGCTTGTCTGGCTTGATGGTCACGGCTTTTTCAAACTTCTCGCATGCCTGCTTCCACAGACTCGCCTTCAAGTCGCTGCGTTTTTTGATTGCTGCGAACTGCGCCGAGAGGCTGCCTTCGTTTGGGAGCTTCTCTGCCTCGATCTTCGCCGCCCGCGCGTTGAAGACGCGCCCCCAATTCGCCCACGCCTCGTGGTAGTCGGGCTTGAGGGCGATGGCCTTCTGGTATTTCTCGCCTGCTTGAGTGAATAGAAGTTCCGCTTTGGTTCCCTCATTGTTTTGCCCTTGCCGGGCGAGCTGATAGCCCCAGCTGTGCCACGCCGTGGCTTCGCCGGGCTTGATCGTCACGGCCTTCTGAAGTTTCTCGCCCGCAGAAATGAGCAGCCGTTCAGCCTCGGGTCCCTTTTTCGACGCCGCCTGCATCGTCAGCATGATGCCCCATCTCTCCCACGCCGAATCGGCGTCGGGCTGTATCGTGACCGCTTTGAGATACTTCTCGCCGGCCAGCGCAAAAAGACGGTCCGCTTCCGCTCCCTTTCTGGCCTTCGCCTGAAACTCCAGGTCGATGCCCCAGTTGTAGTACACGTCGTGGTAGTCCGGCTTTAATGCGAGCGCCTTCTGATACTTCTCCGCAGCCTGCGCGAAGAGCTTGTCCGAATCCGCGCCTGTCTTCTTCTCCGCGAGCGCCGCGAGCGAGCGCCCCCAATGGCTGTAAGCGCGCGGCACGTTTGTCGAGCCGAGTTGCTCCACGATCTTCAGTAACTCGATTGCGCCTTCAAAATCCCCCCGGTCGCGCCGGCGGCCCGCGGCACTAAAATAACCATCTCCGAGAGCGGTTCGCCGCCCCGGGTCGCGCGAGTCGCCGAGGGCCTTTCGCGATGCCTCCAGTTGCTTGATTTCCGCGGCATCCGTGGCGGCCACGTTCTGGGCTTGAGCGGCGGACGTGAAAACGGCGCTGAGCGGAAAGAACGCCGTCGCGATGGCGATCGCGGCGACATTGCAGAAATGGTTGTTCATGGACTCACGTTGCCGGAGGCACTCGCCGTGCACGAGTCTAAAGGCTCGCGCGAAGCCTGTTGCGAATGCCGCCATACCCAACGCGAAAATGGTCGGCCGTTGGGAGGGCGATAATGGTGCGAGGATGGCGATGAACCACATTCGAAGTAACTCCGGAACCGGCACGTTGACCAATGTTGCCGATTGAGACATTCTACCGCCGATGACAGCGATTGCAGAAGGGTCGGACCGACGGTTGCGGACCTTGGATGCGCAACGCGCTTCTTGCTGCGGGCAGCTTGTTCGCGACTTGCTGGCGCTCTTCACCCTGATTGGCGGAACGGTCCTCGCTTGCTTCCTCGCCGTTGTCCTTCTCGGAGCCATCATTTTGCGCGATCCCGACACGGACTAGAGCGATTATGAAGCCCGCTCGAAGTAATCCCTGGTTGGTCAAATGCATTATTGCCGGAGTCGCCGAAGTAATTGTGATCGTGATTCTGTTCGCGTCGGTGGAACCGGGGAACCTCACAAAAAAGCCCAGTTTCACCGAGCGGGTCAATTCTCGACATTGGAATGTCGAGCTACGCTACGAGCTCCGGGATTTTTCGATTGCCGCGATCTCTTGCTTCCGCAAAGGTCGCGGGATACAGCCCTGTCGCTCAATGGTTCGTGAGCGACAATGACCCACACTCATGAAATCCACCATTACCGCCGGTTCATTGGCTATTCTGTTCCTTACCTCTGCGTTCGCGCAAACCGGGACCGAGCATTCGATCCGGGTGAGCGGCGAAATTCAGCCCGCGGCTCGATTCGACGTGAAACCAGAAATTGGCGGGCGAATTAAGAAACTTCACGTCCGCCCCGGCGATCAAGTAAAGACCGGCGACCTGCTCTTTGAACTCGACAACCAACTTGTCGAGGACGACTCCAAACTTAAAGTTCTCGCACCCATCGGCGGCACCGTCCTCACCGTGCCCGTGATCGAACGCCAGATGGTCTTCGCGGATGGCGTCAACCGCAGCACCACGCTGATGACCATTGCGAACCTCTCGAAGCTCATCGTCGAGACGCATGTGCCCCAGGCGGGTGTCTCCAAACTGGCTTCCAAGCAAGCAGTGCGGTTCACGGCGGACGCTATCCAAGGCGGGCAAATGGATGCCACGATCTTCTTTATCGCCCCGGTCGCCACGATCAGGAATTCCGTGAAAGGCTTCACGGTCCAGGCCGCCATTGAAAAGCCAGACCCGCGGCTTCATCCGGGGATGATCGTGCAGTTGACCATCCCGACTCCAACGGCCCCACTGCCGGAGTCGCCGAAGTAATACGATCTCTGAGTCGCACAGCGGAATTCCAAACGCGCTTTGCCCGCAGTTTTGGCCGCTCTCTGGCGAATCGGATCAGGTGTAGTATTCTGTTTCCACGCGGCAGATTTCCGCCTTTCCTCCGCAGAACTGTATGAATCGAATTTGCGTTTATTGCGGCTCTTTGCCGGGTGACCGGGCGGAATACACGACGGCGGCGCGTGATTTCGGCACGATGCTGGCGCGGCGGGGAATCGGACTGGTCTATGGCGGCGGGAATATCGGACTGATGGGCGCAGTGGCGACGGCTGCGCTGGCGGCAGGCGGCGAAGTGATTGGCGTCATCCCAGCTTCGCTCATGGAGAAGGAACTCGGCCTGCGAGATTGCACGCAATTGCGCGTCGTAAACTCGATGCACGAGCGCAAGCAAATGATGGTGGATTTGAGCGACGGATTCGTAGCGCTCCCTGGCGGAATCGGGACGTGTGAAGAATTGTTCGAGACGTTCACCTGGCAGCAGCTCGCCTTTCACGACAAGCCAGTGGGCGTGCTGAATGTCGGAGGCTTCTACGACCACCTGCTTGCTTTTCTAAAGCACGCAACGGAGGCGGGATTTCTGCGCGTTGAACATTGCGATTCCCTGCTTGTGGACACGGACGAAGATGCGCTCATCGATCGCATGGCGGGCTGGCGTCCGCTCCGGCTGGGCAAATGGTGGACCCGCCCAAACCTCGACCAACGCTGATTCATGGAAACGCACAAACCCATCCGGTGGAAACAGGCACTCATCTTAGTCGCGCTCAGCGCTATCGCGTATGCCGTCATCCTTCTGAAAAGCGAGTGGCGCTACGAGCAGCAGCGCAGCATCGCGCTCATCGTAACGACCGTATTAACCTACCTCGCACTACTGCTTTGGTGGCTGTTCATCTCCCGTGCGCCACGCCAGACAAAGCTCCGCGGAATGGCAGTATTCGTAATCCCCTTCCTGCTCTTCCGGCTGCGAGGGCTCACGGGAGATTTCATCCCGATTTTCGAGTTTCGCTTCGGGAAAAAAGCGGCGGCGCTCGCGCCCTCAGGATCCCTCTCCGATGACACAAAACGCACCGACTTCCCGCAGCTACTCGGACCGAACCGCGATGCGGCCGTCACGGGCATCACGCTCGATCCCGACTGGACCGCACACGCGCCGCAACTCGTTTGGAAGCAGCCGATCGGCGCGGCGTGGTCCGGTTTTTCCATCGTCGGAAATCGCGCCGTCACGCAGGAGCAGCTGGGCGAGTCGGAGCTGGTGACATGCTACGATGTGCTCACCGGTAAGCGACTGTGGGCTGCCGAAAACCCCGGGAAATACGATACCACCATCGCCGGCGCAGGGCCCCGGGCGACGCCTACGATCGTCGGCGATCGGGTATTCACATTTGGGGCGACGGGCGTGCTGCGCGCACTGGCGCTTGGCGATGGAACGGCGGCGTGGAGCCGCGATGTGGCTGCCGAACTCGGGCGCAAGGTTCCCGAGTGGGGCTTCGCATCGTCGCCGCTCGTGCTGGATGACACTGTGATTGTGAGCGTCGGGGCGGGTCCGGGAAAATCGCTCGCGGCATTCCGGGCAACTGATGGAAAGCCTGTCTGGACGGCAGGCGACCGCGATCTGAACTACAGCTCCCCTTTCCTGCTGCAGACGCCGCAACCACAAATCGTGATGTTCAACAGCCACTACATCACCGCTCATCATCCGAAAACCGGCGCGGTGCTTTGGGAACAAAAGCGCGGCACAGGATTCCCGAACGTCGCGAGACCCATCCCCGTCGGGCCGGGAAAGGTCGTCTTCAGCAGCGGATACGGGGTCGGCAGCGCGCTGCTCAACATTACGGCGGGCGAACAATGGAGCGTGACCGAAGAATGGAAGACCACCCGCTTTCAGGCAAAATTCTCGAATCCTGTTCTGCTCGGCAATTACATCTACGGCGTGAGCGACGGCATCTTCGCCTGCCTCGACATCGCCGATGGCACGGTAAAATGGAAAGGAGGACGCTTCGGCCACGGTCAGGGACTGCTCGTCGGCGAGCACTATCTGCAAATGACCGAGGCCGGTGAACTCGTGCTCCTCCACCCCGCACCCGAAGGCGAAAACGAACTCGGCAGGGTGAAAGTATTCGACGACAAAACATGGAACACCATCGCTCTGTCCGGCGACTTGCTGCTGGTTCGCAATGATCAGGAAGCCGCCTGCCTCCGGCTGAAACTCAAGCGCGCAAACTGAGCACTCGCCTCCGTCGCTCCGCCCGATTTAATACTCCAATCACATGGATCTTCTCACACTTGAACTTCCCGGCATCCGCAAGGTCGCCAGCGGCAAAGTCCGCGAAATATTCGACCTCGGCGAACACCTGCTGTTCGTCGCGACGGATCGCATCTCGGCCTTCGACTGCATCCTTCCCAACGCCATCCCTCACAAAGGCGAAGTACTCACACAGCTTTCCGAGTTCTGGTTTGGGAAAATGACATTCGTTGAGAATCACCTCGTCGCGGTGGATTTCGCCGATTTCCCCGATTCACTGAAGCCGTTCGAGAAGGAACTCCGCGGACGCTCGATGATCGTGAAAAAAGCGAAACCTCTCCCGATTGAGTGCGTCGTGCGCGGCTACCTCATCGGCTCTGGATGGAAAGACTACCAGGCCACGGGGGCAGTCTGCGGCATCCCGCTGCCCGCCGGGCTTCAGCAGGCGCAGCAGCTACCGGAAACCATCTTTACCCCTGCCACGAAGGCCGCCACCGGGCACGACGAAAACATCCCATGGGAAACGGCCGTGCAGCTTTGCGGAGAAAGCGTCGCCACGCAGGCCCGCGACATGGCCATCCGCATCTACGAAGCCGGACGCGCCCATGCCGCGCAACACGGCATCATCCTAGCCGATACGAAATTCGAGTTCGGACTACTTGATGACCGCGTGATTCTCATCGACGAAGTCATGACGCCCGACAGCTCGCGCTATTGGCCCGCCGACGGTTACCGCGTGGGCATCAGCCCGCCTAGCTTCGACAAGCAGTTCGTGCGCGACTATCTGGAAACGCTCACGTGGGACAAGACCCCGCCCGCACCGCAGCTCCCGCCGGACGTCGTGCAAAAAACGAGCGAGAAATACATCGAAGCGTTCCAGAGGCTTACCGGCGGCAATCTTCGCTCGTAACATTTCCGCCACAGTCATTGTTTTGGAACAGTTTCGGCTACAGTCATTTGCATTATGGCACGACAAATCAAGCTGAACGGACGCGAACAATCGATGATGCGGGTCATTGGATTCGGGCTCGGCGTCGCGGGCGCTGAGATCCAGGAACGCATGGCAATGATTCCAGAAGAACTCGTGGATGTGCTCAATGGACTGCTTGAAACCGGCTTTCTCGAAACGACGAGCATGAAAGAAAAAGTCGATGTCGCGAACTACGCCGCGGAGAATTTCGAGGTCAATCCGTCCTACGTGAATGAGATTCGCGACGCGCTGAAGCGCCACTAGTGTCCATCGAGCGGAACCGGCGGCGAAGAAAAGCAACTCCTCAAAATACAAACGGACGCCCTTCGGTGAGCACTTGCACGCGGTCGGTGAGGCCGTGGCGGCGGGCGCACGAGATGAGGCGGCGGAGCGGTTCATCGAGCGGCTCGTAGCTGAGGCGGAAGGTGCCGTAGTGCATGGGGACCATGGTCTTTGCACCGAGGTCCATGAACGCGTGGACCGCCTGCTCGGGATTCATATGGACTTCGCGCCCGCTCGGCGGATCATACGCGCCGATTGGGAGGAGCGCGACGTCGATATCGAAGCGGCGTCCGATTTCTTTAAAGCCGGGGAAGTAGGCGGTGTCGCCGCAATGATACACAGTGGTGCCGCCGCATTGGATGATGAATCCGCCGAAGCCGCGGTGGGAATCGTGGAGGACACGCGCGCCCCAATGGTGGCATGGAGTGAGGGTGATTTTGAGCGGGCCGAGTTTGTATGTCTCCCAATAGCCGAGCTCGTGGACGCTGCGGTAGCCGAGATCGTGGACGAGGTTGCCGACATCGAAAGGGACAACGATCGGCTGCTCCGCTGCGACTTTGCGCAGCGTGCGGCGGTCGAGGTGATCGAAGTGAGCGTGGGTGACCATGACGAGGTCGATGTTAGGGAGATCGGAAATGCGGAGACCGGGGTGCTTGAGTCGCTTGACGACTTTGAGCCACTTGGCCCAGTTGGGGTCCACGAGGAGATTGTGGTTTGCAAACTGGATGAGGAAGGATGCGTGGCCGATCCACGTGATGCCGACGTCGCCTTTTCCCAGTTCAGGGAAAGCTGGTGCCGCTTCCCCGCCGACGCGTGCTTTGAAAATGGACGGTAGCCAGACTTGCGCGAGGAAGCTGCGTTTCGTCCACAGCTTTTTTGGCTTCAGCCCGACTTTGTGGACGGTGCCGGCTGCGTCGGAATGGCCGCCATTGACTGCCTTTTCAATGCTGGCTTTAGGCTTGCGCTTTTTTGGGAATAGACTGGCCACGGTAGGTCGGATTGGTTGCGGCTACATTTCCCGAGCCCAGTCCGGACGCTGGCGGAGGTGGTAGAGCATTTCGCCAGCTTTCGGCACGTAGAGGATGCCTTCGTCTTCACGGTCCGCGTACGAAGCGGGGTCGATGCTGCGCCAGTCGCGCCAGCCGAGATTGATGGCCGCGCATTCGTCCGGCGGGATGCCGGTGGCGAGCGTCACTTTCACCCGGCAATGCTCCACGCCGTCGCGCATCTCACCGATGCCGCGGACATGCGTGCTGTGGGCAATGACGCCGCGCGGCACACCCGCAAAGCGCTCGAGCTGCGTCGTAAAATAATCGCGGCAATGGTAGCCGATTTCGCGGATGTAGCTGCCGTGGGTGATGGAGAGTTCGTGAATGTGTGGCGCGTAGATGATGAGCTCGCCGCCATCGGCGACGACGGGCTCGAGTTTATACATGCATTTCCCGCCGACCCACAGCTCGTCATACATTTTCGGTGCGCAGGAAAGGACGGTGTGAAATGGACGGTCTTTGTAAGTGATGTGGACCTTCCGGGACAGGTCGCTCGCAGCATCCCACGCATCGACAGGGCTGCCAAAAAACAGGCCGGCGAGTTCATTCGTACCGGGCTGCACGACCATGCAAAAGCAGCGCTTCGGCAGCGGGACGAGCGATGCGGCGTAGTCCACCACCTTGCGGACAGGCGTCCATTTGTTGCCTATGATCATCGGGTTCGTGACGAGCGCGCCGAGCCAGTGAAAGTAGTTCAGCACGGTCGGACCACTCACGCCGGGGAAGAGGTACTTGTTTCCGCCGCTAAAGCCGACCACTTCATGAGGGAAAACCGGACCGACGATCATGAGTTCATCGTAGTCAAAAACGAGCGCGTTGATCTCCACCGGGACTTTCTCTGCGAGGAGACCGCCAGTGAGTTCCAGGCTCTTCTCCTTTGTGATGCGCCCGATCTCGCGCAGCGCTGTGACGTCGTCCCACGCATGGTTGTGAAACTCGACGGCTGCGTAGGTGGTCCGGCGTTCTTCGAGCGTGAGATCGAGACGCTCGCAAATGGCCTCCTCGCTCATCGGCTGGTGCGTGCCGAGGGCAATGATCACGTCGATCTTCGCAACCACGCTTCCGATTTGCGCGTACACAGCTTTGAAAAGCTCGCCCAGCGGACAAGTCCGGGTGCCGTCCGGAACGATCATCAGAACGCGCCGACCCTTGTAGTCCGCCGGCGAGAGTGCATCTCCCACGAGTCCGCGAATCTGTCCTGCGGAAAGCAACTGTCCGTTTTCAGCGGAAAGCGAATGTATCATACCGGCACTTATCCACGCTCCACGCCGCCGACGCCAAGAAAATCTGCACGCCGTCCGCATTCAGCATATCGGATTATATTCCGGCTTGCCCGCACCGCCGCGAACCGCTGTCCTACGCGGACTTATGGCAAAACCTTACTGGACGGGCGTATTTCCCGCAATCACCACGCAGATGGACCGCGACGGATCTTTGAATCTCGAAGCCACCGCAAAGCACATCGAAGTGCTGCTCGCGAGCGGCGTGAGCGGGATGGTGATGCTTGGTTCGCTCGGTGAAAACCAGATGCTCGAGCCGGAGGAAAAACGCGCCGTCATGGACATGGCCGTGGACGTCATCGAAGGCCGCGTGCCCGTGCTCAGCGGAGTCGCCGAGACATCGACTTCCGCCGCCATCGAATATGTCAGGGACTGCGAAGAAATCGGCGCCGATGGTTTCATGGTGATGCCCGCGATGTGTTACAAGACGCCCGATCCCGCCGAGAGCGTTGCGCATTTCAAGACAGTCGCGAAGTCCACAGGACTCCCAATCATGATTTACAATAACCCCATCAGCTACGGAAACGACATCACGCCCGAGATGTTCGCGGAGCTCGGCAAAGTGAAGAACTTCGTCGCTCTGAAAGAAAGCAGCGGCGATACGCGTCGCATCACCGACCTGCACCGGGTCTGCGGCGATCGCTACTCGATTTTCACGGGCGTCGATCCGCTCGCGCTTGAGTCCGCCATTCTCGGAATCGACGGCTGGGTGGCCGGCACGGGCATCGCCTTCCCCGCACAAAACCAATACGTCTGGGAACTCATGCAGGCCGGCGAATGGGAAAAAGCGCGCGAGATTTACCGCTGGTTCACGCCCCTGCTCCACCTCGATACGCACGTGAAGTTTGTGCAATACATCAAGCTCTGCGTGCAGGAATGCGGTCTCGGCACCGAGTGGACCCGCGCCCCGCGCCTCCCCATCACCGGGGCAGAGCGCAAGCGCGTCCTAAAGGTCATCCACGACGGAATCGCCAACGCCCCCAAGGTGCCGAAGCGCAAGAAAAAATAGCGGCGCGGATCGGCGCGGCGGCATTCCCGCTCCCACCTCGCAGCCTTGATTTCAAATTCCGGCGAAACTCGTCCGCGGCAGTGACCCCTTTCCGATCGCCGCAGGCTGGCCTACGGCACGATGATGATCGGCGTGCCGAGTTTGGTTTCAGCGGTCAGTTTTAGAAGGTCGGCTTCGTTCAGGCTGATGCAGCCCCATGTGATTCGGCGGTCGCCGGCGGGATTCCAGCCGGGGCTCTTCCAGCCGTGGACGCCGATGCCGCCGCCCAGGGCCGAATCCTGCGGGGGCATTTTGCCCGTGCGGTGCGCGCGCTCGATGGCGTCGTGAACGGGTTGAGTGATTCGCTTTTCGGACATCGCGGCGGCTGCGTCGGAGTTATTGGGATAGTCGATGCGCAGCCAGGCTGCTCCGAGGTAGTTCATCCACGATGGACCGGAGAACGGGCCCATTGCCTTTTGGATGATGCGATATTCACCCTCCGGCATTCGAAGGTCGCCCTCGGTGAGTTTGTGACCCACGGGGTTTTGGCTGAGCGCGATCTCGTATGTTTTCGTGATTGCCCCGTTTCGAAAACGATGGAGTTGATAGCGGTGCTTCACGGCCAGAAGCAGTTCCGGCGTGGTGGCAGGATGAGTGAGCCTGCGGCGGGCTTTGATAAAGAGCACGGCCGCTTTATAGTGCGCTGCGATTTGCTCCTCGGTCCACTGTTCCGCCGACGGCACGGACGCATCGGGATTCGCTCTGCGGACTTCGAACTGAAGCTGCGCGCCCGAGCCTTTGGCGATGGTGCCGATTTTCGTTCGTCGCCTCACGCTCTGCTCTTTGGTCACGAGCAATTCCTTGAGCTGACCGTAGCGCGAAAACACCGAGCCGAGTTTTCCGTTTTCGAGAAAATGGTGCTCTATCACGACGATGCCGTCCTGCGCATAAATCACGCGCCCATTTCCGATGGTGAAAACGTCGCGGCTTTTACCCTGCTTACGTCCGTCGCCTGCGGGGAAATCGAAGCCATCGGCGAGAAACGGATCGGCGAACGATTTGAGAAACGCAGCATCGGCTATCGCGATTTCTGCATCAGAAGAAACACTGTGCGGCTCCTGCGCGACGTTCCCTTCCACGGCATCATCCGTGAAAGCGACGCACCACGCGAAGAATGACGGGATTCCGAGAAGCAAAAAGCAAATCCTCATCATGGGTTCAGTCGCCTGCGATAAACGCGCTGCGTCTTCGTGTTTTCGTAGCCTAGCGAGGGGTAGAAAGCGTGGCTTTCCGCTCGTGCTACGTTGCTTCGCACGACGACGACTTCAGCGCCGAGACTCGCTGCCCATTGCTCCGCTTCCGCCACGAGCGCGCGTCCGATTCCTTTACGACGGACGGATGGCGAAACTACGAGCCCGAAAATTTCCGCACGAAAGCCGGATTCAATCAACTGCGCTGTGTGCGCATGAAGCCAGCCCGCGACATTGCCGGAAACGCCCACCGCGACAAAAAGCGCATCCGTCGCAGACCGCGACACCGCAGCAATTCGCGAGCGCATCACCGCAACGTCGCTCGGATACCCCAGCTCCCCACTCAGCGCAGCGACGGCTTCCGCGTCATTTTCGGTCGCGCGGCGGAGTGTGAAAGCGGTGTGCATGAGAAGCTTCGCTGGTAAGGGAAAAGTGCGCGGGTGTCGATGTGGAAGGCGATACAGAAACCGGCAACCGCCTGAATATACTGTTCAAAATCGAATTCGGGATGGAACGGAGAAAGCCCGACGCGCAAAGATGGAACATGCGTCGCTCTGTTTTCTTCCTGACTTTGTTTCTTTCCGTTGATGCGTTTCTTTTTGGAAAGCAGCCGCGTCGTATTCACGGCGATGACATTCCCGTGCCGCCCCGACAAAGTGAGACGTGGAAGCCTGAGCGCGGGACCGTTCCCGATTCGTGGCTGGATGCGGCGGGCAAGCTGTTCGATCTCGGGTTCGCGGACCCTCGGGGATGCGACTATCGCAATGTCGAATTGGTGGTTTCCGGCGGCGGGCCTTACAAAACCCACGCATGGGTGCTGCCCCGAAAGGCGGACGCCCGAACAGGTTTTGCAATTGGATGGAATGGCTTGATTTATCCCGTGGTGTCCGTTGGCGACGAGGCGGACTTTGCCAAAGACGCTGCTGCTGCCGCTGCGGATTCCGAGTGGCATATCGGCCCTGCATTTGGCGAAATCGACAACCATCGTGGCAGGGACACAGGCACGCTCTCGCCCGTGACCGGATTTGAAATCAAGATTCCACTGCTTCTCCGGCTCGGAGAGCGCAAGCTGGCGCTGCAACTCGTGGAGTCACGCATAGCCGGGAGTTGGGCTTCTTCCGCTTTCGCGGAAAGGCGCAGTCGAGTGGATGGCGACAAGCCGCGTATCGCGAAAGACTATGACCCTTTTCGTGGTTGGGCGGAGACGTGGTTTTGGTGTCACTTCAATCGCGCTGTGACATCTCACGTCGCAGGCGAGGATGCGATGTCATTGCTCGCCCTCAAAGAAATTGAGCGCTTTCGAAAACCGTTCACAGACGAAGTTCGCCGTCGCTATGGAAAAAATGCTGTGACTGATGAATACAGCGCATTTTTGCGCTGGCTCGATCCGACATTCGCACGGCTCCTTGCAGATCAGCAACGACGTGTAGCAAACCCCAAGAAGCCTCTGGACCTCGCTGCGGTAAAGACGATGCCCCAGCCGGAGCGCATCGCTGCGCTCATCGCCCATCTCGATGACGTGTGCGTTTATCAGTGGAGCCAGCCCGGCTCCCTCGAACCGGCGCGCAACGACAAAATCGTGGCAGCTCTCATCGCAGAGGGAAACGCTGCGCTGGAGCCGATTCTTGTGGCTTGGGAGAAAGACGGGGACAATCTCACGCGTAGTGTCGGCTACCACCGGGATTTTTTCTATTCGCGCCACCCGATGGCTGTTCGAGGCGCGGCATTCGACGCGATTTGCGCGATACTCGGAGTGTCCGCTAACGAACTTGGGGTTCGCAATGGTGGCGACCTTCCCAGCCCCGAGTTGCTACGACTTTACGTCAAGAAATACGCCTCCGTCTCGCTGGAAGAACGATGGTTTCGCCAACTCGCGGATGACAAAGCGGACCAGAATACCTGGGCCAATGCCGCATCCGAATTGGTGTCGCCTGCGAACCAATCACACGCCGGACGGAACACCATCGTGATCAGTCCGCTCAAACCCGGCGAGAAAAAGCGGATGAAAGGCGAGCCGCTTCGGAGTCGCGAAAATCCGCGCGTTTCGGAGCTGCTCGCGCGGAGATTTTCCAGTTTGGTTCCGGCTGAATTTGTGAACAAAGGTGATGACGTCGGCAGGGCATGCGCGTTCGCCGTCAGTTTTGGTAAATGGGACCCGGCGACCGCCGAACGCCCGGTGCGTGAGTTTTTGCAACGGTGCTTACGAGAGGCGGCTCATGATTCGCCCTACAATCCTTACGCCCGCCAGGATGTGGAACCCTACCTGCCGGGAATGGTCCGCGTCTGCGCTGCTGCCGGACAGTTCGGTGCATTGGAGGACTACTGCAAATGGCTCGAAAGCGGAACATCGAAGGACGGCGGAGTATATTCAGATCGCAACTGGCCGGGCACGCGAATCGTGAGGCTCTTCAAGCCTTTGTGGCTGTTCCCGGACCAGCCGGCAAGCAAACGGGCGGTCGCGAAGCTCTTCGACTTGGAGGGTTCACCGCTCGCCGCGTTGCTTGGGAAATGGGAACAGCACGGAAACCTGAACAGCGAGCTCATCAAAACGCCGATGCCGCGGTGGCCGCAGTACCGTGCCCACATTCTTTCCGGACTCAAAGATCGCACGGTTGCCGGGCAAATGACGCTTACAAAAGACGGGCAGCGGAAAACAGAAACAACCATGGGCGGCGGCCCCAAACCACAGCCCGGTGCACAATACGATACGCCAGTGGACTACCGTGTCTGCGATGAATGTGCGGTCCTTTTATCCGCATGGAAAGGTTTTCCGATCATGGAACCGACGTGGCCGGAAGCGAAGCGCGACGAGATCCTCGCGGAGTGCGACAAGCTCATCCGGGAAAAGCCGGGGATCTTTGATCAGAAATCTCCCTCGGAAAGCGGGGAGTGGCCGTCGGATCGGGACGAGTGGTGAAAGGAGTGCAAACAAACCTGCCCACCTTCGTGCGGGACGGCGCTGATCGCGAAGGCGATGGGTTGACAGCAAGTTCGGTGTCGCCTCGCCTTGTCTGCAAACAGATTGCCCGCGCCCTCGCTGCACGCTACTTGACGAGACCGTGAAACTCATTTGTCTCGCTGCATTTACAGCACTCAGTCTTTTCGCAGAAGCCGCGCCTGTCCAGGTCGTCGGCTCGGATTCGGTCGTCGTCCTTGCTTCGTCGTGGGCCGGGGCTTTCGGCGCTCCAGTGGAGGTCAGCGGGGGAGGCTCGGGAATTGGCGTCGCGGCGTTGCTCAATGGTTCCGCCGACATCGCCACCGTCGCACGTCCGCTGGAAGTCGGGGAGAACGAACAACTCACCAAACAGTTTGGAGCTGCGCCGGTCGTGACCAAGGTTGCATACGATTCGCTCGCTGTCTTTGTTCACAAAGACAACCCCGTTTCAAAAATTTCCATCCCCGAGCTAAGCGGGATCTTTTTCGAGGGAGGGAAGATTGACGATTGGAAGCAGCTCGGCGGACCTGATTCCGTGCGGATTGCCCCCGTCGGTCACGGGGGCAATTCGGGGATGCAGGCGTTCCTTCAGGCCGTGGTCGGCGGAAAAGGTGCGAGGTGGAAGAGTGGAATCTCGACCTTTTCCGGGACCAACGATGGCACCGCCGTGATCGCGCAATCTCCCTCGGCTATTGGATACGCGTATCCTGCGAATCGGCGCGAGGGAGTGAAGATCGTTGCGGTATCTTCAGAAAATGGTCGCGAACCTGTGATGCCCACGCCGCAGACGATCCGGGATGGCACTTATCCACTGGCCCGTCCGCTCTATTTCGTGTCGTCGCCAAAGGCCTCTGCGGAAACGAAGAGGTTCATCCATTTCGTCACGAGCAATGTCGGGCAAACGATTGCTGAAAAGGAAGGAGCCACGCCGCTTGGCGATTCCCTTGAACAGAAACCGAATTGAGTGCCGGTTTCACCACAGCAATGCCAAAACCAAAGTCCGTCGCATTCGTTCGCATCCGCGCCGAGGTCATCCGGTTGGTGGGGTTGATCCCGCGTGGAAAGTTCACGACTTACGGGTCCATCGCGGTGCACATGAATGTCGTCGCACGGCACGTTGCGACGGTTTTGAGCAGACTCACGGAGGAGGAGTCGGGCCGGCTCCCGTGGCATCGTGTGGTCGGGAGCGAAGGACTGCTGAGTCCGCGGATGGATGCCGGGCTTTCCCGGACACAGCGCGAGCGGCTTGAGACGGAAGGGATCCCGATTGATGCGCGTGGGTTTATCATGGATTCGGACGACTACTTCCACATCGTCGGCGAGCGCCGGGACATCCGCTGGAGCGAAGTGTAGTCCTGTCTCTCATGGGGCTCGGGAATCCTCCTGATGCTCCTGTCAGCCTCGTGCTAATTTCCCGGTCTTTTCCCAGTTGATGAAGCGTATGAAATCTCTCGCAATTGCCGTCCTCGTTTCCGTCGCATCGCTCCACGCGGCTACTGTTTGGGTGGAGGGCGAGGACGCCTCGCGGAAGACGGTGCAGCGGCACGGATGGTATGATTCCGTTAAGAAGGAGGTGCTCAGCGGCGGCAACTGGCTTTCGCACTATGGCGATGCGGCGGGCGAGGCGGCTTATGATTTGGAGATTGCCGAGGCAGGCAATTACACGGTTTGGGCGCGGCTGAATCCAGTGGCTTCGGCACCGAGTTGGAAGGTGGACGCCGGAGCGTGGGCGAAGGTCTATTTGAAAGAGCCGCGTCAGCAGCAGAATATTTCGGGGGATGGGAAGATCGATCACCGCTTCATCGCGTGGGTGAAGGTCGGCGTGGTGCCGCTGGCGAAGGGGCGCGCGACGATGTCATTTCGATGGGAAGGCGGGGCGTCGAATAGCGGCGGGCTCGATTGTTTTTGCATGACCACCGAGCCGTGGGTGCCGCAGGGCGTGATGAAGCCGGGCGCTGCTCCGGTTGTGGCGGACGGCGAGTCGGCGGCGGATGCGAAAGATGCGATTTGGATCGAGGGTGAATCGCCCGCGAAGAGCACGATGAACCGTCATCCGTGGTGGTATGATCAAGTGAAGAAGGATGTGCTGAGCGGAGGGGACTGGATCTCGAATTTCGACAAGGAGAAAGAGGGCACGGCGGAGTATGCATTTGCGGCGGAGACCGCGGATTCTTACGCGCTCTGGGTCCGCGCGAATTCCGCGGTCGGTGCGCGGCTTTCGTATCAACTCGACGGCGGAGCGTGGGCGGAGGTGGACTTCAAGGACGCGCGCGGCCAGCAAAATATCGCGGCTGACAACAAGGCCGACCTGCGTTTTCTCGCGTGGACCAAAGCGGGCGACATCAAGCTCTCCGCGGGCAAACACGCGATCGTGTGGAAGATTCACAGCGGCGCGGATCGGACAAATCACGGCGGGCTCGATTGTTTCGTGTTCACGCGTATTCCCTTTGTTCCGCAGGGCGCGAAAAAGCCGACGCGTGGGGCGACTGCGGGCGGGGCGGATGCATGGTTCCCGTTGCTGGCGGATGAAGATTCGTTTGACCCGCGCAGTGTCATTGACGTTTCGAAATACATTCCGGCACCTGCGGGCAAGGCGGGATTTTTAAAGGCTGTGGGTGACAAGTTGCAGTTCGAGAACGCGTCGGCGGCGCAGAAGTTTTGGGGCGTCGGTGCAAACGTGGAGCCCGGAAAATACTCGCGCGAGCAGCAGTCGCGTCGGGCAAAGTATTTGCGGAAGTTTGGAATCAATGCCGTGCGGCAGCATCCGGTTTTCGACGAACTGACCACGAACGGCGTCCTCGATGCGAAGAAGCTCGATGAATACGACCGGTGGTTTGCCGAGCTGAAGAAGAACGGCATCTATACAGGCTGGTCGGTCTTTTACCATTTCACCATCGGCGCGGATGACGGCTACGCACCGGAGCTTTTCGCCGAGTTGCCGAAGCAGGGCGGGCGCGGCGATACGTATGGGCTCATCACGGGTTCGCCGAAACTGTGGGAGATTCGCAACCGATGGCTCACGCAAATCCTCCAGCACAAGAATCCTTACACCGGACTCCGCTACGTGGACGACCCCGCGCTCATCACGGTGGAGATGCAAAACGAGGACAGCATCTTTTTCTGGAACCCGCTCGGTGAACTCTCGAACCCGAAAGGAAAAGTGCCGCAACACGCGAAGCTTTTGCGCGTGCGGTTCGCGGCGTGGGTGAAGGAGAAATACAAGACCGACGACGCGCTGAAAGCCGCATGGGGACAGCTTCGCAATGGCGACAGCGTGAGTGCAGCGGAACTCGCAATCATGTCGCCGTGGGAGCTCGACGGCCCCGGCCCGCGCGGACCGTTTGCGGGACAGACGCGGAGGGCAGGAGACTTTATTCAGTGCATGGCGGAGATGCAGCGCACGAATTACGAAGACTGCGCGAAAGTCATTCGCGGCGCGGGGTTCAAAGGCGTGGTCATCACGACCGCGTGGCAGGTCGGCGGTGCTGCGAGCGATGTCGCAAACACCTGGACGGATACGGTCGGCGACATGATCGACCGGCACAACTACGCGGGCGGCGGCGCTGGCGGACACGGCATCACCGAGGGGAAAGTGAACAACGAATCGCACCTTGCGACGCCGGGCGGCGGGATATTTTCCGTCGGCATGAAGCAGGTCGCAGGAAAGCCGTTCTCCGTGACGGAGTGGACTCAATCGGCACCGAACGAGTGGAAAGCCGAGTGTGCGCCGATCATGGCGTTCCTCGGTCTCGGCCTGCAAGGATGGGACGCGAGCTGGCACTTCACGCAAAGCGGTACGCGGCTCGGCGACGGCTGGCCGGATATGTCCAGCTATCGCACCGACACGCCCGCATACATCGGCCAGTTCCCGGCGCTCGCTCTCGCGCTCTATCGCGGCGACATCAAGGAAGGCCCGCTCGCCGCTGTCCGGCCTGCGGGAAAAGCGGAAATGTTCAGCGGCACCGACCCATTAAAACAGGACGCGACGAAAGGCGGCTACGACGCTAAGACGCTCCTCAACAATGGCGGCACACCCGCCGAATACTTCGGCATTGGGCGCGTCGTCGTGGATTTTTCCGCCGGGGCACAAGCGAGCGCCGCATCCGGCTATCTCGACCAGTCAAAGAAGACCGTCAAAAGCATGAGCGGCGAATTCACGTGGAACTACGGACGCGAGCAACTCCTCGTCGCAACGCCCGCCACGCAAGGAATCATCGGCAAACCGGGTGCCGAAGCGATTGCGCTGCCCGGTGTCACCGCGACGGTGAAAACGCCATTCGTTTCCCTCATCCTTTCATCGCTCGACGGAGCCGGCATCGCGACGAGCAAGCACATCCTCATTACGGCGCTCGCCCGCGATAAACAAACCGGCTCGCGATACAGCGCCGATGGAAAAACTCTCGAAGCCACCGGCACCGCGCCGCTCTTGCTCGAACCCGTCGTCGCCACACTGAAGCTCGCCGGCACCGCGCCATCCAGCGTCACGCCGTGCGACCATTACGGCGTCCCGATGAGCGCCGCCGTCCCCATCGCCGCCGACGGCACATTCACAATCGATGGGCGCTATCGAGCCTACTACTACGAAGTGAAGCGGTAGGCGTGCGGGTACGGTCTTCGCACGGCACGACTCCCGACCGAACTCGCGGGATTCAGTTTCAAACAAAATCGCGCTCACGCTCCCGGACGACCAGCACGGGACACGGCGCATGACGGGTGACCTTCTCCGTCGTGCTGCCGAGAAAAAGCTGCCGGAGTCCGGTGACTCCGTGGGTAGCGATGACGATCATGTCGATCTCGCTCTCCCGGGCCACACCGCATATTTGCTCAAACGGCGTGCCGTCGCGGACTATGAGATTCTCGACGAGTTCCGAAACGGCGAGGTTTTTCCCAATATTGCCGAGTCGATCCCGGCACGTTTCGACAGATTCGGCGGGAGGGACGACATCCGGCACGACGCCCATCTCGCCCGCAAAGAAGCTTGGCGGCAGCACGTGTAGCAGCGAGATTTTTGCGCCGAACTTCCGTGCTAGTGATGCGGCGTAAATCAACGCTTTCTCTGAATCCTTTGAAAAATCGAGCGGAACGAGGATGCGCTGAAGCGGCCCGTGAAACGGTGGAGTCTCCACCGCGGACGTGGCGTCGCCAAGATGCCGGGTATGCTCCGCAGTCTGGCTCCCTAAGAGTCCTCCTGCCACTGCACCGATCGGTCCTGCGATCACGGCGCCGATGGCGGCACCGACTACGGTTTCGGCAATTTTACGTGTGTTGTCGTTTTCGTTCATAGGATGTTCTGTGTCATGCTATCCATTCCCGGTGTGACTTCTCGCGATCTCCGGCGGGAATCACGGTTTTTCCATCAATCGTCATCATCTTCGGCCAGATGCACCGCCCATGCGGGATAAGGCGCTTCGG
The DNA here is from genome assembly GCA_031374705.1 of Verrucomicrobiaceae bacterium. Taxonomy (GTDB): domain Bacteria; phylum Verrucomicrobiota; class Verrucomicrobiia; order Chthoniobacterales; family Chthoniobacteraceae; genus SXWH01. The sequence continues at coordinate 28,207 of JANMGP010000013.1, read as the reverse complement.
TTCCCTTCATTGCCCGCCACAGGATTCGATTCAGCACATCTTCAGGCGCTTTGTCGGGTTCCTCGAGATTCAGCGACGTGCTCTTCGATTCGTCGTCTTTCAAAACGGGATCCTTGAGCATCTTTGGGTCGGGGTTTGTGTTGTCGAGCGGGTAGGTGTTTGCGAGAGCAGTGTACGGAGTGAGGTCCGGCTTGTCAGTGAAGACGTCGTGCATCGGTGTCGCCGTCGCGTCGAGGAGGTTCATCGGCGGGAGCCCGAGGATGAGTTCGATGGTCCGCATCACGCTTGTTTGATTGTATTGTGTGCCGACGGTCGTCTTGCGTTTTGTGTAAGGGGAGACCACGTAGCATGTGGTGCGGTAGCCGCTGATATGATCGAAACCATTCTGCGGATCGTCTTCGATGGCGATGATGCATGTCTCCGACCAGAAGCGACTCTTGCTCAGGGCCTCCACGATCATCCCCATCGCGAGGTCGTTGTCCGCCACTTGCGCTCCGGGGCTCGGTGCCTTGCCTCGCGTGCCCCCGGTGTGGTCATTGGGCAGCGCCATGAGCATCAATTGAGGGAGGTCACCGATGCTCTCCCACTGGCGAAGATCGTCGATGAATGCCTGCGCACGCACGACATCAGGAACATTCAAATCCCAGCCCACCGTATCGAGGTGTGCGAGCTTGCGCAGACTCTCGACGCCGGGTTTGCAGGCGATTTTCGTTCTGCTGGTCTTGTTCTTCCAGTCATCGTAAAAATCCTTCCAAGTTGGCTTGTCCTTCATTTTCGAGTCCGACCATTTGCAATCCGAAATGCACGCCTCGCCGTAGTTGCGGAAACTGACACCGTGCTTAACCGCGTTATCCCATATGAAGCCGCCAGGCGAATAAGCAAGGGCGTCGAAGCTGTCCTCGGTCTTCATGTTCATGTAGCTGCGCGGCCAGTTGGCGTGGTTGCGTTCGACGTAGTCGGTGGCAAAGGCCGAGTTCGTCCACTGATGTCCGTCGGCGCTCTGAATTCCGGAGCAATACGTATTGTCGAGCAACACAAACTCGCGAGCAATCTTGTGCAGATTGGGCGTGTACTTCTCGCCAAAAATGCACAGCTCGGGATCGCCCCTGCCTTCCTTCATATCGCCAAGGACCTGATCGTAAGTGCGGTTTTCCTTGATGATGTAAAGCACGTGCTTGAGTACGCTTGGCTCTCCCACCCGTTCTGGAACAGGGCGGGGCGCGGTACCGGGGCGCGCAGGCAGCGCGGAGTCCTTCATCACGCCGTAGCGCATGTTTACTTCCGCGACGACGGTGTGCTTTTCCAGTGCGTCTTTTTTCGGCACGGGAATGAGCGACAAAGTACCGAAATAATCCTTCGAATTCTGCTTCAGTTTTTCGCCCGGTTTGTCCGTGGGCTTTGGCACACGGGTGGAACCGATGCCTTTAATATTCGCCACGGCCAGTTGCTTGCGCACGCTGTCGTACACCACAGCGCCTGGGAACCAGCCTGTGGGAATGAGCCCCTCGAACTTTGACGCCCCCGGCTCAAACTCGATCACCGCGATGGCGTTGTGCGTTCCATTCGCCACGAACAGCCAGTCGCCATTTTTTTCAAACGCGAGCGCATTGGGCTGCGCCCCGAACAACTCCGCGGGCGTCCGGCGGGCCCAGATTTTCTCGATGATTTGGCAGCTCTCGGTGGAGATGACGCTCAGCGTGTCATCGCCCGTATTGCACACGACGACATGTTTTCCATCCGGCGAAAGTGCCATCGCGCTCGCGTGTTTTCCGGTGAGCAATTCCGCGGTCACTTTCCCGCTCGCGAGGTCGATGACCGAGACACTGCCTTCGCTGGCGATATGCCGCTCCGAGTCCACTCGCACGAATGTTCCGCGACCAGCGGGACCGACCAGATCCTTCGCCTCGGGACGGCGTCCGCCCCAATTCGAGACGTACGCTTTTCCATCGTGAAGAACGACATCATACGGGGCAACTCCGACGTCGATAGTCCGCATCGCCTTGTCCGTCGCGAGATCGATTTCCGTGAGCTTGTTTCCGAGGTTCAGACAGACGTAAAGCAGCTTGCCGTCGGGCGAGACCGCCATCCCGGCGGGGATGTCATTTTTGCGCTTCGGGGTGCGGGCCTCAGGCAGTGAGACGCTCCGATTGGGCTTCACCACACCGTTCGCCGCGACATCGAACACCTTCACCGTGCCGTTCACATTGCTCAGAAAAATGTGCGAGCCATCCGGCGAAAAAACGATGCCAGTAAAACTGAGCTGCCCGCCTTTGTCCGTCAGGTCTGCCGGCCTCGGTGGCAGCGGAGGCACAGGGCCTCGCGGCGGGAATGGACCGCCGGATGGAAACGGACTGCCGGACGGAGGTGGGCCGCCCGGACGAGGCTGGAACGCGGTACCCGGCGGTGGCTGATTACCCGGCCGGGGAAAAGGAGGCTGAGCTCCCGCCCCAGGCGGCCTGCTTTCTCCGGAGACGCCACCTTGCTGCGTGCCGCTTGGCGCACCGATCCCGCGGAGATCACCCGGTTTGTCTGGCGGGAGCGGGACCTTCTGCAAAATCTTCCCGGATGCCGGATCGACGATGATCAACTCAGCGGTCTTACCCGCAGTCACCAGCAACTTCCCGTCCGGCGAGAGCGCGATCGCCTGCGGACGCATCCCGGGCAAATCCACCTGAATACCAGCGGGCGTGATGATTTGGTTTGTCGGAGTCATCCATCTTCCTCCTCCGAGATTCCCGACCTTGTCCGTCGTGCCCGTGGAAACCGTCGCCGGTCTGGCGGCAGGCGTGATCAGTGGTTGCGTCGGTTTGTTTTCCGCCATCGATTGGCCGGTCAAAAGCGCGACGATGTTGACTGCGAGGATGCTGGTGAGTTTTCTCATGCGCAGACAAGACTGGCTGGACGGCAAAGCCTGTCAACTCTGCGCCGACGCAGACACCGATTATTCTCCAGGTCGAACTCTGATCGTGGAGTTGCATCTGCGAAAGCATGAGCCGACACTCGCGCGACAAAATGAAAACCGCTGTCACGAAATACCTCACCGCGTGCCTGTTTGCATCGGTGGCCCTGCCCGCTGGAGCGGACCCGCTCACCGAGCATGAATCGCTCTTTTTTACCGGAGACACCCGTGAGACCGCGACGGCACAGTTGCTGCGGATTCCAAAGCAGCCCCCGCGCATCGAGAGTTCGTCGCAAGATGTGACATACGAGGCAGGTCGCGATTACTTGTGGCAGGCGGGCTCGCGGGCGGTGACGCTCACAGCAGAATCACGCATTCCTTTTAAGGCCACTGCCGAGCTCTACCCTCCCGCAAATTCCCCCCACTCCTACCGCAAGCGGCGCGACGGCGAAGCGTGGATGTTTTATGGCCCAGGCCGCGTGATGCACGACGCCCAGTGCGCAGCTTCGTACGCAAGCGACGACGACTGGAGAGCACCCGCAGTCGAGGCAGCGCCTGACGCACAGTTCGGCAAACTGCGCGAGCGGCTGAAGGCAAAGGAAGCGCTCAAGCTCGTGATGCTCGGCGACAGTATTTCCACGGAGGCCGATGCCTCCGCGCTCTCGAAGGCAGCACCGAATCAGCCGGGATACCCGACTCTCGTGGTGCAGGGAATCGAGGCCCGCTTCGGCGTAAAGGTGACGCTGGTGAACATCTCGAAAGGAGGGATGGATACAGCGTGGGGAGTGACACGCGTGGCCGACGCCATCGCGGAGAAGCCGGATATTTTTCTCGTCGCTTTCGGCATGAATGACGCGTCTGGCCGTCGCACGACGGAGGCGTTTTCCGATCTCACGAAACAGATTTTCGAGCCCGTCCGCGCAGCGCTTCCGGACTGCGCAGTCATCCTCATCTCACCCATGACAGCAAACAGCGAGTGGCTCCACGCGGCACCGGAAACGTATCCGCAATATGCAGCCGCCCTCGGAAAACTCACGGGCCCCGGTGTTGCGTTCGCCGATGTGACGACGACGTGGAGCGCCATTTCCGAGCGCAAGAAGCATATGGATATCTCCGGCAACGGACTCAACCACCCGAATGACTACGGACATCGCATCTACGCCGATGTGATCTTGAAAACGATAGGCACGGGAAACTGAACGTTGCACTAAAGTTTGCTGGCGACGCTTTGCATTCCCGCTCGCCCTCCGTGGCGTGACACGGTCAAAACGAGGCATGAAAATATTCATCTACGAAAAGTGCGACACGTGCAGAAAAGCGCTGAAGTTCCTGAATGAGCGCGGGCTCAAAGCCGAGGTGGTGCCGATTCGCGAGCAGCCGCCGACAGTCGCTGAACTGAAGCGGATGCTCGGTCACGTTGGCGACATCAAGCGCCTGTTCAACACGAGCGGGCTCGACTACAAGGCGCTCAACATGAAGGAACACCTGCCGAAGCTTCCGGAGCCTGAAGCGCTCGCGATGCTCGCAAACAATGGCAACCTGGTGAAACGCCCGTTCTTGCTCACGAAGTCAGGCGGCACCACTGGATTTAAGCAGGACGAGTGGGAAGCGCTGCTTACGCCGTAAGGTCGATCCACTTTCCCGTTCGTGCGGATTCGATCGCCCCATCCATCACCGCCAGCGAGGCTGCGCCTTCATGGAAACTCGGCATGCACGGCCGTCCGGCGCGAATGGCATCGACGAACTCAAACGCCTGATCATACCGGAACGTGACGAGCGGATCGCCCACGCCGGGATCGCGGGGCGAGCCGGGCCATGTCCAAAATTCCTGCGGCACGGCAAGCGGTGCAATGCCGGGTCCGCCGACTTTTCCGAAGAGCAGTTCGTTCCATTTCCCGGTGGTAAATTCGAACGTCCCCTCGCTGCCGTTCACCTCCACGTAGTCGAGCGAGCGCCATGATTCGTTGCGCCCGCTCGCGAGCTTCGAGCTTTCGAGAACGCCGGTCGCACCATTCACGAAGTCGGCCAGGATTGCCACCCAGTCTTCGGTATCATTCGGCATCCCGCCACGAACGGGCGTGAGGTTTTTGACGTTGGCGACCATGCGCTTGATGGGGCCGATGAGGTGCTGCGCAAAATTAATCCGGTGGCTCAGCATGTCGCCGAGTTCTCCGGTTCCGGCGAGTGCTTTCACCTGCCGCCAGCCGAGATTGCGCGTGCCCCAATCCTGCAGACGGCACGAGCGGAAATGATACGGCTGACCGAGGTCTCCGCGGTCGATGAGATGGCGCAGATAGCGCATCGCCGGGACGAAGCGATAAGTGAACGCCGTCATGTGCCGGACATTCGCGGCATCCGCAGCAGCAGCCATTTCACGGCCATCCGGCGCGGACATCGCGATCGGTTTCTCACAAAGCACGTGCTTGCCGTTCGCAATCGCTGCCATCGCGATTGGTTTATGCGAGACGTTCGGCGTCGCAATGATCACCGCGTGGACGTCGTCGCGTTTCACGATGTCTTCGTAATTCGTCGACACGGCCACTTCGCCAATTTGCGCGCGCGCTTTTTCCAGCGTCGCCTCGCTCGTGTCGCACAGCGCCGAGACGCGGACATCCCGGCAAAGCGCGAGGCCGGGAAGATGATTCTGAAGAGTAATGCCGCCGGTGCCGACGATTGCGAAATTTAGGGTGCTCATGTCTGCGAGAGAACAGCGTGAGCGAGCTCCGCGGGCAAGTGGTACTTTTCGGGAAAACCGAAAGTTGCATTTGGCACTCGTGGTTTCCGGAATCGATGCGAGGGTGGCCGCCTATGGGCGACAAATCACCAAAAGCAAACAACAAGCAGGCATCCCAAAAACAGGCGAAATCGACCGCCAGCAATCAGAAGAAGAGCGCAGCCGCAGCCGCAAAAGCTGCGCCGAAGCCAAAGAAGTAGCCAGGCCCGCGCAGGCCCCGTCCTCAGAGGACCGGAGGATTCCGGCAGCTTTTCGCGATGGTTGAAAAAACCGCGCGTGAAGTTGTAATGCTTCGTCCCCCGGACACTCGCGAGGGCCGCGGGTTGAGAAGGTGCTTGTGAGCCTGACAGCGTTCGCGGACAACGGTGGACGATGAACGATTTCTTTTCCGAGTTGGGCCGGACGGTTTTGACGCGATGGAGGGCGCAGAATTTTTCGCTGGCCGCTTTTCCCTCGATTGCAAAGAGCTTGCTGGATGAGCGTCCTCCTTCGGTGCACGTGGATCTCGCCGGTCTGATGCGGGATTTTTTGTTGAATGATGAGCAGCCGTTGCAGTCGCAGTCAGGCTTTGGGCAGCCGGAGCTGATCGTTTATAGCGACCCGCGTTTTTACATTCAGATTCTATTCTGGCTGGAGGGAACGACCGCGATTCATCAGCACGAGTTTTCAGGAGCGTTCCATGTTCTGGCGGGATCGAGCATTCATTCGCTGTTCGATTTTGAAAACGCGCAGCCCGTGTCGGCTCATTTGCGGGTGGGGAATGTGAAACTCCGCGAAACGCAGCTTTTGGAGACGGGGAGCACGGTGGAGATTGTGTCGGGCGGCGGGTACATTCATTCGCTGTTCCATCTCGACACTCCGTCGCTGACGGTGGTGGTGCGGACCCAGTCGGACCCCGGGACGGGTCCGCAATTCAACTACCTTCCGCCGCACATGGCGGTGGATCCGTTTCACAGCGATGATTTAACGATGCGGCGCAAGCAGTTGCTCGATGCGCTGGAAGCAATGGAGGCCGAGGGCTATGTGGAACTCGTGCTGGAGATGGTGGAGGCGCTGGACTTCGAGCGGGGATTTTTCATTTTACAAAACGGCATGGGGCATTTGAAAAATGTCGGAGCGTGGGATGATGTGCTGGCGGCCTTTGAGCTGCGCCACGGGGCGCTCGCGGCGTATGTGGTGCCGACACTCGAAGGGATTGTCCGCAAGGATGTGATCGCGGGTTTCCGGAGCTCGGTGACGGATGTGGACCACCGGTTTTTTCTCGCGCTGCTGCTGAATCTGCCGGACCGCAAGGGCATCCTGCGCCTTGTGAAACAGCGGTTCGGCGGCGATCCGGTCGAGACGATTGTCCGCTGGGCGACGGAGCTTGGCGAGGCGACAGGGCACGAGGCCTGGATTCTGGATGCTGCGTTCCCGCCCGAGGTAAAGGTGCCAAAAGGACGGCACGCAGCGGTGCTTCTCGGTGCGCTGCGTCATTTCCTGAAAGGCACGAAAGGCGCGCTGCGCGTGGGCTCGCTGGCTTTGTCCGCGGCGGATGGTCGGCATTTGCGGGAGACGTTTGCACGGTCGAGTCTCGGTGCGCTGGTGTCGTAAACACGGCCCGCGATTTTTGAAATGGAGGGGTGCATTTTTGCGGGAACTTGCGCAGGGTCGGGAAAACTTCTCCGCATGAAAACACTCCACCTTCTCGCATTCGCGCTCTTCACAATTTCCGCATCCGTCTTTGCCGAGGATGGTTTGCGCGATTTGCAAATCGGCGATGCCGCACCGGATTTCTCGCTGCCGGGAATCGACGGGAAGACGCATACGCTGGCGAATTACAAGGACGCGAAGCTGCTGATGGTCGCGTTCATTTCAAATCACTGCCCGGATTCGCACGCGGCGGAGAAGCGCATGATGAAGCTGATCGCCGAGACGAAGGACAAGGGCCTCGTGTTTGTGGCGATCAATCCGAACAACCCGGACGGTCTGAGCATCGACGAGCTTGGTTACTCGAAATACAATGACGGGTTCGACGACATGAAGAAATACGCCGCGGAAAACGGGTTCACATTTCCCTATCTGTACGACGGCGAGACGCAGGCGGTGGCAAAGGCCTATGGCTGTCTGGCGACACCGCATGTATTCCTTTTCGATGCGGGGCGGAAGCTGCGCTACAAGGGCTATCTGGACGACTCGAAGTATGAAGACCCGGCAACGGTAAAATCCGCCGACGCCCGGATCGCCGTGGACGCGCTGCTCGCAGGCCAGCCCGTGCCGGTGCCGGTGACGAAGCCTCACGGCTGCTCGACGAAGTGGACGAGCAAAAAAGGCTCCGTCGCCCAGAAGACTGAGAAATGGGACAAGACGCCGGTGGATGTGGACCTCATCGACCTCGCCGGGGTCGCCGCGTTGCGAAAGAACGGCACCGGCAAAGTGCGGCTGTTCAACGTGTGGGCGACGTGGTGCGCACCATGCGTGGCGGAATTCCCCGAACTCGTGACGACGTCGCGGAAATTCGGGCTGCGGGAATTCGAGCTTATCACCATCAGCACCGACGAGCCCAAGGACGCGGCGAAGGTGAAGGCTTTTCTAGAAAAGCGCGGTGCCGGACTCATCGACCGCTTGAAGCCCTCGCTGAAAGCGGAGGGCCGCACGACGAACAGCTACATTTTCAGTGGCACAAGTACCGAGGAACTGATGAAAGTCCTCGACCCGGCATGGGCCGGAGGCGTTCCACATACGGTGCTCGTCGGAACAAACGGCGAGGTCATCTGGCGTCACACCGGTGCCGTGAACGGAGAGGAACTGCGGGCGAAAGTGCTGGAACACATGGGCGGTGTTTACAAGCCGTAGGGCGCGCTACTTTTTCGGCACTCTCGCCTTGCCAGGAACGACTTGCGGAGTGGGTGTTCCAGGAACCGGGACGCCTGCCGGCTCGCCGAGCGTAACCCTGGTTGCGGTGTTGCCTTGGTGCTTTCTCTCGGTCGAAACCGCGTCTTTTCCCTGCGGCATCGGCACACCCGCTGTCGTCCGCGAAACGCACGATGCCAGCGCTGCCGGGAGAATCGCCAGGAGCACCGTGGCAAATCCCGGCCGCCACCCGACAATGCGCAAGATCAGCCGCTCGATGAAATTCGGCGAGTGCATGAGGCCGTCCCCGGTGCGGACGTATGCGACGCATTCGCGGCCCTTCGTTGCGTCGGCAAATTTCTGCGCTTCGATCTCGGTCATCGCGGAGAGATTGTAAACGTGCTTGCCGCATTCGCCGCAGAAGCGCTTCCGCTCATCGCCATCCATCGATGCCCATTCGGCGTGGCACGGCTTCGGGACTACGAGCGGCGGCGGGATTTGTTTCATGCACGGAGCGGAAACCCACGGAGGCTCAATGTCAACCTTCCCGACGAGCGCGATCGTCCGTCCACCGCTCTGCAAGCGCGCGCCGGCTGAGTTTTCCGCGTTCGTTGATGGGGAGCGATGAGACCGGCCAGATGTGCTTCGGCGTCTGCCAGGCAGGCAGGCGACCGGCGGCGAATGCGAGAAGTTCTTGAGGCTGCACTTCGCCGACGATGCAGGCGACCGGTTCCTCGCCGCGAAGGACGCTGGGAACTCCAAAAACAACGACCTCCCGCACGCCGGGATGCTCGCGGAAAACGCGCTCGATCTCCGCAGGGTTCAGCTTGCGTCCGGCGACGTTGATGAAATCGCTCACTCGCCCCTTTAGCAAAATCCCCTGCTCCGTTTGCTCGACCAGATCGTCGGGGACGAACCGTCCGGTTCCGAGAACCGCGTCATCGGGCTCCGGCCAATAGCCAAGGCCTGCGGCAGGGCTGTGAACTTCGATTCGTCCTCCGTTTTCCATGAGCCGCACACCGCGCATCGGCGGCCCGACGAAGCCCTCCGTGACCACGTCTTCTGAAGCATCGTAGCAAATTCCACCGCACTCGCTGCTACCGTAAAAGCCGTGCACTTTCACCCCGAAGCGCTCGCGAAACTGCGCTGCCACAGCCACAGGAAGCGGCGCACCGGCGCTGATGCAGAGCCGCAGCTTCGGAAGCGGCGGGCCATCCATTTCGGCGAGCTTTTTGAAGAAGACGGGCACCGCGGGAAAAACGGTCGCGCCTGTGCGTGAAAGGCCGTCAAGAATGGCGCGGGGAAGTCGGTCCTCAGTGGCCACGACCGCCACTCCCCGGCAGATGAGCGGCAGGACGAGATTGCTGAAACCGTAGCTGTGTGCCCACGAAATCGCTCCATAGTTCAGGTCCGTATCCGAAATTCCCATCGTGTCGCAAATGGCGCCGCAGTCCGCGAGCAACTGCGCGGCGCTAAAGCAAATGGCCCGCGGAGCGCCGGTCGTCCCGGAAGTGAGCTTTAGAAAATCGGCCGCGAGGTTTTCAGGCGGGGGCCCGCCGGTGGGTGAAAAGACGACACCGCCCGAACGTTCGCGCCTCACCCGGAGCGTGAACCCGGGGAGACTGGCCGTGGTGCCGATTTCCGCGGGCGAGACCGTGTAGCCTTTGCGCCACAGTGCAATCAAGACCGATGGAAGGTCGGGGTGGTTGCCGATTTCCACCAGAGCAATCGCCGCGTCACCGTCCAATTCAGGGAGCAAGCCCCCAAGCTTCAAGGCTTCGCTTTCGATATCCGCAAACGAGCGGAGCGGCGTTCCGCGGTCCGAAAATACTCCCGGGCGACCGGGCTGCCGGCGCACAGTTTCGCCCCAGGCGGCGAGGATTGGATGATTGGAAATAAAATCGGGCACGGAGAAAGGCGGAGTTTTTGATTGCAGAAACCGGAACGACCAGTAGTTTGCACGCCCTATTTTTTTTGGAAAGAACATGAAAGCCGATATCCATCCTGATTACCAAGACACCACAATCGCCTGCGCTTGTGGCACCGTCTATCACACCCGCTCGACTCGCAAGAACATCAAAGTCGGCATCTGCGCCGCCTGCCATCCGTTCTTCACGGGCGAGCAGAAGTTCGTCGATACCGCAGGCCGCATCGAGAAATTCTCGAAACGCTACGGCACGATGGAGCTTCGCCGCCCGAAAGCCGCGAAGGCCTAGATATTCTGAATTCATTTCTGAGACGGTGGAGACGCTGAACATGCGGCTCCACCGTTTCTGCTTTTTCTCGCATCAACCTGTTTCGGGTCGATGCAACGTCTGAACACACCTTAAAAACTCACTGCTGTGGACTTCGAGCCTCTTATCTTTCGTAAACGCGAGCGCTTCTCCGAATTGGAGGCTGCGATCTCGGCTCCCACCCTGTACGACAATCCCAAGCAGGCACAGGAAACCCTTCGCGAGCACAGCCGGTTGAAATCCACACTCGAAACGTGGTCGAATTTCCAGAAGGCCGCAAAGGACCTCTCCGAAAACCGGGAACTCGCGAGAGGCGACGACGAGCTTGCCGAGATGGCTCGCGAAGAATTGCCGGAGCTCGAAAAACGAGTCGAGAAGATTGAAATGGAAGTCCAGCTTGCACTCCTGCCGCCGGACCCGAACGAGGACCGCGACGCGATCGTGGAAATCCGCGCAGGCACGGGCGGCGATGAGGCCGGTATCTTTGCCGCGGACCTTTACCGGATGTACACGCGATATGCCGAGACGGTCGGGCTGAAAATCGAGAACCTCGAGAACAGCCCCGGCGTGATGGGAGGGTTCAAGGAGGTCATTTTCAAAGTCAGCGGACCGGCCGTGTTTCGGAAGCTGAAGTTCGAAAGCGGCGTTCATCGTGTACAACGTGTCCCGGCAACCGAGGCGCAGGGACGCATCCACACAAGCACCGCGACGGTGGCCGTATTGCCCGAGGCTGAGGAAGTGGACCTGGAACTCAAGCCGGACGAAATCCGGATCGAAGTGTGCCGCGCCGGCGGGCCCGGCGGACAGGGTGTGAATACGACGGACTCTGCCGTCCAGGTGATGCATATCCCCACCGGCACGATCGTGCGGTGTCAGGACGGTCGTTCGCAACAAAAGAACAAGGAAAAGGCGCTGACGATTCTGCGCTCGCGACTGCTGGAAGTGAAGCAGCGCGAGGAAGCGGCGAAGTATGCCGCCCATCGGAAAAGCCAGGTCGGCAGCGGCGATCGCTCGGAGAAAATCCGAACCTACAATTACCCGCAAAACCGAATCACCGACCATCGGATCGAGCTCACGCTTTACGCGCTCGACCGCTACATGGAAGGCGATATCCAGCAGATGTCGGACGCCCTCATCCACGCGGACCTCATGGAACGCCTCAAAGCCGCAGGGATATAATTTCTATTTTCCGCGGAGATTGAAAAAATCGACCGGCGGAACGTTTACCTTTGGTTCATCCGCAGGCGCGGGCTTGCCGGGTGTTGTTGGCTCAGGATTCCCTCCCGGAGCCGGTGGCATCCCTTTTTTCGTAGGGTCGGGCACCATTTTCGGATCGACAGGCATTTTCTTCGTATCCACCTCGGCAATCTTTCCTTCTCCCGCAGCGCCGTCGCCCCTCGGCTCGGCTGGCGTCGCCTTTTTAGCGAGCGCACTAAAATCGCCGTCCGTGGCAAAGCGGTAGGTTTCCTTGCCTTCGTGCGTGATCACGACCTGATATTCCACCTTCTCCTTGGAGACTCCTTCGGAACTGCGCGTGGTGGAAACACCGAAATCCCCCACGAAAAGCTCCACAGCCTGCTGCGATTTCAATGGCTTCAAAGGCTCGGTGCCTTTGTAGCTCGTGAATCCCTCCCAACGCTTCTTCACAAGCACCGTCCAATGCAATTCCCCCTCGGGAAGCGGCTTCAGCCGGAGGTTTTTCAGTTCCACCTTCAATCCCTGCCTGAGTTTGGTTGTATCGCTTTCCCCCTTGATCGCAGTCCGATCGGTCGTTCTCCTCGCAATCGTCACGAGGACGCCGTTCTGCTCGTCCGCGCTTACGCTTGCGCCGACGGCAAAGAATAGAGCTGCACAAATCGAGAGCGTCTTCGTTTTCATATCAGTTAGGATCATCGGGGAAAATGCCCCACGATTCAACCAGTTACGGGAGAAAATCTTTGCGGACATGCTCGCAAAACTCAGCGCACTCTGGCAACATCACCTCCGTGCTCATTTTCGTCCATGTCCCGAGTCAGACCCTCGACCTGATTGATGACCGCGGTGCCCTGCTCCGCCGTTATGCGTGTTCTACTTCCAAGTTCGGCCTCGGATTCGAGGAGGGCTCCAATAAGACGCCGACGGGCAGGTTCCGGATCGCAGAGAAACACGGCGACGACGCTCTCGCGGGAATGATTTTCAAAAGCCGTGTGCCTACAGGAAATCTGGGCCGCGAAGACGACGAATCCGACCACGTGCAGACCCGCATCCTCTGGCTGCATGGACTCGATGCAGACAACTCGAACACAAAACTTCGCTACATTTACATCCACGGGACAAACGCAGAACGCCAGCTCGGCACACCGTCCAGCCACGGGTGCGTGCGTATGGGTAATCTCGATATCATCGATCTCTACGACCTCGTACCGGTAGGCTCCGCCGTCGAAATCTCTGCGGAAATCGAACGGAAACACGGGCCTGTTTCCCTGCGTAAAACCGCAGCCCATCGAATCCCTCCATCCCCTCCACACTCGAAGAACCGACCCCGCCGCGGCACTGCGCAAAAGTAGTCAGCAAAAGACCGCGAATGGCGGATGGAATGGGGAATCACATCAAGGTTTCCCCCGCAGTGTTCGCAGATTTTCCGCTACAAATACTTGTCCACGAAAGACACGAAATACACGAAAAGTTTCCGAGCTTTTCCGTGTCTTCCGTGAAAAGAAAATGGATTGGAATCCGCGAAATCTGCGGGCCAAAAACCCCGTTCTCCATCGACACTTTGCAACGTGTTACTCAGGAGCGGCTTTCGCCGCTGCGCAGAGCGCCGCGGAGTGCTGTCACTGTGTGTGGTTATCCCCGGCAACCGCACTACACCGCGTATGTCGATAGCCCCAAGGTGAAGGGGGACGTCCCGTTCCCCTAACCCACGAAGTGGTTCCCGGGATGCTCGCAGTTTAAGGAGACGCTTCGCGACTCAGGGGAACGGGAGATCCCCCTCCTTGGGGGGGCTATCCAGATCCCTGCGACCTGTCCCAGCAGTCCATTGCGCCGAATCATGCGCTCCCAATCCGCCCGGACACAACAAGGCGCTGCATCCCCTTTGCTATCCGCAGAACCTACGTAAGTCTGCGTTGTCATAGAGAAATTCGATACCCAGGATTTCGAGATATTGCAAGTTTCGAGTGCTCCAACACACGTTTTGCGTTGAAAATGCATGGAAAGCTGCTCCGACCCGTCGCTCAGCGTCCAAGCGTCTTCGCATTTTACGCACAGGATGATGAGGGATTTTTCCGGTGAGAGTTGATTTCTTCGCGCCCGGCACATGTTTGCTTTCCATCGCGGGGCGAACGGGGGTCCTCGCCAGCTCGTTCTGTGCACAGCGACTCTCCATACTCATTTTCATTCCTTGCGGGCGCTCTCTTTCTCAAAGAGTCGGTAGCCGTTGCTGGAATCGTGAGCCGCTGTCACGAATGGCGGCAGGTTGCGGCGCTCACCACTGAACAGAATCTTTTGCGTCAACGCACCACAGCGAGCCGCACTCGTCTGCTTCGCGAAATCCGCTACCGTCTCCAGCAGTTTTCCGCGAACGAACTCGAATTCTTTGCTGACGCTGGAACGTCCGGCCAGCGGCAATTGCTATTCATCGCGTCATGCCAGGTGAAGTCTGCGGTGCCGTCGGGCCGGGTGCCGACGACGCAGACGGACGCCCATTTTTTCACGTCGGGCGCAATGGAATCGAGGACTTCGTCCAAAGTCGCGCCGAACCCTCCGGCGGCAGTGGCGCAGATGGCGATGGCGGAGAGGCGAAGCGCATTCATGCCGGGAGTAAGCCAGCAGGCTGCGTTGCGGGCAATTGAGAAACGGACGCGTCGCGAAAGCCGGCGGGCTTGCTCGCCTTATGAACTGTTTTCCCTGCTGGAGTGTCCCGCCGGAGTGTGGTGGATTCGCTGCCTATGCAAAATCTGCGCACTGCTTTTGATCCGGCGACTTTCCGCAAAGAAGGGCATCGCGTCGTCGATATGCTGGCGGATTTGCTCGCGGCGGAGACGGGCGGGAGCGGTGCGGTGCTGCCGTGGGAGTCGCCTTCGGAGCAGCTTGCGCATTGGGAGCGGCGGATGGCGGATGGGGAGCAGGAGGTGTCCGATTTCATCGGCGAGTTTGCGGCGCGGAGCATCAAGATCCATCACCCGCACTACATGGGGCATCAAGTCTGCGCGCCTGTGCCGGCGGCGGCGCTGGCGGGGTTTGCGGCGGAGTTTTTGAACAATGGGATGGCGGTTTATGAGATGGGTCCGGCGGCGACGGCGCTGGAGCGGTGGATTGTCCGGCGGACGTGCGATGCGATGGGGTTTCCAAAGGGCGACGGTTTTCTGACTTCGGGCGGGACGCTGGCGACGCTCACGGCCCTGCTGGCGGCGCGCGCGATGGTGCTGGGCGAGGACGTGCTGCAATCGGGGACGGGGCGCGAGTTTGCGGTGATTGCGTCGGAGGAGGCTCATTATTGCACGGCGCGGGCGGTGCAGGTGATGGGCTGGGGTCGCGAGGGGCTGGTGACGGTGCCGACGGACGGGCGGTTCAAAATGCGGACGGATTTGCTCTCCGCCGCTCTCGATGAAGCGGGGCGGCGCGGACGCAAAGTCGTGGCGGTGGTGGCGAGCGCGTGCTCGACGTCCACGGGCAGCTACGACGACATCCATGCTGTCGCGGATTTTTGCGAGGCGCACGGACTGTGGCTCCACGTCGATGGTGCGCACGGAGCGGCGGTGGCATTTTGCCCGGAGCTGCGCGGGCTGATTTCCGGAATCGAGCGGGCGAACTCGGCGATCCTCGATTTCCACAAACTGCTGCTCACTCCCGCGCTGGCGACGGCGGTGTTGTTCCGCGAATCGGCGGCGTCGTGGGCGGCGTTCCACCAGCGGGCGCAGTATCTTTTCGCCGAAAACGATCCCGAGCCGTGGCGCGACGGAGGCCGCCGGACGATGGAGTGCACGAAGCTGAGCATGAGCGTGAAGATCGCCGCGATCTGGCGCGCGCACGGCGAAGCGCTGTTCGCCGAACACCTCTCCGCCGTCCACGCGCTGGCGAAGCAATTCGCGGAGTTGCTGCGAAATCGGGCGTCGTTCGAAGTGGCCATCGAGCCGGAGTCGAACATCGTCTGCTTCCGCCACCATCCCGCAGGACTCCACGACGACGCGCTCGATTCGCACAACGCCGCGCTGCGGAAACGGATCATCGAGTCGGGAGAATCCTACATCGTGCAGACCGTCCTCCGCGGACGAACCTGGCTGCGCACGGCACTGATGAACCCGTTCACGACCATCGAGCACCTCGCGGCGATGCTCGACGCGCTTTCCGATCAAAGTGTCCGCTGAACTTCCGTTTCGGGCTCGTCGTCCGGGCGCGGCGGCTCGGGCGCGGGCGGGACTTCGCCGAGGAGCATCGCTTCTTCCGCAGCGGTGATGTCGCCGATGGAGCCGGCCGGGAAACGTCCGCGACGGAGGTCGGTTTTCGACGGGCCGGGCGGGCGCGGGGTCACAGGCGCAATCGCGACGAGCCTCATTGAATGGGAATCCGTCGCTGCAATGGCTGGCGTCGCGCGCGGGCGGCTGGTAGGACGCCGGGCGCTATGAAGATGCGCTCTCTTTTTTCCCTGTCGGACTTGTTGCAAACGCTTTTGCGGAGCTATGCGCTTTTACCGCTCGCAGCGGCTGCGCTTGCGGCGGACGGAAACAGGCTCGCGTATCTCGACGACAAGTCGCCCTTCTGGCCGACGCCGAAGTCTCCGCGCTTCATCACGCCGCAATGGGTCGGCGAGCCGGGCGTGGATGCAGTCGTGGTGCTGGCCATCGACGACATGCGCGACACTGCGAAATACGAGACGTTTCTCCGTCCGATTTTGGATCGTCTCAAACAGATCGATGGCCGCGCGCCGGTGAGCATCATGACGAATAACGTCGATCCCGCCGACCCGCAGCTTGCAAAATGGCTCGCCGAGGGGCTCTCGCTCGAAGTTCACACGCTAACGCATCCGTGCCCGTGTCTCGGAAAATCAACGTTCGATGAATCCAAGCGGACGTTTTTTGACTGCATCGACCTGCTGGCGAAGATTCCGGGCAACAAGCCGGTCGCGTTCCGAATGCCCTGCTGCGACTCGATGAACTCGGCGAGTCCGCGATTTTACGCCGAGATTTTCCCGGGCAGAAGCGAGGCGGGCAATGGGCTGTCGATAGATTCCTCTGTTTTTATGCGGCCGCCCGGCGCGCGCTTTGAGCGATATTTTGTGCAGGAGCTGCGTCCGCCGTCGAAGGTCTCGCTGCGTGATTATGCGGGATGGATTGAGGATTATCCGTATCCCTACGTGATCGGAAATCGGGCGTGGGAATTTCCCTGCATGGTCCCGAGCGACTGGGAGGCGTTCAATGCGCAGGGTCCGCAATCGGAGCAGGTGCTCGACGATTGGAAAGCCGGTCTCGATTACGTCGTGGAGAAACAGGGCGTGTTTACCGCGGTGTTTCATCCGCACGGCTGGAGTTCGCCTGCGCAATGGGTGGAGTTCATCGATTTCGCGCAGCAGAAGTATGGGAAGCGCGTGAAGTTCCTCAATTTCCGCGAAGCGCTGGAGCGACTGGAGAAGCATGCGCTCGGCGGCGGCTCGATGCGCACGGCAGACGGACGAAGCGCCGGAACACGCGTGCTCGATTTGAATAATGACGGCTTTATGGACATCGTCGGCACGAGCCGGAACATCACGCGGGTGTGGGACCCAAAGCGGCAGGCATGGACCGAAAACGGCTCCTTTGCGGTGTTTGGCGACGGTCCGCTCAGTCCGCGATTTGGAATCATCGAGGAAGACGGCGCGGTGAGTGCGATCATGTTCCAATACATGTCGATGGGCATGACGTTTCGCGACGGCAAATGGGCGCTCGCGCCGCATCTCCACGGACCCGAGGCCTACGCGGAGGACGTGTACATGCCCGGCTACAGCAAGCTCGGCGTGCAAGGCGATCTCATGCTCCGGGATTTCGACAATGACGGCAGCTGTGAGATGCTCATCGGGAACGACAAGGAAAGTGCGATCCTTTCGTGGGACCCGAAAGTGCGGAAGTGGAAGAAGGCTGATTTCGCGCTCCCGCCGGGCATTGCGGTGGCGCGGCGAATGGATTCAGACAAGCTGATTTTCTCACAATGGGGCGACAGCGGGCTGCGCTTTGTGGACCTGAACGGCGACGGCTACGACGATGTGTTTCAGAGCAATGAAAGCGGGCACGCCATTTACCTTTGGGCCGGAAAGGTACGCGCCGATCTTGGATGGACGCGCGGCTGGCCGCACAAGGTTTCCGTTTTGGACAAGGTCCCGGAGCGTCTCGCGTCAGACTCGATCGCGCCCTTCGCGAAGAGCGGTGCAAACAACGGCGCGTGGTTTCATCGCGGCCATGTCGTCTGGCAGAATGAAGATACCGCGCATCTCGACGCTGTGACGCTGCGCCGCTCGTTTGCGGATGTGATTGCGGTGCCCATGCCGCCGCAGAAAACACCGGAGGAATCGCAAAAGGCGTTTGTCACCCGCGCCGGATTTACGGTTGAGCTCGTCGCAGCCGAGCCGCTCATCGAGTCGCCCGTCGCGTTCGATTGGGACGCGAACGGCCGGCTTTGGGTCGTGGAGATGCGCGATTATCCAAACGGCATGGACGGCAAAGGCGAGCATGGCGGACGCATCAAGGTGCTCACCGATGAAGACGGCGACGGGCGCTACGACAAAGCAACGCTCTTCGCCGACGGCATCCCGTTTCCGACTGGCTTGCACCCGTGGCGTGACGGCGTAATTGTCGCCGCCGTGCCCGACATCGCCTTCTACCGCGCCACCGACGGCGACGACGAAAGCGACGAGCGCACCGTGCTTTTCACCGGATTCAAACCCGGCAACCAGCAGCATCGCATGAACGGCTTCGAGTGGGGGCTCGACGGCTGGCTCTACGGTGCAAATGGGGACAGCGGCGGAACTGTAGTTCCATCCCACGGTGAAAAACGGCATCCCGTCAGCATCAGCGGACGCGACTTCCGGTTCCGGCCCGACGGCAGCGCGTTCGAAGCAGAGTCCGGCCAGACGCAATACGGCCGCCGCCGCGACGACTGGGGCAACTGGTTCGGCAACAACAATCCGACCTGGCTGTGGCACTACACGAGCGAGGACCGCTATCTCCGCAGAAATCCGAAGCTCGCCGTGAAGTCCGTCCGCCGCGTCACCAACGGAGACACCCGCGTTTTCACCGCATACGCGCTCGCGGACGCGCCGACGCGTCTGAACCAGCCGCAGTCGCTCGGTCACGTCACCAGCGCAAACAGCCCCACGCCTTATCGCGACGAGCTGTTCGGTCCCGAATTTGCAACGAGTGTGTTCATCAGCGAGCCGGTGCACAATGTCGTCCATCGCGAAGTGCTCGTGCCCGAAGGCGCGACGTTCACGAGCAAACGCGCCGACGGCGAGGCGGAGCAGGAATTCCTCGCGAGCAGGGATGTCTGGTTCCGCCCCACGATGCTGAAAACCGGCCCCGACGGTGCGCTCTACATCGCCGATATGTATCGCTTTGTTTTGGAGCATCCCGAGTGGATCGCACCGGAAACGCAGAGCCGGATGGACCTCCGCGCCGGAGCGGATAAAGGGCGCATCTGGCGTGTCTATCCGACCGGCTCGAAACTCCGGAAGATTCCAAAGCTTCAGGATCTCCCCGACGACAAGCTCGCCGCTGCGATGGATTCGCCAAACGGATGGCAGCGCGACACGGTGCAACGCATTCTTCTGGAAAAGTACAGCATCAGAATGATCACGGACTCCGTGTTCCCTATTCTCCGGGATCTCGCGACGCGCTCTGAAAATCCAAAAGTGCGCGCGCACTGCATCGCCACGTTGGGGACATTAAATTCCTTTTCCGTCGATGATCTTCGCCCTGCACTGCGCGACAAACATCCGCAAGTCCGCGTGCAGGCAATACGCGCTGCTGAGAGAATAGCGCAGCCTGCCCCGGCAGTATTTAATGCCCTTCTCATCTGCATGGACGACCCCGAGTTCATCGTTCGCCGGCAACTCGCCCTTACGCTTGGCGAATTCTTCAGCCAGTCCGGCGACAAACACGCCGTTCTGGCCCGTCTTGCCGAACGCGATGGTGACAACGAGCAGATGCGCATCGCCATCATGTCATCGCTAGGCCCCGAAGATGCCCTTTTCAAAAAGCTCAACTCATCGCCCGCCGCCACCACGAAAGTGCCGGAACTTCCGAAGCCCACGACACCCGACCGCGCAAAGGTCATCGCAGGCTACGCGGAAGTCACGAAGCTCAAATCCGACGCCGCGCGGGGACGCGCAATCTTCCAGCAAAGCTGCGTACTTTGCCACCGCTTCAAGGGCGAGGGCAATGAAGTCGGCCCGGACCTCGCCATGACTTCCACGAAGCCCGACGAGTGGATGCTGGCCGGCATTTTCGATCCAAACGCCGCCGTCGAGCCGCGCTATGCCGCGCAACTCGTGAAGATGAAATCCGGTGCCGAGCTTGCGGGAATCATCTCCTCCGAAACGGCGAACAACATCACCCTCCGGCTTCCCGGCGGAAGCGAGCAGGCCATACTTCGCACGGATATTGACACCATGACGGCATCCGGGAGGTCGCTCATGCCCGAGAGTCTCGAAGCCGCGCTGAAGCCGCAGGATGTCGCCGATCTGCTCGCCTGGCTGCGGAGCAAATAGGCGTCATTCACTCGCATCCTGCACTTTTTTCTAGGCGTTCCGTCTCCCGTGGATAGGTTCCGCGCCTTTATGTCAAACGTCTGGTCCAATGCTCATCCGTGGTTGCGTGAACTCGTCTCTTACGAGCCGGGTAAACCCATCGAGGATGTCGCGCGCGAACTCGGGCTGCGCCCCGACGAAATCATCAAGCTCGCTTCCAACGAGAATCCGCTCGGCCCGTCACCGAAGGCTCTCGCGGCGATGCGCGAGACACTGGAACGCTCACACTTTTACCCGGACGGCGGCGGCTATTATCTGCGCGAGGCCATCGCGCAGCGGCTCGGGCTGGAGCGCGCGAACATCATTCTGGGCTGCGGCTCGAATGAAATCATCGAGTTTATCGGCAAGGCGTTCCTAAATCCCGGCGACGAGATCATCGCGGCGCGGCATGCGTTTGTGGTTTATAAACTCATGGCGACGCTCTTCGGTGCGACGACCATCGAGGTGCCGGACCCCGGCTTTGCGCACGATCTCAATGCAATGCTGGCGGCCATCACTCCGAAGACGAAGGAGGTCTTCATCGCGAACCCGAACAATCCGACAGGCACGCTGCTTTCGCAGGAGCAAATCGACGCGTTCATGGCGAAGGTGCCGGAGCATGTCGTGGTGGTCTTTGACGAGGCCTACTACGAATTCCTGCCAAGTCCTCCGGACGTCATCAAATACGTGAAGCAAGGCCGCAAGGTCGTTGTGCTGCGGACGTTTTCAAAGATTCAGGGCCTCGCGAATCTGCGCATCGGCTACGGAATTGCGTCAAAGGAACTCATCGACGTTCTGCAAAAAACGCGCCAGCCCTTCAACGCAAACGGCATCGCCCAAGCCGGAGCGCTAGCCGGCTTGCAAGATGACGAGCACCAGACCAAAACGCGCGAGCTCACGCTCGTCGAACGCGCAAAGATGCAGGACGCCTTCGCGGCCATGGGGCTGGAGTTTGTGCCGAGCCATGCGAATTTCATTCTCGTGAAAGTCGGCGACGGCAAGTCGGTATTCGCTGCGCTGATGAAGAAGGGCGTGATTATCCGCGACATGAACTCTTACGGCCTGCCTGAATGGGTGCGTGTCAGCATCGGCACTGCGGCGCAGAATTCGCGATTCCTCGAAGAACTGCGCGTCGTTTTGGGCACGACGGCGTAGAATTGCCGGTGTTTCCTGAGTAGAGCGGCACAAATCACGGATTATTCAGAAAAAAGACTCGTGCTTTTTGATGATGTCTCCGTATTTTCTCTTCCCATGAAACGAACCAACGCGTTTACCCTCATTGAGCTCCTAGTCGTCATCGCCATCATCGCGATCCTCGCCGGATTGGCCCTTCCTATTTTCGCGAAAGCGATGGAGAGGGGCCGGGCGACGGAGGACATGAACAACCTCACTCAACTCGGCAAAGGATTCATCCAGTACCTGAACGATAGCGATGACTCGATGTTCTCCGTCCAAGCCGCTGGCGAGGACACCTGGCCGAAGATTTTGCAGCGCAAGTACGTGCAGGGCTGGAAGGCATATCGCTCCCCATTCGACAAACCAACCGATGAGCGCCCGAAGGACGAAAACGGCACGGTCGCGATCAGTTATGGCATCAACGAAAAGCTGTTCGATACCCTCAAGTCGAAATGGAAAGTGCCCACATCCAAGCTGATCTTCGCAGGTCCGGCAGTGATCAAGACGCCGGGGAAAATCATCAAGTGGCAGGCGGATGCGTTCTCTACTCAAAACTGCAAGATCAGTCCGGGTGGACCACAGACGGGCTTCGGCACGCATCAGGATCGCGACAGCATCAACGTCCTTTTTTCCGACGCCCACGTCGAACAAATCACTTGCAAGAAGTTCGCTGAAGAATCGAGCTTGGACGGCAAGGAACGTTGGGACCCGATGTTCGAGCGGGAGTAAGTCTGTCCGACGCGCATCGGTTTCCGTGAAAAAGCCGTGACGCAGGTTATCGCTCTTTGCGATGAATGCGGAGCAGGCTGATGATTCGGCCTGATGGAGAATATCGACCTCAAATAACCTAGAACACTTATGGCACAGGCAATCATGGATCCCGAGGAGGTCCGGCGTTTCGCGTCGGAACTCAAGCGCTTCAACGAAGACATGCAGACGCGGGCCGCAGCGCTGCATGCGCGGTTCATGGCGCTTACCGGAACATGGCAGGACCAGGAACAAATGAAGTTCGCAGAGGAATTCGTGACGACGATGAAAGTGCTCCGGAAATTCATGGAGGTGTCGGAGAAGCACACGCCTTTCCTCCTCCGCAAAGCACAGCGCATCGAAGAATACCTCGAGCAGCGTTGACGCATGGATACGCAGGCCCGAATCACGGATACCGATGCGCTGGAGAATCTGCGTTCGGCGCTGATTGTCTTTCAGGCTCGCGCAAAACGCTCCGTCGATGAAGTGATCGATGAAGTCCGCCGAACCAAGCGCTGGCTGGAGCAGGAGAAACGGGACTACTGGGAAAGCCAAATCCGGATTCGGAACCGCAAGCTGGAACAGGCCGAACAGGAATTATTTAACGCCAAGCTCTCCGAATTCCGCGACTCAATCGCGAGGGAAAAGGCGATCGTCACGAAACTACGCGCCCTTGTCACCGAGGCGGAGCAAAAGCTGAAAGCGGTGAAGTTCTGGGATCGGAACTACGAAGGCACGGTCGAACCACTGACTAAAGGTCTGATGTGCCTCAGGGAGTTTCTCGATCAGGAGCTTCCGAAAGGCATCTGGCAGGTCACGAATTCGATCAAGGCGCTCGACGCCTACGCCGACACCCGCATGCCAGTCAATCCGTCCCCCGGGGAGGCGAATCCATGAATGTTGCCGGGAGCGCGGGAAATCTGAACGAGGCGGTGAAGGAACTCCTGGCCGCATGGGACCAAACGCGGGGCTACTGGCGCGACGCGAAGGCCACCGAGTTTGGAGACAAATATATCGACGCGCTGCCAGTGGACGTTGCGAAGGCCCTTTCGGCGATGGGAGACATCGACAAAATCCTTAAGAAAATCCGAACTGCTTGTGAATAATCCGATCGACCTCAGCGTGTCCCGCGGCCTTGATTTGCTTGCGCAATTGAAGCGGACAGTGGCCGATTTTTCCAAACGCGAGGAATCCTTTTTGCGCGACAGCCGCAACCGGCGGTATCAGCTCACCAAGAAACACCATGACGCGACAGCCGCGCTGGAAAAATCCATTTCCTCGCAAATCGCCGCGGTGGATTCCGAATTCGCGGAGCGGGCAGGTCGCGTCCGGGCGGCTTACGATCATCGCCGGGCGTGGATTGAGCGAGCACATCTGACTTTGCAGAAAACGCTCCCCGCCCGGGCCAAGGCGGCGCGGGGTTCGCTGGTGGGCCGGTTGCAAATGGAAAAGATGGCCGCCGAACGTGGTCTGGCGGGCGATTTACACGCGGCCGATTCCGAGTTCGCGGAGTTTGCTGCGCGGATCGAGGAGCAGCGTGGAAACATCACCGCGCTCCGTCGCCGCGCCGCACAGTGCTTTGCGGGATACGGCGCGTTTGGGCGATTACTGGCAGCAAAAGGCGACGACTCCACCGTGGATCAAAAGAGTCATCCGGTTTTGCTGAACCACCTCGAGCAACAGGTGGCGAAGGTCAATGAAGACCTCCACGAGTTCCGGAAATTCCCCCTGCCGAAATTCTTCGCGGCGCTCCCCCTTCCGCTCACGATGCCGTTCATCATATTCGGCGCCGGCGCCGCCGCCTTCATGCTCGGCCCGGGAGGATATGTCGTCGCCGCGGGCGCAGCGGTCCTCATTCTCGCAGTGTTGCTCGGCATGCACGCGGCGGGGAAAAAACAGGGCATGGAATGCGCGGCGCGGATTGCATCGGGACTTTCGGCAGCCGCAAATACGCATGATGCCGCCGTCGCCGCGGCGACGAGCTACCACGGATCGGAGCGCAAGCGAATCGAGGACGCATTTGAGGGCACGAAAGCCGCAATCGAAAGCAAATGGGGCTCCGCGGGCGAAATCCAGACCGCATTTGAAGCAAGTGGAAATGCGAAGCTTGAGCGTGCCCTTCCGAGGGCGCTCGCAACGAACAAGGCACTGATGCAACCGAGATTTGCCGCGGAGGAAGCCACCCGAGACAGGAAGCGTGATGAAATCAATACTGCCGCCGGGATTCGCCGGTCGGCGCTTTCGGGGATGCAAACAATCGAAAGCGATGAACTCACTTCGCAGGACAAGGCGGAGTGGGACAAACTCGCGGCCGCATGGAAGGCCTCCATCGAGCCGCTTTGCCGGGACATCGAGGCCATTAATGCCGTGACCGGCCAGCAGTTCCCGGCTTGGAATGCACAGTATGTGGAGAACTGGCAGCCCGCCGCCGATTTCGCCCCGGTTGTGCGATTTGGACGTATCGAGGCCGACATCAAGACTCTTGCCGGTGCTTTGCCGACGCAACTGCCGCTGCCCGGCGCACCGCACATTTCCGTGCCGCTTTCCCTCACGTTTCCCGCGCAGGGCTCGCTCCTTTTTGAATCCAAGGAAAGCGGCGGAAATGCGATCATCGGCGGCCTTAATAACATCATTCTCCGCCTGCTCGCCACGCTGCCGCCCGGCAAAGTCTCGTGCACCATCATCGACCCCGTCGGCCTTGGGCAGAATTTCGCGGGTCTGATGCACATTGCCGACCACGAGGAATCGGTGATCAACCGCCGCATCTGGACGCAAACGGAGCATATCGAGGAACGCCTCACTGAGCTGAACGAGCACATCGAAAAGGTCATTCAGATGTATTTGCGCGACGAGTTCGCCAGCATCAGCGAATACAATGCGCATGCGGGTGTCGTGGCGGAAAAATATCAGTTTCTCGTCGTCGCCGACTTCCCCGCGGGATTCAATGAATCCGCGATCAAACGACTCCAGAGCGTCGCGACCAGCGGTCCCCGGTGCGGCGTCTTCACCCTCATTCACTGGGATCAACGCCACCGGAATCCCGATGGTTTGGTTCCGGATGACTTGCGAAAATCGAGCATCGTCATTCGCGGAGGACAGTCCGGCTTCGCGATGGACGGGCAGCCGGCCGCGGGAGCCATTCTGGCGCTCGATGTGCCGCCGGACCCCGAATTGTCGGCGCAGCTTGTGCACAAAATCGGGAAGGCCAGCGTTGATTCGAATCGGGTCGAAGTTCCGTTTTCCCAAATCACTCCCGCCGCCGAGGATCGATGGAAGGGAGATACCACAGGGGAGCTTCGCGTGGCAATCGGCCGCACCGGAGCGACGAAGCTGCAATATCTCGCGATCGGAAAAGGCACGCGACAGCACGCGCTTTTTGCCGGAAAAACGGGTTCCGGAAAATCGACACTCTTCCACGTCATCATCACGAATCTCGCGCTCACGTGCAGCCCCGATCAGGTCGAGTTTTACCTCATCGACTTCAAGAAAGGCGTCGAGTTCAAATGCTACGCAAGCAAGCGCCTTCCGCATGCGCGGGTGGTGGCAATCGAAAGCGATCGTGAATTTGGGCTGAGCGTGCTCCAGCGTGTGGACGAAGAACTGAAGCGCCGCGGCGACATGTTCCGGAAGCTCGGCGTGCAGGACATCGCCGGCTACAAGCGTGCCGGCGGCACAGAACCAGTACCTCGCTCGCTTTTGCTCATTGATGAATTCCAGGAGTTTTTCACCGAGGACGACGAGGTGGCGCAGCAAGCATCGCTTCTGTTGGACCGCATCGTGCGGCAGGGGCGTGCGTTCGGCATCCACGTGTTGCTCGGCTCCCAGACACTGGGCGGCGCATTTACGCTGGCGCGCGCGACGATGGGGCAGATGGTCATTCGCGTTGCTCTTCAGTGCAACGAAGCCGATGCGTATCTCATCATGGATGACAGCAATCCCGCGCCGCGACTCCTCTCGCGGCCCGGCGAAGGCATCTACAATGACGCTGCCGGTGCCATCGAAGGAAACAGTCCGTTTCAAGTTGTGTGGCTGCCGGACGAGGAACGCGACGAGTGGCTCGACAAAGTTGTGGCGCTCGCCCCGAAGGATTACGACGGCCCAATCGTCTTCGAAGGCAATGCTCCCGCGGACATCCGCGAGAACTACGAACTCGCCCGTGTCCTTGCATCCAAGCCCGCGCAACAGCCATCCGGCCCGCGCGTCTGGCTCGGCGCGCCAAATTCCATCAAGGGTCCCACCGAAGCGATTTTTCAAAAACAGAGCGGCAATCATTTGGTCATCGTCGGTCAGCGCGAAGAAACTGCGACGACGATGCTGGGCCTCGCAATCATCGCGCTTGCGGCGCAGTTTCCAGCCGGCGGTGTCAAGCTGGTCCTGCTGCAGGCATCGCCCGCCGACAGCACAGAGACGCAGTTTTTCGCAGGAATTTCCGCGAAAGTCCCCGGGCTAATCATCGCCGACCCTCACACCCTTGCCGGCGTGATGAATGACATCGCCGCCGACTTGAAATCCCGCATCGCAGGCGACGCCCCCACGGACGCACCGCGGGTTTTCCTTCTCGTCCACGGTATGCAAAAATTCAAGAAGCTGCGCGGCGAAGACGACTTCAGTTTTTCCAGCGACGACAGCGAGAGCCCCGCAAAGCAGCTCACCACCATCATCACAGAAGGTCCGTCGCTCGGCGTTCATCTCATCGCCACGGTGGACACGTTTAACAACGTCAACCGGTTCTTGAACCGGAAGACGCTGACCGAGATCGAAATGCGCGTCGTTTTTCAGATGAGCGCGAACGACTCTGCGAGTCTGATTGATTCCCCGAAAGCCGGCACACTCGGCCTCCATCGGGCGCTGCTCCACAACGAACAGGCCGGCACCCTGGAGACCTTCCGCCCATATGCGACACCGGATTCCGGGTGGCTCGCGCAACTTGGTTGATGCCGAAGATTCTGTTCATCATGGCCCTCCCGTTCATCGCGGCATGGGCTGCCTCGACATGGTGGAAGATTCGCAGCGCGCGCAGTGCCCGTGAACGCAGCCTCCTTTCCCGCGCTTCGCTTGGCGCGGTCATCGGGGTCGCGCTCGGAGTGGTGGCCGTGGTCATGCTTCCATTCCGCGGCCAGGCAGTGGCGCTCCCAATCGCGATCATTGCAGGCATCATTTACACCCGGAGCATCCGGGCTGCGCGAGCAAGGATTCTTGCAGAAGAGAGTAATCCCGACCCGGTGGCGCGGGCAAAGCGTGTGCCGTAATGTACACGCTTTCACAAACCCGGCATTGAACTTCGGCGCAACAGGCGCGAACGTTTGTCTGAATAAATGCCCAACTTTCTTTGAATGCCGCAGCAACCGCCGGCGTCTCATTTTCCGAACTGCCTATGAAACTCAACGCTCTCATCCTCGCCTGCACAGCATCGCTTCTCGCCTCGCCCGCACGGGCCGAGGTGCGAATCAACTTCGATTTCTTCTACGACAGCCTGTCGCCGTACGGCGAATGGGTTGACACAGACCGATACGGAAATGTCTGGCAGCCAACCGGCGTCGATCGCGACTGGAGCCCCTACACGGACGGCTACTGGAGCTACACGGACGCCGGATGGACATGGGTGAGCTACGAAGACTTCGGCGGCATCACCTACCACTACGGCCGATGGGTGCAACTCGACGAAGTCGGCTGGTGCTGGGTGCCCGGCTACGATTGGGGCCCGGCGTGGGTCTCGTGGCGCAAAAGCGACGATTATGTCGGCTGGGCACCGCTCCCACCCGAGGCACGATGGGAAGTGAAAGTCGGCATCAGTTCATGGTCGGATACCCACTATGATGTGGGCCCGGGCTGGTATTCGTTCTGCCACTCGC
>JANMGP010000305.1:0-6637 GCA_031374705.1 Verrucomicrobiaceae bacterium | reverse complement strand
CCTTCGCCGGGATGATGCGCGGAATCAGGTCGAACGGGAAAATCCGCTCCGTACCCTGCGCATCGCCATACACGTTAAACGTGATGCCCTGGCGCAAAAACGCCAGATCCACAGCGCGACGTCGTTGGTCAAAATCCTCCGGCGACACACCGCTGAGCAAATCGCGAAATTTCGAAAAATGCGGACGAGTCAGCTCACGCGTTGCGGCCATCTCGTCGAAAAACCCCGTTGTTGTTTCGTATCCTGCAAGCACGTTCGCCGGATTAGCGCCCACAAGCACGGCTTGCAACTTATTCCGTGGAAAAAGTGATAGAATCAGCGAACGCGTCAATCAAGTAACATCCCGTTCTGGCGTTGTTTGGACGGTATGCGGAAGCGTGCGAGATAGGCCTTGACCGTGCGTATCTAGTGTATTACAACACGTAATACAGTGAGTCTATTCCCAATCGAATTTAAGGCTGGCGTGCCCGTTTATGAGCAAGTGCTCTACGCGGCGCGGAAGGCGATTATCTCGGGTGATTTAAAGCCCGGCGATCCCTTCCCTTCCGTCCGCACCCTTAGCGCGGAATACGGCATCAATCCCAACACCGTGCAAAAAGCCATCTCGGTGCTGAAGAGCGAAGGGCTCGTAGAGACCCTGCCCGGCGTGGGCAATCGCGTCGCCGAGCGCCCGGAGTTCAAAGCGGACGAGCGCACCCGGATGCTGGCGAGCGATGTGGAAGCCCTCGTCATCCGCGCCCGGCAGCTCCACCTCGCCGAAGACGAACTCGTCGCCGCCATTCACACCCATTGGAACAAACTATGAGCAACCCGCCTCCTGTCATCGAAACTCGCGCACTCACTAAACGCTTCGGCCTTACAAGAGCCCTCGACGCCCTGGAACTCAGCATCCCAGCCGGACGCGCCTTCGGGCTGCTTGGCCGAAATGGCGCGGGAAAAAGCACGCTCCTACGCGTCTTGCTGAATCTCACCGGCCCCACTCGCGGCGACGCCCGCGTCTTCGGCACTCCCGCCTCGCGCCTCTCGGAAACCGACCGCGCCCGCATCGGCTACGTCGCGGAAGGTCAGGATCTACCCGGATGGATGAAGGTCGCCGAGTACCTCGCCTTCCTCAAACCGCTCTACTCGCTGTGGGATGAAAAGTTCTGCGCCCACCTCTCCCGCATCTTTGACTTACCGCTGGAAAGTCGGCTCAAAAACCTCTCTCGCGGCCAGCGCGTAAAGGCCGCATTTGTTGGCGCACTCTCGTTTCGCCCGCGCCTGCTGCTGCTCGATGAGCCGTTCGGCGGGCTCGATGCCTCCGTACGCCAGGAAGTCCTCGACGCCCTGCTCGGGCTCATGACCGACGGCGAACTGACCATCCTCGCCTCCTCCCACGAGTTTGAGGAAATCGAGCGTCTCACGGATGAAGTCGGCGTGCTAGACAACGGCAAACTCATCCTCCGCGAAGACACCGACACGCTCCTCGCCCGCTGCCGCTCCGTGAGCCTCCACGCCCCCGCGCTGCCCAAAGCGCCGCCACCGACGTGGTGGGACATCCACCTCGGCGAAGGCCGTGTGACCTTCGTGGACAGCGCCCACGATGCGAAGAACTTCCCCGCCATCATCGGGGCACAATTCCCCGGTGCGAAGCACCTGCAAATCGAGCCCGCGCCGCTCAAAGTCATCTGCCGCGCCGTCCTCCGCCAACCCATTTCCTGATTCCCATGAACCTCATCTGGCACCTCATCAAAAAAGACCTCCGCGCAACCCGCATCTGGCTCATCCTCTGGGTCGCCGCCTGCGCCACACATCTCGCGCTCCGGCTCATCCAGCTTGCATCCGGCGACTCCGCGCTGCCGCAAAATTTTGCCAGCACCGGCCGCCCCGACCACCTCGCGCTCTACGTCCTCATGCTGCTCGTCGCGCCGCAGATCGTGCAGCTTGATCCGCCAGTTTCCGGGCGCTCATTTTGGAAAACGCTGCCCATCGCCCGCTGGCGGCTGCTCTCGGCGAAACTGCTCCTGCTCATTGCGCTCTTCGTCGTCCTCCCGGCGGCGTGCGAGTTCGCGTATTTCGCCAGCGCGGGCTTTGGCGAACACACCTGGGCCGCAGTCTCCATCTGGGCATGGCGAGCCCTGCCGCCCGTCGCGCTCGTGCTGGGTGCCAGCGTGCTTTCGCGCGACCTCCGCATCACCGCGCTCATCGTCGCCGCCGCCGCAATCATGCTGCCAGTCGGCGGGCTCAATTTCCTCTTCACCGGCTGGCGACCCGAAGTGATGCGCTTCGCCATTCCCTTCTCCGTAGTCACCGTCGCCGCGATCGGCGTGGGGCTGCTCGTGTGGCAGTATCTCTCAGCGGGGCGTTTCAAATGGGCGATCCTTGTGGCGCTTGTCGGCGTCGGATGGTGGAACAAAGCTGGGATGGATCGGGCTCGAAACACACCGCTAGGCTACCCAGGAACCTCGCCTCAAGTGAAAAACCCTGGCGTCATTCCGATGCCAGATGGAATGCGCGTGGACCTCTCACCACTTCCTCCGAGCGCGTCCGAAACCAATTATACAGACAGGGATGGGACAAAGTGGAAAGGCACGGGTTTTACAATTGCTTACACCGTGACGGGGTTGCCCCCGAATACAAATGTTTTCGCTTTCGATATAGCGAACCTTGAACTCATTATAGACGGGCAATCTCAAAAGAAGCGTTCATACCGGTGGACCCACGACGGAGTAGCCGAAAAGCCGCCTACATCTGTTACTGTTGGGGATTACGATCTGGAAGGTCTCGATTGGAAATCAAAACACGCAACCCTCAAAGGAACTCTACGCTTCCGGCAAGGGCGAACAACGAAACTCGCCAGTGTTCCCGTTCAGAGCGGCATTCTATGGGGTGGAAAACTCGATTCGCTTGTCGTGAAATCCATCACAAAAGATTCTAAGTCGTTCACCGTTAAAACAGTGTTTTCAACGGTTGATATGCCGGAAACGCTTCAGTTGACCGAGCCTCAGTTTCCAACATTCGAACGATGGAAAACCCCTGGTTTTATGTTTGTTCGTAAGGACGGCACTCGACGGCAGAATTTTGGAACGCTCAGCAAACGCATCAATCCCAAAATTGATTTACTAGATTGGGGTCCAAGCGGAGGAAGATCATACATCAGAAATCCGAATACTGGCGAACTCACCACGACACCGGGAGTGAAATCGGTGGAATGGCGCACGGATTTGACGAGACGAGTTCGCGAGTATCCAGGGCTCTCAACGCTTCAAGAGCCGCAAACGAGCGGCAATCAGAAACCGCTCC
Source organism: Verrucomicrobiaceae bacterium (assembly GCA_031374705.1). GTDB lineage: Bacteria > Verrucomicrobiota > Verrucomicrobiia > Chthoniobacterales > Chthoniobacteraceae > SXWH01. The sequence continues at coordinate 3,355 of JANMGP010000305.1, read as the reverse complement.
TAGCGCAAGAGCGCGAAGCAGCACTCTACCGAAATCTCGATGACTGGGAAATTCAGCTTTTAATGGGCACACCAGTAGGCGAACCAATTGAAATTCCATTCAGTTTTACAAACATTAACCCGCCCGAAGCGCAGTGGATTCACGCGAAGAACCGGGAGACGGAATCGCTCGGCGAAACGCTTGCTGCCATCGTGCTCAAAAACGCCCCAGCGCCTGCTGATGTCGAGGAATACGTTCGCAAGCTGTGCTTGGCCACGCGGGTATCCAGCGGTGCGCACATCGAGCACCACGAAAACACGATTCTCGTAAAACTCTACTCCGTCGGCGCTGAAAATATCCCCACACTCATCCGCTGGGCAAAGCTCCACACCACGCCGCTTCGCACTTGGGAAAGCATCCGGAGCCAAAGCGATGGCGGCTGGAAACTCCCCGCTCGTGGCGAGCCAGCGCATCAATACGACCGGCCATCGACGAGCACGATTAACGCTTGTCTTATCCGCGTAATCAACGATCTCGCACGTCCCACCGACAAAGACCTGCTCCTTGCGGAACACTCGCCAGCACTCGACTTCCAGCCTGCGATTTTTGAGCACGGCTGGGAAAAAGAAGCAATTGCCGTGATGTGCGACCGCGCCTCGGACGAGCCGCTGCCTGCAAAATGGACGGACATGCTGCTCGCCAGCGATTCCCCAAAAGTGAACGCAGCAATCGTCGCCCAGTGCCGAATCGGCGGCATCGCGCTAGAAAAGCTGGAGCGGGCATCGCAGCGCGAAGGATTTCCGACACGCGAGGCCGTTTCCGCATTATGGCACTCAGCCTCCGAGCGAGTCAGTCGTCCTCTGCAAATCATTCATTTATTCGCCTTTCTGTGCAAACATGGAGGGGCAGCCGCTCCCGGCGATCTCGCTTTGATTTTGGCGGATGATAGCAACCGCGCCTATGCCGACGAGAATGCCGAGATCGAAGGCGAAATGGCCCGCATTATGAGCTGGCGAAGCGACTGCCCGCCAACCGCCGAAGCAGCACGAATCTGGCTCAACAAAAACGCGGCAAATATGCGTTTCAGCGACGCGACCGGACGCTACGAACTCACCAACTCCAACCCATGAAAACCATCACGCTCATTCTACTCACCTGCGCATGTTTCGCCGCCGACGAGCCCGCGAAAACTGAGAAGCCCAAACCCATCACCGAGTTTCCCGAAGAGGCGACGGAAGGCGAGATTCCTGGCTGGGGATTTCGCCGCAACTCGAAGAGAAATGGGAAATACGAACTCGACGGCGATGCGTTGAAACTCACGGCTGCGAGTGAAGCGGATATGATCCCGGAGACTTCCTTCAATGGACCCGCCTCGCTCATCGAAGTGGAAGGCGATTTTACCGCCGAAGTCACTCTCGACCCACTGCCTACCGATCATCGCGGTTGGGTTTGCGGTGGGCTGATAGTGCTGGCAGGAGATAAGCAAGGGGCACGACTCAATCACGGCCACATCATCATCGGAAACGAGACGGAGTTTAACGAAGTGCTCGATTGGTCGCTGACCGGAACGGACGGAAAACAGAGAGGTATCAAACTCAGCAGCATCAAAGTTGATGGCACCAAACAGCGCACCTTTCGAATCGAGCGCCGCGGAGCCAGACTCCACGGCGCATTCAGTAACGACAACGGTGCAACTTGGACGGACCTTTACCCGCAAAATATCCACAGATGGCCCGCCAAGCTGAAGGTCGGGCCGTTCGTCGCGAACCTGTCCTCAAAACCAAAAACCCTCCGTTTCACCGGATTCAAAGTCACACCCAAAACCAAATGAAACTCACCGCATTTCTCGCCACCGCCCTCACATTTTCCGCGTTCGCCGAAGAGCCAGTGAATTGGCAAATCGCGGGGAGAAAACCACTCGTCCTACAAGGCTGGGGAACCGTTCGCGACATCTATGGGGTCGCTCGCTTTTCGCAAAAGAGCAACTCGCTTTCCATAGAATTCGCGGGCGGCGACACGGATGCCGGCAAATACGCACCAGCAGTTTTGCAAGAGGTTGAGGGCGACTTTGAAGCCAGTGTCACGATTCAACCGGGAATCAATCCAGACGGCCGGTATGCGAATGCGAACCGTGTGCTTTGGAATTCCGCCGGTCTGCTTGTCGAACTGGACGGTGACAACTATGCCCGGCTGGAGCTTTCCGTCCGGCAACCGCTGGAGAAAAAGGACGACAACCAAATCTGGATGCAGCGGGCTGTGCGGAAAAACGGAAGGTGGAATCAGCTTCCGATCAAAGACGCCAACAGAAAACGCCCGCTTCACCTCCGCATCCAGCGCACTGGCACACAGCTCAAATGGGCGCACAGTTTCGATAAGGCAACATGGACCGAGCTGGAGCCCTTTGAGGCGAAAGATTGGCCCGCGAAACTCAAAGTCGGCGTCCAATTTGTAAACGTCACGACGAAGGTGATGAAGGCCACGGTGAGCGATTTGAAGATCACGCCAGCAACTCGGTAAATCGGGGTTTCGCCGAGGGTTCGTCGCCGCCGAAGCGACGGAACTCCACGGGAGTCGGACGCTCATCATTAACAAACCCCACGATAGCCGCTCGTTCCTCGCATCACCACTGGGCTGGAGAGAGCGACCTCGTCCGGAGTTCCGGCTTCCATTTCGGAAATGGAAACAATCAGGCTCATAATTGTTACATGAGCCTCTTTCAAAACGACTTCGGCATTCGTTATTTCACTTTCACCGGCACGTTCGGCTGCACATCGTCCGCGGCGAGGCGCGCGGTGACTTCGGCGGCGGTGAGCGTGCGCATGTTCAGGATTTCCGCCTGCGCGGGATCGAGGTCGGCGGCGCATTGGTGGAAGAGACCTTTCACGGCGCGGGGAAAACACGCGGCGATTTTCACGCAGCCCGCGGCGAGTTCTTTCAGCGCGGGGTCTTTGCGGGCGGACATTTCGCAGAGGTCGGCCACGGCGTCGAACGCGACCCCGCTGTCGCACAGGCTCTGGAGCACGGCGGCTTTGACTTCTTTCGGGACGACCTGCGCGTATTGGCAGTGGCAGAAAAGGATGCGTGGTGCGGACATGGTCTAGCTTTGAACGAGGTCGCGATGCGTGCGCAGCTATCAGTCCGGCAAATAGTCGCGCACGACTCCACCGCTTCGCCGACGCTCACTAGCACTTCGGCTACAGTGCCGTCGGCTGGTGCGAGGAAGTTGGTTTGCATTTTGTTTCTTCCGGGGTCATAGTGGCGAAAGATCGAGCTTGCCGCAGAAGAAGAGGATGCGAGTCCGGTAATTGAAGAAGTTACGGAAGCCTCTGGCGTTGGCTTTGAGCGCTTGGATTTTCGAGTTGAGCCCTTCGGCGGT
>JANMGP010000279.1:0-5609 GCA_031374705.1 Verrucomicrobiaceae bacterium | reverse complement strand
CAAGGGCGCGCTGGCCGGCACGAAGGATGCAAGGGGCCTCGCGGGCACCCCGCCCAACCTCACCATCCAGGGTGCGAGCGCGGCTGACTATTTGACGTTTAGCAACTCAATGGCCGCAGCGGATGTGAATGGTGACGGCATCAATGACCTGCTCCTGGGCACTGCGAACGGGGACGGTCCTGCGGAGTCCCGCATGACTGCCGGGGAGGCCTGACCTCCGGCGATGTGAATGGCGATGGAATCGCCGATGTGCTGCTGGGTGCGCCGTTCGCGGATGTGCCGGGCCGCAACTCCGTGGGCAAGGCCTGCATTGTCTTTGGACGCGCGAGCTTCCCCGCCTCGCTCGATCTCTCGCTGACGGGCGCGAGCGGGGCCAGCGTCACCATCCACGGCGCTGTCGCCGGCAATGTTCTCACTCACGAAGACGCGCTGACCACGGGCGATGTGAACGGCGACGGCACTGCGGACATCATCCTGGGCGCGAGCAACGCCGACGGTCCGGCCAACACGCGTTTCCTCGCGGGTGCCGCCTACATCATCTTTGGACGCAAAGAGCCGTTCGCTTTTCCCGGCGTGATTGACCTCGCCACGGCGGACAGCGCGGCGGTCACGATCCATGGCGCGAGCTTCGGCGACATGCTCACAAACGGCGGCACCCTCACTGCCGATGTGAATGGCGATGGCGTCTCCGATCTGATATTGCACTCGGAGAACGCCGATGGCCCCGCGGAGTCGCGCGCCGAAGCGGGCGAGGTCTATGTCGTGCTCGGACGGCGCGGGCCATCCGCGTTTCCCGCCGTGCTCGACCTCGCGGTGTCCGGTGCAGGCGGCGCGGATGTCACCATCTACGGCGGCAGTGCGGCAGACCGCCTCGGTGGATGGGCGAAAGCCGTGGCCGATCTGAATGGCGACGGCGTCATGGACATCCTGCTCGGCAGCCTGCTCGCCGACGGTCCGGGTGATTCACGGGCCGCTGCGGGCGAGGCCTACATTATCTTCGGACGGCAAAGCCCCGCGCTTCTTCCCGCCACGGTGGATCTGTCCCTGCCGGGCGGCGCAGGCGGCGCAGATGTCACCATTCTTGGCGCCGAGGCCGGAGACAATCTGGCGGGTTCCGGTGCCCTGGCTGCAGGCGATGCGAATGGGGACGGGATCACCGATCTCATCCTCGGCGCTCAATTCGGCGATGGCCCCGGGAACACCCGCGAGAGCAGCGGTGACAAATTTGTCGTCTTCGGCCGCAAATCGCCGGCACTATTTCCTGCCATACTCGATCTTGCCGTGCTGGGCAGCTCGGATGTCACCATCTTCGGCGGCAGCGCGGGGGATCCGGGTGGCGGGCTGTCGGATAGATATAAATTTGCGCCCGGGGATTTAAATGGCGATGGTGTGACGGATTTTTCCTTCGGGGCCAGATCCGCCGACGGCCCGGGAGAAACCCGCAGCAGCGCGGGCGAGGGCTACGTCATTTTCGGCCAGGCCGCCGGAGCGGGAGCGCCGGAGTTGACAATCACCCAGCCGGTCGGTGCCGGCGCGTCGCCGGTGGTGGACAACGGAGCCGCCCGCAACTATGGCCAATTGGAGGTCGGTGGCATCAAGAGCTTCCTCTTCAGGGTGCGCAACACCGGCTCCGCCCCGCTGAATCTCAGCGGTGGCCCTGTCACCTCCGGCAGCGCGGACGCGTCGCAGTTCATCGTGGTCTCTCAACCCGCCTCCACCCTCGCGCCCGGAGCCAGCAGCACGTTCATCGTCCGTTTTTTCCCCACCAGCCCCGGACTGAAAACCGCCACCCTCGCCATCCCGAGCAACGACGCCGACGAAGGCGCGTTCACCATCGTGCTGACTGGCACCGGCACGTGCGCGGTGTTCGAGGCATGGCAGATAGCGCATTTCGGCTCTGTGTCTCATCCCAATGCCGCTCCGCTCCTCGATCCCGACAACGACGGCGCGAGCAACCTCGCAGAGTTTTCCTTCGACATGGATCCCAACGTCTCCGACGCCGTCACGCTCCCTCCCGGCGGTGCGTCCGGCCTGCCGCGCTACGCCATCGAGATCGTGGACGCAAGCGAGCGGCTCACGTTGGAGCTTATTCGCCGCACCACGGGCTGCGTAAGCTGCACAGTGGAAGTCTCCACCGACCTTTTGCAATGGAGCGAAGCCATCATGCTGCCCGTCGGCGCACCCGTGCCGCTGCCCGGCGGCTTCGAGCGCGTGAAGCTCGCAGACTCGGAGATCATCAGCCAGCACACGCGCCGCTTCCTCCGCGTACGGGTGAAGATGTGAACTTTTCCCGCAACAACGCGGCGCGGATGCCGAGGAAAGGGATGCACACTCATGAAAACACTCGCCTTTTCCCGTTTCGGTTTCCCGTTCGTTGTCTTCGTGCTACTTTTCGGCGGAGGCTTGCTCCATCATCAGCGGCAGGTGGCGGAGCCGGTGCCGAAACCGGCAACGGCTGAGGCGCGGGAGGAGGAGGAGGTTTTTGAAGGCGAGGTGACGACCCTGCCGCCGGTTTCGGTGGAGCGGGCGATGGCGGTGATCGCGCCGGGGACGAACTTGCCGGCGACGGCGGCGCAGTCGTGGGTCGAGGCAGCCCCGGAGGAGGAGTTCGCTGCGTTTCAAATGTGGACGGCGCGATGGGCGGCAACGGCTCCGGCGGAACGCGCGGCGCTGGTGTCGGAAGGTGTGGCGCTGGCCACGACACGCCGCGCCGCGTTGCGGGCGATGATCGAAAAGGATCCTGGCAGGGCGCTGGATCGCGCGGTGCCAGTGGCAGTGCGGCGGGTGTTGCCGGCGGTGGTGGTGGCGCAGATGGAGACGCGCATTGATGGTCGCGGCTCACTGGAAGTGTTGGCGGCGGATGCCGCGGGGCCGGGGGAAAGCGCGGTGAGTCATCGCGCTGTGATCGGCAAGGAACGGTATCGCGCTTTTGTCTATGGCCGGCGCATGGACCAGCCGACGCGGCGGGGGATCCCGCTGCATGGTATCGCGCTGGATGGGCGCATGGCGGTTTCCGAATGGCCGGCCCGGGTGCTGGAGGCGGTGGAAACAGACGAGGCGCTGGCAGCCAATCCGGAGCCGCCCATCTGCCCGGTTTCGCAAAAGCCGGCGGAGTTTGATGGCACGGAGGTGGCACTAAAAGTGGCAGAGACGACGGAGTTTTTCTGCGGGCCGGCCCATGCGGCGAATGCGCTGCGGCGCCGCGCCACCGTGGAGTCGCTCACGCCGGTGGGGCCGCATGCGGCACCCATCGCGGCCTCTGACGGCGAGGGCACTCCGGTGGCCAATCCCTCCCCCCAAGGGAATGCGAACTGGACCACAGGTGAAAAGCGGATGCTCGTCGTGCGGCTGGGATTCCAGAGCACCATGCCGGAAATCTTTGGGCCGGTCGATAGTGACCACGAACTCACCACGCAGGACTGCGTGGACATCGTGAATGCCACGCGCGGCCCGCTGGCCTTGTGGTCTTACGGCGAGTTGATCATCCGTCCGGTGGCGCCGGGCGGCTCGGCGGTCACGCCCATGGTAGTGCTGGATGGCACATGGGAGGATTACAGCACCGACGACATTTCGGAAATCTGGGATGAGGTGGACGACGAAGTGGAGGACCTGGGCTACGAGCGGGACGATTATGACTATCTCGTCGTGCTCGCTGGCGGATCGCCGCTAAGAGGGGATAACGGCCAGTATCCCACCTGGGGAGGACTGGGACGCATCGGGGAAGGCTACTCATTCATGCGCCGCAGAGCAGGTGTGAGCTACACTCAGCAGGAACGGATTGAGCTGGATACCAGAATCATCCTGCATGAACTGGGCCACAACTTCGGCCTCTACCATGCGTCCTCGCGCTTCACGGATCCTATCCCATTCACAGACCCGGTCTTCGGCACTACCATCTACATCCCGGGCCAGGAACACGGGGACATTTTTGACAAAATGGGCAGCGGCCAGCGCGAGTATAATCCGTCCTTCAAGCACTGGCTGCGCTGGCTGCCGGACACGGCGCTGCCGCTGGCACTCAGCTCAGGCACTTACACCTTCCGAGAGCACGACCAGGTGGAGCGCACCGGACGTCGCGGGCTGAGCGTGCCGGTGGTGCAGAACGTCCTGGATGGCTCGTACCTCGTCCTCGACCACCGCCTCGCCGGTGAGAATGAGCGGCTGCGGCACTCCGTGGGAGTCAGGCTTACCAGCCACCTTTATAGCCGGAACAGAACCTTTATCCTCGACTCCACGCCGGAGACGCCCATGGACATGGAGGACGAAGAGGGCTTCCATGTGGGAACCTTCGATGCCCCGCTCCTCGTAGGCTGTACGTTCTCATGGCCGCCGGCCAGTCCCACCGTCCACATCACCAATCTGGAGACGGACCCAGAGGGCGGCCTGGCGAAAGTGCAGGTGAACTTTGGCGGCTTCTCCGGCAACGGTGCGCCTTTCGGGAACCTCCTGCAGTCGCCCGCGACGGCCTACCGGGACTCGGAAGTAACCTTCACCGCGGATGCCTATGATCCGAACGCGGACGATCTCGCCTATTTTTGGGACACCGGCGACGGCACCATCCATGCCAATGAGCGGGAACTCCCCATCACTTTCGTTTCCAGCGGCATCCGCACGGTCACCTGCCGGGTCTCTGACATGAAAGGAAAGACGACGCTGCTCTCAAGATCGGTCAATGTGGTCGTGAACGCCACCAAGCCGACCATCACCGGCCTGAGCGACCGGACCACGCCGGAGGACACCATGATCGAGGTGCCCTTCACCGTCAGCGATGGCGAGACGCCTGGCTCCGGCATCACGGTCACCGGCGGTGTTTATGACCCGGACGGCGTCATCACGACGGCGGGATTTCTCCTCGGCACGAATGGCGGCGGCTCGCGCTGGGTGCGCCTCACGCCGCGGCCCAATCAGCACGGCGCGGCGATCGTTTACATCCAGGCGGACGACGGCGGGCGCGAGGTCTCAAAAACATTCAAGATCACCGTCCTGCCCACCTCCGGTGGTCCCACGCCCGTGGCGTCCGGCAGCACATGGCGCTACTGGGCGGCATCCGGCGCGCCGGCAGCAGGCTGGAAGAATCCGGGCTACGCGGATGGCTCGTGGAGCCAGGACGCGAGTCCCTTCACGCATGGCGAGACCGTGACCACCGGCACCGTGCTGCCGGCTACCGTCCCGCGCACCACCACTTACTATCGGCGCACGTTTGTGGGACCGCTCGTATTTGGCGAAGACACGCCCATGCTGCGGGTGTGCGCGGATGACGGTGTGGTCGTCTATTTCAACGGCGCGGAAATCTGGCGGAACAACATGCCGGACGGCATCCCTGGACACACCACCGCGGCGGAACGATCCGTGGAAGGCCATGAGGAATTGGAATGGCACGTCATTCCGCTGCCGACCCTAAGGAAACGCTGAATAAAGCGAGTTGAGGCTGGTTGTGAAACGAGGGGTGGTTGCGGTGGGCGTTCCAGGGTGGAAAATCATTGGGAAATCGCTGTTTTTGGCGCGTTTTGGCGCGATGCGGGCAGGGTCAGGCTGCGGGGGCGAGTAGTCGGCGCTTGGCTATGACGAGGTTGGCTAATGCGAACAATGTATGCAGGTGTGCGTCGTTT
>JANMGP010000278.1:0-12351 GCA_031374705.1 Verrucomicrobiaceae bacterium | reverse complement strand
CCCGCCGGGTGGTTTTCTTTTTTTCGCTGTACTCCGCCGCCGCGAAGCTCGTTTGCTTTTCCATTACCTTTCCTATCACCTTTTTCGCCCGCTGTCCCTCTGTTTTACAGGGTTCTTCGCTTTATTCAGCGGCTCCCTAGCCAATGGGTGCAGGACCAGCAGATTGCATCAAGTTTCTTTGGGATTCGAGTGAGTGCCAGCGACGCTACTTTTCTTGCGAGTTGTGCTTTAGCCATAACGCTGGTGTGGTTTTACTGGTGCACGAGACTCGAAAACCACAGTATTGGCACACTTCTTCGTGATACACGCAATGAAAATCAGGATCAGAAGGCACTGATATTTTACGGGATAATCGCGAATCTAATCTTTATTCATCTAAGCGGAGACGATCGGGCAATATCGTCACTTCAGCCTCCATCTTCTCCTAAGCGCCGTCTGCCGCTTCTTCGCGTTGCGACTACGGCATTGTTGTATTTGCCCACATTCACTATTCTGTTTTCCGGTTTGGTTCAACTCTGGTTTCTAGGGAAACCATCGCCGTTCGACCCGAGTCCCGACCTGTACCCGAAACATACCTATCGTTGGGTGTATGTCTTATTTGTATTGGCAATGGCTGTTACTGGTCTGCTTACTACCTCAATTGCGGCATACAAAATCAACTCATTTCGAAAAGGGATTACATCCATCCTCAAAGAATATTTCAATTCTTTCGCATTAAAGCAAAAAACCGGGGACGAGGGGGCTACGTGCTCTCCATTGGATGTGGCGCACGGGAATAAAGCCGCCGAAATCTGAAGAAGCCCGGCAAAAAGGTCGTTTTTGAGTGCTGACACTCCGATTTGAACATCCTTGGGTCGCCCGGGGAGTTGTGATAATGGTGACTAACATTCCCGCTGGGTGGTGAAGCTGGCGGACTGCCAGTCATTCACCCTCAAGGAACTCTGGCGCGATGCCGCGGACTTCGTGACGCTCGCGGACGATCGCCACATGGGCATCAAGCTCACGCGCGAGGCGGCGAGCAACGAGCAACGGGAACATCAGCGTGTATTTCGTATTTCGGCAATGTGCAAGGGCGTGACGCAGCAGGCAGCAGGAGCAGGGAGCAGGTGATCTTTGCCAACTACATCCACGCGCATCTCGAAGGCACCTGCCACAACGCGCTGCGGCTTCGCCATTACGTCTGCCCGCACTGTCACACGGCGAAAGGCAATCCCGAGGCGCTCATGAAGAAGCTGCTCGCGAAGAAGCACGACGCCGACACGGAATGCGACGGCTGCGGCGAGCGCTTCCCGCTGTGGGATGCGCTGGAGAAGAAATTTACCAGCGACGCGGTGCGCAGGCAGGTGGAGGAACTTCGGGCCGATGAGCGCGAATCAGAAGTGGATCGAGGTTCCGGGGGACGAAGACGACGGGATTGATATGCTGGTCGAGTTCACCGATGAGGACGGCAACGGCATCGGCAAGGGCCGCTGCCTGCAAATCAAGGCCGGCAATGCGCATCTCACGAAGCGGAAGGACGGCACGGAGATTTTCACGATCAAGAAGCAGCGCTGGGTGAAGACGTGGACGAACCAGCCGCATCCCGTGATGCTCGTGATCGGCACCTTCCCCGAGGAAGACGGGCGCGCCACCGGCAGTGCGAAGCAGGAGTTCGCCGACGTGCGCTGGATGGAGATCACGAGCGTCCTCAAACGCGAAAGCGCGAATGGCACGAAGCCGGTGAAGCAGATCGAGTTTGCAGGCGAACGGCTGGACATGAGCAGCGTGCGGCGGTGGCGGGAGAAGGTGCTGGCCGGAAAGTCTTAACCGGGCGCGCGCGCAATCTGCCGCCCGATGCACATTCTGCATTGTTTTCCGCATGTTTGCGCAGGCACAGTGCGTTGATGTCTGATTCCATTATTAATACGGCGCTCGAAGTCGCCATCTCCGCCGCCCGTGAAGCGGGCGCAAGTTTGCGCGGTCACTTTGGCAATGTTGCGGAGGTGAACGAAATGCTGGCGCATGACATCAAACTCGCGCTCGATGTGGAGACGCAGGACCTCATCACGCAGCGCATCCTCGCACGATTCCCGGACCACGCAATTTACGGCGAGGAGGGACTGGCAGGAAATCAGGAGAGCGAGTGGCAGTGGATCGTTGATCCCATCGATGGCACGGTGAATTATTTCTACGGCATCCCTCATTACTGCATCAGCATCGCGCTGCGCAGGGCCGGAGAAATGCAGCTCGGCGTCATCTACGATCCGCAGCGCAATGAACTGTGGGAGACAGTCATCGGCGGCCCGGCGCTGATGAACGGAAAGCAAATCTCCGTCAGCCCTCGCACGCTGCTTTCCGATGCCGTGGTGTCGGTCGGTTTTTCCAAGACGAAGGAGACCATCAACGCCGGACTCGCGCTGCTGCCAAAGTATATCCAGAGCGTGCGCAAATGCCGCCTGATGGGCAGCGCAGCGCTCGACCTCGCATATGTCGCCGCCGGTCGGTTCGATGCCTACATCGAGCAAAGCGTGAGTCTCTGGGACGTCGCCGCAGGCAAGTTGCTCGTGGAAAATGCGGGCGGGAAATTTGAAATGACGCCGCGAACCGACAACCCGGACAAAATCTCGGTGCGGGCGTGGAATGGTAAAATCCAACTACTCCCGCAGGAATGAATCTTGTCGGACTCGGCTATGACGTTCACCGCTTTGCCGAAGGGCGAAAGTGCGTGCTGGGTGGAGTCGAAATTCCTTATACGCTGGGACTCGATGGACACAGCGATGCCGACGTGCTCTGCCACGCGATCGCGGATGCCATTCTCGGCGCAATCGGCGAAGCGGACATCGGTCACCATTTTCCAAACACCGATACCGCGTGCAAAGGGATGAGCTCGCTGGACATCGTTCGTCGCTCCGTGGAACTCGTGAGAGCGCAGGGTGGCCGGCTCATCAATATCGATGCCTCGCTCATCGCCGAGGCTCCTAAGATTGCACCGCATATCGCCGCGATGAAAGCTGCGCTCGCTCCGGTGCTCGGGCTGCCGGAGCGGCGTGTGGGAATCAAGGCGACGACGAATGAGAAGATGGGTTTTCTCGGGCGGAAGGAAGGCATCGCCGCGATGGCGGTCGCGTCTGTGGAAATGCCTGAGTAAGCCATGCTGCCGGAGGGATACCGAGGACGCATCGCACCTTCCCCGACGGGCTTCCTGCACCTCGGTCACGCCAAGACATTCCAGGTCGCCGAGACGCGTTGTCGGTCAGCCGGCGGCACGCTCGTCTTTCGCAACGACGACCTCGACGGACCACGCTGCCGTCCCGAGTTCGCGGACGCCGCACTGGAGGATTTGCACTGGTTTGGGTTGCGCTGGGATGAAGGCCCGGATGTCGGCGGCCCATATGGACCGTATGCGCAGAGCGAGCGACTGCCGCTTTACCGCGAAGCGTTCGAGAAGCTGCGCGCCGGCGGCTGGCTGTTTCCGTGTCGCTGCTCGCGAAAGGAAATCGCAGCCGCCCTCTCCGCGCCGCACGTCGGCGACGAAGAACCGCTATATCCCGGCACATGCCGCGGCGCGAATACTGCCGTCCCTCGCGCCGGGGTAAACTGGCGATTCCGTGTTCCTGCAGGCCGCGAGGTGAGTTTCATCGACGGGCATTTTGGCGAACAAAAAGCCGGCGCCGGACGCGATTTCGGCGACATCCTCGTGTGGCGAAAAGACGACTTCCCCAGCTATCAACTCGCCTGTGTGGTGGATGATGCGCAGATGCGAATCACGGAAGTCGTCCGCGGCGCCGATTTGATCGCGAGCACCTTCCGCCAGATTCTTCTCCACGAAGCACTGGGAAACGAAGTGCCCGCATTTTACCACTGCCCGCTCGTTACCGACGAAAAGGGAAACCGCCTCGCAAAGCGGAACGATGCGCTGAGCCTTCGCTCGCTCCGTGCGGAGGGGGAGCGTCGGGAGCCATAATCCGCTGGCAGGGGGCGCGGTTCGTTATTCCGCCGCGAACACGAATATCTGGCCGCGATCATTGCTCGCGAATAGCCGGCCGTTTGCAGCGGCAAGACCAAGGATGCGGCCGTCGGCTTTTGTCTGCCAGAGCTCGATCCCCTTTGCGGCGCTGAATGCACGGAGTTCGCCATCGCCCCCGGTGAATACGGTTTCGCCGGCCACGATAACGCAGATGGGTTGGGGGATTTTCGCAGCCCATTCGACGCCCTTGGTTTTCCGGTTCACCCCGATGAGCCCTTTCTCGCCGACAATATAAAGACGGTCGGAACTCACCGCTGCGGCGCTGGCTCCGGAGAGCAGGCCGATGGCCTTGAAGTCAAAGCCCGCCTCGGTAAGCACGGAGCCGCCTCGGTCGGCAGGGCCGTAGAGGAGCGTGTCGCCGAGCAGCATGGCGAACGTGCCCATGCCGCTTTTCTTGTCGTTGAATTGCCCGCTGACCTTGCCGGTGGTACGGTCCAGCATCCACGGAGTGCTGCGTCCCGCCGGGAGAAACACACGGTCTTCCGCCAGCACTAAAGCGCCTTGCGGCGTGAACTCATTTTCGAAGCGATGCTGCCAATGAGTCGGCGATGTGATCTTTCCGGTCGAGGCGTCCACGGCGCATACGAAGACTCCTTCGTGCGGGAAGAGACCCGCGCCGAAATAGGCGGTTCCTTTGTCCACGATGACTCCTGTGCGGACCGCCCACGGCGACACAAATCGCCCGTCGTTGGGAAGGAGTTTGCTGGCCTCGCCGGCCGGGGTGTTCTTCCAAACGAGGGTCCCCTTCGCCGCATCCACACAATATGCGGAGCCATCGTCGCTGCCGAAATAGACGCGCCCATCGGCGACGGTCGGTGCGAGGCGGATCGGACCATCGCTGAAGAACGTCCACTTGACCGCTCCTGTCGAGGCGTCGGCGCAGCGCATCCAGTGGGACTGGGCGGAACCGAAGAAGACGCGGTCGCCGACGGCGGCGACGTGGTTTGCGCGGTCGAAGCTGTAGCGCGGCACGAGTGCCTTTCCGGCGCGATACTCATCGCGCTTCGCTTCATCCGGCCAGGCCTGCGTGCCGCCTTCGGGCGCGCCGGATTTCCACGCAAGCTTCAGCGGAGTGCGGAGCGTCTCCGTGGTCGAGGAAGTGCGCTGGGCATCGTGAAGAAACGTGGGCCAATCGGCGGCGATAAGCGGGGCGGCGATGAAAATGAGGACGAGCGCTTTCATTTGGAGCCAAAGCCGAGCGTGACTTGATTCGGGTAGCGGCAGGAGCAGCCGCCGCTCGCCGTAGGCAGAAGCATCATGCCGCTGCCGGAGATGAACGAAAGGAAGCAGTTGCCCCGCGAGCCGCTGAACTTCCGCTGGGAGCCGCTGGTGAGGTCCCATGTATAGAGCGAGCCCTTGTCGTAGTCCCAGTTGATGAAATGCAGGGCGTCCTTTGCCGCGGAAAGCGTTGAGCAGCCTCCGCGCTCCGGCATCTCGCTCAGCTTCACATCGCCCGTGGCGAGGTCGTAGCCGAAGGGCTCGACGATCACCATTCCGCGCACAATGACCGGGTGATACAAGTGCCCGCCGTGATGGTCGCGTTTCCATGGATGTGTCCGATGCCACAGTTCGTTCCCGTTTTTCGCCGAGAACGCGAACGTGTGGTAGGCCTTGTTCGCGGAATCGAGCAGCACGAGTTTTCCGTCCGAGTAGGAAAGGTAGAGTGCTTCCGCGATGCCGAGGCCGCCGATGGCGAGCGGTTTGTGCCAAAGTCGTTTGCCGGTCTTTGCATCGAGCGCGACGAGTTGCGCGCCCTTGTAGAGCTCGGGTTTCTCGGCGCGGCCAGTGTCGAACGGAAATGTGGGATTTTCGACGAAGTAGATGCGATCGCCGCCGAGGCAGAGCGTGCTGTTGATCACGACACCTTTGGATTTGTCGGTCCAGTTGCCATTTTGGGAAAAAGCGAACACCGAGTCGCTGAGGACCTTTGCGGTGCTGGCCTCGGTGTGCGTGTCGTACCAGAACGCCTCGCCGCCCTCGAACTCGGTGTAGGTCGAGCCGGGCTTGATGGTGCTGCCGAAGACGGTGGCGTAAGAACGTGCGCTGTCTTGGTGGCAGGCGAGCCAGCCCCAATCGCGGTCTTCGGCTGGAACTTTTAGCGAGTGCGATAACCGGCCGTTGGCGTCCGAGAAATGCCAGACGCGATCCTTCACGGCGACGAAGAGCCCGTAGGTCGAGGCGCACATGTTGGAACTGTCGCGAGGGACGTTCACGCGGCGGAGATTCGGGACTTCCACGCTCCAGCGAACTGCGCCGTTGTAGGCATCGAGAGCAAAGAGGCGGTTGTTTCCCTGAATGTAAAACGTGCCGTTGACGCAAAGCGGCGGCGCATTGCGTGGCTGCCGGTCCATCATTCCGCGTGCGCCGGGCTCGCCGAACCAGCGGAGTCCGACCTCGCCATCCGCCACGACGGAATCGCCGCTATTCGCCGTGTTTGAGGCGTCGCCATAAGCGTGCGACCATGCGCCTGCGCCTTTGGGGGCGATTTTCCAGTACAAGTAGCCTTCCCATTGGCGAATGCCGTGGAGGATATTCAAGACATCATTTGCGCCCTCTTCTCCGTTGCTTTCGACACGGTCGTCAAAGGTGCTCCACCATTTCCGCCAGTGTTTGAGGCCAAGCTCATCGTACGGACTTGGCTCTGGTCGCGTGATGCTGCCCCAAGGTGGCTCCATCGGAAACGCCGAACGAGGCTTTGTGACGCGCAGCGCCTCCTCAACGGGCCCGGGGACTTTTCCGCTGCGGAGTACGTCGGACGAAATCACCCAGTCAAACGTATCAGGGTGAAAGGGCAGTTTCTTCAAATCGCAGTGCATCAACGTGACGCGATTCCCATAGACGCCAGCGGCGTCGAGTTGCGCACGGGCCTTCGCGATGGCCGCCGCGTCGTCGCTCACGCCGATCACGCTCACTCCCGGCATCGCCTTTGCGAGTTCCCAGACGAGTTGCCCGTCGCCGCAGCCGTAGTCGAGGATGTAGCCACGAGGTTCGCCCACCGCGCTCCGCGCATGCCCTTCCCACCACTCGGCAATCTTTGCAGCCTTTTCATCCTCGCCGGCAAACGGCTTCACGTCGGGCTGCGGCGGGCGGATGAAATTAAAATCCGTCTCCAGCGAATACGTCTCGCCGCCGACATCCGCGCCATCGGCGGTCGGGAAGCGGAGCTGGTAGAAGTATTTCGTCTTCGGCTTCAGCCCGCGCAGTTCCACCGAGTGGTTCATGGATGCCTCCGCCTCCGATGCACGCGCTCCAAACGCCGTTGTCTCGCCGAAAACCACAGCGCCCTTTTGGTTGTCTTCGGACTCCCAGTAAACCGTCGCCGTGTCGTGCGAAGTGAACTTCACCCACGGCCCGACGAGCGGCTGGAGGAGGAGGTTCTGCCCGGGGTTCATCACCTTTGAGGAAGCTGCGAACTGCGCCTCGATTTGCTCCATCGGCAGCGCGCGCGACCACAGCGTGGCTTGTGCGATGAGGCCGGAAAACGGGTAGTTCTCATCCTTGTCGCGATAGGTGCCGATGACGAACGGTGCCGGTGCGTAGGCCACGGGCCCATTTTGTGCGGCGCTGTTTGCGACTTCGAGGCCGTTCACAAAAAGCCGCATCGTCGTTCCGTCGTAGGTGCCCACAACATGCGCCCAGTGGTTCAACCGCATGGTGTCGAGCGCTGCGAGATACGTGAGCTTTTTCCCGGTGCTCACGGCGAAGCACCATTTGGAGTCCTTGTATCCGAGCACCCAGCCGCGTTCAAAATCGCCGTTGTCCTGTATGCACCCCATCACGCCGCCCCACGCTCCGCCCGAGCGGGGAGCCACCCATGCCTCGGCGGAGAACTCGTTAGTGGGGAGGTCGCCATCCTTCGCGTCGATCACGATGGCGTTCGTCTTGCCGTCAAACGACAGCGCGTCCGGCTTTGCGGAAAAAACCGTGGCGCCCTCCAGCTTCGCGGGCCAGCGGTGGTTCATGCCTTCCACGCTCCCCTTGTGGATAAAGCCCGCGTTGAGTTCCCATCGGTCCACCACAAATGGCTGCATCGCGGCAGCCTGGACGGCGAACATGGTGAGCGGGAGCAGGCGAATCATGCGGTCTTCCTTCGTCGGGATGGACTCCGTAGCCAAGCCGAAAACGCTCCGCTTGCGGGAATCGCAGATTCCGCGGAAACTCCTCCCATGACTCCGCGCCTTCTTATTCATGGTCAACGCGTCGAAACCGCATCCACCCTCGCCGTCCGCAATCCGTGGTCCGGCGACGAGCTTGCGCGCGTCCCGCTTGGCGATGCTTCCACGGTGGATGCCGCCATCGCTTCCTGTGCATCGGCCTTTCCGGAGGTCCGTGCGATTTCGCCGCACCGGCGTTCGGCGTTGTTGAGCGCCATCGCCCGCGGAATCGAGACGCGCAAAGCCGAGTTTGCCAATACCATCGTCGCGGAGGCCGGAAAACCCATCACCTATGCCGAAGCCGAGGTCCACCGCGCCGCCATGACCTTTACCGCGGCGGCCGAGGAGGCGCGCAGGCAGCACGGCGAAGTCCTGGATATGGACGCCTTCTCCACCGGCGAGGGGCATCTCGGCATCGTCCGCCGCTTTCCCATCGGCGTCATCGCCGGAATCACCCCGTTCAATTTCCCGCTCAATCTCGCCGCGCACAAAATCGCCCCCGCCATCGCCAGCGGCAACTGCATCGTCGTAAAGCCCGCGCCGAAATGCCCGCTCACCATGCTCCTGCTCGCCGACGTGCTCGTGGAGGCGGGCGTCCCCGCCGGGCAGGTGAATGTCATCACGTGCGGAAACGAACACGTCGCCCGCATGGTCGCCGACCCGCGAATCGCCATGGTTAGCTTTACCGGCAGCCCCGCCATCGGCTGGATGCTCAAGGCCGATGCCGGGAAAAAGAAAGTCTGCCTCGAACTAGGTGGCAATGCAGCCGTCATCGTCCATTCCGATGCCGACCTCGCCGCCGCCATTCCCGCCATCGCCGCCGGGAGTTTCGCCTATGCCGGGCAGACCTGCATCAGCGTCCAGCGCATCCTCGTCCACGAATCACTGTACGACGCCTTCCGTGCGCAATTCATCGCCTATATCGCGGAGAAGATCGTCACCGGCGACCCGATGGACCCGCGCACCGTCGTCGGCCCCATGATTTCCGCCGAGGCCGCCGCGCTCACCCGCCGCCGCATCGCCGACGCTGTCGCCGCCGGAGCCATCCGCACCGGCGGGGACGGGCAGGGGAACATCGTGCCGCCGGTCATATTGGAAGCCGTCCCCGCCGGCCACGAAGCCTGCTCGTGCGAATTCTTCGCGCCCGTCGTCACGCTCCACCGCTACCGCGAATTCGGCGAAGCGCTCGCGCTCGTCAACGCCTCCGACTTTGGCCTGCAATGCGGCATCTTCACCCGCGACCTCCAGCTCGCCCTCCGCGCCCACGAGAGCCTGGAGGTCGGCGCCGTGCTCATCAACCAGGTCCCCACCTTCCGCGTGGAAAACATGCCCTACGGCGGCATCAAAGACAGCGGCTTCGGTCGCGAAGGCATCCGCTACGCCATGGAGGAAATGACCGAGCCCCGCGCCCTCATCATCCGGAAGGCACTGTAGCCGACCCCCCGTGGCTATCCGGTTTCGCCACAAACCGAGAAATCGAATCGGAGCGGGGATTTGCCTTCGGCGGTCTTACGGCTCCAAATCCCCGTTTGCCGCACCGCGGCAACCACAACGCCACCACTCCTGCACAACGTTTGCACGGGGATGGCGCTGCGCGCCATACGGGGATTTGGAACTCCCCGCTCCCATCGCAAGCGCGTTTTTGTCAACGAACCGGATAGGCAAGGTTCCCCCCGCTACACCCGCGTGATCTGATTCAGCAGCGTATTCAGAAAATCCAGCATCTGCTGCACCTCCGTCCGCGTCGGCGGATCGCTCAGCGCAAGGCTAAGCGTGCCGAGGCTTGGGTTCTGCGCGGTGTTGGCGAGCGCCGCCTCCAGTGCGACGATGCGGTCGTTGAGCGCGTTAAATTGAGCGCGCAGTTCTGCCGCCACGACTTTCGTAGCGTTGGCGGGTTTGGTTGGATCGAATGGCATAGGATTGAGTGAGGTTGCGAAACAAAGAAGGGCGAGCCCGTGTATCGAGCCCGCCCCCTTTGTTTCAGTGTGAAAGTTACGGCACCATCTTGCTCGCCGCGTCGCTCCACGCACCGGGGCCTGCCGCGCCGTGTGCGCGGACTCGCGACCAGAGGCGCGTCCCGCTCGTGAGACCTGTCAGGTGAGCAGATGACTTGGTCGTCGTCCCTCGTCCCGTCCACGAGTTAGGGTCGTTGGGAGTCGGTGACGTCTGCCATTCATAAGACGAGCCGCCGTCCACCGAATCGCAAACATTATCCAAGGTCCCATCATCATCGCCGGCGGACGAGCGAAGATCCTGCGGCGCGGGCAATGGACCCACCGGGCCACCTGCCACCGCCGCCACTTCAAAGCCTGCACCCAGTATCTTGGCTGGATCGCCCGCAGTCGCACCTTCCACCGTGCTGGCCTCCTGGCCTAATAGGGTCACCGCACTGTCTATCGCGTTATCGCGTTGCGTGCGCAGGGCCGCCAGAGCCTGCTCCATCTGGGCGACATCGTTGATGAATTGCTGTGCGGTATCGAACGCCGTAGTGAGCGTCGCCACGCTCGGATTGGGAGTCGGTACATCGGTATTGCCGGTGAGTTTGGTGATCACGAGTTGCCCTGCCGTCACACGGGCTTGGCGGTTCATGCGGGACCAATTGCGAAGGATTCTAGCCATATGTTTCTCTGGTTTGGGAACATCCTCCGCATCATAAAAAACGTCCGCGTCATAGAAAACGTTGGGATCGTCATACAATGCCATAGGGTGCGCCGGATTGTTTTGTTCTATTTGTTTATTTGAGGAATAGGCGGAGGCTCGAAGAACCACCGTCCGGCGCAGAAAAAACCAAACCTATTTCCGACACGCAAGAAAAAAATGCAGCAGCTATGCAAAAAGATTCTCGCCTATTGAATTCGCCCGACATCACCGCAAAACCCGTCGGATTTCACCCCTCTGTTGACCGACAGCACCCCAAAACCAGACGGGTTTCACCCTCCTGCTGACGGACAGCACCCCAAAACCAGACGGCTTTCACCCTCCTGTTGACCGACATTACCCCAAAACCAGACGGGTTTCACCCACCTGCTGACCGACAGTACCCCAAAACCAGACGGGTTTCACCCACCTGCTGACCGACAGTACCCCAAAACCAGACGGCTTTCACCCACCTGTTGACCAACAGTACCCCAAAACCCGACAGGTTTTACCCATCTGTTGACCAACATCGCCCTATCTGCGCCCCGACATCACCCATCCTGAAACAGAGTAAATCCCTGATTCCATGGGTATTTACCCATGCCGCGGGGGCAAGAAATAACCGCCGTAGAAGGCTGGGGAGCCGAGTCAGGTATTCACCTCACTGAATCCGCCCCGGACATCCCCAGTCTTTTATGGCGGTGCAGGCATCCGAAGTATCCAAGCCGGATGGACGTGCAAGCGCAAACTCGACCGATCACGAAGCTGGACGGTATGGCCGACTAAGCGGGCTTGCCACCAGCCCCCGTTTTCCCCCACCGTCCTACCCATGCCTGATTCCCGCACTGCCAAGCTCGCCGCCTTCGTCACATGGACCCAAGCCCACATCACCGGCTACGAAAAAGGACAGGCGCAAATCTTCCTCGACCGCCTCTTTCAAGCCTTCGGCCACCCCGGTTGCCTTGACGTCGGTGGCGAGCCCGAGTTCAGCTTAAAGAAACCCAGCGAAGACGGCGGCGGCACGATCTTCGCCGACTACGTCTGGAAGCCCGTCGTCCTCATCGAGATGAAAAAGCGCGGCGTCGCCCTCTCCAAGCACTACCGCCAAGCCTTCGATTACTGGACCCGCCTCGTCCCCGGTCGCCCCCGCTACGTCATCCTCTGCAACTTCGACGAATTCCACGTCTATGACTTCGAGACCCAAATGGACTCCCCCGTCGGCATCGCCAAACTCGCCACCCTCGCCGACCACTACGGCCCCCTCAATTTCCTCTTCCCCGGCCAGCCCAAGCCCGTCTTCGACAACGACCGCGTCGCCGTCACCCGCGAAGCCGCCGATTGCCTTGGGAAACGCTGAATAAAGCGAGTTGAGGCTGGTTGTGAAACGAGGGGTGGTTGCGGTGGGAGTTCTGAGGTGGAAAATCATTGGGAAATCGCTGTTTTTGGCGCGTTTTGGCGCGATGCGGGCAGGGTCAGGCTGCGGGGGCGAGTAGTCGGCGCTTGGCTATGACGAGGTTGGCTAATGCGAACAATGTATGCAGGTGTGCGTCGTTT
>JANMGP010000268.1:0-22799 GCA_031374705.1 Verrucomicrobiaceae bacterium | reverse complement strand
CGATTGAGAAGGCGGAGATCGATTTCAATCGGGCCAACAAGCTCATCGCGGAAAAGGTCGAGACCCAGCAGACGGGGGATGACGCGCGCATCCGCCTGGATTCCGCCCGGGCGAGCATGCGGGAGGCGTCGGCGGCCTTGGAACTGGCGAACACTTACCTGAGCTGGACGGAGATTCGCGCTCCGTTGAACGGAGTGGTGCTGGAGAAGTTGGCCGATGCGGGCGAGTTGGTCACGCCGCAAAGCTTTGGCGGAACACGCGGTCCCAGCACGGCGTTGGTTGCCATCGCGGATCCGAAGGATTTGCAGGTGGAGATCGATTTGAACGAGGCGGACCTCGCGAAGGTGTTTCGCAATCAGCAGTGCAAGATCAGCCCGGAGGCGTACCCCAACAAATCATACGATGGCTATGTCGTCGAGATCGCGCCCGAGGCGAACCGGCAGAAAGGCACGCTGCAAATCAAAGTGCAGATCGAAAAACCGGATCATTTTCTGACACCCGAGCTGAGTGCAAAGGTGGACTTTTTGAAGTAATCGCCCGTGCGCGCTTGTCTTCCCCCCTCCCCTTGCGCTCTAAAGCACGCGATGACCTTGATCTTTGCCAGTAAAGCCGACGCCGGCAGCGTCCAAATCCGCCTCCTGACCACCGACCAGCGTGCACTGCTTCCAGCGGGCGTCACCGAGGCGGAAATCTCGCTGCAACCCGGAAGTCGCGTTTTCGTCCACAGCGAGAACACGCTCTACGCAGGACTCGGCGACCGTGCAAAGGTCACCGCGGATACCGTGCGCCTCGCCGCCGGAGCCGCCGCGATGGCGTTGAAGAAAACCGGGCGCATCAAGTTTGCGCTGCAGCTCGGTGAATGGTCCGCATTCGCCGGCGCGGCGACGGAAGGCATCGTCCTCGCCGACTACCGCTACGAAGACTTCAAGCCCAAGAAAACGCACGGCATCTCGCACGTCACCATCATCGTCCCCGCAGCCGCCGTCGCCATGGCCCGCAAGGCCGGCGAGCGCACTGCGACCATCGCACGGATGACCAACCTCGCCCGCGGCATCGCCAACCGCCCCGGCAACATCGTCTATCCCGGCACACTCGCCGAGGAGGTCGAATGGCACGCGAAGAAGTTCGGAGTGGGCTGCACCGTCTTCGACGAGAGGAAACTCAAGGCCGGGAAATTCGGCGGCATCCTCGCAGTGGGCTCCGGCAGCGAACGTCCGCCGCGCATGATCGTCCTCGAACACCTCGGCGGCCCGAAATCGCAGGCTCCGCTCGTCCTTATCGGCAAAGCAGTGACCTTTGACAGCGGCGGCGTCTCCATCAAACCGGCTGCCGAGATGGAAAAGATGATCTGGGACAAATGCGGCGGCACCGCAGTCATCGGCGCGATGTTTGCCCTCGCGGAACTTGGCGTGAAACGCAACATCGTCGGCATCATTCCCTCGGCCGAGAACATGCCCGGTGCAAGCGCCTACCGGCCCGGCGACATCGTCACCTGTTACGATGGCAAACATGTCGAAATCATCAACACCGACGCCGAGGGCCGCATGCTGCTTGCCGACGCCATCGGCTATGCGCGCCGCCACCTGAAAGCCGCAGCCATCATCGACATCGCAACCCTCACCGGAGCGTGCGGCGTCGCGCTCGGCGAATCCGCAGCGGGCCTCTGGAGCAACGATGAAAATCTCGGAGCAGCCGTGCTTGCCTCCTCAAAGGACGCCGGCGAGCGCCTCTGGCCGATGCCGCACTTCCCGGAATACGACGAACTCATCCGCAGTGAAATGGGCCTCATCAAAAATAGCGGCGGACGCCTCGGCGGGGCATGCACCGCAGCCGCGTTCCTCCGCACATTTGCAGAAAAGACCCCGTGGGCGCATCTCGACATCGCCTACACCGCCCATCGCGATAAGGAAACCGCCGCACTCGCACGCGGCGCGACCGGCTTTGGCGTCGGCACGCTCGTCCGCGTCGCCGAACAATTCTAAGGCCGCGCCTCGATGAACCTTCCCAACAAACTCACCGTCTCACGCTTTGCGATGACGATCCTTTTCGTCCTCTGCATGACCATGGGTGAGGCTTGGGATGAACTCCACGCCCCGGGCCGCCCCGACGGCTGGAACTTCGCCTACACCGGCGCTTTCCTCCTTTTCATCGGCGCCTCCGTCACCGACTTCCTCGACGGCTACCTCGCGCGAAAACACAAGCTCGTGACGAACTTCGGCAAACTCATGGACCCCCTCGCCGACAAAATCATGATGGCCGCCGGTTTCACCATGCTCATTCCACTCCACGCCATCCCCGCCTGGGTTGCCATCGTCCTCATCAGCCGCGAATTCCTCATCACCGGCCTGAGACTCCTGGCCACCAGCCGTGGCATCGTCCTGCCCTCCGAAAAACTCGGGAAACACAAGACGCTCTGGCAAATTATCACCGTCGCCTATTTTCTTCTCATGCTCTCCATCATGGAACTCATGCGCGCGCATCTCCTCCCGATGAACCACGGCGAATGGTGGGAACTCGCCTGGGGATGGGGTGGCCGGGGCCTGCTCTGCATCGCCGTCATCCTCACAATCTGGTCCGGATGCGCCTACACATGGCGCCACCGCGACCTCATCGCAGAGTAAAAGACACAGGATTTCGGCAAATCCATCCCATTCGCGCCATCGTCGCCCGCGTCGCCGGGCGCGGAGCGTACGAAGGGTTCCGCGCTGCGTGGTGGCGATACGGGCACTGACCGGCATGAGCAAAAATCCGGTCTCCGACGACTCTGTGAACGACGTGGCACCACGACTGCTACTGCGTTTGGAATGCCGGCCCAATCAACCATAGCCAGAGACGCGCAATCCGCGCCGAGAGCGAAGCCCTTTATCCGCGTGGCTGATGAGGCCGTCCGCGATATACCCGACACGGCGTCACTTCCGCCAAAATGGGCTTCGATCCTTGAAGAATATCGCGCCGAACGTGATGAGCTTCGCAGGCGGATGCAACTCATCCCGCGGGTCAAGCAGAACGCGGCAATCCAGATCTCGGAGCTGGAGAAAACCCTGCTTTCCATTCGGCAGGCGCGGGACAGCCTGGTGAGCCAGGTCCACAACCTCTCGCAAAATCAGGAGAGCGCGAAACTCCAAATCGAAGCTTTGATGCACGAAGTGGAGGAAATCAGGGAGACCTTCAACATTAACAAGTCCGAACTCGAATCGTCCCGGCGCGACTGCGAGGAACTCCGCGCCGATCTGCTCAAGCACGAGAACAACATTGCGAACAACACGGCAGACGGCGGCTTATATGCGGAGCTCGCGACGGAGACCGACGGCATTAGCAAATTCACCGATCTCGAAGCGCAATTGGCAGCGGCGAAAGCTAGAGTTTCCGGTCTGGAAGCGCAGATCGAGCGCTCCGCTGAACAGCACAAGGAAAGCAATGGGCGTTTGATACAGAAGCTCATCTCCGCGGAAAATGATCGCGCGACGATTACAAAAATTGCGGACTCCACCTGCGAACAACTCGCGGCAATGGCGGACGAGCGCGATTTCCTCGCACGCGAGGTCAAGACGCTGGAAGCGCGCGTTTCAATCCTGCAAATCGAGGTCGAGCGACTCAGCCAGGGTGACAGCTCCGAGGAGCAGATCAGAACACAACAGCAGCAAATAGCCGACCTCTCATCGCAATTGGACGCCGCTCGCGACGAGTTGCGCCTCGCCTGGACCGCAACCCAATCCAGCGAGCACATTGACGAAGCCGCTCCCGCTCTCGAAGGGGAGCCCGAACTCCCTCCTTTGAACGGAGCAGAGGCGGAGGACGAGGTCTCCAAGTGCCTCGCCAATCTCTACGCAGCCACAGGCTCATCCGAGCCCGAAAAGCACATGAAAGCGCTCGAAGAGAATCTCCAGCATTTCGCGCAGCGAGCGTTGGTCGCCGGCTGGCTTTCCACCCGGCGCACCTTGGAACTCTGCGGCGAGATCGCGAGGTGGATACAGAAGTTCCCTTCGAAGCTGGAGCTGATGGTGCAGCCGCTCACCGATGCCCTGCTCCTAATTTGCAAGGTTGGTTACGTCACCAATCCGAGCGTGCACGCGGAGACGGAAGGACTCGAAATCTACGCAGTGGACGATGACATGGATAACTGCGAGTGCATCGCTATGTCGCTCGAAAAAGTCGCCCTCCGCACCCATTATGCGTCGAAAGTTGAAGTCGCGCTCAATCACCTCGCATCGAACGAAAACAGTCTGATCATTCTTGATGTGGACCTCGGTGGAAACGTGAACGGTTTTGAGATTCACACGTCCATCCGAAACATGCCCCATCACAAGCAAACGCCGATTCTTTTTGTCAGCGCCCTCACCAGCGCCCGCGCACGGGTCGAAAAGACCGCGTCGCGAAATGACTCATACCTTGCCAAGCCTTACAATCTTTACGAACTGAGCCTCAGGGCTCTTTGCATGATTGTTGGGTCGAGGCTGCCCGCCGAACCGGCCGCCCTGCCAGGATCCGTTGCAGAAAAGTCGGCGGAACGCGCCTGATTCGCGTCAATCGACCGGGTCGTTCTTCTCGCACGGTCCTCAGTTCGGGATTGGGACGATGACCTCCGGCGGGCCCGGCCGCCGGGAATATCGTGCGCATTTTTGACTCCCATGCTTGCCCGGGAGTCCGGGACCTGATTTCACAACAGCCCACTTATGGAAAAAGTCATCATCCTCGGGACCGGGTGCGCCGGTCTGACCGCCGCAATTTACGCAGCTCGCGCCAACATGAACCCGCTCGTTCTCGAAGGAGCCGAGCCGGGCGGCCAGCTCTCAACGACCACGCTTGTGGAAAACTTCCCCGGCTTTAAAGAGGGCGTGATGGGGCCGGAGCTGATCATGAACATGAAGGCGCAGGCAGAGCGGTTCGGCGCGCGTTTTCAGTATGCAGAATGCACGGGCCTCAAGCGCGGCGACGGGCATCTGAGCATCGAAGTGGAGGGCAAATGGCTCGACACCGGCGCAGTGATTATCGCCAGCGGTGCGAGTGCGAAATGGCTCGGCCTCGACCGTGAACGAGAGTTGGTGGGACACGGACTGACGAGTTGCGCAACGTGCGACGGCGCGTTTTACCGGAACGTGCCGGTTTGCGTGGTCGGCGGCGGCGACTCGGCGGCGGAAGAGGCGACATTCCTGACACGCTTCGCGAGCAAGGTGTATCTCATCCATCGCCGCGGGGAACTCCGCGCATCGAAGGTCATGGCACAGCGCGTGGCCGAGAATCCCAAAGTGGAGCCCGTGTGGAACTCGGCGATCACCGAATACGTCACCGATGCCGACGGCGAAATGCGGGCGGCGAAACTCAAGAATCTCATCACCGGCGCAGAGAGCGAACTCGAAGTGAAGTGCGTCTTCGTCGCCATCGGCCACACGCCGAACACTGCCCCTTTCAAAGGCCTGCTGGACCTCGATGAAAATGGATACCTCCTCCAAAAATCGGGCAGCACTGCGACCAATGTGCCGGGCGTTTTTGCAGCGGGCGACGTAAGCGATCATCGCTACCGGCAGGCCATCACTGCGAGCGGTCAGGGCTGCGCGGCGGCGCTGGATGCGGAGCGCTACCTCGCCGACCTCGGAATCCACTAAGCGCGGCCGCTTTTCTGAAAGTCTGCGACGTCACCCAGTTTTGGTCCCCGGTCAGCGGGGGCGTACGACGATATGTGGCGGAAAAAGTGCGCGCCCTTCGCGCTCACGGCGGGAGGCATGTACTCATCATTCCCGGCGAACGCGACGAAGTGACCGGCGATGACGACGCGCGGATTTACCGCATCGCGAGCCCGAGCGTCTCACGCGTCACACAGTATCGCGTGCTGCTGCGCGTGGGCGAAATCGGGCGCATTCTTGCAGCAGAGCGGCCCGACATCGTGGAAAATGGCGACCCGTATCAAGTGGGCTTTTCCGTGGCGCGATACGCGGATGCAGCGGGGATTCCATGCGTGGCTTTTTACCACTCTCACTTCGCGGAATCTGAAGTGCGCCCGCTGGAGCGATGGCTGGGACGGACGGCTACGGAGCTCCTCGTCTCGCTCGCAGCGCGATACAGTAGGACCCTTTACCGGCGCTATGCGCGGACGCTCGTGGCATCTCCCCTACTCCGCGGCGTGCTCGAAGAATGGGGCATCGAAAACACAGCGCTCGTGGATCTTGGAGTCGATCCGGAGCGGTTTCGCCCCGGCTCTCGCGACGATGCAAGACGCGCGCTCGGGATTTCGCCTGAAACGCGGGTCCTGCTTTCCGTGGGCCGTCTTGCTGCCGAGAAAAACACGCGCCTCCTCTGCGATGCGTTCCGACTACTGGGTGAAGGCTATCACTTGCTCATCACCGGCGAAGGCCTGCAACGCCATGCGGTGGCGAGGCTGCAACGCGAAACGAATTCGATGACATGGCTGCCGTTTCTGGACAGCCACGACGAGTTGCTGCGGCTCTTTCACGCGGCGGATATTTTCGTGCATCCCGGCGTGCAGGAGACGTTCGGCCTCGTCACGCTGGAGGCGCAGGCTTGCGGACTGCCGGTCGTGGGGATTCGTGGAACGCCGATGGATCGAATTGTTCGTCACACGCAGAGTTTCTGGGCGGCAAAAAACTCCCCGGAATCGCTGGCGACAGCAATCAAACGCGCGTTCCTGCACGACTTGCCGAAGCTCGGTGCAAGCGCGCGCGCCGCTGTGGTTGCGGAGTTCTCGTGGGAGGCGGTGATGGCGCGTCTGTTTGATCTCTACCGCGAAGTCATTCACGAACATTCCCGGACATGAAGCAGGACGTCACCATTCGCAAATTTCGCGGCGCGGATCGCGAAGCCGTGCGGGCGCTGTGTTGCGACACCGGCTTTCTCGGGCAGCCGATTGATCCGGTTTTTGAAGACCGTGAGCTCTTCGCAAATTATCTCACCCGCTACTACACGGACGCCGAACCGGAGGCGGCGTTCGTCGTTGAAAAAGCAGGCGTCGTCCGTGGATATCTGCTCGGTTCGAGAAAGACGTTTCGACAGCAGGCCTTCAGCGTTTTCAACAATCTCAGCCTGCTCACGAAAGGACTCCTGCGATATGGGCGCTACAACAAAGCGTCGAAATCGTTCGTGCGCTGGATTCTCACGCAAGCGTGGCGGGAAGTGCCGGAAGCCCCGCAACGGACGGCGCACTTCCACTTTAACGTGATGCCCGATGCCCGGAGCCTCGCGACAATACTGGAACTGACTTCGCGCTATTTCGACTTCTTGCGGGAGCACGGCGAAAAGCGGGTCTTTGGACAGATCGTCTCATTCGAGGGGAAGCGCGGCGCGGCGCTTTTCGAGCGCTACGGATTCACCGAGCTCAACCGCGCGGAAATCACGAAATACCGGGAGATACACCCCGGGAAAGTCTTCCTCTGCACGGTCGTAAAAGAACTTGGATAATCACGCTCGATTACGTATTTCGGTGACTTCATGAGAATCCATCCCATCCTCGCGGCATCCGCCGCCATCGCGCTGCTATCCGCCACACCGCTTCACGCTGCCGAGAAAAAAGGCAGTGTTTCCGAGGCCGACAGATCCGCTCAGAAACTGGCCGAATGGAAAGCCGCTCAGGCGAAAGAGGGATGGAAGGCAAAACAGGCGCAGTTAGAGAAACAGAAGGAATACGACCAAAAGGTCATCGAGTGGAAAGCGAGGCAGGCAGCAGCCGACCGGAACAGCGGGCAGGTGGATCCGGCTCCACAAAATAAGCGTCCGAATCCCGCACCAACTCCACAACCCGCCGCCGGCCTGACGGGAGATGAACAGCAAGTGATCGCGCTTGCGAATAGTGCGCGGCGGAGAGCCGGGCTCGGAAGCGTCAGCGCCGATGGGAAGCTCTCATCGTGTGCCCGGGATCACAGCAACGACATGACGACCCGGGGATTTTTCAGCCACACCTCGCCCATCCAAGGCAAGCAGCACTTCACGCAACGGGCTGCCCGGTTTGGCACCTCGGCGAGTGCTGAGAACATCGCAAAAAATGGAGGGAGTCCGGCAGCGGTCTTCCAGTCGTGGATGGACAGCCAGGCGCATCGCGACAACATCCTGAGCCCAAGCGCGACGCGAATGGGCGTGGGCCAGAGCGGCGCGTTATGGACAATGATGCTCGGAAACTAAGAGCGCCCTAAGCACTTTTGGGCCGAATTTCCTCCCATATTTCGACTCTCTCAGGGTAAGATTCGTGGTTCGTCACCACGCGCTGTTTGGATTCCAATCCGGCACTGACTTTCGATGTCCTATCCTACTTTAACCCACAAGCGGCTCCTCACGGTCCGCCGGCTCATTTTATCCGCCAGCATGGCAGCGGCGATAATGCCTTCGCGCGGGCAGACGCTTCATGGGCTGACGGGTGCTTCCTACACCCAGAATTTTGACGGAACCGGCAGCCTGCTCCCGGTCGGCTGGGGCTTCGGGCAGGGAGTGCCCTTCGCCAGCACGACGATTTCCTCGACGCAAACGGGAGGTACCGTCGGCTCGGGAATTCTCACAGGGAGTTCGCCGGCTGGCGCGTATCATTTTGTGAATGGCACGGTGGGCGTGGATAACGACCGTTCCATCGGCTACATCACAGGCTCCGCGCCGTTTACGAACAACAGGGACATCATCTTCGGATTCAGGAACAGCACCGGTCAGAGCATCACGGCCCTGTCACTGACGTTTGACTATGAAAAATACCGGTCGGGTTTCAGCTCGCGCGATTGGTCGTTCTTCGCGTCGGCCAGCGATACTTCGTGGGGCAGTCCGTTCGCAGGCGGCGCGCAGAGCTATGCCGGCGACGCCAACAGCACGACGGTTTTTGCACCACCGCTGAGCATCTCAAAAAGCGTGACGATCGGCGGGATCTCCATCGCACCGGACGCGAGCTACTTCTTCCGCTGGAACTACAACGGCGCGGGCACCGGCGGCGGCGCACAGGCGCTAGGGCTCGACAACCTCACGCTCTCCGCCACGCTCATCGGCGGCATTCTTTACTGGGATACGAACGGCGCGCTCGCCGGCCTCGGCGGAACAGGCCTATGGGACGCGGCCTCGATGAACTGGAATCCTCTAAGCGACGGCACGGGAACTCCTGTCGCCCCGACCGCCGACCGCGAGCTCATCTTCTCGGGAACCGCCGGAACGGTGACTGTCGGGAGCGGCGCGGCTGCTAATGCAGGCATCACGTTTTCAAGTGGAGGCTACCTGCTGAGCGGCGGCACGCTCGCGCTCGGCGGAACGGCACCGGCGACCATCACCATCACAAACGGCACGCATACGGCGACCATCTCCAGCGCAATCTCCGGCGCGGCGGGCCTCAAAAAAGCAGGGCTGGGGAAACTTGCTTTGACTGGTGCAAACTCGTTTTCCGGCGGCACAATCATCTCTGCGGGCACGCTCGAAGTCTCATCGGATCAAAACTTCGGCGCGGCGAATGGCGCAGTCTCCCTCAGTGGCGGTACGCTGAAAACGAATTCCAGCGTCACGCTATCATCGACTCGATCCCTGACGGGCAGCGGCTCCATCGACATCGCGCCATCCACGACACTTCTCATTCCCGGAACGACTGCCGCAGGAAACATCGTGTTGAAAAACATCGGCACACTGCGCCTGTCCGGAACCGCGCCGTCCGTGGACTCGCTGGCCATCGAGGAGCCCGGGCTCATCGAGAGCGGAAGCGATGCGATTCAACTCGCCGGACCGCTCTCGAGCTCTCACGCGGCGGGAACCGCCACCATCTCCGCGTCGCTCAATCTCGGCAATTCGTTCCGCACATTTACCATCGGCGACGGCACAGCGGGCGTGGACCTGCTCATCTCCGGAAATCTCGCCGGCGGCACCGGTGGTCGATTGATAAAGCTCGGCGCGGGGACACTCTCACTCACAGGAACAAACAGCGGGCTGCCCGGCGGCATCCAACTCGGCTCCCCGTCCGCAACCGGCGGCACACTCGCCATCCAGAGCGGGTCCGCACTCGGGCCCGGCGGACCAGGCGGTGCTTTCATATTCCACTCCGGAACACTCCTCGCGACGACCGCACTCACCGGAGCAAATGCCATCCCGGCTGCCGTGTCGCTGACGTTCGGCGGCTCGTCCACATTGAGTTCATCCTTTGGCGGCAGCCCTTTCGAGTTTCTGGGCCCGGCTCAGTTTTCAGGCACCGACAGTCACGCCATCGTCGCAAACACTGATGTTTCAATCTCCGGCGCAGTCTCCGGAAGTTCACCCGCGATCGCGATTCGCGGCACTGGAAAGTTCACACTGGAATCCGGCGGGAGCTTCAGCGGGGACGTCACCGTCGATGGCGGGAACCTCGTCGTGAATGGCGGCTTCACCGGGGCAACGCGGCCCGTGATCTCCGTCATCCAATCCGGCTCTCTCGGAGGAAACCTGACCACCGGCAGCCTCGGCGCGCTGATCGCAAGCAGCGGCACTTTGAGCCCCGGCAATTTCAGCGATTTTACGGGCACACTCATCAGCACGTCTTCCGGTTTTGCCATCGACGTGCTCGCAGCCGGAAAAATCTCGCTCCAGCTTGGCGGAGCAGGAGTGGCGGACTACGACCGCTTCATCGCGAACGGGCAGGTGAGACTCGCGGGTGATCTGCTTGTAAGCTTGATCAATGGCTTTACCCCGTCGGTCGGCACCATGTTCACAATCATCAGCAACGACGGCGTGGACGCAGTGTCCGGCGCCTTCGCAGGACTTCCGGAAGGCTTCACGCTCCTGGCCGGAACCACCACCTTCGCTGTCAACTATGGCGGCGGGGACGGAAATGACGTGACACTCACCGCCGTTCCAGAGCCAGCCTCGGCGGTATTTCTACTTGCCGGACTCGCCGTCGCGGCCCGCCGCCGACGCACGCAGACAATCTAGGCATAATCGGGCGGCGGATTGTTTCCGTTCGATCGCCGCTTCCACTTGCACGGAACGCCCTGTTCCCTCATTCAGTCCGGCTATTACAAAATCCCTGCGCTCTTTTTTGCCATGGCTGCTGGTGCTTGCAGCCCTCGTCCCGGTCGTCATTTGGCCGGGCGATGTTTCCTGGCTCATTGATGAACCCCGGCTTATTGCCAACGCCTTTTACTTCAACCAGGACCACATCCCTGCGCACACCGGGCTCTTCGGAAACTTCGGCGTCCCCTACGGACCGGTCCCCACTCAAATCTACCAGCTCCTGCTCACGATCACGCATGATCCTGAGAGCATCGTCGTCATGCGCGGGCTGCTATGCGCTTCGCTCACGAGCATTGGCCTCCTGTGGATGGCGAAGACGCTCGGCATGCGGATGTGGTTCGCCGCAGCGATTCTCGTCGCGCCCAACATCGTCGCCTTTCACCGCATATTGTGGGATGCCAGCTTCACAATTCCGCTCGGCGCTATCTGCGTCGCCGCACTCGCGGATTTCATGAAAACGAAACGCGCGTGGTCGCTGCGCGTGTGTTCGGTGTGCGCCGTCCTGCTTCCTATCAATCACCCGCAGGCACTCCCGCTCGCGGTTCCGATCGGCGCATATCTTTTGTGGCAACACCGCCGGGAAATCCGCGCCGACAAGTCCGCCCTGTGGCGGGCCGGCGCGGTCGTTTTCATCCTTCATTTCCTCTACATCGGCGCGGTCGCCGGCGTTCTCCACTGGAAGCTCACACACGGCGGCACCAACCTTCAATATCCAATCAAAAGCGACCGCGTTCTTTCCGCCCTCTCCCCGTTTCTAGGCGGCAATCTACTCACCGGATACGATTATGCAAAAACGGTCGCGCGGCCCGATGGCGCTGCGTGGCTCATTGATGCCGCCATGTGGCTCTCGCGCCTCATTTACCCCATCATCTGGCTCGGGATCATCGCCGCCGCTTCAAGAGTGGCACCCGCATGGCGTTTGCTACGGGCGGGAAAAGAAGTCGCACCATCCGATCTCCTCGCCGCGATCATGATGGCGTGCCTCGCGGTCCAATTCGTCATCTTCACCGCACTCCGGATTCCGCCCGGAGCGCAGTATTTCTTCGGCACGTTTGCGCTCCACGCGTTCCTCGCATTTCTCGGCATTGAAGCGCTGGGAAAATTGCGACTCGCGCTTCCCATCGGCACGCTCCTCCTCGCGGCGAATGCATTCATTACAGTCGGTGGGATGACTACCGTCCACACCCGCGGATACGAAGCTCCCGGCTGGCCGACCATGGCAAACTGCCTCGGAGCCGTCCGACAGCTCAACAACTATTCCGACCAGGTCGTCCTCACCGACGCGACGATCAACGCCGAAGGAAAATCGCTGGCTGATTTTCCACAATCGATCCGCACCTTGCGACTACTCGTCCCGCCGCCGCCGGGCCCGAAACCACGCCACCGTCACCTCCTGCTCACCTACAAGCGAAAGGACGGAGTCAAGACCGGCGAAATGGTCGTCATCGAACTCGCACGGGATCAAAAACGCCCTCCCGGCGCCATCCTCATGGACGTCACTCCGCTTCCCCAAGATTGGGTGCCCGACCCGAGCACATGGTAGTCCGAGCAGGAAACTTTCGACCGAGAACAACGCACAACCTGAAAATGCCAAAGCCCGCAAAAACCAACAAAGCCACGCCGAAAACGGCACCAAAAACCGGCCACCGCGCGAACGAAGATCGAGCCCAGGATCTCGTGTATCACGCGATGGAAGCCCCCACACCGGAAGACCAAGTTCGCCTGCTGAATGAGGCGCTTGAACTCGATCCTGCGAACGTGGACGCATTGCTGATGTTCACGTCTGCTTCCGGAATAGACAGCACGGTGCGGATCGAAGCTCTGAAGGGAATCGTCGAGATTGGTGCGAAGCGACTCGGGAAAAAAGCCTTCAAGGATTTCGTCCCCTACTTCTGGGGCCACACCGACACACGCCCCTACATGCGGGCGCGCGCCGCACTCGCGGAGGAACTACGCGCCGCCGGACTGCTCGACGAGGCCATTATCGAATACAAAGAAATGCTTCGCCTCAACGAAAACGACAATCAAGGCATTCGCTATCACCTTCTCCCCTGTCTCCTTGCCTTGAAGCGAATGGAAGAATTACAGGCCCTGATCGATCAGTTCCCGGATGAACACGACTGGAATGTCGTCTTCGCATGGGGCCGTGTGCTCGCCCAAATCCTCACAGGCGAAACAGCGGCAGCAAAAAAATCGCTCGCCGCCGCGCGTAAACAAAACCCCCACATGCAGGTGTATGTACTCGGCCATCGCACCCTCCCGAAACGGCTTCCATACAGCTATTCCCCCGGAAGCAAAGAAGAGGCCCAATGCTTCGCACAACCGCTCATCATGGCATGGTCGCGACATCCCGAAGCCGTGGCGTGGCTATCCGAACAGGAAACTCCAAAGTGAGACTCACGCTCCCTGTTTCCGCAGTCCCGCGAGAATCAGCACTCAGGTCGTTCGCTGAAGTGCCGACCAGTTTCGAAAGCCGCCGAGCGAAAAACTCGAAGCCATCGTGAAAATTTCGTCGTCCCTGGCGGACTCCAAAGCGGATGAAATCACTCGCCTCAACCAAGGTGCGATGGACTCAGAATCCGGTGCGGATCTTGAAGAACTCAAGATGGCGGTGCGCAATTGGGAGCCGCCGCCCACGGCAAAAATACATTCGTTGCTTTGAAATGCTCGACAAAAGGAGTCGGACTCCTATTACTTCCACATGCCTAAATCAGAAAAACCAGCCACCCGTAAACCAAACGCAGCACTCATGAAACCAGTGCAGCCCGATGCAGCCCTCTCCGCCGTTGTCGGTTCAAAGCCACTCAGCCGCGGTGAACTCACCAAAGCGCTCTGGGATTACATCAAGAAAAACGGCCTGCAAGACGCCAAGAACAAGCGGAACATCAACGCGGACGCCGCGCTGAAGCTTGTCTTCAACGGCAAGAGCCAGGTCACGATGTTCGAGATGACGAAGCTCGTCTCCGGACATGTGAAGGCCTAAGCGGCACAGCCGTATTGCACCGCCGGGCGACATCTCACTACTTCGAGTTGCGCTTTGCCGGATTCGGCTTTGCGTCCGGTTTCGGCTTACTGCCGTCACCCGGCTGCGACTCCGTTTCTTCATCGGATGCGTCCAAACGAAGCCGGAGCGGCATGAAGTGATGCGTCGTGCCACCGCCATTATCAGCAACGAGAATCACGCTGTAACATCCGTCTGCGAGTCTCGGTCCCAGCGTCATGCCTTCGTAATTCAAGCCACCCGTGAGCTTTTCAAAAAGCAGGCGCTTTTTCACGGGGACGATATCCTTCGGATCTTTTAAAGATTCGATTTTTGAAATATCAGTCGCTCCATTGAATTCGACGCGGAATATGCGCACGCAAAGCCCGACCGTCACGACACGCTCCAACACGAGGATTTCGCCGTTTGGCGATATTGCCATATCGGTGACGCCCGTGCCTTGATGGCTGATGCGGAATAAGGACGGTTCGGTCCGGTAGGCGAATTGTGCGGCAGGCCTGAGCTTCGAATTGAATTTCTGAAGCCGGACCAACGCGCCTTTTGCCGGTCCGCTCTCGTCGCCGTCACACTTCAGCGCGTCTTCATTTGCAGTCCACATCTCACCTCTCTGGTCGTCCCACGCGAGCGATTCCAAACTCTTGTTCGCGCGCGTCTCGCGAAAGATGGGCGGCACTTCGACTTTAAATGTCGCATCACCGCTCAGGTCAAACCCCACAATTCGACTCCGCGCTTCCGTGCTGATAAAAAAACGGTCTTTCGACGGCATATAGATCAGTCCCTCAAAATCCGACTCTTCCGTAGTGAGGCTGATCTTTCCTCCGAAGTCCGGGTCCGACAGGCGGCCGGTCTCCGGATGCACAGTCAGCCTGAGGGGAAACAGCCCCTTTACGCGATTGGAAACGACAAAAAAACGGTCGTCGCGAATCCATGTGATAGCGCTCAGATCCGAAGCGCCATCCCACTCCACGGCAAAGTCTGATTGCCCGGCAACGGCGTCGATTTTAGTTTCCGCGAAAAGAGCGAGCGGCAGACAAACGAAGAGAGCAATGCGCGAAATCACGCCGATCTATCTCCCTTTTTCCGGCAACCGGTCGAAGTATTTCTGAATCGCGCCGTGGTATCCTGGAGGGATACGTTCGTTCCGGATCGCCTCCGCTACGCCGTCTTTCACGGCTCTCACTGCATCCCGATAATCCTCTGCTTTCTGACCGGTCTCGCCCACGCCTTCGTCCTTCCACTGCATGAGCAATTTACCAGCTCCCATTTTTACCTTGTCCTTCTCGTCCTTCGTTTTCGTCAGCGCGGATGGATCTTCGCCGACAGTCCCGCCGTTCCCGATCCCGGGGTTGTTGCCGGATTTCCCGCCCTGTCCCGGACCCTGGCCCTCGCCGCCCATCCCGTTCTTCGCCATCAATTCTTTGTAAAGCTTTTCATAATCGGCCATCGATTTAGCCTGGTCTGCATCGGCGCCGTCGAGTTTGCCCTGTTCGTTGAGTTGCTTCGCCTGCGCAAGGTTTTTGAGGGCGTCTTCGAGGTTGTTTGCGTCCTTGAATTTCTCGGCGAGCTGCTCCAGTTCCTCCTTTGAAAGGTTGAGCGAATCCGCCGCGGCCTCGAGGGCTTCCTTCGCTGCGTTCTTGTCCTTGGCCATTGCCATTTGCTGAAGCGCCCGTTGCAACGCTTCGTTTGCTCCTTTGTCGCCGAGTTGCTCGCGCATCTGGTTCGACATTTTGGCCACCTCCTTCGCGAGCTTCTCCATCTCCTTCTGGCGTTCCGCGCCATCGGGCATTTTCGCGAGCTCCTCCATCTTCTTCCGCGTATTCTCCAGAGCCTGCTTGAGCGCGGAAGCATCGCCTTTCTTGAGCTTCTCGATCATCTGCTTCATCTCCTGCGCCTGCTCGCGATCGCCAAACTGCTGGGCAGCGCGCTCCAGATTCTCCGCCATCTTCGGCAGTTCCGCAGTGGTCTTTTTCCAGAGTTCCGAAAAATCCTGCGCCTGTTCGTTCAGCTTTTTCGCGTTCTCCTGCTTCGCGATCGGCTTCATTTCCTTGAGGGTCTTGTCGAGTTTCACGAGAGCCTGCTCGACCTGCTCTTTAAGCGCGTTTCCTTTTTCCTTGAGTTCCTCCTTGCGGAGTTCCGTGAGCTTTTTGGTTTCTGAGAGCTTCTTCTGCTGCTGGATGGCGGTCTGCCGAGCCTGCTGCACCCGGAATGGATCCAGTTGCGGAAGCCACTGAATCCCAGCCGCAATGACCGCGAGCGCTATCACCGCGTTGCGTGCTCCAGGCATCCAGCGCAACGGCACTATCCGCGTCGGCTTCACGGTCGGCGCGAGGTCCTCCGACTGCTCGCAAACGATCGGCGCGTACTCGGACGGGCAGTCGCGAATCATCGCGGCAGTCAAAAAGAGATCCTTGCTTCCGGAGCGCTCGTCCACGACACGCGCCACCGCATTGGCAGAAGGACGGCGGGTAAACAAGACTGCCCCCAGTGCGGCAAGCGCAGGCACGACAAGCAGCGATTCGAAGCGAAACCAGGCCGCGGGCAGCACGCCGAGCAAGCGCGAGACGAGCAGAGCGACGGCGCCAACCATCGCGAGAACAAGGTGCGCACGACAGAACCAGAAGCCAAATGCGGAGAGCCGCATTCGCGTGGCGGTGCGGGACAGAAGCCGTTCGGTGGCGATCATTTTCACAGTTAGCACCCTACCCGGCCCGTTGCCGAATGGCAACGGTTGGGTTTTCGATTCGCAAGAATCCCGCCTGCTCCGGAAATCTCGTTCGTTTCCCGCTCGCCATTTTCGCGAATGCGGTTTCTATCGTCCTCCAAACATGTACTATCTCGACGAAGAGCCAAAGCGATCGCCGGTGCGAAAACTGATCCTTCTCGTGCTGCTCTTTGCTGCCGCCTATTTTGCGATGCAGCAATGGGCGCCGGGAACGCTCGAGCGGTTGTCTTTTTGGAAAAAACCCGACAAACCGGTCACAGGAATCAACCCGGCCGTGCGAATCGAGCCGGCACCGAGCCCCACCCCCGGTGGCACGGTCGCTTCGCTGCCGGGCCAGCAGAATCCGCCGGTTCCACCTGTCCCGCCGGTGGCGCCTGGCGGCGTTGACAAGACTGCGCAAGTTGCAGTTTTGCTTTATCATCGAGTGGAGCCTGTTGCATCCCCCGCCCTGCACATTTCTCCGGCGCTGTTTGAGGAGCACATGCAGAAGCTCAAGGACTCAAATATCACGGTGATTTCGATGCAGGATTTCCTCGCCTGGAAACGGGGC
Organism: Verrucomicrobiaceae bacterium; assembly: GCA_031374705.1. Taxonomy (GTDB): domain Bacteria; phylum Verrucomicrobiota; class Verrucomicrobiia; order Chthoniobacterales; family Chthoniobacteraceae; genus SXWH01. The sequence continues at coordinate 5,582 of JANMGP010000268.1, read as the reverse complement.
GAAAAAACGATCCCGGCCCGGAGTGCGATGATCACGATCGATGATGGCTTTGTCTCCGCCTATGAAATCGCGCGGCCCATCCTGAAGAAATTCGGCTATCCGTGGACGTGCTTCGTTTATACAAACTTCATCAGCCGCGGCAGCGCCATCACTTGGGAGCAGCTTGCGGAATTGCGGGACGAAGGCGTGGAAATCGGGTGCCACAGCCAGTCGCACATCAGTCTGCGCGATATGCAGACAAAGTCGCCTGAAGCCTACGATGAATGGCTCAAGCAGGAGATCATCGGCGCAAAACAAATGCTGGAGCAACGGCTGGGGATCCGCTGTGCGACTTACGCATATCCTTTCGGCACATACTCTGCCCGCGTGATCGAATACATCCGGATGGCGGGATACGAGGCTGCATTCACACTCGGCTCCGCGCGGGCCACATTCACCGGACCTTCGGAACGCATCCCTCGCTATAGCTGGCTCGACAAGCAGCCACTGGAGTTTAACGCCGTCTTCGGATGGTCTGGACGACTCCAGACCAACGACCCCGTTGCGACTTCCGGCGGCGGCCTTCCCTCAACTCCCCAAGCCGCACCTCCCCCACCCGCGACTGGCGCATCGGCGATGCTCACGCAGCCGATGGACGGTGAAATCATCCGTGACCCACAGCCCGTGCTTCGCGCAAATCTGACGAGTCTCGGCGCTTTCGACGTCAACTCGGTGACTATCCGGTTGAGCGGCACGGGCCTGATTCCGCTCACATGGACAGACGACGCAAAAACGACACTCTCCGCAAAGCTGCCAAAACCGCTCGATCCCGGTGAATACACGGCAACAATCACAGCGATGGTCCGGGGCAAGCGAGTTGAGACACAGTGGAAATTCCGCTTCGATCCGACCGGCGGTTACGACGATGCTCTCGCGCCGGTGAAATAACCGGCGCGTCCGGCGACGCTTTTCTACAGCAACGACAACTGTCCGCGGTAAAGCCACATCAGCGCTTTTACCCCGAGTTCCGGAAGATTGAACGGCTTTCCGACAAAGTCGTTTCCGCCCGCCAGACTTGCCTGCGCCTTGTTTTGAAACGTCGCCATGCCCGTCAGGAACACGACGGGCGTCTTCTGATGAGTCACAATGGTCCGAATCTTTTGACAGAGATCGAATCCGCTCATCTCAGGCAATCCGACGTCGAGAAAGATCAGGTCGCAGTGGCGGTTTTTCAAGTAGTCCAGCGCAGCGGATGGCGACGCCGCCACGTCATTCTTGAGTCCCGCCATCTGCATTGCTGCCGTGATGAACTGCTGCGCGCTGGCTTCGTCATCGACGATTAGAATCTTGGCAATCCCGGGATCGCCGCGGAGTTTAATAGCGCCCCCAGAAATGAGATCGCCGAGGAAATCGATGCTCTGTCCCACGGTCCGCAAGGTGGACTGGTTCAATTGTTCTGGCATCGAATTGAGATCCGCGAGCAATAGATCGAAAGCCGTTGCAAACTGCGTCAGCGCTCGATTTCCAAGAAAGGCCAGACGCTCCGCCGTCCCATGCACGAGCGCCCACAGATTCTGGAGCATCGCAAGATCCGGCGACGCCGATACGAGCGCGGGGATGCAGTGCCGCATTTGGTTTACGCTTTCCGCGCCCGAATTGGCGATCACGGATAGCCAGTCATCATCGGGGCTGAAAAGGTCAGCGTCCACCGCCTCTCCGAGCCCGCTCATCCCCATCGCGACTTTCGCTGCATCGATCGTGGACCCCAGCGCCTTTCGCCCACGGAGTACGACTCTTGTCGCGCCGGCAGCCATCGCTGCCGAGCTGAGTCGAGGCAAAGAATTCGGAAAAACAAGGATCGGTAGTTTCGCAGTGTTTTGGTCGAAACGGAGGGCCTCAATCAATCCAGTCGGACTACCCGCCTGCATGACCAAATCGAGGATTACGACATCCGGTTTTCGCTGGTTGATGCTCTTCAACGCCTGATCAATACTGCGACACGAGTCCACGGAAAACCCGCTGCCCTCCAGTTTCTCGCGGTAGAGATTGGTGACGATGCGGTCTTCGTGAATTAAAAGGATGCGTTTGTTGCTCATGCGCCGGGCTCGTTCGCCCTGAATTTCCGCATTTGCAAGTGCAAGGAACGTGCCGGAGTGCGATTGATTTCTATAAACCGCAAGCCGTTCACGCCGGATGTCAGTTGGAACGGTCTGTGCTAAAATACGCGGTGAACCTTTTCATCCATTATGAAAGAGAACCAAACAACCCAGAGTAAACGACGTTCAAAACGGACACCTTGGAGCGGTAAGAACCTGCGCTTCATCCGGGCGGCCCTGCGCGTGTGGGAGCTTAAACAACGGGCTAAAGGGATCTGGTAGGCCGCATCTCCGATGACCGAGCCGAATACTCCATCGGATAATCTTGGAGTTTTTGCGGAAAAAATCCTTGAGCCCATCAAGGATTCACTTACAGTCCCGCTTCCTAAAAGGAAAAGGATTGTTAGCTCAATGGTAGAGCAAGTGACTCTTAATCACTAGGTTGCAGGTTCGAGTCCCGCACAATCCACCACCCGCCGTTTCCAAAATCCGGCAGACTCTTCCAGTCGCCCGAAATTTTTGGCGATGCTCCGGGTGTTTGGTTGTGTATTCTGAAGTTATGAGATTTCGCTCCATGCTGATTCCGTTCGCAGCCTTCTTCGCTGCTGAATCCGCGTTTGCACAGGCTCCCCGGTTGAAAAAAGACGCGATAAGTTCGCTGACTCCAGTCCGTCAGGAATTCCCTCCGGCTGTAAGTCATCCGTCCAGCATCCGAGTTTTTCCCGCTCCGCACGCGCCTGCGAAGCGCGGGGCCGTCTCATCGTTGACTCCTCCGTCCGCGACCAGCACTATGATCCCGGTCAGCCGACCCATGCCCCGAATGCCGGCAGAGCAACGCTTGGAGCTTGGTCCAACCCCAAAACTGACGCCAACACTCACTCCCGAGCCAACAACCACTCCCGAGCCAACAACCACTCCCGCGCCAACAACCACTCCCGCGCCAACACCCGCTCCCGAGCCAACACCGGCTCCCGCGCCAACACCGGCTCCCGCGCCAACACCGACTCCCGCGCCGGCACCGACTCCCGAGCCAGCCGCCGAGCCAATGCCCGCGCAGCTGCGAGACGCGAAAGCCGATTCAGCTCCAGCAGCGAGCCCGAATTTTCGCACCAAACCCGCCATCAATGAAGTTCTCGCCCCGCTGGAGGTACCAGTTCCGCAGACTGCTCCTCCCTCCGACGTCGCGCAGGTGGCACCACCGGTTTTGCGCACGGGCGGACACTCTAGACTGCCGTACAGCGTCAATTTGGGAGACGACGATGAGTCCCGGCAAATCGCCGCCGAAGTCGCGGCTATCCTATCGAACCCCCAACAGTCCTTGGACGAGCCGGCGGCAATTAAGGACGACGCTCGCCGTCCGGTTGTCGTCAGGCTCCCGAGTGAACGCTGGCTTTTTGATGCCTCGGCGAAGGTGGAGAAACTCCCTTTGGAGGAAAAGGCTCCGGCATTTAAACTGATCGTGGAAAAGTATCGCGCCATGCGCGCCGCGGAGCGGGAATCGATGCGCCGCCGCTAAATATCCACTTATCTGCGTCATTCGCGCACTTTTTCCTTCTTACTAAGGCTTCGTTGCCTTGTTCTATTGCATTATGCGTTTGAACAAATTCCTAGCAACCGCCGGGCTCGGCTCAAGACGGAGTGTCGAAGAGCTGATCAAATCCGGAGTGGTCCGGATCAACGGTCAGGTCGTCACAAATCTTGCCACTCAGGTCACCCCGACCGATGCCGTAAAAGTCGGCAGCAAACTTCTCCGCGCCGAGAGGATGATCCATGCAGTTCTCAACAAGCCCCGCGGCTACCTTTGCACAGCCAACGACCCGGAGGAACGCAAGACCATCTTCGCGCTGTTGCCGCATGACTGGCCGCGCGTTCATTACGTCGGGCGACTGGACAAAGACAGCGAAGGCCTGCTCATCATCACGAACGACGGCGACCTTACGAACATCCTCACACACCCCCGCCACGAGGTCGAAAAAGAGTACGAAGTGTGGCTCGACAAGCCGTTCGACGTCGCGGCCCATAAGGCAAAAATGCTTCGTGGTTTCAAAATCGAATCCGGACACGCAAAATGCGAAGCGATCGATAACGTCCGACGCGAAAGGTTACGCGTCGTCCTTCGGCAGGGACTGAAGCGCCAAATAAGGCTCATGTTTTATGCAATGGGATATGAAGTCGAACGGCTCGTGCGCGTTCGTATCGGCCCAATCGTCACTGGAGAGGTCTCACCGGGAAACTGGCGACTCCTGAGCCAGAAAGAAGTGGCCCTCCTCCGTGGTGATGAAAGCGCTAAAAGCGGAACGTCATTAAACCAGAAGCGAGCCTCATAAACCCGATAGAACGCGATTGACTTCGCTCATAAAAGCCGCTTTCATCTTCGACCGTGAAAGTACCGCTTCATATCGTTCTGGCACGAAGAGACAAACTCGCAAAGCTCATTGAGCAGGAGCGTTACGTCCCTGTCAAAGAGCTCTGCAAACGACTTGGGGTGTCGGAAGCGACGGCCCGGCGCGACCTCGCTGCGCTGGTTCACGACAAACGGATTACACGGACCTACGGAGGAGCGCTGTCTGAATTTAACGACCGTTTCCCGTCATTTCGAGAACGGCGGGGTCAGGCCTCGCCCGGAAAGCTCAGGATTGCGCGGCAGGCCGTGCAGCTCATCAAGGCGGGCGGGACGTATTATTTCGACTCGGGAACGACTCTTTTTGCCGTAGCCGAAGCGTTTCGCGAACATCCAGTCACTCCAGTCAGAATCGTGACGTCCAATCTGCCGGTCGGCGAAATTCTTGCCACAATTCCCGGCGTGCAGGTTTTCCTGCTCGCGGGCCAGCTTCTGCACCTTCAATCCACCCTTCTTGGCGAGACCGCGCAGCGCAGCGTCGAGTTTTGGGAGTTTGACCTCGCCCTCCTCTCCGCGGAGGGGATGACCTCGGAAGGCCTTTGGAATTCGCAGGCAGAGATCGTCGCGCAGCAGCGGGCCGTCCTAAAGCGCAGCAAGCAAAACGTATTTTGCATCGATAGCTCCAAGCTCGAACACGCCGCTCCGCATTTCCTCGTGAGATGGAGCGAGGTCGGCGGCCTGCTCACTGACGTCTCCCTTACCCGCCTCGAAAAGGCGGGAATCCCGAACCCGGGCCACATGATCGACCTCAACGTGAGCGAAAACTCCGGCGACCTTCCGGTTCATTTTCTCTGAGAGGCGCACGCAGAAAACCGCCCGGTATTCCAATGTCGGGTATGTGCAATTCCTCTCAGACCTTTAGCACGCCGCGGAACCCCCTGGCGCTGTAGTAAGATTGCGCACCGTTGTGTCCCACGAAGACACGTCCGTAGCGACGTTCACCATAGAGCGCACCGCCAAGTTTTCTAGAGCCTGTCATGCACTTATAGCCCGCGCTCAAAGTCTAGAAATTATAACTGTACTTTTTCTTACCCCTCGTGTGGAAAGCTTGGGATGCCAACACGAAAGCCATATCCCAGCGATGTCAGCGATGAAGAATGGGCGTT